>NZ_JBNWDU010000006.1:0-379724 GCF_053521725.1 Agrobacterium sp. CG160-95 | reverse complement strand
TCACCCTCAAACAAGTCAACACACCTATCGTCAAAAAACTGACATTTTTGCTAACCGTATGAAAGTAAAAGATAGTTTCAAGGCGAACCGCAAGGGAGGCATAGAAAGGACGAATCCTCGTCTCTTTTGGCGGCGCATGCGGGAACCCCTTCCCACCCTTCACGACAGATAGCTTGCGAAGAACCGCAATTTTGCCGGAAGAGCTCTTGCGAAACCCTCTCCGCCGACTGTCAAAGCACCGGGCCGTGCTTTAGAAACGGCAAAAGAGACGCTTAGACATCAACCCGATTGCCCCAGGCCTGTTTGCATGACCAGAACGCCAGCCCATATAAAGATCGATCTGCCCGTACTTCCCGTCAGCGACGTTCTGGCCGAGATTGCCCAAGCGTTGGACGGGTCAAAGCGTGCCGTTCTCTCGGCTCCGCCGGGTGCGGGCAAAACAACGCTGGTGCCGCTTCATCTCCTGCGTGAGGAATGGCGGGGCGACGGCAAGATCATTCTTCTCGAACCACGCCGGCTTGCCGCCCGGGCCGCGGCTGGACGCATGGCTGATCTTCTTCAGGAGAATGTTGGAGAAACCGTCGGCTATCGTATGCGGCTCGACAATCGCATCTCCTCAAGAACCCGGATTGAAGTGGTGACTGAGGGTGTCTTCGCCCGGATGGTTCTGGACGACCCGGAACTTGCCGGCGTTTCGACGGTGATTTTCGACGAGTTTCACGAACGTTCACTCGATGGCGATTTCGGACTGGCACTTGCGCTCGACGTTCAGGAGGGACTGAGAGACGATCTGCGCATCCTCGTGATGTCCGCCACCCTTGATGTGGAACGCATCAGTGCGCTGATGGGCGATGCCCCTGTCATTCAGAGCCTCGGCCGCACATATCCAATCGACATCCGCTACGAGGACCGCTGGCAGGGTGTGCCTGTCGAAGAGAAAGTCACAAAGGTGATTACCGAAGCTCATACATCGGAAACAGGCTCCATTCTTGCCTTCCTTCCGGGGCAGGCAGAAATTACCCGCACGGCCAACCGGCTGGAGGGGCGTTTTTCCGACGATACAGATATCATCCCGCTTTACGGCAATCTTTCGCAAAAGGAGCAGGATGCGGCGATCAAGCCGGCACCGGCCGGACGGCGCAAGATCGTGCTTGCCACATCGATCGCAGAAACATCGATCACCATAGATGGCGTGCGTGTGGTGATTGACAGCGGGTTGCAGCGACTACCGGTTTTCGAACCGGCAACGGGAATCACGAGACTGGAGACAGTGCGGGTTTCGCGCGCCTCCGCCGACCAGCGGGCGGGCCGAGCCGGACGAACGGAACCCGGCGTTGCGATCCGCCTGTGGCATCCGGGACAGACGGCAGCGCTCAACGCCTTCACGCCACCGCAAATTCTGGCGAGTGATCTTTCCGGCCTTGCACTCGACCTTGCCCATTGGGGCGTTCATGATCCTTCCGCGCTTTCATTTCTGGATGCCCCTCCCGAAGCGGCATTGAAGGAATCGATCGCGCTTCTCAAAAATCTGGGCGCACTCGATGAAAGCGGCGCGCTCACACGACGCGGCCACCTGATGCGCAGCCTCTCATTACCGCCACGGCTTGCGGCAATGGTAATTGCAGCGGCGAGCGAAGGTGCGGGAAAAAAGGCGGCGATGCTCGCCGTCATGCTGACGGAACAGGGACTGGGCGGAACCGACATCGATCTCGATGAAAGATTGCGGCGCTTTCTTTCCGAGAGAAGCGAAAGGGCGCAAGCGGCGCGCAAGCTGGCGTCTAGACTTCTAGATGCGATCGGCGATGCGCAAACTATGAACGAACAGCCAAGCGAGGCTGGCCCCTTGCTGCTGCACGCCTATCCGGACAGGATTGCGCTTCAGCGAGGAGCGCGTGGTCGTTATGTGATGGCGAACGGCCGGGGTGCGGAACTTGCCGAAACCGAACGGCTGGCGGCGAGCAGGATGCTGGTGGTTGCCGATATTACCGGGCGTGCGGCACAGCCGCGCATCCTTTCCGCAGCAAGCATCGAGCGTACCGATATAGAAGAGCGGATGCCGCATCTTATCGTGCAGCAGGACCAGCTGCTGTTTGACAAGGCAAGCGGTCAGGCGCGTGCACGCCGTGTCACGCGCCTAGGCGCCATCATCCTCGACGAAACGCCCCTGCCCCGCCCGGAGGGTGAACAGGCGGCGCAGGCACTTGCCAACGGCGTTCGGGAATTTGGTGTCGGAATTCTTCCGTTCACAAAAGAAACCCAGCAGTTGCGCGACAGGATAGGCTTTCTGAATGCCAGCATCGGCGACCCCTGGCCGGATGTCAGCGATGCTGCATTGCTTTTACGGCTGGATGAATGGTTCGTGCCCTTCCAGCACGGCGCCCGCAGCCTTCAGGATATCCGGCCCGGCAGCCTTTCCGAGGGACTTTTAGCCCTGGTGCCTTATGAGGTCGCACGCGATCTCGGCAGGCTTGCGCCGACGCATTTCGAAGCGCCGACGGGCCAGCGGCATCCTATTCGTTACGATGCCAGCGAACCGACGCTTTCCATTCGTGTGCAGGAGCTTTTCGGGCTGACGGCTCATCCCGCCATCGCGCAGGGGCGGTTGCCGCTGCTGTTGGAATTGACCTCGCCGGCGCACAGGCCGATACAGACGACACGCGATCTTCCGGGTTTCTGGGCAGGATCGTGGAAAGATGTACGGGCGGACATGCGCGGGAGGTATCCGCGCCATCCATGGCCTGAGGACCCGGCATCGGCATTGCCGACCAGCCGCGCAAAACCGCGCGGAACGTGATGACGATGAAAAGCACAAAGGAGATGAAGGTGGCTGGCCATCCGATCGAAACAACAAGGCTTGGCCGCGCCAGCCGCAGGATAAGGCTGCAAACCATCGTATGGTTGCGCTGGCTGGCGGTGGCCGGGCAAAGTGCGACGATCCTGCTTGTTGCTTTCGGCTTGAACTTCCCCCTGCCACTTCTGGCTTGCAGCCTTTTGATCGGTGCACTGGCGCTTGCCAACCTGTTTCTCACTGCGCGTTTTCCCTCCACCTATCGTCTGGAGCCGTGGGAAGCGACATTGCTGCTGGCATTCGACCTGCTGCAATTGACGGCGCTCATCTACATCACCGGTGGTCTTTCCAATCCTTTCGCACCGCTGATCTGCGTGCAGGTCATCATCGCCTTCGCCTCGCAGCCGCTTCGGCACTCGCTTATTCTGCTCGCATTTGCCGTCATCTGCTCGACGGCAATCGCTTTTTCGCCGTTTCCGGTTCCGTGGTATCCCGGTGAGGTGCTGCCGATCCAGCTTCTGCTGCATGTGGGCACGTGGGTCGCGATCATTGCCACGACCTCTTTCGCGGCCTTTTATGCCTATCGCGTTTCACACGAGGCCAATCAGCTGGCCGATGCGCTGGCTGCGACCGAACTGGTGCTGGAGCGGGAAAAACATCTCTCGCAGCTAGACGGTCTGGCCGCCGCTGCGGCACACGAGCTGGGCACGCCGCTGGCGACAATCAGCGTCGTCGCCAAGGAAATGGAACGGGAACTCGGAAATGATGAAAGGTTTGGCGAAGACATAGCGCTGCTGCGCAGCCAGAGCGAAAGATGCCGGGATATTCTGCGCCGGCTCACATCACTTTCCACCGATGATGAGGAGCATATGCGCCGCCTGCCGCTCTCCTCGCTGATTGAGGAGGTGATGGCGCCGCACCGGGAATTCGGCATCCGTCTCGATCTCGTCGAAAAGAACAACCGGATCGACGAGCCGGTTGGCATCCGGAATGCCGGCGTTATTTACGGGCTGGGCAATCTCATCGAAAACGGCGTGGACTATGCGCGGGAAAAAGTGACCGTGACCGTGGAGTACGATTCGCAGAATGTCGCCGTCACCATTGAGGATGATGGACCGGGTTATGCCCATGACGTGCTTGCCCGCATTGGTGAACCCTATGTGACCGAACGTCACAACGATACCCGGGCGGGAGGGCTGGGACTCGGGCTCTTCATTGCAAAGACATTGCTGGAACGCTCCGGCGCCACCGTTACCTTCGAAAATCGCGGTTTGAGCGGAACCGGAGCGCGGGTCACAATCATCTGGCCTCGAGCGCTTATGGACGATAAAAGAGACCGTTGACTTTACCATCCACGTGGAAGCGGCGATAAGAAGAAAAAACCGACTAAGTTGCCGAAAGGCCTGAGACATGACGACAGAAGACCAGACCCCCATCAGCGCGACAACGGATGACGACGACCCGATCGGAGCTGACAGATCGCTGCTAATCGTCGATGACGACGGTCCCTTCCTGCGCCGGCTTGCCCGGGCCATGGAAACACGCGGATTTATCGTCGATACCGCCGAGACGGTCAGCGAAGGCATTGCCCGGTCCAAGGCTGCGCCGCCCAAATATGCGGTCGTTGATTTGCGGCTTACGGATGGCAATGGTCTCGAGGTCATCGAAGCCATCCGGCAGTACCGGGACGATACGCAGATTGTCGTCCTGACCGGCTACGGCAATATCGCAACCGCCGTTACCGCCGTGAAGCTTGGGGCGCTGGATTATCTTGCCAAACCGGCCGATGCGGACGATGTCTTCAATGCGCTGACGCAGCGCAAGGGTGAAAAGACTGAAGTGCCCGAAAACCCGATGTCGGCCGACCGGGTGCGTTGGGAGCATATTCAGCGCGTTTATGAAATGTGCGAGCGCAACGTCTCGGAAACCGCCCGCCGGCTTAACATGCACCGTCGAACGCTGCAGCGCATTCTGGCGAAACGCGCGCCGAAGTAGAGCATTTACAGTACAAGTGAGAAGCGGTTTTACGTCTGGATATGGTCTGGAACCGGGCATTACTCTCCGAAGCTGCGCCCGGTCGTCCACTCCGCCAGCATCAGCCGGGTTGCAGCGGTTCTCGAGAAATCCAGCATCACCGATTTGCGGGTTGCGGGCGGTAATTTATGCTCCGGCGCATCGCGAAGCATATGGGCGCCATAGCCATCCGACAGGATAAGCCCACATTCTTCCGGAAAGATTTCGACCGGCACTTCAGGATGGGTGGCGAAAAACAGCCGGTCGCAATGCAGGCGGTATTCCGGCCATTTGCGATCGACGCGGAAGTCCTCGATCGAGGATTTGATTTCGATAATCCAGATTTCACCCTTTGCCGAAAGGCTGATGAGATCGGCCCGTCGTCCGCTTGCAAGCGGCAGTTCCGGCAAAACCGAATGTCGCATCTCGTGCAAAAGCACCTGAACGCCGCGGCGCACCAGCATCGCCTTGTCCGACTGGCGACCGTCGATTAACGGATTATTGTTGGTAAGCGAAAGAATAGTCATGGATAAAGGCTACTGAGGCGTTTGACCTATTGTTGCAAAAAGGCAATCAACCGGCAATTTTAAAGTCACATTCGTCCTGCAGCAGCGTATCGGCTTGCCAAGAACGGCTTAATGGAAAATAACCGATTTATCCAATTAAGCCTACTCCTTCGCACAATTTGGCGAATTTTCCGCGAGAACGATATGCGCATCCGTACCTCATTGACTGCACTCGGTCTGACGGCAGCACTGGCTCTGGCCGGCTGCGCCGAAACCACATCCCAATCATCCGGCCAGGTAGCGGCGTCAGTGCCGGTCGCTAACCCGGTTCCGGCAAAGGTCGAAACCGTCCAGATCTTCAACGATGTTTACGGCCCTGTGACCGACGCGGGCTATGCGCTTCCCGCCATCCCGATCAATCGTGTGAACGAGAAGTTCCGTCGTCAGATCGTCGAATTCCAGAATAACGAACGGCCGGGCACGATCATCGTCAATACGCGTGAGCGTTTCCTTTATTATATCCTGCCCGGCAACCGCGCAGTTCGTTACGGCATCGGCGTTGGCAAGGCTGGTTTTGCCTGGGCCGGCGAAGCCTACGTCGCCTGGAAGCAGGAATGGCCGATGTGGCATCCGCCGAAGGAAATGGCCGACCGCAAGCCGGAAGTCGCAAAGTATGTCGAGGCAGGCATGGGTCCGGGTCTTTCCAACCCGCTCGGCGCGCGCGCCATGTATCTCTTCAACGAAAAGGGACAGGACACGCTGTTCCGTATCCACGGTTCGCCTGAATGGGCATCGATCGGCACCGCCGCCTCTTCCGGCTGCATCCGCATGATCAACCAGGACGTTATCGACCTTTACAGCCGCGTCCGTCCCGGCCGCAGCACCAAGGTTGTCGTGATCCAGTAAGATCAGATACCAGACAAAGAAAAAGCCGCCGTGGAATTCCCGGCGGCTTTTTTGTTTCTGGAGCATTCCCAGTAAAAGTGCCTAGCAGTTTTAAGGTAGAGCACGTCGAACATTGCATTCAGACAAGACGTGCTCTGGATTTCCTGTCGGCCTCAAGCCGCCTGCTTCGCCTTCAGTTCGAGGCGACGGCGGTGCAGAACCGGTTCCGTATAACCGTTAGGCTGCTCCCGGCCTTTCAGCACAAGTTCGACGGCGGCCTGAAAAGCGACCGATCCTTCAAAGTTGGACGCCATCGGCAGATAGGCCGGATCTCCGGCATTTTGGCTATCGACCACGGCGGCCATGCGTTTCATGGTCTCAACGATCTGCTCTTGCGTAACCACGCCATGGCGAAGCCAGTTGGCCATATGCTGCGCGGAGATGCGCAGCGTGGCGCGGTCCTCCATCAGTCCGACATTGTTGATGTCAGGCACCTTGGAGCAGCCGACGCCCTGATCGACCCAGCGCACGACATATCCCAGAATACCCTGCGCGTTGTTGTCGAGTTCGCGCTGGATTTCCTCGGGCGTCCAATTGGGACGCGGCACGACCGGCACCGATAGAATATCGGAGAGTTTTGCCCGGCCGCGGCTTTTCAGGTCGTCCTGAACGGCTGCGACATCGACCTTGTGATAATGCGTGGCATGCAGCGTCGCAGCCGTGGGTGAAGGTACCCAGGCGGTGTTGGCGCCTGCCTTCGGATGCGCGATCTTCTGCTCCAGCATGGCGGCCATCAGGTCAGGCATGGCCCACATGCCCTTACCGATCTGCGCATGGCCGGAAAGGCCGCATTCCAGACCGATATCGACGTTCCAGTTCTCGTAAGCCGCAATCCAGGCCGCCTGTTTCATATCGCCCTTGCGGATCATCGGACCCGCTTCCATCGAGGTATGAATTTCGTCGCCCGTGCGGTCGAGGAAGCCGGTATTGATGAAGACGACCCGGTCTTTTGCCGCGCGAATGCTTTCCTTGAGGTTGACCGTGGTGCGGCGTTCCTCGTCCATGATGCCCATTTTCATGGTGTTCGGCGCCATGCCGACAAGCTTTTCGGCCCGCGTGAAAATCTCGTTGGCGAAGGCGACTTCCTCCGGCCCGTGCATCTTCGGCTTGACGACATACATGGAACCGGCGCGGGAATTCTGGCGACGGCCGGAGGGGCCGACATCGTAAAGCGCAATCAGCGCTGTGGCGACGGCGTCCATGATACCTTCCGGCACCTCGCGGCCATCCTTGTCAAGGATCGCCGGATTGGTCATGAGGTGACCGACATTACGCACCAGCATCAGGGAGCGCCCCGGCAGAGTAAGTGCTCCACCATCGGGGGCGGTGTAATAACGATCCGGGTTGAGACTACGGGTGAAGGTGTTACCACCCTTGGAAACCTTCTCCGTCAGGTCGCCGCGCATCAGGCCAAGCCAGTTGCCATAAACCAGCACCTTGTCCTCGGCATCAACAGCGGCAACGGAATCCTCGCAGTCCATGATGGTTGTCAGCGCCGATTCGAGAATGACATCAGAGATGCCCGCCTTGTCACCCTTGCCGATTTCCGTCGAGGGATCGATGACGATCTCGGTGTGCAGACCATTCTTGCCAAGCAGGATCGTTGCCGGCTTTTCCGCATCGCCGGTAAAGCCCTTGAATTGCTCGGCATCTTTCAGGCCCGTTTTGCTGTCACCGATTGCAAGCTGCAAGAGGCCGTCAACGATCTTGAATCCGGTCACATCCGACCAGCCTGCCGTTTCGAGCGGAGCTGATTCGTTGAGGAAGTTCCGCGCCCAGGCAATGACCTTTTCGCCGCGTTTCGGATTATAGCCCCTGCCCTTTTCCGCACCATCGGCGTCAAAAATGGCATCCGTGCCGTAAAGCGCATCGTAAAGCGAACCCCAGCGGGCATTGGCGGCGTTCAGCGCATAACGGGCATTCATGACCGGCACGACAAGCTGCGGGCCTGCGACAGCGGCAATTTCCGAATCGACGTTGCTGGTTTCGACCTTGAAGCCGGGTCCTTCCGGCAGCAGATAGCCGATTTCCTTCAGGAAGCCCTCATAGACATCAAAATCCGTCGGGGCGCCATTCTGCCGGTACCAGCCATCCAGTTTTTCCTGCAAGGCGTCGCGCTTTGCGAGCAATTCACGATTCTTAGGGGAAAGCTCGTGGACGATGGCGGAAAAGCCTTCGAAGAAGGTTTCTGCATCAAGACCCGTGCCCGGCAGAACGTCATCCGTCAAAAAAGCATAAAGCCTGTCATCAATGGAAAGACCGAATTTATTGGTGCGGCTCACATGCGCCTCCTCTTTATCTTAAGGGCGCAGATTGGACGCTGAGGCAGGCGCTCGTCAATTGCGAGAGGCAACCAAATATTATTTCCGTTTTGGAAAGAATGCCGACGATAATCGTCTTTTTCTACAAAAGCGCCTGCAAATCCTTGATGCGATCGTTCACCAGCCAGCCGTAATAGTTTTCTTCCGGCAAAAGCGGCTGTTCTCCACCTGCGGCGCGCTGACGATTTTTCTGGGCGAGAGCGGCAGCGCGCTGCGCGGATCCGCCGACATTATAAAGCGTGGACGTTACACCAGGATTTTTGGAAACATCCATGTCGGCAATCGACCTGTAGTCGTCGATCGATTTGCGGATGGAAGCTGCCATGAAGGCGAGCGAGCGATCCGGGTCCATGATCGCGGTATAAACGGCGGTCGCATCGTTTTCGTCGAGCTTCTCATAACCTGAGGTTTTCGACACCATGTCGGACAACATCAATGCCGTGAGCGGATTGATCTGGCCGAGACCGAAGGTCTGTCCGGCATAAAAGGGCTGGAAAAATACAGCGCTGAAACGATTGTTCGGATAGGCAACGCCATCTACCGTCTTGCCGCGGAAGCTGTCGTCCCAGACGTCTTCCCGACAGTTCCAAAGGCTATAGGAATCCTTTTTCGACTGGCACCTGGCGAATTGCGAATGCGTCAGAAACTGCGCGATGGTTTCGTCCTTGTAGCCGAAACGGAAGCTGCTGCCGGCATAGGAGGCGGCCTTGACGTAGTAGGATTGCAGGCGGTCATAGGCGTCGACGTTATAGGTATGCTCGCCGACAATCGCCCCGATCATGTGGATCGGATCGATACCGTAGCGCCCGGCGGTAGACTTGATCTTGCCGATCAGTGCCTTATCGGAAGACAGGAGGTCGATCACCTTCTGGTATTTACGCTCGAAAGACGTATTGGAACCCTTGGTTCGACGTGCGGAAGCCCCCGGAATGCCCGGCTGTTCGGCATTGCGATTGCCAGGCGGGACGACCGTCGCGGCCTCGGCATAAGAAGACGAGACGACGGTGAACGTCAAAGCGGCGGCAAATGCCAGAAGAGTTTTGCGCACGAGCGAATGCCTTTTCTCAAGCCGACCTCTCCCGAACCAAGAGAAAACCGGACCATTCCATAAAGCGGTTCCAACCGGAATGCAGCCTTTCCCATAAACAAAAAGGGGGCTGAATGCGAGACAAGGCCGTAAAATAAAAGAGTGCGGCAAATGTGGCCGCACTCTCGTGTCTTTGCTCTCCAAGATATTCAGAGAATATAGCGGGACAAATCCGTATCGGCGGCAAGATCGCCGACGTGCTTTTTGACATATTCCTGATCGATCTTGACGGCAGAGCCACCACGATCGGGTGCGTTGAAGGAAATCTCGTCGAGAACACGCTCCATCACTGTCTGAAGGCGGCGCGCACCGATATTCTCGACCGACGAGTTGAGATGAACAGCCACGTCGGCCAGAGCGTCGATCGCATCGTCCGTGAAGTCGAGATCGAGTTCTTCCGTCGCCATCAGCGCCTTGTACTGGCGGATGAGGCTTGCTTCCGTCTCGGTCAGGATACGGCGGAAATCCTCCTTCGTCAGCGGCTTAAGCTCGACACGGATCGGCAGGCGGCCCTGAAGCTCCGGCAGAAGGTCGGACGGCTTTGCCACATGGAACGCGCCGGAAGCGATGAACAGAACGTGGTCGGTTTTCACCGGCCCGTATTTGGTCGAGACAGTCGTGCCTTCAACGAGCGGCAGAAGATCGCGCTGCACGCCTTCACGCGAGACGCCGGCACCCATGCCGCCATCGCGCGCAGCAATCTTGTCGATCTCATCGAGGAAGACGATGCCGTCATTTTCCACCGACTTCACCGCTTCGCGCTGGATCATGTCATTATCGAGCAGCTTGTCGGATTCGTCGCGAACGAGATCGGTATAGGATTTCGAGACGGTGGTGCGTACCTTCTTGGTGCGTCCGCCCATCGCCTTGCCGAACATTTCCGACAGGTTGAGAACGCCGATATTGGCGCCCGGCATGCCGGGTATTTCAAAGCCGGGCATGCCCGAACCGCTGTCGGCCACTTCGATGTCGATTTCCTTGTCGTCCAGCTCGCCATCGCGCAGCTTCTTGCGGAAGCTCTCACGTGTCGCGGGTGACGCGGTCGATCCGACCAGTGCGTCGAGCACCCGCTCTTCGGCGCTCTGATGCGCCTTGGCCTGTACTTCCGCGCGCTTCTTTTCACGCACGAGGCCAATGCCGATCTCGACCAGATCGCGGATGATCTGCTCGACATCGCGACCGACATAACCGACTTCGGTAAATTTGGTCGCTTCGACCTTGATGAAGGGCGCGCCGGCAAGCTTGGCGAGACGGCGGGAAATCTCCGTCTTGCCGACACCGGTCGGTCCGATCATCAGGATGTTTTTCGGCATCACTTCGTCGCGCAGGCTCTCATCGAGCTGCTGGCGACGCCAACGGTTGCGCAGCGCAATCGCGACCGCACGTTTCGCATCATGCTGGCCGATGATGTGGCGATCCAGTTCCGAGACAATTTCCCGGGGAGAAAAAGTGGTCATTCTGTCCTCTCGGCTTTCCTGTTCCGGCCGGCCATTCTGGCCCGGCCCACAGGACCCTTGGGTGAGAAATGGGGGTGAGAAATATGCTTACTCGGCGTCGAGGGTTTCGATGACGAGGTTATGGTTGGTGTAAACGCAGATATCGGCGGCGATATCGAGCGACTTGCGCGCCACCTCCTCTGCCGACTTGTCCGTATCCATCATGGCGCGGGCAGCCGCAAAGGCGTAGTTGCCGCCGGAGCCGATGGCGATCGCGCCATGTTCGGGTTCCAGCACGTCACCATTACCGGTGATGGCGAGTGTCGTGGATTTGTCGGCCACCAGCATCATGGCTTCGAGGTTGCGCAGATATTTATCCGTGCGCCAGTCCTTTGCAAGCTCTACGGCTGCGCGCATGAGCTGACCGGGATATTGCTCAAGTTTCTTTTCGAGACGGTCGAGCAGCGTGAAGGCATCCGCCGTTGCGCCGGCAAACCCGGCAATCACTTCACCCTTGCCAATGCGTCGAACCTTGCGGGCATTGCCCTTCATGACGGTCTGGCCAAGACTTACCTGACCATCGCCAGCCATGACGACCTTGCCGCCCTTCCTGACTGTAATAATCGTTGTCATCAAACACCTGTCTGCCCTACCGGGCCTGCGGTTAACGGGCCGGCATCCGGCCCTTCTCGGCATCTATGTAAGTTTGCTTTTCACGATTGCAAATCCTGCCCGCACTGCACTGTTTTTCGCAGATCATGCAAGACGATGGAACAACTGGATATTTATGTCTCGTGCTGATAAGGAACGGCGACATTTTCACGGAGCGGCCAAAGATGGCAGAACGTAAAGGCGAGATTATCCGCAAGACCAACGAAACCTCGGTTTCGGTGCGCGTGGATATCGACGGCACCGGCAAGTCGACAATTTCCACCGGGGTGGGATTTTTCGATCATATGCTGGACCAGCTGAGCCGCCATTCGCTGATCGACATGGATATCGAGGTTCAAGGTGACCTGCATATCGATGATCACCATACGGTGGAAGATACCGGCATCGCCATCGGCCAGGCCATCGCGAAGGCGTTGGGTGACAGGCGCGGCATTACCCGCTACGCCTCGCTCGATCTTGCCATGGATGAGACGATGACCAAGGCTGCCGTGGATATTTCCGGCCGTCCCTTCCTTGTGTGGAATGTCAACTTCTCCGCGCCGAAGATCGGCACATTCGACACCGAGCTTGTGCGCGAATTCTTTCAGGCGCTGGCCCAGAATGCCGGCATCACGCTGCATATCCTGAACCATTACGGCGCCAACAACCATCATATCGCCGAAACATGCTTCAAGGCCGTTGCCCGCGTTCTTCGCGCGGCAACCGAGATCGACCCCCGGCAAGCAGGCCGCGTTCCCTCGACAAAGGGCATGCTGGCCTGACCGCCAAAGCTGTCAGGAAGCCCATGACAAGCTATCTCGTTCTGGAAGCCCCCAACGGGCCGGACAGGGACCACAAGACGACCCGCTTCATAGCAGACCGTTTCGTCTGGCTGGCACTTATTGCGCCCTGGCTGTGGCTGGCCGTAAACCGGCTGTGGCTGGCCGCGATCGTCGTATTTGCAGTTCTCGTTCTGGCCGGTTTCGCATCAATGTTACCCGGATTCGAACCGGTGGGCATTTTGTGCAGCGTCGCCATTGCCCTCATCACTGCACTGGAGGGGCGCGATTTTCTCGTCCGGCACCTGATAGGCAAGGGCTGGAAGATGACCTCGGTTATTTCCGCCCCTGATCTTTCGAGTGCCGAAGAGATATATTTCTCCGATCTTTCCGAAAATACCGAGCCGTTGGGACAGCTGTCGCAGCCGGTATGGACACCCTCGCCGCAGAAGAGCGGTGACAAAAACTTCGTCAACGATCCCTCCGGATCGTTTCTTTTCGACTTGAATGGAAGGCGCTGACATGCGCGTCGCGATTATCGACTACGGTTCTGGCAACCTGCGTTCGGCCACCAAGGCTTTCGAGCGCGCCGCCCGCGAAGCCGGCATCAATGCAACCATTGACCTGACCGATAAGCCGGATCACGTCGCATCTGCGGACCGCATCGTCCTGCCAGGCGTCGGCGCCTATGCCGATTGCCGCGCCGGTCTCGAAGCTGTGCCCGGCATGCATGAGGCGCTTATCGAAGCCGTCGAGAAAAAAGCTCATCCCTTCCTCGGCATCTGCGTCGGAATGCAGCTGATGTCTTCGCGCGGTCTCGAAAAGACTGTCAGCACGGGGCTTGGCTGGATCGAAGGCGATGTCATTGAAATGACGCCCTCCGATCCGGCGCTTAAAATCCCGCAGATTGGCTGGAATACGCTGGAAATCCGGCATCAGCATCCCCTGTTCGACGGTATCAGAACCGGCGCTGACGGCTTGCATGCCTATTTCGTGCATTCCTATCATCTGGCGGCGAAACATCCGGCGGATGTCATCGCCACCACCAATTACGGTGGCGCGATGACGGCTTTCGTTGGTCGCGACAATATGGCTGGCGCGCAGTTCCACCCGGAAAAAAGCCAGACGCTCGGCCTCGCCCTGATTTCCAATTTCCTGCGCTGGAAGCCCTGACATGATTCTTTTTCCCGCAATCGATCTTAAAGACGGCCAGTGCGTTCGCCTGAAACTCGGCGATATGGAGCAGGCAACCGTTTACAATACGGACCCCGGCGCGCAGGCGAAGTCCTTCGAGGACCAAGGCTTCGAGTGGCTGCATGTCGTCGATCTTAACGGCGCCTTCGCTGGCCAGACGGTGAATGGCGAAGCGGTCGATGCCATTCTCAAGGCCACGACAAACCCGGTGCAGCTTGGCGGCGGCATCCGCACTCTCGATCATATTGAGGCGTGGCTCAGCCGTGGGCTTGCCCGCGTCATTCTCGGCACCGTGGCGGTACGCGATCCCGTTCTGGTTATCGAAGCCTGCAAGCGTTTCCCCGGTCAGGTCGCTGTCGGCATCGACGCCAAAGGCGGCAAGGTTGCTGTTGAGGGCTGGGCGGAAGCCTCAGAACTTGGCGTTATCGAACTTGCCAAACGTTTCGAAGGTGCCGGCGTTGCCGCCATCATCTACACCGATATCGATCGCGACGGCATTCTGGCTGGCATCAACTGGGCCTCGACACTCGAACTGGCAGATGCCGTGTCGATCCCGGTCATCGCCTCCGGCGGCCTTGCTTCCATCGAAGACATCAAGCGCATGTTGCAGCCGGATGCCGCAAAGCTAGAGGGCGCAATTTCAGGCCGCGCGCTTTATGACGGGCGCATCGATCCTGCCGAGGCGCTCGCCCTCATCAAGGCTGCCAAGGAGATAAGCGCATGACCCTCAAAGCCCGCGTTATTCCCTGCCTCGATGTAAAAGACGGCCGCGTCGTCAAGGGTGTGAACTTCGTCGATCTTATCGACGCCGGCGACCCAGTCGAGGCGGCGAAGGCCTATGATTCGGCGGGAGCGGACGAACTCTGCTTCCTCGACATTACCGCCTCGTCCGACAATCGCGACACGATTTTCGACGTGGTATCGCGCACGGCCGACCATTGCTTCATGCCGCTGACCGTCGGCGGCGGCGTCCGCGCCGTGGCTGACATCCGCAAGCTGCTTCTCTGCGGTGCAGACAAGGTCTCCATCAATTCCGCAGCGGTGAAAGATCCTGATTTCGTCGCGCAGGCTGCCGACAAATTCGGCAACCAGTGTATCGTCGTCTCCATCGACGCCAAGCGGGTTTCGAAGGACGGGGAAGACGGGCGCTGGGAGATCTTCACGCATGGCGGACGTCAGCCAACCGGAATCGACGCCGTGGAATTTGCCATCAAGATGGTCGAACGCGGTGCCGGCGAATTGCTCGTCACCTCGATGGACCGCGATGGCACCAAAAGCGGATACGATATCGGCCTGACACGCAGCATTGCCGATCAGGTTCGCGTGCCCGTCATCGCCTCGGGTGGCGTCGGAACGCTGGATGATCTGGTAGCCGGCGTTCGCGATGGCCATGCGACCGCGGTGCTTGCCGCTTCCATCTTCCACTTCGGCACCTATTCGATCGGGCAAGCCAAGAGCTACATGGCCGAGCATGGCATCGCCATGCGTCTCGACTGATTGCAGGAACCTTTCCATGAGCGCATTTTCCCTTTCCGATCTGGAACGCATCGTCGCGACACGCGCCGCCGCCTCCCCCGATGAATCCTGGACGGCCAAACTTGTTGCGGCGGGCCAGGAACGTGCGGCGAAAAAACTGGGCGAAGAGGCTGTTGAGGCCGTGATCGCCGCCATCGCGAAAGACCGCGACGGGCTGAAAAACGAGGCCGCCGATCTGCTTTATCATCTGCTGGTGGTGTTGAAGATCGCCGACATTCCCCTTGCCGACGTCTTTGCCGAGCTGGAGCGTCGGACCGGACAGACCGGACTTGCGGAAAAGGCAGCGAGGCCGACATCATGAATGTCAAGGCAGGCAGCGGGGAGAGAGGCATGCCGAGCACACTCGATCATTTCCGCCCGGATGAATATTCGCCCTATCACTTCTTCAGCTCGGAAGAATGGGCAAAGTTTCGCGCCGACACACCACTCACCCTTTCCGCCGACGAGGTCAAAAGACTGCGTTCGCTGGACGACCCGATCGATCTGGACGAAGTGCGGCGTATCTATCTGTCGCTGTCGCGCCTCCTGTCATCGCATGTGGAAGCATCGCAGCTGCTGTTCGAACAGCGCAACCGCTTCCTGAACATGGCGGATGTCAACAAGACGCCCTTCGTCATCGGCATTGCCGGGTCGGTGGCGGTTGGAAAATCGACAACGGCGCGTATTTTGAAGGAGCTTCTGGCCCGTTGGCCTTCCAGTCCGAAGGTCGATCTCATCACCACCGACGGGTTTCTTTACCCGAACGAGGTGCTGCGGCGCGAAAACCTGATGGAGCGCAAGGGCTTTCCGGAAAGCTACGACATCGGTGCGCTGCTGCGTTTCCTCTCGGCGATCAAGGCGGGCCAGCCGAATGTGAAGGCGCCACGCTACTCGCATCTGACCTATGACGTGCTGCCCAACGAATTCACTGTCATCGACCAGCCGGATATCCTCATCTTCGAAGGCATCAACGTGCTGCAATCACGCGACCTGCCGGCGGGCGGGCGGATCGTGCCGATCGTTTCCGACTTCTTCGATTTCTCGATCTACATCGATGCGGATGAGGACTTCATTCACAACTGGTATGTGAACCGGTTCATGAATCTGCGGCAAACCGCCTTCCGAGACCCGAATTCATTCTTCAATCGCTATGCGTCGATCAGCGAAGAGGCGGCGCTCAGCATTGCCGAGGGCCTCTGGCAGAACATCAACCTGAAGAACCTGCGCCAGAACATCGTGCCCACGCGTCCACGCGCCGATCTTATCCTGCGCAAGGGCAAAAACCACCTGATCGACACGGTGGCGCTTCGCAAGTTGTGAACGATGCCGCAAAAGCGGCATCTCCATCGCAGCGGTTAAAATCCGTTATTAGGCAAGGTCAGGAATGCGCAAAACCTGACCGGGATAGATTTTATCGGGATGGGTCAGCATCGGCTTGTTGGCTTCGAAGATGATGTTGTTCTTGCCGCCATTTGCCTTGCCGTACTGGGCTTCAGCGATCTTCCAGAGATTATCGCCCTTCTTGACCGTGTAGAAAACGGGTTCCTTCGCCGGCGCTTCTGCCACCGTCAGCTCGCCGGCCTCGACCTTGGAAATGCCGAGCGTATTGCCAACGGCGATGACCGCTTTTTCGAAAATCGACTGGTCGGCCACTTCGCCCTTCAGAACGACCTTATCGTTCACCACCTCGACCTGAACCTTGTCGGTGCCGAGATCGTGGGAAGCGAGTTCTTTTTTGACGGCTTCGACATCGGGGGCATCATCTCCACCGATACCAAGCTTCTTTCCCGCTTCCTTGATGAAATTGAACAGACCCATAGCACCCTCCTTGGTTGTAGGAGATTTACCAGACGATATCTGAAGGTCTATGACAAGTGCGAAACATTTTGCCGTCCAGCGCGACCTAGTCGCCTGATGGCTTGCCACGCATTTTCTTGACATCCGACCGGCCGGATTTTGCCTTGAGGCGGCGCTCGACGGAACCCTTGGTCGGCTTGGTGGCCTTGCGCACCGGCGGCGGCGGCGCTGCCGCTTCAAGGATCAGTTCCTTCAGCCGTTCACGCGCGTCTTCGCGATTGCGCTCCTGGCTTCGAAACCGGCTCGCCTCGATCATGAGCACGCCTTCTTTCGAAACACGCCGCCCGCCCAGACGCAGCGCATTCGCCTTCACCCGTTCCGGCAGGGAGGGAGAATTGGCGATGTCGAAAAACAGCTGAACCGCCGTCGAGACCTTGTTGACATTCTGGCCACCCGGCCCGCCGGCCAGCACGAATTGCTCCGTCAGCTCCCAGCCGGCGATGGTAATTCGGTTGCTGATGTAAAGCGGGGCGCTGGCCATGTTTTTTCTCCGCGCCGGTGATGCCACAGATCGAGAAAAATGAAAACAAGGCACGAAACGAAAGAACCCGGCACAAGGCCGGGTTCCCCTCCTCCTCATAAACGAGGCTTATTCATTCTGCCGCGAGCAGCAGTCCCGGTGCTGCATCGCGCACCTTGCTGTCGACGTGATCTTCGAACTTGGTGAAGTTCGTAACGAACATCGACACAAGCTTCTTCGCCTGCGCGTCGTAAGCTGCGCCGTCGGCCCAGGTCGAACGCGGGTCGAGGATCGCGGCATCGACGCCTTCCAGCGACAGCGGCACGGCGAAACCGAAATTCGCATCGGTGCGGAATTCGGCGCCCTTCAGCTCGCCGGTGAGGGCTGCCGTCAGAAGCGCGCGGGTCGCCTTGATGGGCATACGCTTGCCGATGCCGTAAGCACCGCCGGTCCAGCCGGTGTTGACCAGCCAGCAGTCCACGCCATGCTTGCCGATCAGCTCACGCAGCAGGTTGCCGTATTCCGCCGGGTGGCGCGGCATGAAGGGTGCACCGAAGCAGGTGGAGAATGTCGCTTCCGGCTCAGTCACGCCCTTTTCCGTCCCGGCAACCTTTGCCGTGTAGCCGGAAAGGAAGTGGTACATGGCCTGTTCCGGCGTCAGCCGGGCAATCGGCGGCAGCACGCCGAAGGCATCCGCCGTCAGCATGATGATCGTCTTCGGATGACCGGCAATGCCCGTTTCCGATGCATTCGGAATGAAGTGCAGCGGATAGGCACTGCGGGTGTTTTCCGTCAGCGAATTGTCGTTGAAATCCGGAACACGGTTTTCGTCCAGCACGACGTTTTCGAGAACGGTGCCGAAACGGCGGGTCGCGGCATAGATTTCCGGCTCAGCTTCGGCCGACAGCTTGATCGCCTTGGCGTAGCAGCCGCCTTCGAAATTGAAGATGCCGTGCTCGCCCCAGCCGTGCTCATCGTCGCCGATCAGCGTACGCGACGGATCAGCCGACAGCGTGGTCTTGCCGGTGCCGGACAGGCCGAAGAACACGGCGGAATCACCCTCGGGACCGACATTGGCCGAGCAATGCATCGGCATGACGCCCTTGGCCGGCAGCAGGTAGTTCAGCACCGTGAAGACCGACTTCTTGTTTTCACCGGCATAGGAGGTACCGCCGATGAGGACGAGACCATTGGTGAGATCGCAGGCGATGACGGTTTCCGAACGGACGCCGTGACGCGCCGGATCAGCCTTGAAGCTCGGCAGATTGATGATGGTCAGCTTCTGTTTGAAGCCTGCCAGTTTCTCCCGCTTCGGGCGGATGAGCAGGTTGCGGATGAACAGCGAATGCCAGGCAAGCTCAGTGACGACACGGGTCGACAGGGCGTTTTCCTCATCGGCACCGCCGATCAGGTCCTGAACATAGAGCGTCTTGCCGGCGGCGTGCGCAAGCATGTCCTGACGCAGCAGCTCGAAGTTTTCCGGCGACAGCGGCTTGTTGTTGTCCCACCAGATAGTGTCTTCGGTGGAAGCGTCGCGGACGACGAATTTGTCCTTCGGAGAACGGCCCGTATGCTGACCGGTAACGGCACGAAGTGCGCCATCCGCCGTCAGCTCGGCTTCGCCGTTGCGGATCGCCTCTTCGTACAATTCGCTTTCGTTGAGGTTATAAAAGACGCGGGAGGCCTCGCCCAGTCCGAGTTCCGCAACTCCATTGGCAGGATTATGAACCCCAAGCTCGTTCATGACGCGTTCCTTGTAAATGACGATAAGGCCGTTGAAATTTTCACGGAAAATACGTGGCGGCTTTTAGAAACGCAAGAGTGAAACTTTAAATAACTTAGTGATTTCAATATATTAATCGATTTAAAAGATTTTATTTCTTTTTAAATCGGTTGAAGACGCATTAGAATCCAGCTGCGGCGTTTTCCCGGAATTGCCCTAGTCATACTAGGCGATTTGGTTGTGAGTTTTCCTTTGCCACAATTTGTTCCACCTTTATACTCATGAGAGTGGCTCGCGGCGCGCAACCTTGGCTGGGTGGATGTCGGGAGTTACGAGAAAATGACGATGGAGACCAACTACATGCAGACGATCGCGCTTGTCGACGACGACCGGAATATTCTCACTTCGGTATCGATCGCGCTCGAAGCCGAAGGCTACCGGGTCGAAACGTATACGGACGGCGCCTCCGCGCTTGACGGACTGATTGCCCGTCCGCCGCAGCTCGCCATTTTCGACATCAAGATGCCGCGCATGGACGGCATGGAGCTTTTGCGGCGTCTTCGCCAGAAATCGGATATTCCGGTTATCTTCCTGACCTCCAAGGATGAAGAGATCGACGAATTGTTCGGCCTGAAGATGGGTGCTGACGATTTCATCACAAAACCCTTCTCGCAGCGCCTTCTGGTGGAACGCGTCAAGGCCATCCTGCGCCGCGCCAGCAGCCGCGAGGCTTCCGCTGCGACCGGCGGCAGCACGCTGAAGCCGACGGCTGATCAACAGGCGCGTACGCTCGAACGCGGCCAGCTGGCCATGGATCAGGAACGCCACACCTGCACCTGGAAGGGCGAGCCGGTGACGCTGACCGTTACCGAATTCCTTATCCTGCATTCGCTTGCACAGCGGCCAGGCGTGGTGAAAAGCCGCGACGCGCTGATGGATGCGGCCTACGACGAACAGGTCTATGTTGACGACCGCACGATCGACAGCCACATCAAGCGCCTTCGCAAGAAGTTCAAACTGGTCGATGGTGACTTCGATATGATTGAAACGCTTTATGGCGTAGGATATCGCTTCCGCGAAGCGGCTTGAACGAGCCGCAATCGGGACAGACCACCGGAATTGTGGTGGCGAGGACATAGACTTGTTGAAGAAAACGCCGGAAACCGTCTCGGACAGTGACGATGCCGAAGATCGCGGCAGCGAACGCCGCCATCGTATCCATCCGCTGACGATCGTCCGACGCATTTTTGGCAATGCGGTGTTTTCCAGCCTCACGCGCCGCATCCTTTTCTTCAACGTGGCCGCGACGGTCGTTCTGGTCGGTGGCATTCTCTACCTCAACCAGTTCCGCGAGGGGCTGATCGATGCGCGGGTGGAAAGCCTTTTGACGCAGGGCGAGATCATCGCCGGTGCCATCTCGGCCTCCGCCTCGGTGGATACCAACTCCATCACCATCAATCCGGAAAAGCTGCTGGAATTGCAGGCGGGGCAAAGCATCACGCCCGCCCCCAATGACGAGGACTTGAGTTTCCCGATCAATCCGGAACGGGTGGCGCCGGTGCTGCGCCGGCTGATTTCGCCGACACGGACCCGCGCGCGGCTTTTCGATGCCGATGCCAACCTGCTTCTCGATTCCCGCCATCTCTATTCTCGCGGCCAGGTCCTGCGCTTCGATCTGCCGCCGGTGACGCCGGAAACCCAGACCTGGGGTGAATGGTTCACCAGCATGTTCAACCGCATGCTGCAACCGAGCAGCCTGCCGCAATACAAGGAAGCGCCAGGTGGCGACGGCTCGATCTATCCGGAGGTGATGAATGCGCTGACCGGCGTGCGCGGCGCAGTCGTTCGCGTTACGGAAAAGGGTGAGCTGATCGTTTCGGTCGCCGTGCCGGTGCAGCGCTTCCGGGCCGTGCTCGGGGTTCTGCTCCTGTCCACGCAGGCCGGCGATATCGACAAGATCGTGCATGCGGAGCGCCTTGCCATCATGCGCGTGTTCGGCATCGCCACACTCGTCAACATCGTACTTTCCCTTTTGTTGTCATCCACCATCGCCACGCCGCTCCGGCGGCTTTCGGCGGCTGCGATCCGCGTGCGTCGCGGGGCCAGAACCCGTGAAGAAATACCGGACTTTTCGGCGCGTCAGGATGAAATCGGCAACCTTTCCATAGCGCTTCGTGAAATGACGACGGCGCTTTACGACCGTATCGACGCAATCGAAAGTTTCGCCGCCGATGTCAGCCACGAGCTCAAGAACCCGCTGACTTCGCTGCGCAGCGCCGTGGAAACGTTGCCGCGTGCCAAGACGGAGGAGTCCAAACAGCGGTTGACCGAGATCATCTTCCACGATGTCCGCCGCCTCGACCGCCTGATCAGCGATATTTCGGATGCCTCGCGGCTCGATGCCGAACTGGCGCGCGTCGATGCATCGCCGCTGGATCTCGACGTTCTTATGAAGGGTCTGGTGGATATCTCCCGCCAGATCAGCACAAAGAAAAAGAGCGTGGCGATCGACTATGTCGCCGACCGGAAGGCGGGAGCCAAAACCTCCTTCGTCGTGAACGGTCACGATCTTCGCATCGGGCAGATTGTCACCAACCTGATCGAGAATGCACGCTCTTTCGTTTCCGAGGAAAGCGGCCGCATCACCGTGCGCCTTTCCCGTCACAAGGACCGCTGCATCGTGCAGGTGGAAGACAATGGCCCCGGCATTCAGGCCGAGGATATCGACCGGATTTTCGAGCGCTTCTACACCGATCGACCGGCAAGCGAAGGTTTCGGCCAGAATTCCGGCCTTGGCCTTTCCATCAGCCGCCAGATCGCCGAAGCCCATGGCGGCAGCCTCAGGGCAGAAAATGTCGTCGACAAATACGGCGTGATATCAGGCGCGCGCTTCACCCTGTCGCTGCCGGCGGCCGAAACCCATGAACGCTGAACGCTTCAACCTGCACGCAACCGCCATTGTCGTCGACAACACCGGCATTCTTTTCACCGGACCGTCCGGCAGCGGCAAAAGCGAGCTTGCTTTCAGCTTTCTGACGGAGGCGCAACGGTGCGGATTGCCGGCGGCACTGATCGCGGATGATCAGATTTTCGTGTATCGCGACGGCGAAAACATCATAGCCGAGCGGCCGGAAGCGATTGCCGGACTACTGGAATTGCGCGGCAGCGGCATCGTTAACGTCAACAGCGTCCCGAGCGCCGGACTAAATTTCGCCGTTACGACAGTTCTTTCACCGGAAAATCCAAGACTTCCGGAAGATGACGAGGTGTTGTTGCTGCCCTGCGGCGGGCATCTTCCGCTTCTGCGTATTCCGCTTTCCAGTCTTACGCCCTATGGAAAATTTGCTGCACTTGCTCAAAATCTTTTTAAAACGAACGCGAAGTGACCATGATTCAGGCGATTTTAGGCTTGCGATTCGCATTTTCCTCATCAAGATGAAATCCCACCGATGGACAGGATTGCCGCGTTGCGATAGTCGGCAATGAGAGTGCGTGTGCAAGGGAGCATTTCATGATCGGACTAGTGCTTGTCACCCATGGCAAGCTGGCTGAGGAGTTTCGCCATGCGTTGGAGCATGTCGTCGGTCCCCAGAAATTGATCGAGACGGTTTGTATCGGTCCCGAAGACGACATGGATCAGCGCCGGCAGGATATCATCGACGCCGTTACGCGCGTCAATGACGGAAATGGCGTCATTATTCTGACGGATATGTTCGGTGGTACACCGTCCAATCTTGCCATCTCCGTCATGAACAACGGCAATGTCGAAGTCATCGCCGGGGTCAATCTTCCCATGCTGATAAAACTCGCAGGCGTTCGCAGCGAAGACAACATGGACAAGGCGCTCCAGGACGCATCCGACGCCGGTCGCAAATACATCAACGTCGCCAGCCGCGTTTTAAGCGGCAAATAAGAAGTCAGCCCCATGTCGCCTCACTCCCGGGAATTGCCGATCATCAACAAGCGCGGTCTCCACGCCCGGGCATCTGCAAAATTCGTGCAGATGGTCGAGGGTTTCGACGCGACGATTACGGTGTCGAAGGACGGAATGACCGTTGGCGGCACCTCCATCATGGGCCTCATGATGCTGGCGGCCAGCCCGGGATGCAGTGTCTATGTCGAGGCGAGCGGCAACCAGGCGGAAGAGGCGCTCGCCGCACTTGAGGCACTTGTTGCCGACCGCTTCGGCGAAGAAGCCTGACCCCACCCCCATATAAAGACATAAAGACTTCTTTATATCGTTATTGCCAGATCGTTTTTGGCCTGCTAAACCGCTGCTACGTTTAAAAGCCGGGCCAGCAGGCATGGCATTTCTGATCTGGAGAACTTCATGAGCCTTGAGAAGGACTACATCATCGCCGATATCAACCTTGCCGCATTCGGCCGCAAGGAACTGGACATCGCCGAAACCGAAATGCCTGGCCTTATGTCCTGCCGCAAGGAATTCGGCGAGAGCAAGCCCCTGAAGGGCGCACGTATCACCGGTTCTCTTCACATGACGATCCAGACCGGCGTTCTGATCGAGACGCTGAAGGAACTGGGCGCGGACATCCGCTGGGCGTCCTGCAACATCTTCTCGACGCAGGACCATGCCGCAGCAGCCATTGCAGCGGCCGGCATTCCTGTTTTCGCGGTCAAGGGTGAGAGCCTGACGGAATATTGGGAATATACCGACAAGATCTTCCAGTGGACCGATGGCGGCCTCTCCAACATGATCCTCGATGATGGCGGCGATGCCACAATGTACATTCTGCTCGGCGCGCGCGCCGAAGCCGGTGAGGACGTTCTTTCCAACCCCGGTTCGGAAGAAGAGGAAATTCTTTTCGCGCAGATCAACAAGCGCCTCAAGGCTTCCCCCGGCTGGTTCACCAAGCAGCGTGACGCGCTGAAGGGCGTGACGGAAGAAACGACGACAGGCGTTCATCGTCTTTACGATCTTGCCAAGAAGGGCCTCCTGCCCTTCCCGGCCATCAACGTTAACGACAGCGTCACCAAGTCCAAGTTCGACAACAAATACGGCTGCAAGGAATCGCTGGTAGACGGCATTCGCCGCGCAACCGACGTGATGATGGCTGGCAAGGTTGCCGTGGTCTGCGGTTACGGCGATGTCGGCAAGGGTTCCGCCGCCTCGCTGCAGGGCGCTGGCGCCCGCGTGAAGGTCACGGAAATCGACCCGATCTGCGCGCTTCAGGCCGCCATGGACGGTTTCGAGGTCGTTCGCCTGGAAGACGTTGTGTCTTCCGCTGACATCTTCATCACCACCACCGGCAACAAGGACGTTATCCGCATCGAGCACATGCGCGAGATGAAGGACATGGCCATCGTCGGCAATATCGGCCATTTCGACAATGAAATTCAGGTCGCTTCGTTGCGTAACCTCAAGTGGACAAACATCAAGCCACAGGTCGACATGATCGAGTTCCCGAAGGGCAACCGCATCATCCTGCTGTCCGAAGGCCGCCTGCTGAACCTTGGCAATGCCACAGGTCACCCTTCCTTCGTCATGTCGGCGTCGTTCACCAACCAGGTGCTGGGCCAGATCGAGCTTTTCACCAAGCCAGGTGAATACAAGAACGAAGTCTACGTGCTGCCGAAGCACCTCGACGAAAAGGTTGCACGCCTTCATCTCGAGAAGCTTGGCGTGCGCCTGACCGAACTTTCCGACCTTCAGGCTGATTATATCGGCATCTCGAAGCAGGGTCCGTTCAAGGCAGAACACTACAGATATTAATTTCATAGTTAATATCCACTGAAATCACACAATATGTAGATGCCGTGCGCTTGACAAAGCGCGCGGCATCTTTTTTGCGCGCTCCCTTTCCGCAGATTTATGAAGACGGTATTGTCATCGAACTTGATTCGGACACGCCAAAGGGCGGCGGGGACGAAATGGGATGTCTTGTCGAAGATGCGGCACATAGGACGGAGACAGACCGGGGATGACGGTTCACAATTCGAATCTGCGCGAGCAGACAGTTCAACGCGTTGAAAACACGCATGCTGGCGTGGCATTGGGCGCGGCCATGGCGCGTTGCCGGCTGGCGATCAGTGCTGTGCGGACAAGCTTTTCGCGGCTTCCCGTCCTGATGTCCGGCACGGTTCTCGCCGGCTCTGCAAATGTGGCGCTGGCGCAGGACGGTCTTGTCGCAAAGACCGGCGCGCGGCTGTTTTCATCCGGAGAAACCATCACCTATTCGCTTTTTGTCGGCATGCTTTCGGCAACGCTGTTTTCCGTCGTCTGGCTGGTGCGCCAGCGCGGTAATATCGAGGCGGAGAGCGGTGAATACCGCAAGGCGCTGGCAGAATCCCACCACAAGATCGCGAAATACGAGGCGCTTATCTCCGACAAGAGCCGGCGCATCGTCATCTGGGACGGCGTGGACAAGCGCCCCGAATTCCTGGGGCAACTGCCCGTAGAGACGGGCGCACCGCAGGCGGATCACGATTTTCTGGCCTTCGGGCGCTGGCTGAAGCCATCATCCGCGAGCCAGCTTGAAAAATCCCTCGAAAAACTTCGCAGCCACGCACAGAGTTTCGATCTGACCATCGAGACGCAGCGCGGCGAAGTCATTGAAGTTCAAGGCCGGGTTTCCGGCGGCAATGCCTTCGCGCGTTTCGTCGCCCTCAACAACCTGCGCGCCGAACTGGCCGAATTGCAGGTGGAGCGCGAGCGCCTGATCGCCTCGGTCTCCACCTTTCAGGAACTTCTCGATTCGATCGAACAGCCCGTCTGGCGGCGCAATGGCGAAGGCGAACTCATATGGGTGAACCACGCCTATGCGCACGCTGTGGATGCGCGCGATGCCGAACAGACCATTCAGGAGAAACGCGAGCTTCTGAACACCGTTACCCGGCAGAAGATACGTGCGGCTGCCACGCCGAGTTCCCCCTACCACGATCGCATTTCGACGGTGGTTTCCGGAAACCGTACCTTCTTCGACGTTGTCGATATCAAGACGGCGGGCGGTTCTGCAGGCATCGCCATCGATGCCACCGAAGCGGAAACCACCCGCGAGGAAATGAAGCGGGTTCTGAAAAGCCACGCCGAAACGCTGGATCATCTCGCAACGCCCGTCGCCATTTTCGACGGCCGGCAGCGGCTGCAATTCTACAATCAGGCCTTTGCCACCCTGTGGGGCTTCGATCTGGTTTTTCTGGAATCCGGCCCCGATAATTCCGAGCTTCTCGACAGGCTGCGCACCGCCGGCAAATTGCCCGAGCAGCTGAACTGGAAAAACTGGAAAGAGACGGCACTCTCCGTTTACCGCTCTCTCGATACCAAGACCGATCTGTGGCATCTGCCCAACGGCCAGACGTTGCGGGTTATCGCGACCGCCCACCCGCAGGGTGGCGCAACATGGGTCTTCGAGAACCTGACCGAACAGGTCGATCTGCAGATGCGTTACAACACCTTGGTGAAGGTGCAGGGCGAAACCATCGACCATCTGGCCGAAGGTGTCGCCGTGTTTGGTGCGGACGGACGTATTCGCCTTTCCAACCCGGCATTCAGGGCCCTCTGGGGCGTTACCGCCGAGCAGGCGGAAACTGGAACCCACATCCGCGCCGTGGAGGCCGCCTGCACGCAATCCTACGACAAGCCGGATGGCTGGCGCTCTTTCAGCCAGTTCATCACCAGCTTTGACGATGAACGCCCGTCGAGACAGGGAACGCTGGAACTACTCTCCGGCCTGGTCCTCGACTACGCCATTATTCCGCTGCCGGATGCGCAGACCATGCTGACATTCGTCAACATGACTGACAGCGTGCGGGCCGAGCGGGCGCTCAAGGAAAAGAACGACGCACTGCTCAAGGCCGACGAGCTGAAGAACGATTTCGTACAGCACGTCTCTTATGAGTTGCGCTCGCCGCTGACCAATATCATTGGCTTCACCGATCTCCTGAAGACCCCGGGTATTGGAGAATTGACGGACCGGCAGGCGGAATATCTCGACCATATTTCCACCTCGTCTTCGGTTCTTCTGACCATCGTCAACGACATCCTCGATCTCGCGACCGTCGATGCTGGCATCATGCAGCTGAACTATTCGGAAAACGATCTCAACGAATTGCTCGATGACGTTTCGGTGCAGATTGCCGACCGGCTACAGGAAAGCGGTATTTCGCTCGAGATCGTCGCACCCGCGCATCTCGGCAGTCTGGTGGCGGATCACCAGCGCCTGAAGCAGATTCTCATCAAGCTCCTCACCAATGCAATCAATTTTGCGCCGGAAGGGTCTTCCGTTCAACTTTCATGCCAGCGCAGCGAGGGTGACTTCCTGTTCTCGGTGGCGGACAAGGGACCGGGTATCCCCGAAGACATGCTCAAGGCCGTGTTTGACCGCTTCGAGACGCGCGGCAACGGCGGGCGGCGGACCGGCGCTGGCCTTGGCCTTTCTATCGTGGAAAGCTTCGTCAGCCTGCATCACGGCACTGTCAGCATCGACAGCCGGCCCGGCAACGGCACAATCGTTACCTGCCGCATTCCTTCGGGTGTGCACCCGCATTCCATCGCCGCAGAATGAGTGACGATATCCTGCCGATCACCCTTTCCCTCAATGGGGAAAAGGACACCATCCGGTTAGGCGAAGATCTGGCGCTGGCTTTGGGAGCTGGCGATTGCCTCGCGCTGATCGGAGATCTCGGCGCGGGCAAATCCACTCTCGCCCGCGCCTTCATCCGGGCGATGGCGGATGCACCTGATCTTGAAGTTCCAAGCCCCACATTCACGATCATCCAGACCTATCCAACACGTATTCCCGTTGCCCATCTTGATCTGTACCGACTGTCTGACGTCTCGGAACTGGACGAACTCGGCATCGACGAGATGCTGGAAGACGGTATCTGCCTGATCGAGTGGCCTGATATCGCCGCCGAAATCCTCCCGCCAAACCAGACCATCAGCCTGCGGCTGGAGCACTCCGGTGACGGGCGTCTGGCCGTAATCGATGCTCCCGAGAAACAGAAAGCACGGCTTGAGCGCGTTTTTGCCATTCGCGATTTTCTTGCGAAAAATGGCAAGGGCGATGCGACACGCCATTTTCTAAGCGGCGATGCTTCCACACGCGCCTATGAGACCATTTCCACCGATGGTCCGGACCTTATCCTGATGGACTGGCGACGCCCTTTGAGAGGTGCGATCGTTGCTGACGGCAAGACCTATGCGGAAATCGCCCATCTTGCCCAGGATGCCCGTTCCTTCGTGGCGATCGGCAATTATCTGCGAAATAGCGGCTTTTGCGCGCCTGAAATACTGGCGGCGGATACCGATCAGGGCATTCTCCTCCTGGAGGACCTCGGGCGAGATGGGGTGCTTGCGCGTGACGGAACGCCGATTGAGGAACGTTATCTGCAAAGCGTCGCCTGCCTCGCCGCCCTTCACAAATCTCCGGAACCGCGCAAGCTGCCGGTCGGTGACGGCAGCACCTACGAAGTGCCTCCTTTCGATCGACCGGCGATGAAGATCGAGGTGTCGCTGCTGGTGGAATGGTATCTGCCCCACAAACGCGGCAAATCACTGTCCGATACCGAGAAGCGTGACTATTATGCTCTCTGGGACGGCCTGATAGACGCGCTCAGTGGCTGCGAAAGCGGGCTACTTCTGCGCGATTTCCATTCGCCGAACATTCTCTGGCAAGAGCATAATGCAGGCATCCGGCAAGTCGGACTGATCGATTTTCAAGACGCGATGATCGGCCCGACGGCCTACGATCTCGCCTCCATCGTGCAGGATGCGCGGGTTACCATTTCGCCCGAACTGCAGGAACGCCTGCTTTCGCACTATCTCGACATTAGACGAGACGAGCCATCCTTCGATGAGACGTCTTTTCTCAAGGCTTTCGCCATCATGTCGGCGCAGCGCAACTGCAAGCTGGCCGGTATCTGGGTAAGGCTGTTGGAACGCGATGGAAAACCCGGTTATATGAAACATATGCCAAGGACGTTTCGCTATCTTTCCGCAGCGCTTTCGCATCCCGAACTGGCACCGCTCAAAGACTGGTGCGTCCACATGGGCATGGAATTTTAAAGACTGAAAGACGGTTGACCACAATGACGATCAAGAACGCGATGGTGCTGGCCGCCGGGCTCGGCACCCGGATGCGCCCGATCACGGATACGATCCCGAAACCGCTCGTCAAGATCGCCGGCAAACCGATGATCGACTACGCGCTCGACGCCCTTGTCGAGGCCGGCGCCGAGAAGATCGTCGTCAACGTCCATCACCATGCCGATCAGATGATCGCCCATCTTGAAACCCGTACCGACGCCGAAATCCTGATTTCCGACGAGCGGTCGCAGCTGATGAATTCCGGTGGCGGGCTTGCCAAGGGCCTGAAACTTCTGGAGCCAGGTCCCGTCTTCGTCATGAATGCCGATCTTTTCTGGATTGGCGAACAGCTGAATGCCGTCAGCAACCTGCGCAAGCTTGCGCAATTCTTCGATGCCACGCGCATGGATATGGCGATGCTCTGCGTCGATATGGACCGTACCACCGGTCATAACGGCAAGAGGGATTTCAACCTCTCTTCGGATGGTAGACTGGCGCGGTATCGCGACGGGGACACGAACCCGGTGGTTTATGCCGGGGCCATTGCCATGGATTCGCACCTGCTGGATGATGCGCCGGGGGATGCTTTCAACTTGAATATCTATTTCGACCGCGCCATCGAGAAAGAACGACTTTTCGGACTTTCACTGGATGGCCACTGGATCACCGTCGGCACTCCCGATGCTATAGACGATGCCGAAAGTATCATCCGGCAATTCAGGGAAAAGCGCTCTGCATGACTTTCACCCATCACGCAAAGCGCGTCCTGACGATCGCTGCGGGAACACCGTTCCTCAAAACGCTCGCGGAAACGCTGTGTGACGGGACACTGACAGCCGGCTATAAATACGACCCTGCGAATCCGCTTTCGCTTGCCAAGGTGACGATCTATGTTCCGACCCGGCGCTCCGCCCGCGTGCTGCGCTCAGAGTTTGTCGATCTTCTGGGCGGCCGTTCCGCCATTTTGCCACTGATCCGGCCGCTCGGCGAAACCGATGACGACAGCGGCTTCTTCGAGATCGAAAATCCTGAGATCATGGATCTTGCGCCGCCGATTTCCGGCACCGGCCGGCAAATCGAGCTGGCGCGCCTCATTCTGGCATGGCGCAACAGCCTGCCGGACGCCATCAGGGCCATCCATTCGGACTCACCACTTGTCGCCCCCGCCAGCCCTGCCGACGCCATATGGCTGGCGCGTGCGCTTGGCGAAGTGATCGATGCGATGGATACGGAAGAAAAGGAATGGGAGGCGCTCGCGCATCTCGATACCGGCGATCACGCCCAATGGTGGCAGCTGACGGCGGATTTCCTGAAAATCGCCAGCGTGTTCTGGCCCGCCCGTCTTGCCGAACTCAATCGAACTTCCGCAGGCCGACATCGCAACGGCATCCTGAGGGCGGAGGCGAACCGGCTTGCAAACCTGCCGGACACCGGACCAATCATCGTTGCGGGCTCCACGGGCTCAATTCCGGCAGCAGCAGACCTTATCGCCTCTGTCGCCTCCCTGCCCCAGGGCGTCGTCGTGCTTCCGGGCCTCGATCTTACGATGCCGGAGGAGCAATGGGAGGCTATTGCCGAGGACCCTACCGATCCTTCAAGCCGCACCCATTCGCAATACGGACTCTACATGCTGTTGCAGAAGCTCGATATCATGCGAGACGATGTCGTTCAGATCGGCGTCATCGATAGAGACCTTGAAAAACGCGCGGCGGTTTTTTCGGCAGCACTTGCTCCTGCCAAATCCACCAGCGACTGGAACCGCTGGCGTGAGGACAAGCAACCCGGATTTTTCGACGAAGCTTTTGCGGCAGCGACCCTGATAGAAGCTGCCAACGAACGCGAAGAGGCAACCGCAATTGCGGTGGCGCTGCGGCTGGCGCTTGAAGCGCCGGGCGCTGGCCGCCCGTCTCAGGCCGCGCTGATCACGCCCGATCGCGGACTGGCCAGGCGCGTGGCGACGGAATTGCAACGCTTCGGTATTGAAGCCGACGATTCCGCCGGTACGCCGCTTTCCGCCACGCCGCAGGCCGGACTGACGCAACTCGCACTGGAAGCTATCCTCAGGCCCGGAGATCCGGTGCCGGTCATTTCCCTTCTGAAACATCCGCTCAGCCGTTTCGGGCTTTCGCTGGAGGCTTTTACAAAAGCATCAAAGGCGCTGGAATTGATCGCACTTAGAGGCGGCCGCGTCGAAACCGAAATCGGCAATCTGGAGGCGGTTCTCGATGCGCAACTGGCGGCGCAGCGCGATGACCGGCATCCGCCTGCCTGGAGGCTGGCACTGCCCGAGGGAAGCGTAGACGCCGCGCGCGATCTGGCACGCCGGATCGCCGTTTCGACAGAGCCGCTTGGCAGCGCATTCGTGCGTCGCGACCGCTCGGGCCGGTCTTTCACGGACAAATTGCCGCTTTCCGATTGGGCCGAGCGGACGGGCCGGGTAATCGAAGCCATCTGCGCGGATGACAACAACGATCTTGCCACTCTCTGGTCCGGCGAGGCAGGCGACAAGCTTTCCGGCCTGTTTGGCGAATTGATGGAAAGCGGCGAAATCCTGGATGCGGATGGTCCGCAATGGGCTGATATCTTCGCGGCACTGGTGGCTGGCGAATCGATCAAGCCGCGATCCATGCGCCATCCGCGCATTTTCATTTTCGGTGCCCTTGAGGCACGACTGCAAAGCGTCGACACTGTCGTGATCGGCGGTCTCAATGAAGGGCTTTGGCCGGGCCAGACGGCAAACAACCCGTTTCTGTCCCGCAACATGAAGACAGCCATCGGTCTGGAACCGCCGGAGCGGCGCATTGGCCAGCTGGCGCACGATTTCGAGATGGCGAACGGGACACGGCAGATTTTCTACAGCCGCGCGCTCAGACAGGGCTCGACACCCGCAGTCGCATCGCGCTGGCTGCAGCGATTGCTGGCACTCGGCGGCGAGGATTTTGCCGAACGGCTGAAGAAGCGCGGCGAGACCTATCGCCACTGGGCAGCCCTGATGGATGCGAGCATCGACCAGGAAGCAGCAAAGCGCCCTGCCCCCAAACTGCCGGCCGACTTGCAGCCGAAGAGCTATTCCTTCAGCGAAGTGGGCAGGCTGCGCCGCGACCCCTATTCGATCTACGCGCGGCGTATCCTGAAGCTCAACCCGCTTGATGGCTTCAACCGCGATCCCAATGCCGCCGACCGTGGCACGCTCTATCATGCAATCATCGAGCGCTATTCCCGCGAGGGGCATATTCCCGGCACGCCGGCATCGCTCGAGGCCATGCAGCGTATTCTGGATGAAAGTTTCGACGCGGAAGATCTTCCTGCACATGTCGATGTCATCTGGCGCCCGCGATTCGAGGCGGTGGCACGCGCCTTTATCGACTGGGAGAAAGAACGACATCCATCCATCCGCCGCAGCTTTTTCGAGGCGCGTGCCGGACAGGAAATCCCCGAGGCAGGCATAAGGCTGACCGGCATCGCCGACCGCATAGATATCAAGACCGGCGGTCAGGCGGATATTATCGACTACAAAACGGGGCTTGCGCCTTCAGTCAATCAGGCGCGCGCACTGCTCGACCCGCAGCTCGCGCTGGAAGCGGCAGCACTGATGCGGGGCGCCTTCCGCGAGGCGGGTTCGCAGACACCGGAAAACCTTATATATGTGCGCCTGCGGCCGGGTACCCGTTTTTTTGCCGACCAGGTGAACAACGAACACTCCAACCGGGGTGGCAAAAAAGCACCGAAATCGGCAATCGAGCTGGCAACCGAATCAATCGATCAGCTGGCCAAGTTCGTGCGTTCGCTGCGTGATGGCGAGAACGGTTTTGCCTCGCGGCTGGTGCCGGAGGAGCAGCAATCCTACGGTGGGGAATATGACCACCTCGCCCGGGTTTCGGAATGGTCGACGGCAGAACCGGGAGACGGCGATGATGATTGATCCTATCGATCACGGGCCTGCCACGGACACCCCGCAAAGCTGGATAGACTGGACGAGCGACCGGCAGCGGCTCGCCTCCGATCCGGCAAGTTCCGCCTGGGTTTCGGCCAATGCCGGTTCCGGCAAGACCCATGTACTGACCCAGCGCGTCATCCGTCTACTTCTGGCCGGGTGCCGACCCTCCGCAATTCTGTGCCTGACCTATACCAAGGCAGCGGCGTCCGAAATGTCGAGCCGCGTTTTCGACCGTCTGGCGGAATGGGCTACGTTGCCGGATAACGATCTTGGGGATCGCGTCGCTGCCATCGAAGGAAAGATGCCGGATCGCATAAAGCTGGCCGAAGCGCGGCGGCTGTTCGCCAAGGCGCTGGAAACGCCCGGTGGGCTGAAGATCCAGACGATCCACGCCTTCTGCGAAGCCTTGTTGCATCAGTTCCCGCTGGAGGCCAATGTCGCCGGCCACTTCTCCGTTCTTGATGACCGCGCCGCAACAACCCTACTGGCCGAGGCACGTCGGTCGCTTTTAACGGCGGTTTCGACGGAGGGAGACACCGATCTCGCGCAGTCTCTCGCTTATGTGCTTGATTTGGCGGACGAAAGCGGGCTCGAATCGCTACTAACCGCCATCATCGCCAATCGCAGCGCCCTTCGTACCTTTTTGATCGATGCAAAACAGGCTGATGGCATCGATGCCCAATTGCGGCAGGCAATGCAGATAGACGCGGGTGAAACAGAAGAAACGGCAGCGGCGGCATTCTGGCCCTTGCCCGGTCTCTCGGGGCTTTCCCTCGATACCTATCTGACGCTTGCCGATGAAGTGGGCGGATCGCGCGTCATAGATGTCGCTTATGCCCTGCGGGAAGCGAAACGGCAGACGGATTCCGTGCGGCGCATGGAATTCATCGAAGCTGCGCTGTTGACAGCCAAGGGCGAGAAAAAATCCGATGCCTATGTCATCAACAAGGGCATGCAGAAATCCGCACCCAATCTCGTCGACGCGCTGACGCTTGCGCGGGACCATGTCGTGGCCTGTCGCAACCGCTATCGTCTGGTGCGAATGCTGGAGGCGACGAAATGCGCGCTTGTTCTGGCTGAGAGACTGATCGGCGATTTCGAGGATCTGAAAAAGCAGCGAAGCCAGCTCGATTTTGAAGATCTGATCGAGCGCGCCGCCAATCTCCTCAACCGCGATACGGCGGGCGCCTGGGTACATTACAAGCTAGATCAGGGTATCGACCATATCCTCGTCGATGAGGCGCAGGATACCAGCCCTGTGCAATGGTCGATCATCCAGTCGCTGGCGGCGGACTTCTTCAGCGGCGAGAGCGCCCGCATGGGGCGGCGCACGCTTTTTGCCGTGGGTGATGAAAAGCAATCGATCTATTCGTTCCAGGGCGCACGACCGGAGCGGTTTTCGCAGGAGCGCGACGAGACCAAAAGGCGTGTCGATTCGGTGGAGCAGGCATTTCACCGCATCCGCCTGCCGCTGTCCTTCCGTTCCACGGAAGATGTGCTGGCCGCCGTCGATCAGGTCTTTTCGGACCCTAAAAATGCCAGCGGCCTCAGCGCCGATAACGAGCCAGTCGAACACCGCTCCAACCGCGCCGGCCACCCCGGCACCGTGGAAGTCTGGGATATGGTGGCGCCGGAAACCGCCGAGGACGAAGAAGACTGGACGGCACCTTTCGATGCACTTCGGGAAAGCGCGCCGGCCACCATCGTTGCCCGCCGGATCGCCGCGCGCATTGCCGGCATGATCGGCAACCAGACAATCATCGAAAAGGGCGTGGAACGCGCTATTGAGCCCGGCGATATTCTTGTGTTGGTCAGAAAACGCCATGCTTTCGTCAATGCGCTGACCCGTGAGCTGAAACGGCGCAAGAACATTCCCGTCGCCGGTGCCGACCGTCTTCGCCTGACCGATCACATCGCCGTGCAGGACCTTCTGGCGCTTGGCCGTTTTGTCGTGCTGCCTGAGGATGACCTTTCTCTGGCCGCGCTGTTGAAAAGCCCGCTTTTCAATCTCTCCGAAGACGATGTTTTCGATGTCGCTGCCACGCGATCCGATACGGAGAGCGTGTGGCAAAGATTGCAGACGCTTTCGCAAGACGAGAACAGCCGCTTCTTCGCAGTCGCCAACAAGCTCAAGAACTTTATCGGGCTTTCGAAAACGGCAACGGTGCATGATTTCTTCGCTGCGGTTCTGACCCTGCATGACGGGCGCAAAAAGTTCCTGGGTCGTCTCGGCAACGAGGCGAGCGATGTCCTGGACGAGTTCCTGTCCTTTGCGCTTGACCATGAAAGGACCGGCTTGCCCGGCCTGCAAGCCTTCCTATCCGTTCTGGAAACGGATTCGCCGGAGGTGAAACGCGAACAGGACAAGGATCGCGGTGAAGTGCGGATCATGACCGTGCACGCCTCCAAGGGTCTAGAAGCGCCGGTTGTTTTTGTGGTCGATGGCGGTTCGAAAGCCTTCAACCACAGTCATGTCCCGAAACTGCGCTTCGTTGAAGCAGACGGGGATGCCTTCCCCGTCTGGCTGCCTGGCAGCGGTTTTTCCAATCATCTCATTCGCGCCGATGAGGAACGCCTGAAGACGGCCGCGGAAGACGAATATCGCCGGCTGCTTTATGTGGCGATGACACGTGCCGCCGATCATCTGGTCGTTTGCGGTTATCGCGGCCAGAAGGAAAATCCCGAATGCTGGCACGCCATCGTCAAGGCAGCACTTGCCGACAATGAAAAGCACTGCCAGCCGCAACAGTTTATGGCCGATGGTGAAGAGTGGCAGGGGCTTGTCTGGCGCAAGTCCGATGCTCGTTCGACCCCCGCTCTGCCAAGGCTGCCTGAACCACAGACGCAAGAAGAATATGTTCTTCCGGCGGGGCTTCTTACCCCCTTGCCCGCCCTGCCATCATTGCCGAGGCCACTCAGCCCTTCCGGCGCGGGCACCATCATTGATGACGGTGCGGACGATCTTGCTGTGCGTTCGCCGCTTTTCGGCGAAAAAGCCAATGTCTCCTCACTGGCATTGCAACGCGGTCGGTTGGTGCATCGCATGCTGCAGGCCCTGCCGGATTTTGCCGAGAGTGAGCGGGAAGAGGCAGCCCGCCGCTATGCCGAACGCGCCGCACGGTTCTGGCCGACTGCCGAGCGCGAACATCTGATACGGGCGGTTTTGCGGGTCATGTCCGAACCAGCGGTGCAGCCGGCATTTTCGCCCAATAGCCGCGCAGAAGTTTCCATTATGGGGACCATGACGATCGGCAGGCAGCATTATGCGGTTTCCGGCCGTATCGACCGGCTGGCAGTGGATGGCGACCGCGTCATTCTGGTCGATTACAAGACGAACCGCGTGCCGCCGCGCGACGCGCACGAGATACCGTTCTCCCACACGGCACAGCTTGCCATCTATCGCGAAATTCTGTCACCGCTTTATCCCGGCAAGGAATTTGTCTGCGCGCTGATTTATACGGAAAATGCCGCTTTTATGACGGTTGGTGACGATGCCATGATGCAAGCCCTTGCCGCAATAAAGACAAAGTGAGATACCGGGGCATTGAAATTTCGACGCGCCCGCATCACATCGATAGTGGAAAAGATTCACTGAAAGGAGAGCCAGATATGGCTACCGTAAAAGTCGACGCCGCCAACTTCCAGTCCGAAGTCCTCGAATCCTCCGAACCAGTCGTAGTGGATTTCTGGGCCGAATGGTGCGGCCCGTGCAAAATGATCGCGCCGAGCCTCGAAGAAATTTCGTCCGAGCTTGCCGGCAAGGTCAAGGTCGCGAAGCTCAACATCGACGAAAACCCGGAACTGGCTGCCCAGTTCGGCGTCCGCTCCATCCCGACTCTTGCCATCTTCAAGAGCGGCGAAGTGGCTGACATCAAGGTCGGCGCTGCGCCCAAGACAGCGCTTTCGGCCTGGATTTCCGGCGCCGCGTAAGCGACTTTCCATGGAATAAAGAAAAGCCCGGCAGCGATGCCGGGCTTTTTTATTCGGGAGCCGTACCGTTCAATGCAAGCGCGTTTCCGGCAAGATAAAGCGAACCGCCGATCAGGATGCGCGGCGGCGGCCCTTCGGGATCGAAGCGACGCGATAGCTCGTCCAGCGCCTCGGTCAGCGAAGATGTAGGCGCCGCAACCAGACCGGCATCAAAGGCCGCATGGGCAAGCACGACGGGATCGATTGCGGCATCAGTGCCGCCGATTGGAACCGTGAAGACATATTCCGCGATATCGGCGAAAGCCTTGAAATAGCCCACCGGATCCTTGGTGTTGATCATGCCGGCAATGATGAAGAGCGGGCGCGGTGTCTTTTCTTCAAACCCCGCCATTGCCTCGGCAATGACTTCGCCCGCGCCTGGGTTGTGACCACCATCGATCCAGATTTCCGCATCCTTCGGAGCGATTTCAGCGATTTTTCCGGTTAGGACACGCTGAAGACGGCCGGGCCATTCCACTGTTGTCATGGCCTTTTCGATCATCCGCTCCGTCACCTCAAAACCGGCAGCCTTGACGGCCCGGATCGCGGCAGCGGCATTGGCAAGCTGGTGGCGACCGGGAAGACGTGGCAGCGGCGCGTCGGTCAGGCCGAATTCATCCTGGTAGACCATACGGCCGAACTCTTCATGGGCGGAAAAATCCTGCCCATAGACTGATGCCGGGCAACCAAGACGCTCAGCCGTGGAAACGAGGGTATCCAGCGCCGCATCATACTGCTGATGACCAATGACGACAGGGGAACCCGACTTCATGATGCCGGCCTTTTCAGCGGCAATCAGTTCCACCCGGTCGCCGAGATAGGCCTGATGATCGAGCGATATCGGCATGATAACGGAAACGGCCGGGTTGTTGATCACATTGGTCGCATCGAAGCGCCCACCGAGCCCAACCTCGACCACGGCAGCGTCCGCCGGATGCTCCGCGAAAAGCAGAAACATCGCGGCGGTCAGAATTTCGAAAACCGTTATCATCTGGCCGCCGTTGGCAGCTTCGATGCGGCGCAGCGCATCCGCAAAGACGGCATCATCGACATAACGGCCTTTTTCGCCGGAAACGCCGATGCGATAACGTTCATGCCAGTTCACGAGATGCGGAGAGGTGTGAACGTGCACGGAAAGTCCTGCCGCCTCCAGTAATGCGCGGCAAAAGGCCGTAACCGAACCCTTGCCGTTGGTGCCTGCGACATGAATAACCGGCGGCAACCTTTTCTGAGGGCTGCCTAGTTTTTCCAGAAGACGGGAAATTCTGTCCAGTGAAAGATCAAAACCCTTGGGGTGAAGCTGCATCAGCTTTTCGATGATCTGTTCGGCCTCGCCGATTGCGGGCTTCGTCATATCTTCTGTTCGCCTTTCAGGCGTTGTATTGGCCATTTGTCCGCCGCACCCGAGATGAAATCATGCAACGTATAACGTCATCCCGAAGGCGCTTCCCGCCTCCGGGCGACATATTTTTCCGTCAGGCCGAAGCCGCAAGCGGAATGACCGCGTTTGCTTCTGCCGGAGCCTTCGTCATGATCTTGAGAAGGCTTGCCAGCGTATCGGGAATTTCGCGGCGATCGATCACCATATCCACCATGCCGTGCTCCAGCAGGTATTCCGATGTCTGGAAGCCTTCAGGCAGCTTTTCGCGAATGGTCTGCTCGATCACGCGCTTGCCCGCAAAGCAGATTTCGGCGCCCGGCTCGGCAATATGCACGTCGCCCAGCATGGCGTAGGAAGCAGTGACGCCACCCGTCGTCGGGTTCGTCAGAACCACGATGTAGGGCATGCCTGCTTCTTTCAGCATGTTGACAGCAACCGTGGTGCGCGGCAGCTGCATCAGCGACAGAATGCCTTCCTGCATGCGGGCGCCACCGGAGGCCGGGAACATGACCAGCGGGCAACGCTCTGAAATGGCGCGCTCGAACGCCTTAACGATGGCTTCTCCGGCCGCGATGCCGAGAGAACCGCCCATGAACTGGAATTCATGCACAACGGCAACGATCTTCAGGCCTTTCAGGAGGCCAACGCCGGCAAGGATAGTATCTTCCTGCTCGGTCTTCGTGCGGCTGTCGCGCAGACGGTCGGTGTATTTCTTGGAATCGCGGAACTTCAGCGGATCCTGCGCCACCTTCGGCTGCGGCAAGGCCTCATAGACGCCACCATCGAAAAGATCGACGAGACGCGCCTTTGCCGGCATCTTCATGTGGTAACCGGAAGCCGGAATGACCCACTTGTTATCTTCCAGATCCTTGTGGAAGACCATCTCGCCCGTTTCCGGGCACTTGATCCACAGGTTCTCAGGAACCTCCGGGCGGCGGCCAAGCATGGAATTGATCCGGGGCCGTACGTAATTGGTGATCCAGTTCAACTGACTACTCCTGACTGGGCCGCGCACTTATTCCGCAGCGGCAAGGCGCGACGCACGCACGCCCGTTGAAAGTCCTTTTACCAGCGTCGTGACGGATGGCACGGTATCGGCGGTTGCCTGCCCGTCCTTCGTCAGACTGCCGGCAATCTGGTTGACGATGGCCGAACCGACCACCACGCCATCCGCCACGGCACCGATCGCTTTGGCATGATCGGCCGTCTTGACACCAAAACCGACGCAAACCGGCAGTTCCGTATGCGCCTTGATACGACCGACCGCGCCAGAGATCAACGAGGGATCGGGCAGTGCGGAACCGGTAATACCGTTCATCGATACGTAATAAACGAAACCTGAGGTGTTTTTAAGAACGGTCGGCAGGCGCTTGCCATCTGTCGTCGGGGTGGCGAGACGGATGAAATTCACGCCGCGCGCCAAGGCGGGCACGCAGAGCTCATCATCCATTTCAGGCGGCAGATCGACAACGATCAGACCATCGACGCCAGCCGCCAACGCATCGTCAAGAAATTTGTCGACGCCGTAGATGTAGATCGGATTGTAATATCCCATCATCACGATCGGGGTCGCGTCGTCGTCCTTGCGGAACTCGCGGGCGAGATCGAGCGTGGTTTTCAGCGTCTGGCCGCCTTTCAGCGCGCGCTGTCCTGCCAGCTGGATCGCCGGGCCATCCGCCATCGGGTCGGAAAACGGCATACCGAGCTCGATAACGTCGGCGCCTGCTTCCGGCAGGGCCTTCATGATGCCGAGCGAGGTTTCGAAATCCGGGTCGCCGCCCATGAAATAGGTAATCAGAGCCGGGCGGTTTTCAGCGCGCAGATCGGCAAAGCGCTTGTCCATACGTGCAGTCATGGTCTTACATTTCCATTCCGAGGAACTTGCTGACGGTGTGGACATCCTTGTCCCCACGACCCGAAAGATTCATCAGGATGATCTCATCCTTGCCCATCTTCGGTGCGCGCTTGATGACTTCCGCCAGCGCGTGGCTTGGCTCCAGAGCGGGAATGATGCCTTCGAGGCGCGTCAGCATCTGGAAGGCGTCCAGCGCCTCATGGTCCATGATCGGTACATATTCCACGCGGCCGATATCGTTCAGCCAGGAATGCTCAGGGCCGATGCCGGGATAATCGAGACCTGCGGAGATGGAATGGCCTTCCTTGATCTGGCCATCCGCGTCCTGAAGCAGGTAGGTGCGGTTTCCGTGCAGAACGCCCGGCGAACCGGCCGTGATCGAAGCGCAATGCTCCTCGCCCGAAAGACCCCTGCCGCCAGCCTCGACGCCGACGATACGGACACTCTTGTCATCAAGGAAAGGATGGAAGATGCCGATGGCATTCGAGCCACCGCCGACAGCCGCAATGACCATATCCGGAAGACGGCCCTCCGCCTCCAGCATCTGTGCCTTTGCTTCCTCACCGATGACGGCCTGGAAATCGCGAACCATTTCCGGATAGGGATGCGGGCCGGCAGCTGTGCCGATCAGGTAATAGGTGTCGTCGACATTGGTGACCCAGTCGCGCAGCGCCTCGTTCATGGCATCTTTCAGAGTGCCGTGGCCAGCCGTTACCGGCTTTACCTCAGCGCCCAGAAGCTTCATGCGGAAAACATTCGGCGCCTGACGGGCAACATCCGTCGCGCCCATATAAACGACGCAGGGCAGGCCGAAGCGTGCGGCGACGGTCGCCGAGGCAACGCCGTGCTGGCCGGCACCGGTTTCGGCAATGATACGGGTCTTGCCCATGCGCTTGGCAAGCAGGATCTGGCCAAGGCAATTGTTGATCTTGTGCGAGCCGGTGTGATTCAGCTCTTCGCGCTTGAAATAGATCTTGGCGCCGCCCAGTTCGGCCGTCAGGCGTTCCGCGAAATAAAGCGGGCTGGGGCGGCCAGTGTAATGAGCGCCGAGATATTTGAGTTCTGCCTGAAATTCGGGATCGGTCTTTGCCTTCTCCCACTCCGCCTGCAAATCCAGAATAAGCGGCATCAGCGTTTCGGCAACGAAGCGGCCTCCGTAAATGCCAAAACGGCCGTCCTCATCGGGACCGGCGCGGAAAGAATTGGGTGTTGGCGCGTCGTTCACTTCAAGCTCCCTTTGGGCCTTTCGACCAATCATTCACCACATCGAAGAATGCATCAATCATCGCAAGATCTTTGACGCCCGGCGCGCTCTCCACACCGGACGACAAATCCAGTCCGCCAGCTCCGGTTTCGGCCAGAGCCTCCGCGACATTGTCCTTGTTCAATCCCCCGGAAAGCATGTAATCGATACTTCCGTCAAGAGAGCGCAGGATGGTCCAGTCGAAGGTTACTCCGTTGCCGCCCGGCAAATCGGAACCCGCAGGCGCCTTGGCATCCAGCAGGAAACGGTCGGCTATACCTATATAGGGATCAATCTTGGCAAGATCAGCGGCGTCGCGAACGGAAAGCGCCTTCATTACCGGAAGTCCGTAGAGTGCTTTGATGTTCAGCACCCTCTCCGGGCTTTCACTGCCGTGCAATTGCAGAATATCCGGTCTCAGCAGATCGACGATCTCGTCCAGATCATCATTGTCGGCATTGACGGTAACGGCGACAACCTTTGCGGCGCCACGGGCGGCTTCCGCCAGCCTGCCGGCGATATCGGGCTCGATGTTGCGGGGGCTCTTTTCAAAGAAAATAAAGCCGACATGGGAGGCGCCGCGCCTGACGGCACGCTCCAGCGCTTCCGGTGTCTTCAATCCGCAAATCTTGATATCCGGTTTCATACCCGCGACCTGACACGAAATGCGACAAGAGTCGAGCCAAATCGCACCCGTTTTCCATGGAATGTTTCACGTGAATCCAGATGGCGATGCACGCCTCCACTTTCAATCAAAATCGATGGCGTGGAGTTTAGAGCCGTGACGTTTCAGCCATTCCTTGGCTTCCTGCGTATGCGGGCAGAGTTTTTCGCACAGAGCCCAGAATTTCGGGCCGTGGTTCATTTCCCGCAGATGCGCGACCTCGTGGGCTGCGAGATAATCGATGACCTTTTCCGGAGCCATGACGATACGCCACGAGAAACTCAGATTTCCATCATGGGAACACGAACCCCAGCGGCTGCGGGTGTCCTTCATGCTGATGGATCGCACGGGCTTTCCGGCCGCGCTCGCGTGAACCGCAACAAGCCTCTCCAGATCAGCCTTCGCTTCCTTTTTCAAAAAAATGGCCACCCGTCTGCGCAGGTGTTCGGGCGCTCCGCTGACTTTCAATACCGTCGTGCCGTCCTCGTCTTTGGAGATATGAGTCAGGCCACGCAGGCTGCCAGTGTGATGGATGCGATGGGATACGCCGCGAATATCAACCGACGCACCATGACGCAAACCGTCATCTGGGCTGATTTTCGAAAGCTTGCCTTCAATCCAGCCCTGATGCCTTTCGAGAAAATCATCCACCTGGCCATGGTGAAGCCCCATCGGGATCGTCAGCTTCAGAGCCCGGCCGCCGGGTTCGATGCGCAAGGTGATGCGCGTGGCGCGCGGATTTTCCTTCACCGTAATGGGCACATGACGGCCAGCCACCTCGACGGTGCGCTGGCTGGGCGCTACCTTTTTCGGCGCCGGCGACTTCACGGATTTTCTGAGGAACGAAAACATGGACTGTTCATAGCCGATTCGACACCGGCTTGGCCACGCAAATGCGCGGCATCGCCTGGCTTCCAGCGCTAGACAGTCTGGTTCTTGCGGATGAATTCCACCATGCGCGGCACAATCTCCTTGCGGAAACGCGACCCGTTGAAAACGCCGTAGTGACCGACGTCGGGCTGCATGTAGTGCCCACGCTTTTCATCGGGGATGTTCCGGCAAAGATCGTGTGCGGCTTTGGTCTGGCCGACACCGGAAATATCGTCGTTTTCGCCTTCCACGGTGAACAGCGCGACGTTACGAATGGCAGCGGGATCGACCGCCCTGCCCCGATGCTGCATGTTTCCCTTGGGAAGCGCGTGTTCGATGAAGACGGTTTCCACCGTCTGCAGGTAGAACTCCGCCGTCAAATCCATCACGGCCAGATATTCATCGTAAAAATCGCGATGCTTCTCAGCGGAATCGCCGTCGTTCTTGACGAGGTTAAGGTAGAAATCCTTGTGTGCCGTCATGTGCTTGTCGAGGTTCATGGACATGAAGCCGGATAATTGCAGGAAGCCGGGATAGACATTCCGGCCAAAAGCCGGCTGCGGCCACGGTACCTGCATGACGACGTTGTCGCGGAACCATTCGATTGGCTTGGCCGTGGCCAGACCGTTGACGGCTGTGGGATTGATGCGCGTATCGATCGGACCGCCCATCAGCGTCATGGATGCAGGCGCGAAACCGTCACCATCGGCTTCCATCAGGGACACTGCGGCCAGAACCGGAACCGAGGGCTGACAAACAGCGACCACATGGGCGCCGGGCCCGATCTCGCGCAGCATATCGATGACGTAGCTGATGTAATCGTCGAGATCGAATGTCCCTTCGGTGACTGGCACCATGCGGGCATCGATCCAATCGGTGATATAGATATCCGCCGATGGCAGCAGCGCCTCGACCGTTCCCCGCAGCAATGTGGCGTAGTGGCCTGACATAGGCGCCACCAGCAGCACCTTCGGATCTGGTTTGCGGGCCGCATCGAGTTCTTTTTTGAAATGAACGAGATTACAGAAGGGACGCGACCAAATGATCTCTTCAGTGACGGCAACGGTCCGGTCATCGACGGTGGTAGTCGCCAAACCGAACTCCGGCTTGATGTAACGGCGCGTCAGCCGCTCGAATACCTCAAAGCCTGCATCGAGGCTTCGCCCGAAGGCGGTGCTGGAAAGCGGGTTCAAAGGATTGCTGCATGCCTGGCGCATCATATCGGCACCGGCGCGCAGTGGCGCCATCGCCGCATGGTTCATTTCATAGAGGTGGTAGAACACTGATTACGCCTCCTCGCGGATCAAGCTCTTTTTTTGAGCATAGCAGCTTTTCGCAACTGCACAAAATCGAAGGCGCCGGTGGTTTCCCTCCGGCGCCTCAATTTCAGTTGAACGTTTGTTGATAATCAGATGTCGGCAACGAAGGTCTGTTTCTGGGAACCGAGGCCTTCAATGCCGAGTTCAACGACATCGCCCGTCTTGAGGTAACGCGGGGGCTTCTGGCCCATGCCGACGCCCGGAGGCGTGCCGGTGGAAATGACGTCGCCGGGATGGAGAGACATGAACTGGCTGAGATAGGAAACGACATGCGCGACGCCGTAAACCATGGTCTTGCTGGAGCCGTCCTGCATTGTCTGGCCATTGACCTTCAGCCACATTCCGAGGTTCTGCGGATCGGTGATTTCGTCCTTCGTGACCAGCCAGGGGCCGATCGGACCGAAGGTGTCGCAGGATTTACCCTTGGTCCACTGTCCGGCACGCTCCGTCTGGAACGCCCGCTCAGAAACATCGTGCGAAACGCAATAACCGGCGACGTAGTCGAGAGCATCGGCCTCAGATACATATTTCGCGGTCTTGCCGATGACGACGCCGAGTTCGACTTCCCAGTCGGTCTTCTCAGAACCGCGCGGAATGACAACATCGTCGTTCGGACCGACGATTGCCGAGGTCGCCTTCATGAAAATGACCGGTTCCGGCGGTACGGTCGCACCGGTTTCAGCGGCGTGGTCAGAGAAATTGAGGCCGATGCAGATGAATTTTCCGGTTCCGGCAACACAAGCGCCAATGCGCTCTTCAGAGATTACGGGAAGAGTGCCGAGGTCGATGGCGGCAATCTTCTTCAGGCCTTCCGGAGAAATGGCTTCACCGCCGATGTCTTTGACATGAGCAGACAGATCGCGGACTTTTCCTTCCGCGTCGAGGATCGCAGGTTTTTCCTGGCCAGGCTGGCCAACGCGCATCAATTTCATGGAACTCTCTCCCGGTTGTCAGACAAGGTGATGCATATATGAACGATACATTCATACTTGTCACCCCTTGACTGCTTCGACTTTCGAAAAATACCTTTTCCCTCCCGACAATCAAAAGGACACGCCCGTGACAAACAGCAATTCCCGGCAATCCGAATATCCCGTCGATCCACTCTTCCTCGATCGCTGGTCTCCGCGCGCATTCGATGGAGATGCGATGCCAAACGAGCATTTGCTGACCATTCTCGATGCCGCGCATTGGGCGCCATCGGCATCCAACCAGCAACCGTGGCGGTTTGTCTACGCGCACAAGGATAGCGAGGATTGGCCGCTCTTCGTGGAACTGCTGATGGAAGGAAACCAGCGCTGGGCAAAAAATGCCTCAGTTCTACTCTTCGTCCTTTCCCGCGACCACAATATTTCACGAGAGGGTGAGAAAAAGCCTTCAGCGACCCATTCCTTCGATGCCGGTGCGGCATGGTTTTCACTTGCCATGCAGGCGCATCTGCTCGGTTACCACGCCCATGGCATGGCAGGCATATTTAAAGACCAGATCGTGGAAAAGCTTGATGTTCCGGATGGATATAAGGTGGAGGCCGCAGTTGCCATCGGCACATTGACCGACAAGGCTGTTCTTCCTGACGATCTGGCAGAACGGGAAGTGCCCAGCAAGCGCCTCCCCCTTTCGGACGTAGCTTTCAAGGGGCGGTTCACCGGCAAGGCCGATTGATATCCGACAACACAGATGACAAAAGGCCCGGCGGGAATTGACCGCCGGGCCTTTCGTTAAAGTTTCGTTTCACGTGAATCGTCACGCGAGACGTCCCACAGGATTAAATGTCGAGATTGGCAACGCTGAGCGCATTTTCCTGAATGAAGTCGCGGCGCGGTTCCACCTCATCGCCCATCAGGCGCGAAAACAGACCATCGGCATCCGTGGCATCGTTGACCTTGACCTGCAGCAGCGAACGTACATTGGCGTCGAGTGTGGTTTCCCACAGCTGCTCGGCGTTCATTTCACCGAGACCCTTGTAACGCTGCATGGAAAGACCCTTGCGGCCAGCGGCGAAAATAGCATCCAGAAGCGCACGCGGTCCGGCCAGTTCCATAGTGCCGTCCTTGCGTTGCAGAACCGGCGGAGTGACGTAAATATCGCGCGTGCGAGCCGCGAGCTGATCGATATGACGGGCATCGACCGAACCGATCAGGCCCATATCGAGCGTCGAGATTTCCTTGACACCGCGTACCATGCGCTCGAAGCGCAAGCCGCCATCTTCCAGCACCATGCCGGACCAGCCGCGTTCGGTTTCTTCCGCGATCATGTCCAGACGCCGGGCCACTTCGGCAACGGTTTCCTGGGCACGGGCAGCATCGGCCGAAAGCTCGGGGTTCAGGGCGCCGGCAATGGCGGCCTGTTCCACGATGGAGCGGCTGTAGCGGGAATGCAGACCGTCGATCAGCGTGCGCATGCGCACCGCATCGAGAATGACCTCACGAAGGTCAGCGCCGATGCGTACTTCGCCGGAGCCGAGCGTCAGCGACGTATCCTCGATGCCCATCGAGATCAGATATTCTTCCAGCGCCTTCTCATCCTTGAGGTACTGCACGGATTTGCCGCGCGTCACCTTATAAAGCGGCGGCTGGGCGATATAGAGATGGCCACGCTCGATCAGTTCCGGCATCTGGCGGAAGAAGAAGGTCAACAGCAGGGTACGAATGTGGGCGCCGTCGACGTCAGCATCCGTCATGATGATGATCTTGTGGTAGCGCAGCTTGTCTGCGTTGAATTCGTCCTTGCCGATCGACGTGCCGAGCGCGGTGATCAGCGTGCCGATTTCCTGGCTGGACAGCATCTTGTCGAAACGGGCGCGCTCAACGTTCAGGATCTTACCGCGTAGCGGCAGGATGGCCTGCGTTTCGCGCGAGCGGCCCTGCTTGGCCGAACCGCCTGCGGAGTCACCCTCGACGAGGAAGAGTTCGGATTTCGCCGGATCGCGTTCGGAACAATCGGCGAGCTTGCCGGGCAGAGAGGCGATATCGAGCGCACCCTTGCGGCGCGTCAGTTCGCGCGCCTTGCGGGCGGCTTCACGGGCAATGGCCGCTTCCACCACCTTGCCGACAAGAATCTTGGCGTCGGACGGATGTTCCTCGAGCCAGGTGGACAGGGCCTCGTTGACGAGACTTTCCACGACAGGGCGCACTTCAGACGAAACAAGCTTGTCCTTCGTCTGCGAAGAAAACTTGGGGTCGGGAACCTTGACGGAAAGAATTGCCGTCAGTCCTTCGCGGCAGTCCTCACCCTGCAAGCTGACCTTTTCCCTTTTCATGATGCCGGAAGTCTCGGCATAGGATGTCATCTGACGCGTGAGCGCCGCGCGGAAGCCGGCCATATGGGTGCCGCCGTCGCGCTGCGGAATGTTGTTGGTGAAGCAGAGCACATTTTCATGGTAGCTGTCGTTCCACCAGAGCGCGACCTCAACCGTGATGCCGTCCTTTTCGCCATGAATGGCCACCGGCTTGTCCACCAGCGGTTTCTTGGCCCGGTCGAGATAACGCACGAAGGCTTCAAGACCACCATCGTAGAGCAACTCTTCCTGTTTGATATCAGAATGACGCTTGTCGGTGAGCACGATACGAACACCGGAATTCAAAAACGCCAGTTCGCGCAGGCGATGCTCCAGCGTACCAAAATCATAATCCGTCATGGTGAAGGTGTCGGGGCTCGCCAGGAAGGTGACTTCCGTGCCAGAGCGGCCTTCATATTCGCCAATGACCGAGAGCGGAGCATCGGCAACCCCATGGGTGAAGCCGATTTCGTGCAGCTTGCCATTGCGGCGGATTCTGAGCTTCAGCCAAACCGAGAGCGCATTTACGACCGAAACGCCCACGCCATGCAGACCGCCGGAAACCTTGTAGGAGTTCTGGTCGAATTTTCCACCCGCATGAAGCTGGGTCATGATGACTTCCGCGGCGGAAACGCCTTCGGAAGAATGGATATCAGTCGGAATGCCGCGTCCGTTGTCCGTTACCGTCACCGAACCATCGGCGTTGAGCGTTACCGTCACCAGATCGGCATGACCCGCAAGAGCCTCGTCGATGGCGTTGTCGACCACCTCGTAGACCATGTGATGCAGACCGGAGCCGTCATCGGTATCGCCGATATACATGCCGGGCCGTTTGCGCACAGCATCAAGACCCTTCAGGACCTTGATCGAATCGGCTCCGTATTCAGTGTTGGCGCCGACTTCGCTTGACGATGTTTCGGTCATAAGTACTCTTTCCAAAATTTCCTGGCCAAGTTTTCAGTGAGAAGGCCTGAAGCCCGCGAATCACTCAAATCCGACATACGACTATAGAAATTCTACACTCAATCCCAAAGGCCACATGCCTCAGAACGCTGCATAAAGCAGGGGATAGAGGGGTTTCAATCGCAAGAACGGCTTTTTTGTAGCACCGCTGACAGTTCCTCTATCACACTCAGCGGCAGCTTGCGAATATCCCGCGCCAGCCGATTGGCAAAAGCCGTATATTGCGGCGGCAGACCGACCGTGTCGATCGCCACCTTGGGGTCGGAGGAGCCGGCGAGAAAGAACAATTCCTCCGCCTCATCCCAGATGATGTTGAAATATCCGGCGATGCGCTGGAGGAGATCGAAGCTCGGTTTGCCGCGTTTGCCGTGCTCCAGTGCCGAGAGATAAGCGGGGGAAACGCCGATTGCCGCTGCCATCTCCTTCTGAGTCACGCCCTTGCGCTCACGAAGCAGCCGCACGGCTTCTGCAAAGGGCGTCATGATTTTTCCCCCTTGCGGCGCGCCAAACGGACATAGAGAGCGCCATCGCCGCCGTGATTGGCGGATGCATCCTCATAGGATGAAATCAAGTAACGATATTCCGGTTTGGCGAACCACATGGGCACGGCCCTTTTCAGCGCACCATCGCTGCCGATGGAGCGACCCTTACCGGTGATGACGAGCACGTGCCGGAGGCCCCGTTCGTGCGCCCGCAATAAAAAATCGAGCAGAACCGCATGGGCTTCGCTCTGAAACATGCCATGCAGATCGATACGGCCTTCCAGCGGCAACCGCCCGCGCGTCAACTTGCGCTTAACCGGCTTTTCCATCGGTTGATGAATTTTTGGCTTCTTGTCCGGCGTAAAGGTCGAAACGTCCACCGGCTCCGCGAGCATCCTAGGGAAGACGGCGTTTGCCGTTTGCGGGACGACAGGTTCCGCCGCGGCTTCCTCGATATCGTCGAAAGCCAGCAAATCTTCCAGCCTGCCGGAGATGGGTCTGGCTGTTCTTGCGACCTTACCCCACAGAATGCGTTCTTCCTTGCCAAGCTTTCGACTGCCCTTCATCGCCGATACCTTTTCGCAGCAACATGCGGCAGCAGCATATAGAAATCGGCGTCGTTGCGCACTGTGCCTGCAAGTTCCCCGGCTTCGAAACCCGAGCCGGTGAAAATGTCGCCGCGTGCCGGGCCAACGATGGCCGAGCCGGTATCGAGCGCCAGCATCAACCGCGCGAAGGGCTTGCCATTATCCAGGTGGGTCAATGACGACGCATGGATAAAGAAGGGAAAACCGAAGGTGTGGATGAGCCTGTCCACCGCAAGCGCCCGCGCCGCGACCAGCGGCACCTTGGCGGCGGCGATCGGTCCCATATCCAGACCGGCAACATCAGCCTGCCGGAAAAAAATATAGGAGCGATTATGCCATAGCACCCCATCCACCTCATCCGGATGGTCGGCGAGCCATTTGCGAATTGTCTGCATCGAGATCGTTTTCGGATCCAGTTCCCCACGATCCAGAAGCAACCGACCGATCGGCGAGAACGGATGCCCGGCCTTGGCGGCATAGGTGATGCGTTTCACCTCTCCATCAGGAAACAGAAGACGGGCAGCACCCTGAACGTGGACGAAAAACAGATCGACCTTCGATCTCGCCCAGGCAATCTCAAGCCCCCTGCCCTGCAGATATCCTTCGTCGATCGCGCGGCGATCGGGAAAATAGGAAATGCCGTCCTCGCCCTCTCTGCCAAAAGCATAGGACGGATCAAAACCGCTCGGGCGATTTTCGTCGTCGATATCCACCAGCTCCGGTGGGCGGCGGTAGACCGGATACTTCCAGACATCGTCGCGGACGGACGATACCTCAAGCTCCGGTTCATAAAAGGCAGTTACAAAACCGCGTTTTCCGCCGGGCGGTGAAATTTTGAAAGGTACACAATTCGTCTCGAAAAACCGGCGGGCCTGCTGGGGACTATCCGCTTGTTCCTCATCCGCCAGTTCCAGAAGCGAGGCCAGTTCGCCGGCGGTGAGACCCAACGCGCCGGTCCTGTAGGGTTTTGAATTCCGAAGATGTGACAGGATTGTCCGCATCGCCGGAAACAGCTTACGCGGATCGTCCTCCTGCCATCCCGGCAGATCACCGAAAGAAACTTCTTCGAACGAAAAGGGCGTATTCATTGCTCGGATTCAGTGGCGATCAGCTTCCAGTTGGGATCGCGCGAGCGGACATCACGCGAGAAGGTCCAGATGTCGTCCACTTCCGCAACCGCATCGGGATCGCCGTCCACCAGCTTGCCATCCTTGTCATAGGTGGCCGAAATCAGCTGGCTGACTATTCTGAGCGTGATCTGCTCTTCGGAATCGCGGATACCGGCCTGGGTGATATCGGCCTTCTCTATTCCCACGAAAGTGGACTTGACCACCTCGCCGCGACTTTCCCGCTCGGAAATGGCCGCCTCGAACCCGTCGAAAACTTCCTTCGACAGAAGGTTCTTCAACGTCTTGCGGTCACCATCGGCAAAACCCATGACGATCATCTCATAGGCCATGCGGGCGCCGTTCAGGAATTCCTTGGGGCGGAAGGTCGGGTCCTTGGTCATCAGCTCGCGCAGGGATGTATTCAAGGCAGTATCGACGGGTGCCAGAGCATCCGCCTCGGCAAAGCGGTTTTCGTCCTCCGCCTCAGAGCGTTTGGGCAGGGTCACGACCTTGTTATCGTCCGTGACGGGGCCTTTCGCGACATCGCGCGGCGTGTAAGGGTCGAATGGCGGCTTCTCATTGCCGGTTCGGCGACCAAGAACGCTGCGCAGCTGAAGAAAGATCAGCACCGCTGCAACGAGAAAAAACAATGTGATAAAGTCGCTAAAGCCCATCTTTTACCAAAACCGCCATTTAAATTCAAAAACCTGAACATCATATAGTCTGCATCTTATCATCATTCAAATGTGCAGATTCAATCATCGGTGTTCTCGGGAACCGGCAATCTGCCAGAGATGCACACGCAAGGCTAGAAGATGCGTTTTTCCTTTCTCCCCATTGTCATCCTGATGATGCCAATCCTGGAAATTGCCGGTTTCATCATCGTCGGCAAGACAATCGGTCTATGGCTGACATTGGCGCTCGTCCTGTTCACGTCGTTTCTGGGGTTGCTGATCCTGCGGCTCGGCGGCATCGGCATGGTGAGAAATCTTCAGGCCGCAGGGCGCACCGGCGCCCAGCCTGCCGATGAGCTGGTCAATGGCGCCATGCGCGTCGTGGCGGGCATCCTGCTGATCATCCCGGGTTTCATCACCGATATACTCGGTCTCCTGCTTCTGTCGAAAACGGTGAGACGTTTTTTCTGGAATATCCTCGGACCCCGCGTCGTCGTGGCTGGTTCTTTTCGCCAGTCGGGTCAACCCGGCGGCCAGACCGGCCCGCAACCCGGTGACTTTTCCGGGTTCAGCAATGGTCAGGGAAATAAGGGTAGCTCCAAGGTTGTGGACCTCGACGAAGAGGAGTTTCACCGCGAAGGACCCAAGGATTCTCCCTGGTCCCAAAAGCCGGATGATCGCAACCTGCCCAAACCCTGAAGCACGGCAAAGGGTTAGAGAGCCGAGAGCACGAGGGTTGTAAGGCTCAAGTCGAAATGATAGACCGCCTTCCACGAAATCACGCCGCGAGGAAACGTAATGACCGCTGAAAATGGCGCACAGGGCGCAGTTAGTCCTTCCCTCAACATTCTTACCCAGTACATCAAGGATCTTTCTTTCGAAAATCCGGGTGCTCCTCGTTCGCTTCAGGCTCGTGACAATGCGCCGTCGATCAACATCAATGTCAATGTCAACGCAAACCCGATTTCGGGTTCGGATTTCGACGTTGTGCTGACGCTGAATGCCGAAGCCAAGGATGGCGACAAGGTTCTGTTTGCAGCCGAGCTGGTTTATGGCGGCGTGTTCCGCATTGCCGGTTTCCCGCAGGAACATATGCTGCCGGTGCTGTTCATTGAGTGCCCGCGCCTGCTGTTCCCCTTCGCACGCCAGATCATCGCCGATGTCACCCGCAATGGTGGCTTCCCGCCGCTGATGATCGATCCGATCGATTTCGCGCAGATGTTTTCACAGCGCGTTGCCGAGGAACAGGCCAGAGCCAAGGTTCAGGCCGTACCGAACTGAATTGCACGCGACGCCGCTCTTTTTAGAGTTCAGACAAAACAAAACCCGGGTTCATCGCCCGGGTTTTTCATTTGACGCTTCTCGTCATTTTTCAACGGCGCATCTAAGCGCCAGGCGCACTTAATTCTGGTAACGGTTCCAGATCGCCTTGTCGCCCATGCCGAGAACGAGCTTGCCGTGCGCCGCGATGGTCTCCGCATCCAGTCTTGATGGTAGAGGATGCGGCCTTTGCAACGGCTCATTCGGGACATCATCATCCTCGATAGTGACCGCTTGCTGTTTGGAGCCGGAACCGAAACCGAGCGCTGTCTGGCGCCCACCAATCATTTCTATGTAGACTTCGGCGAGCAGTTCGGAGTCGAGAAGCGCGCCGTGCTTGGTGCGGTGGGAGTTGTCGATCCCGTAACGCCGGCAAAGTGCGTCGAGGGAATTCGGACCCATCGGGTGCTTGCGGCGTGCAAGCGAAAGCGTATCCGTCACCAATTCAGATGAGACCGGCGCAATGCCGAGGCGGGCAAATTCCGCATTGATAAAACCCATGTCGAATGTCGCATTATGCGCCACCCAGCGGGCACCTTCAAAAAATTCGCGGATTTCGTCGACGACTTCGGCGAATTTCGGCTTGTCTTTCAGGAAGTCGTCGGTGATGCCATGCACCGCAAGCGCGTCCGGGTGAACCTTGCGATCTTCCGGGTTGATATAAATATGCAATGTGCGGCCGGTCGGAAAATGGTTGTTGAGCTCGATGCCGCCGATTTCGATCACGCGGTCCAGTTTCGATTCAAGGCCTGTGGTTTCCGTATCGAAAATGATCTCACGCATTTTTCTCTCCGTTGCCCGAACCGGCACTTAGTCTCTGCAGAATTTCTCTTACCTGATCCCGTGCAGCTTCGACACCATTTCCGCTATCGATGATAAAATCGGCGCGCCGGCGCTTTTCGTTATCGGGCATTTGTCGGGCCAATATCATTTCGAATTTCTCTTCCGTCATTCCGGGACGGGACAAAACCCGCTGGCGCTGTATTTCCGGCGCGCAACTAACAACGACTATTTTATCGACCCTCGTTTCCGCGCCGGTTTCAAACAGCAGCGGGATATCGAGAACGGCGAAATTTTGATTTTCCTCTCTCGCCTTACGGAGAAAAGCTTCCTGTCTTTCACGAACAAGCGGATGGACGATTGCTTCCAGCTTGCTAAAATTAGCCGGATTCTCCCTGAGGATGTTACCGAGTTCAAGACGGTCGACCGTGCCGGAAATGGTCGTGCCCGGAAAGGCGGCTTCGATCATCGGCACGGCTTCTGCTGAATAGAGGTCGTGCACAACCGCATCAGAATCGAGAACCGGTATCCCTTCCGCGGCAAACAGTTTCGCCGTGGTCGTTTTTCCCGTTCCGATCGAGCCGGTGAGACCGATGACGATCATCAATGTTTCTCCATATCCTCAATGATGAGGGAACGAAGAGTGTCATCAACTTCCGGCGTTTTGCCGAACCATTTTTTAAAGCCGGGTTTTGCCTGATGAAGGAGCATGCCAAGCCCATCGACCGTCGCAATACCCTGCGTCTGCGCCATCTGGAGGATGGGGGTTCTCAACGGCACATAGACGATATCGGTTACAACAGCACTTGCAGCGAGCGGCGAAAAATCAATCTCGGGCGCTTCCGTTCCGTCCATACCCAGTGATGTCGTGTTCACAAACAACCCGGCGTCCTGCATGACTTCATGAAGAGCGCCCTGAGGATGAGAAAAAACCCGTGCACCGAAACGGTCGGCCATTTCACGGGCACGTTCGACCGTGCGGTTCAGGACATGGATTTCGGCAATGCCGCGGTCCCGCAGCGACTGAACGACGGCCCTGCTTGCACCGCCGGCTCCGAACACCACCGCCCGGTCGGTTTTCTCCCATCCAGGATGGCGCTCATCGAGATTGGAAACGAAGCCATAGCCATCCGTGTTGGTGGCATGCAGCCTACCCTCTTCCATCCAGACGGTATTGGCTGCACCCAGTTCCTCCGCCAGCTCGTCGGGACTATCCGCCAACTTAAAGGCCGCTTCCTTGTGCGGAATGGTGACATTGCCACCCACCGCTGCACCAGGTCCCTGTTCCTTTAGTACCGTGATGAAATCGGGGAAGTCATCGGGGGTAACCTCAATGGCCTTATAGGAGCCGGGTATCCCGAATTTCTTCAGCCAGTAGGAATGGATGATCGGCGACCGGGAGTGCTTGATCGGATAACCGACAACGAAGGCGTTTATAGTTAATGTTTCACGTGAATCAGCCATCAATGACATCCATGTCGCGCAGTTTCATTAAGAGAGGCAAAAGCGGCAGGCCAAGAATGGTGAAATAATCCCCCTCTATCGAAGTAAATAGCTGGATTCCTTCGCCCTCGAGCTGATAGGCACCGACACTGCTCAAGGCCTTTTCACCCACGCGTTGCAGGTGGCGGGAGACGAATTCGGCGCTCAAAGTTCGCACCGAAAGCTCGGCACTGGAGATCGTCTGCCATACGACATCACCCCCGCGCGCAAGAACGGCTGCACTGTTCAGACGATGAACCTTGCCGGATAATGAGAGCAGATGTGCTTCGGCTTCGGCCATGGTTTTTGGCTTGTGGTACACCCGGGCACCGAGCGCCATCGTCTGGTCGCATCCAAGAACGAGTGCTTGCGGATGCAGGGCACTTACCGCGAGCGCCTTGGCCTTGGCTAGTTCCAGCGCAACCTCTTCCGGCTTTGCGCCATTTTTTTCCAGCTGCTCGTCGAGCGCGCGCTCGTCAATATCCGCCGGGATCGCCGAAAATGTCAGCCCCGCATTGCGCATCAACATCTGACGGGATGCGCTGGACGAGGCGAGGATCAACTCTTGTTTCATCGACTATCTGCTCCGAATGGTGCGATCCGGATTATCGTGTCCTCGGGCGGAGGGCAAGGATTGCCGCGGCCGTTTCCTCTATGGAGCGGCGTGTAACATCGATCAGCGGCCAATTGTTACGGGCACAGAGCGCACGCGCATATTTCAGCTCTTCCATGATGGTGGCGCGATCCGTGTAGCGCCCGCTGTCAAATCCACCGGTCGTGCCGAGTTCCCGGTTTTCACGTACCTGCGATATGCGGTCCGATGTCGCGACGAGACCAACGATCAAAGGACGGGTGGCGGCATAAAGGCTTTCCGGCAACGGCACGTTTGGAACGACCGGTATATTGGCGGTCTTTATGCCTCTGTTGGCGAGATAGATGCTTGTCGGTGTTTTCGACGTTCGACTGATCCCAATGATGACGATATCGGCTTCGTCATAGCTTTCCGGCATTTGCCCGTCATCATGGTCCATCGCAAAATTGAGCGCTTCGATCCGCGCGAAATAATCCGCGTTCAGCGCGTGCTGCGCCCCGACCCGCCGTCTCGAAGGTGCGCCTAGATAGGTCTGGAAAATGCCGATGATCGGCTCGAGGACGTTGACGCAGGGCACCCCGATCGCGTGACAGCGCAAATCCAGGAACTCGGCCAGCTGCTGATCCACGATCGTATAAAGAACGATGCCCGGTTCCTTGTCGATCAGATCCACCACCTGGGCGAGCTGCTTCTGGTTCCTGATCATCGGATAAACATGCTCCACCGGCATCGAAGCGTGGAACTGCGCCGAGACGGCACGACCGGCCGACATGAGAGTCTCTCCGGTTGAGTCCGAAATCAGGTGCAAATGGAAGAAACTTTTTTTGTTCTCCACGCTGTTTTTCTCTCGCTGTTGATAAACCGGGACAAACTTCCGAATTATTCCGCGGGCCGAGCCGCCTCGTGGATAAAGTGGGTTTTTTCCACAATCCGCAAGTGGCGTCCTTGCTATCAGGCATGCCTGTGAATTGTCTGGAAACTCTGAACTTGTTCAAAACTGTCCACAGATGATCCACAGGCAACGGCTTCAAAGGATATAACTTAAATATCTGAAAATATTATATAAATATCTATTATCCAATTTATTGCCATGAAGCGATGAAATGCCGTGTTCAGGTCTTGGCGCTTACACCCGACTGCGGCATATCGACTGGAAAGATTTTAATCCTTGCTACTCACCGACTCTAAGAAATAGAAAATCTTTTAAATCTCTTAGATTTTATTTTTTGGAAGTTGGGTGGCATGAGCGAGCGTAAGGTTTTAAAGGTGTTGAACGGGCAGACGGTCACACCTCCGCCCATATGGCTGATGCGGCAGGCAGGGCGTTACCTTCCGGAGTACAGGGAAACGCGAAAGAACGCCGGCAGTTTCCTCGATCTCTGTTATAATCCCGAACTGGCAACCGAAGTGACCCTTCAGCCCATTCGCCGGTTCGGTCTTGATGCAGCTATCCTCTTTTCCGATATTCTGGTGATACCGGATGGGTTTGATCGCAATGTTTCCTTCAGCGAGGGAAAGGGTCCGGCCATGGATCCGATCGATGTGGATGGCATCGACAGGCTGGATGCGAGCAATGTCATTGCGCATCTTTCGCCCGTTTTCGAAACCGTCTCACGCTTGCGCCAGACCTTACCGGATGAGACGACGCTTCTCGGTTTTTGCGGTGCGCCCTGGACGGTCGCAACCTACATGATTGCCGGCCACGGAACGCCTGATCAGGCGCCGGCGCGGTTGTTCGGTTATCGGGAGCCGGCAGCCATGGAAAAGCTTCTTGCCTTGCTGGCTGAGGTTTCCGCCGACTACCTTGTGGCGCAGATTGATGCCGGGGCCGATGCGGTGCAGATTTTCGATTCCTGGGCCGGGGTGCTCGGCGAGAAGGAATTCGAGGAATATGCGGTAAAACCCGTCGCCCGTATCATCGCTTCGGTGCGCGCTCGCCGCCCCTCCGCGAAGATCATCACCTTTGCCAAGGGGGCCGGTTATCTTTTGAAGGATTATCGCCGCAAAACGGGCGCAGACGCCATCGGCCTCGACTGGTCGGTGCCACTCGGTTTCGCAAGGGACTTGCAGAAGGAAGGCCCGGTACAGGGCAATCTGGACCCCATGCTGATGGTGGCGGGTGGCAAGGCTCTGGAGGACGGTATCGACGCTGTGCTGCAGGCTCTGGGCCAGGGCCCGCTGATCTTCAATCTCGGCCATGGCATCACGCCGCAGGCCGATCCGGAAAACGTTGCAAGGCTGGTGCAGCGGGTGCGTGCCGGCGGAGCCGGGGCATGAGCGGCGAGAAGCAGACCTCCGCCCGCTCAGGAAACAGGGCTGCCCTTCGCGCAGGTATGGCGCTCGGTGTCTTTGCCGCTTTTGTCGCGCTGTTGTTTTACGCCGATCCGGCCGATCTCTATCTGTGGATCAAGGCGCTTCATATCATCGCGGTGATTTCCTGGATGGCGGCGATTTTTTACCTGCCGCGCCTGTTCATTTACCACACCGATGCACCCACCGGTTCGCAGCAATCCGAAACCTTCAAGGTGATGGAACAGCGGTTGATCAAAGTCATCATGAACCCGGCGATGATGATCAGCTGGATATTGGGGCTCTATCTCGCATGGTCGGTTTATGGTTTTTCCGGCGGCTGGCTACATGCGAAAATCGCACTGGTGGTGCTACTAACCATCGCCCATGTCTATTTCACCCGCAGTGCCAAACGGTTCGCCCGGGATGAAAATATCAGGCCTGCCCGTCACTGGCGGTTGATGAACGAGGTTCCGACGGTACTGATGATCCTCATAGTCATACTTGTGGTTGTGAAACCCTTCGGTTAAGAGGTCGCAACGATAAATTTCGCGGAATTCGTGCTTTCCTCTTGCAGTAGCCCTATTCAATCGCTATTTTCGGACCACTCATCTCGTGGCATGTGAATTATTCAGTCATCTGCGGCTTCTCCCTCAGCATCTGATTCGCGAACACGCCCTCCCCCGACATTACATTATCAAACGGTCTTTCCTTCATGGCTGAAATGAAGCTTCAGGAACTTAAGAGCAAATCGCCTACCGACTTGCTAACTTTTGCTGAATCCCTGGAAGTTGAAAATGCGAGCACCATGCGCAAGCAGGAGCTTATGTTCGCAATCCTCAAGGTTCTCGCGAGCCAGGACATCGAAATTATCGGCGAAGGCGTCGTTGAAGTCCTGCAGGACGGTTTCGGTTTTCTACGGTCCGCAAATGCAAATTATCTGCCGGGTCCGGACGATATCTACATTTCGCCCTCGCAAATTCGCCGTTTCTCTCTGAAGACCGGCGATACTGTTGAGGGGCCGATCCGTGGACCCAAGGAAGGCGAACGTTATTTCGCGCTTCTCAAAGTCAACACGATCAATTTTGACGATCCTGAAAAGATCCGTCACAAGGTTCACTTCGATAACCTGACGCCGCTTTATCCGAATGAGCGGTTCAAGATGGAGCTGGAGCTTCCGACATCGAAGGATCTGTCGTCGCGTGTGATCGATCTGGTCGCGCCACTTGGCAAGGGCCAGCGTGGATTGATCGTCGCGCCGCCGCGTACCGGTAAAACTGTTCTCTTGCAGAACATCGCGCATTCCATCACGGCTAACCATCCGGAATGTTACCTGATCGTTCTTCTGATCGACGAACGTCCGGAAGAAGTCACCGACATGCAGCGCTCGGTCAAGGGTGAGGTGGTGTCGTCAACCTTCGACGAACCGGCTGTACGCCACGTCCAGGTGGCCGAAATGGTCATCGAAAAGGCGAAGCGCCTTGTCGAACATGGCCGCGACGTCGTTATCCTGCTCGATTCCATCACTCGCCTCGGCCGAGCTTATAACACGGTCGTTCCGTCTTCCGGCAAGGTCCTGACCGGTGGTGTGGATGCCAACGCGTTGCAGCGGCCGAAGCGTTTCTTCGGTGCCGCACGTAACATCGAAGAAGGTGGTTCGCTGACGATTATCGCGACCGCGCTGATCGACACCGGCAGCCGCATGGACGAAGTCATCTTTGAAGAATTCAAGGGTACGGGTAACTCGGAAATCGTGCTTGACCGTAAGGTCGCTGACAAGCGTATCTTCCCGGCGCTCGATATTCTCAAGTCCGGTACACGTAAGGAAGACCTGCTCGTGCCGCGTCAGGATCTCCAGAAGATTTTCGTGCTTCGCCGCATTCTCGCGCCGATGGGAACGATGGATGCCATCGAGTTCCTGATCGACAAGTTGAAGCAGACCAAGACCAATTCGGATTTCTTCGAATCGATGAATACCTGATCCGGAGTTTTACCGGTCCCATCGACAAAGCTTTAAAGCCGCATCCGTTCATTCGGATGCGGCTTGACTGTTTTAACCGAGGTGAATGATGCCAGCTTCCGCCGATACCATTTATGCGCTCTCCAGTGGAGCATTGCCGGCCGGCGTCGCTATTATCAGGATCAGTGGGCCCGGCGCGTTCGAAGCCTTTGTGACGTTGACCGGTCGTGACCTTCCAGCACCGCGGCAGGCGGTTCTGTGTTCGATTCGAAACCGAAACAATGAGATCATCGACCAGGCGCTGATGATCGTTTTCCCTGCACCAAATTCCTTCACGGGTGAGAACTGCATCGAAATCCACAGCCACGGAAGCCGCGCGGTTGTCGCATCAATTTTTGCCGAGCTCGAACTGCTCGAAGGATTTCGGCCGGCGGATGCCGGCGAGTTCTCCCGCCGCGCGTTTGAAAACGGCAAGATGGATCTTCTCGAAATCGAAGGTCTGGCGGATCTGCTGCAGGCTGAAACGGAGATGCAGCGGCGTCTGGCGGTTGAGCAGAGCACTGGTAAGCTGTCAGCGCTCTACGATGGCTGGGCAGGCCGGTTGACGCGTGCTCGCGCCCTGATCGAGGCAGAGCTGGATTTCGCCGACGAGGAAGATGTGCCCGATTCAGTTGCCGCGCAGGTGTGGGACGCGATGATGCAACTTCATAGTGAAATCAACAGCCATCTCAAGAACGGCGGAAGCAGTGAGATCATTCGTGACGGGTTCAAGGTGGCGCTGGTGGGAGAGCCTAACGCTGGCAAGTCTACGCTTCTTAATGCTTTGAGCGGCCGTGACGTTGCTATTGTCACTGACATTGCTGGTACGACCAGAGACGTGCTGAGCGTTGATATTAATCTCGACGGTTACCTGGTCCGCATATTCGATACGGCCGGAATTCGGGAGACGCAGGATGTGGTCGAAAAGGAAGGTGTTAGGCGGGCCGTACTGACCGCGGAAACCGCGGATCTTATTTTGATATTGCAAGATAACGATTCGACTCCGAAACAATCGATCATTTCTCTGGAAAATGCTCGCCATTTGCATCTACGGACAAAAACCGCGATTTCCTCTTCTACAGTTGACGCTGTTTTTGATCTTAACATCTCCGCAAGGGAAGGCGTCGGTCTCGACGAATTGCGTCTATTGATCAAGCGAGAGATTGAAAGCAGGGTTGGTGTTGCACAGACACTGGTCCCTGCCCGCGCCCGGCACAAAAAACGACTTGAAGAGACGCTGAACTATGTTAGTGATGCGCTCAATTCCGAGACCATGGACCTTGCGATAAGGTCGGAATACTTGAGACTCGCAGCAACATCGCTTGGACGCATTACTGGCCGCGTCGATGTGGAAGATTTGCTGGGCGTGATCTTCTCGGAATTCTGCATAGGAAAATGATTCACGTGAAACATTGGTGGCCAATACGGCAAAGCCGATGATTTGGGATAAGGCGCAGGGATATGCACCAGTCATTTGATGTCATTGTTATCGGTGGTGGACATGCCGGCAGCGAAGCTGCGGCTGCCGCTGCACGACATGGCGCTAAAACCGCTCTCGTTACCCATAAGCGAGAGACGATCGGGGTGATGTCCTGTAACCCGGCAATCGGTGGTCTCGGTAAAGGACACCTGGTCCGCGAAATTGATGCGCTGGACGGTTTGATGGGCCGGGTTGCTGATGCAGCGGGAATTCAATTCCGTATGCTCAATCGCAAAAAAGGCCCCGCCGTCCGCGGGCCGCGCACGCAGGCTGATCGGCGACTTTATCGCGAGGCCATGCAACGGGAAATCAATGCGATTGAAAACCTTAGCATTATTGAAGGTGATGCTTTCGATATTGAAATGGCGGATGATAAGGTCTGCGCCGTAATCATGGCAAACGGTAGCCGGATTCCTTGTGGTGCTGTTGTGTTGACGAGCGGCACTTTTCTACGCGGCCTTATTCATATCGGCTCCGAAAAGATTCCCGCAGGCCGGGTTGGTGAAAAACCGTCTCTTGGCCTTTCCGAAACACTTGGCCGTCTGGGCCTCGCCATGGGCCGGCTGAAGACTGGCACCCCCGCCCGGCTTGATGGTCGCACGATCGATTGGAACGCTGTGGATCGGCAAGCGGCCGATGAAGATCCCGTTCCGTTCTCTTTTATGACGGATCGCATTGTCAATCCACAGATCGAATGTGGCGTAACCCGAACGACGCCGGCCGGACACAAGATCATTCAGGATAATATTCATCTGTCAGCGATGTATTCGGGACAGATCGAGGGTGTTGGTCCGCGCTATTGTCCGTCGATCGAAGACAAGATTACACGCTTCGGTGAACGGGACGGTCATCAGATATTTCTGGAACCAGAAGGCCTTGATGACCATACAATTTATCCAAATGGAATTTCGACGTCGCTTCCTGCCTCAGTTCAGGAGCAGTTTATCCGCACCATACCCGGCCTTGAGCAAGTCAACATCATTCAGCCAGGCTACGCGATTGAATATGACTATGTCGATCCGCGTGAGCTGAAGCCTTCTCTGGAATGCCGGAAAATTCCGGGATTGTTCCTGGCAGGGCAGATCAATGGCACGACGGGTTATGAAGAGGCGGGTGCCCAGGGTCTGGTTGCCGGGTTGAATGCGTCGCTATATGCAGGCAATGCAGACCCTATCCATTTCAGTCGTACCGAATCCTATATCGGTGTGATGATCGACGATCTCACCTCCAAAGGTGTCAGCGAACCCTATCGCATGTTTACGTCGAGAGCGGAATATCGGCTTTCACTTCGCGTTGACAACGCTGATCTGCGACTTACACCTATTGGTCAGATGGCTGGCATTATCGGTCATGACCGCCAAAAACGCTTCGCAGATTTTATCTCCGATCTGGATCGGGGTCGCGAGCTGATGAAGAGCATTTCCATCAGTCCCTCCCAAGCTGCTAAACAGGGATTGAAACTCAACCAGGACGGTCAACGTCGTTCGGTTTATGAAATGCTCGCCTACCCCGATATCACGATGGAAACTCTTACCACTCATTGGCCGGAGCTACGGGCGCTTAATACCAAGGTCGCTGAGGTTTTGGAAATCGAAGCGAGTTACGCTGTCTATATGCAGCGTCAAAGCGCGGATATTGTCGATATCAAGCGAGACGAAGACAGAAAAATCCCCAATGGTTTCGATTTTCAGTCTTTGTCCGGTCTCTCCAACGAACTGAAACAAAAGCTGGAAAAGGCACGTCCAGAGAACATTGCCCAGGCTGCGCGTGTTGACGGTATGACACCTGCTGCGATATCGCTGCTTCTCGCACTTCTGCGGAAAGGCTCCGCATCAGGAAGTGAAAAATTGCGCATGCACCAATAGCGAGTCGGACCATGAAGATAAACGGCCAGAGTGTTTCACGTGAAACACAGGAGAGGCTCGAGCATTTTGTCGAGCTTTTCAAGAAGTGGAACAAAACCACAAATCTGGTTGCGCCTTCGACTCTCACTGAGCTCTGGAGCCGGCATGTCGCGGACAGTGCCCAGATATTTCAGCTCGCCCCTCAACCGCAAAAATGGATTGATCTGGGAAGCGGCGGCGGTTTTCCGGGCGTCATTACAGCGATTTTTCTCGCGGAACTGGGTGATGGTTGGGTCGATCTGGTAGAGAGCAACAATAAAAAGGCTGCGTTTTTGCGAATTGCGCTGAAGGAAACCGGCGCAAGAGGCGCGGTTCATCCAGTCAGAATTGAAAAAGCGCCTGAAACCGTTGAAAATTGCGATGCGGTTTCGGCAAGAGCCCTCGCCGAGATGAATTTACTTTTTGAATATATTCACCCGTGGGCGCAGAATAATCCAAATCTCAGGGCATATTTCAATAAAGGCAGGGATTATGAATCCGAACTGCAGAAAGCGCATGGCCGCTGGCAGTTTGATCTGATAAAACACCAGAGTGCCATTGAGGCAGATTCTGTTGTTCTTGAAATCAGTAACCTCACTAAGAGGCACTGACGAGCTGGTCAGGTGCGGTATGACTTCTGAAAAAAACCGGATTATCGCAGTCGCGAACCAGAAGGGTGGCGTTGGCAAAACAACGACGGCCATCAATCTGGCTACTGCATTGGCGGCTATTGGTGAGCGGGTGCTGATCATTGATCTTGATCCGCAGGGTAATGCTAGCACAGGTTTAGGAATCGACCGCAAAGAGCGCAAGCTTTCTTCCTATGATCTTCTGGTGGGTGATCATACCGTTGCCGAAGTTGCGGTTCCGACAGCAGTTCCGAACCTCGATATGGTCCCGTCAACGATGGATCTTCTGGGCTTTGAGATGCAGGTTGCGAATGTTGCCAACCGCGTCTTTCTGTTGCGTACCGCCATGGAGACGCAGGAAGCCAGAGACTATTCGTATATTCTGGTAGATTGCCCGCCCTCTTTCAATCTTTTGACCATGAATGCCATGACCGCCGCCCATTCGGTGCTGGTACCATTGCAGTGCGAGTTCTTTGCGCTGGAAGGCCTCAGCCAGCTGCTGGATACGGTTAGCCAGATACGCGGCTCCGTCAATCCGCAGCTTGATATTCAGGGTATCGTTCTCACGATGTTCGATGCGCGCAACAATCTTGCGCAGCAGGTGGTTTCCGATGTGCGGATGCATCTGGGAGAAAAGGTTTACCACACTCTCATTCCGCGCAATGTTCGGGTTTCCGAAGCGCCGTCTTATGGTAAACCGGCAATTCTTTATGATCTGAAATGCGCCGGAAGCCAGGCTTATTTGCAATTGGCTTCCGAAGTGATCCAGAGAGAGCGTCTGCGCAAGGCGGCCTGACGTTTTGCCGGACTATATGGAGTAATATCTTATGAGTGATGATCTTTCCAAGCGTCGACTCGGACGCGGTCTTGCGGCGTTGATCGGCGAAATGGATCAGCCTGTGCCTGTGGGTGAACCGCAGCGCGCCGTTAGTGCGGATCGCGCCATCCCGATCGAGTTCATCGCTCGCAGCCAGAGAAACCCACGTCGACACTTTGACGAAAATGAGTTGCAGGATCTTGCCTCATCCATTCGTCAGCACGGGATTGTTCAGCCTGTAGTCGTGCGAACTATTGGCGTCAACCGGTACGAGATAATCGCTGGTGAACGGCGCTGGCGCGCGGCACAGCTGGCCGGTTTTACGGACGTTCCTGTCATCGTTCGGGATGTAGACGACCGCACGGCTCTGGAGCTGGCTATCGTCGAAAACGTCCAGCGTTCCGATCTCAATCCGCTTGAAGAAGCGATGGGCTATGAGCAGCTGATCGCCGAACATGGCTACACTCAGAACGACCTCGGTGAAATCATCGGCAAGAGCCGAAGCCATGTTGCAAACAGCCTTCGTCTTCTGAAACTTCCCGATCCGGTTCGGGACATGTTGGCGGATGGTTCGCTTTCCGCTGGCCATGCGCGCGCGCTTGTTTCCACTTCCGATCCGTCAGGTCTGGCTCGGACTATCGTTTCCAAGGGTCTTTCGGTGCGTGATGCCGAGCGCCTGGCGCAAAACGACATCAAGTCGCAGGGTGACGTCTTGGAGAAGCGGCCTTCGGCTGAGAAGGATTCCGATACGGTCGCGCTTGAACGCAGCCTGTCGGATGCTCTCGGTCTGGACGTGAAGATCAGCCACAAAGGCGGATCGGGACAAATCCGCATCGGATACCGCACGCTAGAGCAGCTGGAAGCCGTGTGCCGGCTTCTGGAGCAAAAATAAGCAAGTATCTGTTTTAATTGATAAAATACCCGCGTTTAGCGGGTATTTTTATGCTGTGGTGCTCAAAAGTCGATAGCGCGGCCGTTTATTTCGTAGTCACCGAAACGAACAGGTTCCGCGCCGCCGCGACCGCCGGTTTCCTGCGGCAATTGAAGATCCGCCTGTTGTTTGCGCCGTTCTTCCGCTTCCTTCAACGCACGTTCCGCCGCCGGCGAAAGCCGCTTGAGCATTTCCGCGCCGTTGTCATTATCCGCATCCTGCATGAGTAATCCTCCCTATGACGGGATATTGAAATATGTTTGCCGTTCACCAGATTATATAAACAGATGGGCTTTATAAACCCCGGAATATTTCCTGAGTGGTAACAAGGAGAATTTGACATATGAACATGATGCGCACGGCAATGCTTCTGGCCTTCATGACGGCATTGTTCATGGGTGTCGGTTTTCTGATCGGCGGTAAGGGTGGCATGATGATTGCCTTGCTTATTGCCGCTGGTATGAATCTTTTCTCCTACTGGAATTCGGACAAGATGGTCCTGTCGGCCTATCGTGCACGCGAGATCGATGAGGCGAATGCGCCTGAATTTTTCCACATGATCCGCGATCTCTCGCATAATGCCGATCTTCCGATGCCCAAGGTTTATATTTATGACAGCCCGCAGCCGAACGCCTTCGCGACGGGAAGAAACCCGCAGAATGCCGCTGTCGCCGCCTCGACGGGCCTGCTGGAGCGCCTCACCCCTGAAGAAGTGGCTGGTGTCATGGCGCATGAGCTGGCCCATGTGCAGAACCGCGATACGCTGACGATGACTGTGACCGCGACGCTGGCAGGCGCCATCTCCATGCTCGGCAACTTCGCGTTTTTCTTTGGTGGCAATCGTGAAAACAACAATAATCCGCTGGGCTTTATCGGCGTACTTGTTGCAATGATCGTGGCGCCGCTCGCCGCGATGATTGTGCAGATGGCGATCAGCCGTACCCGGGAATATTCTGCCGACCGGCGGGGAGCGGAAATTTGCGGCAATTCGCTCTGGCTTGCTTCGGCACTGCAGAAAATTTCGGGCATGGCGCAGAGCATTCATAATGAGGATGCGGAGCGTAACCCGGCGACGGCCCATATGTTCATCATCAATCCCCTGTCCGGTGAGCGCATGGACAACCTGTTTTCTACGCATCCGAATACGGAAAACCGGGTGGCGGCACTTCACGCCATGGCGCAGGAGTTTTCCCCGCGAGGATCGACGCCAGCGCCATCGGGTGATAGACCTCAGCGCAAATCAGGCTCCGTTCCCAATACGGGCTGGGGACGAGGCAGGGAAAACGAGCGCAAGGGACCGTGGTCTTGACATCCGATACTCAAAATAAGCCGTCGCGGTCTAAAAAACCGGGACAGGACCATGCAAGGGGCCGCGAAGACGGCCCTTCGTCTTTCCAGGATAAACCCGGCCTTGCTGCACGCGTTGCCGCAACCCGCATTCTGGCGGCCGTTCTGGAAAAGAAAACCTCGCTGGACGGTATGCTGGACAGCGAAAACGGCAATCCCGTCTATCGTGCGCTATCCCTTGCCGACCGGGCGCTGGTGAGAGCGATCGTCAACAGCGCGCTTCGCCACCTTCCGCGTATCGAAGCCGCCTTGTCGATGCTGCTTGACGGACCGTTGCCGCAGGGCGCCCGGTCGCTTCATCACGTCCTTGTCGTTGGCGCAGCGCAAGTGCTTCACCTCGATGTTCCCGATCATTCTGCGGTCGATCTTGCCGTGGAACAGGCCCATCGCGACCCGCGCAACAGGCGTTTTGCCAAGCTGGTGAATGCCGTCCTCAGGCGATTGGGCCGGGAAAAAGCAGAAATCGAAAAGGCGATCGCGGATGTGCCCGTGCTGCCGGACTGGTTCTACGCTCGGCTTGTTTCAGCTTACGGAGATGAGGTTGCCAAACGGATTTCCGAAGCGCAGCTGACGCCCTCTTCCATCGATCTCACGGTGAAGAACGATCCGGCGGTCTGGGCGGAAAAGCTGGGCGGTACGGTTTTGCCGAATGGCAGTGTCCGTCTCGGTGAATTTGAAGGCCAGATTCCCTCGCTTGAAGGCTTTGCCGAGGGTGCCTGGTGGGTTCAGGATCTCGCGGCCAGCATGCCTGTCAAGCTGATGGGCGATATTTCCGGCAAACGTGTTGCCGATCTCTGTGCAGCTCCGGGCGGCAAGACCGCCCAGCTCGCGCTTGCCGGTGCGAAGGTGACTGCCCTGGACCAGTCCAGCAATCGTCTTCGCCGCCTCAGGGAAAATCTCGACCGGCTTGGTCTTCACGCCGAAACCGTTGAAGCCAATATGCTAAAGTACCAGCCGGAACAGCTTTTCGACGCCGTTCTTCTGGATGCCCCCTGCTCGTCTACCGGCACGTTGCGTAAACATCCCGATGTCTGCTGGACGAAGGACGAGGATGATATTGCCAAGCTTGCCGCTCTTCAGGGCCAGATGTTGCGACACGCGCTCACGCTGGTGGGAGCCGGCGGCATTGTGGTGTTTTCCAATTGCTCGCTCGATCCCTCTGAAGGGGAAGCGATGATTGCACAGGTCCTGGCGGAAAACCCGGACTTCGAGCGTGTTGCCGTTCGCAAGGACGATTGGCCGGGAATGGAAGCCGCCGTCACTGCCGAAGGCGATCTTCGTACAACTCCGGATATGTTCGGCGGCATCGATGGGTTTTTTAGCAGTGTCTTGCGTAAGAAGTAGAAAAAAGCCAAGCTTCCGCGAATCATTGGATAATTGCCGATACGTTCCGATCATCACGGTTCACTCATAAAAACAAAACATGTGAAACGGGAAACACAGCTTGTCAGGGTCCTTTGCAGGCAGCATCAATGCCGCCGGTCTTCTCTCGCGGATGGCGTATCGTCATCTGTGTGTGGGCCTCGCTCCTTTGCGCCTTCGCATATCCCGGTTTGCCAATCGCGTTCCCGATGGTCTGGTGGCGGCGCCGACTGATCTGAGGGCAATAGATCCGTATTTTGCCGAGGAATTGCTGCGGGGCCGGATTGCGCTCGCCGGCCGCGTCGTAGAAACCGGCGGTCTATCGCCATTTCAGGTGGACTATCCCTCGGTGGTTTTTGAAGAGCGGCTGCATGCATTCGGCTGGCTGCGGCATATCCGTTCCGACAGATCGAGTGAGGCCAGCAAGCGGGCGCGCCGTATCGTTGCCGAATGGATGACTATTCACGGCAAGCGGGTTGCGGGGATCGCCTGGTCTCCGGAGATCGCGGCACAAAGGCTGATTGCCTGGCTGTCCCATTCTCCCGTCGTTTTACATGAGGCCGATGCGGGTTTTTATCGTCGTTTCCTGAAAAGTCTTGCGTTTCACGTGCGTTATCTCGACAGGATCGTCAAACATGCGCCGGATGGCGAAGCGAGGCTGCGGATCAGGATTGCGCTGGCCGTCGCGTCCATCGCCATGCCGACCCGCCTGTCCCATATTACTCGGCACGGAATGAAGCTGGCGCAGGAAATGGAACGCCAGATTCTTCCAGATGGCGGGCATGTTTCCCGCAATCCGCGGGTCATGCTGGATTTGCTGCTCGATCTTTTGCCGCTTAGGCAAAGCTACATCAATCTCGGTCACGATCTGCCCTCGGGGCTGGTGCCGGCGATTGACAGGATGTTTCCGGCCATCCGGTTTTTCCGCCATCAGGGCGGCGATCTGGCACTGTTCAATGGCGCCACCGCCACGCTTGCCAATGAACTTGTGTCGGTACTTCGTTACGATGAGACAGCCGGCCGGCCGTCCAAAATGCTGCCGGATGTCAATTATCATCGTCTTGCAACCGATGAGACGGTCATCATCGTGGACACTGGTCATCCAGGCTCGGCGGAGCTTTCGCGTAACGCCCATTCGGGCTGTCTGTCCTTTGAGATGTCCTGTGGCAAGAGCCGGTTCATCGTCAATTCGGGCTTCCCGAAAAACGCAGCACCCGAATATCAGCGAGCGAGCCGCTCGACGGCGGCCCATTCAACGGTCACGCTCGCCGACACGTCGTCTTGCAGACTGTCCCGCTCGAGACTGCTCGGGCCGATCATGGTTTCCGGTGTCAGTCAGGTGGAGAGCCGCCGCGGAACGGATGCAAATGGCAATGATGTCCTGTGGGCGTCGCATGACGGTTATTTGCAGAATTTCGGTTGCTATCACGATCGGGAAATCGAGCTGAATGTTGCCGGTACGAAGATAAAGGGCCGTGATCTGCTTCGGGCCGACGAGAATGTGGTGAAGGCGCAATTGCAATCCATATCGGCGGTATCGCGATTCCATATCCACCCCCACATCCAGCTATACCAACAGGACGAGGAGTCGGTTTATCTGGAGGCAGCGGATGGAACGACCTGGCTGTTTTCGGCGCCGGGACTGGAGCTTTTCGTGACCGAGGATGTTTTTATGGCGGATGCATCCGGCATGCGGCCTTCGCAGCAGATCGAGCTGCCATTCAATCTGGCGAATACTCGGGAAATCCGCTGGATCATCGAACGCAAGGCGTAGAGGATTCCTGGCGAGTTTCAGGCAAAAACCGCCATAGTTTTCGCCGTTCCGCGTCCCCGCTGTTTATTAATATGGCAAGCTGTGTTAACGCGGCGGCAATTGCTGGATCAATCCCAGTCCAGCCTGTCCTCCCCGTTAAACGGAGTATGCCCGATGGCTGTCGTTTCCAAAAAAATCCCCGCTCCCGATAAAGTCAAAATCCGTACAGCCCTTCTTTCCGTTTCTGACAAGACGGACATTATCGAGCTGGCGACTGTCCTGTCCAAACTTGGCGTCAAGCTGCTGTCGACGGGTGGCACGGCAAAGGCCATCGCTGACGCGGGACTGCCGGTAACGGATGTTTCCGATGTGACCAATTTCCCGGAAATCATGGATGGTCGCGTCAAGACCCTGCATCCCAACGTGCATGGTGGACTTCTGGCTATCCGGGATGATGCTGATCACGTCGAGGCAATGAAGGCTCACGGTATTGAGGCGATCGATCTCTCCGTCATCAATCTCTATCCCTTCGAGGAAGTTCGCGCCAAGGGTGGCGACTACCCCACTACGGTCGAGAATATCGATATTGGCGGCCCGGCAATGATCCGCGCTTCGGCCAAGAACCATGCCTATGTCACTGTTGTCACCGATCCGTCCGACTACCCTGCGCTGGTGGAAGCCCTGCAGGCCGATGACGGTCAAACCTCCTACGCGCTGCGCCAGACCTTCGCCGCCAAGGCATATGCCCGCACCGCCGCTTATGATGCGGTGATTTCCAACTGGTTTGCTGAGGCGCTGGCGATCGAGACGCCGGATTACCGTGCCATCGGCGGTGCGCTGAAGGAAAAAATGCGTTACGGCGAGAACCCGCACCAGAGCGCCGGTTTTTACCTGACCGGCGAAAAGCGCCCCGGTGTTTCCACGGCGACGCTTCTTCAGGGCAAGCAGCTTTCCTATAACAACATCAATGATACGGATGCAGCCTACGAGCTGGTAGCCGAATTCCTGCCGGAGAATGCGCCGGCTGTAGCGATCATCAAACACGCCAACCCCTGTGGTGTTGCGACGGGTCCAACACTTGCAGAAGCCTACCGGCGCGCGCTGGCATGCGATTCCGTTTCGGCCTTCGGCGGCGTCATCGCCTTGAACCGCACGCTCGATGCGGAAACGGCAGAAGAGATCGTCAAGCTCTTCACCGAAGTCATCATTGCACCCGATGTGACGGAAGAGGCAAAGTCCATTATCGCCCGCAAGCCCAATCTGCGACTGCTGGCAGCTGGTGGCCTGCCAGATCCGCGCGCTGCCGGCATTACGGCCAAGACGGTTTCCGGCGGTCTTCTGGTTCAGAGCCGTGACAACGGCATGGTCGAGGATCTGGAACTGAAGGTGGTCACCAAGCGTGTGCCGACACCTCAGGAACTTGAAGACATGAAGTTCGCCTTCAAGATTGCCAAGCACGTGAAGTCCAATGCGGTGATCTATGCCAAGGACGGCCAGACGGCAGGTATCGGCGCCGGACAGATGAGCCGGGTGGATTCCGCCCGTATCGCCGCCCAGAAGGCGGAAGATGCGGCCAAGGCACTCGGCCTTGCTGAGCCGCTGACGCGTGGCTCTGCTGTGGCTTCTGAAGCATTTTATCCCTTCGCCGATGGTTTGCTTGCAGCTATTGCAGCAGGTGCCACCGCAGTCATTCAGCCTGGTGGTTCCATGCGCGACCAGGACGTGATCGATGCGGCCAATGAGCACAATGTGGCGATGGTCTTTACCGGCATGCGTCACTTCCGCCATTAAGCAAAAACGGCGCAGAGAATTTAAAAGGCCCGGAAAGTGATTTCCGGGCCTTTTGTTTCACGTGGGACAGTCCGATGCACATATTGGAAGCGGGTCAGGTAACCGCGCCCACCTGCCACGGCACAAATTCATTGTCGCCGTAGTCGTAAATCTCGCTGACCGTCTTGTCTCCCGAAGCGACTGCAAGAATGTGCTCGAAAATTCGTTTGCCGGATTCCTCGATGGTTTCCGCGCCGGTAACGATCTCGCCGCAGTTGAGGTCCATGTCTTCCTTCATGTGTTCATACATTTCGGAATTGGTGGCGATCTTGATGCAGGGTGCCGGCTTGAATCCCGATACGGAGCCGCGGCCGGTGGTGAAACAGATGACGTTACAGCCGCCGGCGACCTGGCCGGTGACGGCAACAGGATCGTAACCAGGCGTATCCATGAAAACGAAGCCCTGTTCAGTAACGGTTTCCGCGAATTCGTAGACCGCCTTCAGTGGCATGGAGCCACCTTTGGCCACTGCGCCCAGCGATTTTTCAAGAATGGTGGTCAGTCCACCAAGCTTGTTGCCGTGGGATGGGTTGTTGTTCAGCTCATCGCCGTTGCGAGCGGTATAATCCCGCCACCAGTCGATGCGCTGCAACAGCTTTTCGGCAACAGCAGGCGTGACGGCACGCTTCGTCAGCAGGTGTTCAGCGCCGTAAATCTCCGGCGTTTCGGCAAGAACCGTTGTGCCACCGTTGCGGACGATGAGATCTGATGCATATCCCAGGGCCGGGTTTGCCGATATTCCGGAGTAACCATCCGAACCGCCGCATTCTAGCGCGACCTTCAGTTTCGAAAGCGGCTGTTCAGTGCGCTGGGCAGCATTGACCATTGGCAGCATCGCCTTGATCTCGGCAATGGCGGCATCGATCGTTTTGCGTGTGCCGCCGTGCTGCTGGATCGTCATGGTGCGCAGCCGTTCGCCCTCCTCCATCTTGTAGTGTTCGAGGATGGGGGCGATCTGGTTGGTCTCACAGCCGAGGCCGATCAGCAGAATACCGCCGAAATTCGGGTGGCGGGCATAACCCTGAATGGTGCGGATCAGAAGACGATAACCTTCCGATTTCGTATTGAGCGCGCAGCCGCCGCCATGGGTCAGTGCCACAACGCCGTCGACATTGTCGAACCCTTCAAGGCCGCCCTGCTTGTTGAAATAATCGGCGATGTAACGCGACACGGTGGCGGAACAGTTCACGGATGCGATGACGCCGATGTAGTTGCGTGTGCCAACGCCACCGAGACCCCGGTCAAAACCCTTGAAGGTCCGGCGCTCGCCCTCGGGCAGCATGCCTTTTTCCTCGATATCGACACTGAACTGATGCGTGTGTTCGGAAGGCACCATGGCGAGATTGTGCAGATGCACATGCCGGCCAGGCTCGATATCCTGTGTCGCGATGCCGATCACCTGTCCGTATTTCAGGACCTCGTCTCCGGATCTGATAAACGTCAGGGCCACCTTGTGGCCGCGTCCGATCAGCTCCCGCGCTGTCAGATCGCCTCTGCCCGTCGCACCACCGGCCGGTATCGACCGGCGTGCCACCGCGACATTGTCGTTGGCGTTCAGCAAAATGGTTGCCTCGGAATTCTCACTCACGGGTTTTTCTCCTCCCCGGTACATTGCCTGCTATGTTTTGAATTCAGCCGTCTACCCAGCGTCTCTTGGAACCTTCCAGATGGGTATGCATGGCCGCCTGCGCCAGCAGCGGATCTTTCAACTCCAGGGCCGCCAAAATCGCCTCGTGCTCCTGAAGGGCGTGGGTCCAGGTATCGCGATCCTCAAATTTCACACGCAATTGTGCCGAAATCGGGCTGTGGCGCTCATCGAAGAGGTTTGCCACCAGCCGGGCCAGAACGCTGTTACCGGATTGTTCGGCAATGGTGACGTGGAAAAGCCGGTCCTGATCGAGAGGTTTGCGCGCGGCCTCGATTTCCTGCTGCATCGTGTTGAGAATCTGGCGAAGGTTTGCAATCGTTTCATCGGTCATGCGGCTCGCCGCCAGTACGATTGTCGCGCCTTCCAGCGCTGCGCGCGCCTGCATCAGTTCGGAAGGGCTGTCGCCCAAGGATTTGGTGTTGTGGGTTGTCTGAAGGGCCTCGGTGGACACATAGACACCGGAACCCATGCGGATTTCGACGGTGTTGTCGATTTCAAGCGCAATCAGTGCCTCGCGCAGTGATGGTCTCGAAACCCCGAGCTTCTGTGCCAGTTCCCGTTCGGCGGGAAGTCGTGTTCCAGGCAGAAACTCTCCCAGATCGATCAGCTCGCGTATCTGGTCCGCAATCTGCTGATAAAGCCTGCGTGGTTCCGCTATTTTGGCCTGACCATTCATGTGTTTTCTGACGAACCTTGTCTGTTATCTGAATTTGGCCTTACCGTAGCGCCAAGCGCATCAATACGCAAGAAATTACTTAAATACATGAATTTACAATGTTATTTCAATAAGTTTTTTGAGATGATTTTGCGTGTACCAGACGCGGGATTCAAATTTTGGGCTAATTGGCTTGACCATTTTAAAAAAGCGGCCTAACCATTTGGCTCATTATTGCCCCCGGTGGAGCGGGGAGCGCGGGTGGAGGTTTCTTGATGTCGCAGGGCGCATCGACAATTCGAGGCGATTTTTCGCCTGAGGAGACGGCGCGCGGCCTTGGTTCAGGCCTCCTGCGTCTCGAAAACATCAGCAAGGAATTTCCGGGCGTCAAAGCGTTGTCGAATGTGCATTTCGACTTGCGCAGCGGCGAGGTTCACGCTGTTTGCGGCGAAAACGGTGCCGGAAAATCCACCCTGATGAAAATCATCAGCGGCGTTTACCAGCCAAGCGACGGAACCATCCTGCACAAGGGCGTCAAAGTGCAATATGCATCGCCGCTGGAATCCGAAGCCGCCGGCATCGCCATCATCCATCAGGAACTCAACCTCGTTCCGCATCTTTCCGTTGCCGAGAACATCTATCTCGCCCGCGAGCCGCGCCGTGGTTTCCTCGTCGACCGCAAGAAGCTGCGGCTTGATGCAAAGCGCTGTCTCGATCGGCTTGGCGTCGATATCGACCCTGACCAGATTGTCCGCGGCCTCTCGGTCGCTCAATGTCAGATGGTGGAAATTGCCAAGGCGCTTTCCCTGGATGCTGAAGTCCTCATCATGGATGAGCCGACCTCCTCGCTGACCGAGCAGGAAACGCGGCTGTTGTTCAAGGTGATCCGCGATCTCAAGGCTTCTGGCGTCGGCATCGTCTATATTTCCCACCGGCTCGATGAAATGGCCGAAATCGTCGACCGCGTGACGGTTCTGCGGGACGGGCGTTATATTTCGACCGACGATTTTGCATCGATCACCGTTGACGATATCGTCACGCGCATGGTCGGGCGTTCGCTGGAGGAGAAGTTCCCGGAACGCACGTCGCGCCCTACGGATGATGTTATTTTCTCTGTGGAAGGGCTGACGCGCAAGGGTGTGTTCCACGATGTCGGTTTCTCGCTGCGGCGCGGTGAGATTCTCGGCTTTGCCGGACTGATGGGTGCTGGTCGCACGGAAGTCGCACGGGCGATTTTCGGTGCCGATCCTCTGGATGCTGGCAAGGTCGTTTTCAACGGGCGGGAGCTTTCCATCAGTTCCCCGCGAGATGCCATCGAAGAGGGTATCGCCTATCTGTCCGAAGACCGCAAAAGCGATGGTCTTGCGATCAAGATGTCGGTTGCGGCCAATACGACGCTTGCCAATATCGGCGAGGTCTCCAACCGCTTCGGGCTGATCGACTTCAAGAAGCACGACGATGTCGCCAGACGTTACGTCGATCTCCTGAACATCCGTACCCCTTCGATCGAACAGACGGTGCGGCTGCTTTCAGGTGGCAACCAACAGAAAATCATCATTGGCAAATGGCTGTTCCGGCAGTCGCGCGTGCTGTTTTTCGACGAGCCGACGCGCGGCATCGATGTCGGCGCAAAATTCGCGATCTACAAGATCATGGACGAGCTGGCTGCACAGGGCATCGGCGTCATTCTCATCAGTTCGGAACTGCCGGAAATTTTGGGGCTGACGGATCGTATCGCCGTTTTCCACCAGGGCCGGATCACGGGCGTGCTTGAGACCGCCAAGACCAATCAGGAAGAAATCATGCGGTACGCGTCCGGTTACGGCCGGGCCGCGCAGTGAGGAACGACATGGCTAATATTGCAGAACCCAAGAAGAGCTTCGCTTTCAGCGACCGCCAGAAGGACATCATCCAGAAGTTTGCGGCTCTTGGCAGTCTCGTTGTGCTGGTTATGGTGTTTTCCGCCACCAGCAGCGCCTTCTTCTCCGTCAACAATGCCATGACCATTGCGCTTCAGGTGACCTCCATCGCCCTTCTCGGCATTGGTGCGACCTGCGTCATCATCACCGGCGGCATCGATCTTTCCGTTGGTTCGGTGCTTGCTCTGGCCGGGGTCGTTGCCGCGCTTGCGGTGAAGGAGTTGGGTATGCCGGTGCCGGTCGGCATGCTGCTTGGCATTCTGACGGGGTCGCTTTGCGGTCTCATCAATGGCCTCATGGTCACGCGCTTCAAGCTGCCACCGTTTATCGCGACACTCGGCATGATGTTGATCGCCCGTGGCGTGGCACTGCAGATCACCGGTGCGCGAGCGGTTTCCGGCCTCGGCGAATCCTTCGGTGAACTCGGCAACGGCGCCCTCTTCCGCATCGTCAATATTGGTGATGACGGTTTTCCGAACGTAGTGTTTCCGGGCATTCCCTACCCCGTCATCCTCATGGTGGTTATTGCGCTGGCTGTTTCCTTCATGCTCAACCGCTCCATCCTTGGCCGTCACATCTATGCCGTCGGTTCGAATGCGGATGCTGCGCGTCTGTCCGGCGTAAACGTCGCACGCGTCACCAATTTCACCTACATCCTGTCCGGTACGCTCGCCGGGTTGACCGGTTGCGTGCTGATGTCGCGCCTCGTCACAGCCCAGCCGAATGAGGGCGTGATGTATGAGTTGGACGCCATTGCCAGCGCCGTTATCGGCGGCACATCGCTCATCGGCGGCGTGGGTACGATTTCCGGCACGGCAATCGGCGCCTTCGTCATCGGCATCCTGCGCAACGGTCTCAATATGAATGGCGTGTCCGCCTTCACGCAACAGATCATCATCGGTCTTGTCATTCTGGTCACCGTCTGGATCGACCAGCTGCGCAACCGCCGCTGATACAGGGCTGCGGACCCTATCCGCAAACAAGATCGGCACGGGAGGCCCGGTATGCCGACATCACGGAGGAAGAAATGAACAAGCTTACGACCGCCCTTCTGACATCCGCAATCGCGCTGTGGAGCGTCTCCACCGTGCAGGCCGGCGAAATCGCCGTCATCGTCAAGACCGTCAACTCCACCTTCTGGCAGAACGTTCAGAAGGGCGCCGATGCGGCGATGAAGGACTCTGCCGGCAACACCATGACCTTCCAGGGTCCGGCTTCTGAATCGGCCATCGCCGATCAGGTCAACATGGTTGAAAACGCTGTAAACCGTAAGGTTTCGGGTATCGTTCTTGCTCCTTCCGATCCTGATGCGCTGGTTCCGGCTGTCAAGAAAGCCTGGGAAGCCCGCATTCCCGTGGTTCTGATCGACTCACAGCTCGCCAAGGGTTCCGAGCAATATTATCAGTCCTTCCTGGCGACCGATAACAAGAAAGCCGGCGAACTGGCTGCTCAGGCGCTGATCGACAAGGTTGGCAAGGAAGGCAAGATCGCCGTGATGTCCTACGTCGCCGGTGCCGGTTCGGAAATCGGACGCGTTGGCGGTTTCACCGACTATATCCAGATGCATTCCAACCTCAAGATCGTAGGTCCGTTCTATTCGCAGTCGCAGATGGCGACGGCGCTGAACCAGACAACCGACGTTCTGGCCGCCAATTCCGATCTCAAGGGCATCTTCGGCGCCAACGAACCCACCGCAATCGGTGTAGGCCGCGCGCTCGCCCAGGCCGGTAAGGCAGGCAAGGTTGTCGGCATCGGCTTTGACGGTAACCAGGACCTTCAGGGCTTCGTCAAGGACGGCACGCTGGCCGGCATCGTCGTTCAGGGTTCGTATCAGATGGGCGAAAAGGGCATCCAGACCGTTTCCAAGCTCATCAGCAAGGAAAAGGTCGAAAAGTTCGTCGACACCGGCGTTGTTGTTGTCACCAAGGACAATATCGAGAAGCCGGAAGCCAAGAACGTTCTTTATTAACGCATGACGGCGCGCCGCTCTTTGAGCGGCGCGCATCACAAATTTCAGAAGCGGGATTTCAGTCAATACCGCATACGGTTTTCACATCCGCTCTACCGAAAAATCAGGAAGCCCTTGCGATGAAAGTCTCCGATACACGTAAATTGCCGCGCCGTGCCGTTGAAGTCACGGTCATGGGCCTTGGTTGCGCGCAGATGGGTAATCTCTACCGCGTTACGCCCTACGAGGAATCCAAAGGTGCGTTCGACAAGGCATGGGAAAGCGGCATTCGCTATTTCGATACCGCACCTTTTTACGGTTACACGCGTTCGGAGCGTCGTCTTGGAACCATGGTGACGGAGCATGACCGAAGCGAATACACCCTCTCCACCAAGGTCGGTCGCGTCATGGTTCCCGATGAAACTGTGGGCCCGGAAGAGGACGCCTATATTGCGCCGCTGCCTTTCCGCCCGGTCTATGATTATTCCTATGACGGTATTCTGCGCTCCTTCGAAGCGAGCCAGCAGCGGCTCGGCGTTCTGAAGCCGGATATTCTCTATGTGCACGATATCGGCTCTTTCACGCATGGCGAAAAGCACCAGCACTACTGGGAGCAGCTGACCACTGGCGGCGGCTTCCGGGCACTCGGCAAGCTGCGCGAGGAAGGGTCGACGGGTGCTATCGGCCTCGGCGTCAACGAGTGGGAAATCGTCGGCGACGCCATGGATGTTTTCGACATCGACGTTGCCATGCTTGCCGGCCGTTATACGCTTCTGGAGCAGCAGAGCCTTGCCTTCATGAACCGTTGCGCGGAAACCGGCGTTGCGATCGTGGTCGCCGGTGCTTTCAATTCAGGCATTCTGGCAGGCAACCGCAAATTCAACTATGCCGATGCGCCTGCCGACATCATCACGCGGGTGGATGCGCTTCAGGGCGTTTGTGACGACGTTGGTGTTTCGTTGCAGGCGGCTGCGCTGCAGTTTCCGCTCGGGCATCCGGCTTCGGTCACGGTCGTATCCGGCGCGCGCAATGCGCAGCAACTTGCCGCAAACATCGAATGGTTCGAACAGGTTGTTCCGGACGAATTCTGGTCGGAGCTGCAAAAGCGTGGCCTGATTTCCGAAGGCGCACCCGTGCCCGGCACAAAGGCCTGAAGCGATGATCATCGATGCCCACCAGCATTTCTGGCTGATGAAGGATCGTGCCGGGCAATGGCCGCCACCGTCTCTGGCTGCCATCTACCGGGATTTTCTTCCGCAGGATCTGTCTCCTCTGCTGGCAAAGGTCGGAGTTTCCGGAACGGTGCTGGTGCAGACGATGGAAAGTGCGGCCGATACGGATTTCATGCTCGATCTGGCTGGCAGCACCGATTTCATCAAGGGCGTGGTCGGCTGGGTGGACATGAAGTCCGCGGATGCTGCGGCGGAAATCTCCCGGCGGGCAAAACATCCGGCCTTCAAGGGCGTACGGCCTATGCTGCAAGGCATGGAAGATGTGACATGGATCGACGATCCCGCGCTCGATGCCGCTGTGGATGCGCTGGTGAAACATGCACTGGTGTTCGATGCGCTGGTCCTGCCGCCGCATCTGTCGCATCTTCTCGCTTTCGCGCGCCGCCATCCGCAATTGCCTGTTGTCATCGATCACGGGGCGAAGCCGCTTATCGCCACGGGCCAATATGGGGACTGGCGCAGGGACATGGCAGCTTTGGCGGCCCTTCCCAACCTCCATTGCAAGCTGTCCGGCCTGTTGACCGAGCGTGGCGAGCAGAGACCGGAAGCCGTCAGGCCCTATGCCGAAACCATTCTGGAACTGTTCGGCGGCGAACGCGTGATCTTCGGCAGCGACTGGCCGGTATTGCGGCTGGCTGGCGACTATCAGGAATGGCTGGACTTCTGCCGCGAAATCGTGCCTGAGCACGACCATGCGGCCGTCTTTGGCGGCAACGCCGTTCGTTTTTATTCCCTTCCCAACAGGTGATGCATGCTGGCGATTTTCTGCGAGACCCCCGGTCAACTTGTCCCCAAGGAACTACCAAAGCCCGCCCGTGGCGAAGGTGAAGTGCTGGTGCGTATTCGTCGCATTGGTGTCTGCGGCACGGACCTGCATATTTTCACCGGTAATCAGCCTTATCTTTCCTATCCGCGCATCATGGGCCACGAGCTTTCCGGCATGGTGGAAGAGGCGCCGGAAGGCAGCCGTCTTTCGGCGGGCGATGTCGTTACCGTCATACCCTATATTTCCTGTGGTGAGTGCAGCGCCTGCCGCAAAGGAAAGAGCAATTGCTGCCGCAACATCGGTGTGCTTGGCGTTCATCGCGATGGCGGCATGGTCGAATATCTGAGCGTTCCGCAGCAATTCGTGCTGAAGGCGGAGGGATTGAGCCTCGATCAGGCGGCAATGACCGAATTTCTGGCGATTGGCGCGCATGCCGTGCGTCGTGGGTCGGTGGAAAAGGGTCAGAAGGTCCTGATCGTCGGCGCCGGTCCGATCGGCATGGCGGTTGCGGTTTTCGCCGTTCTCGATGGCGGTGAGGTGACGATGATTGACGGGCGCACCGACCGGCTGGATTTCTGCAAGGACCATCTCGGCGTTGCCCATACGGTGACGCTTGGCGAGGGCGACAAGGATCGCCTGTCGGATATCACCGGCGGCGATTTCTTCGATGCCGTTTTTGATGCGACCGGTAATCCTAAAGCCATGGAGCGTGGCTTTTCCTTCGTCGGCCACGGCGGTTCCTATGTACTGGTTTCCATCGTTGCCAGCGACATCTCCTTCAACGATCCGGAGTTTCACAAGCGCGAAACCACGCTGCTCGGCAGCCGCAACGCCACGCCGGAGGATTTCGAGCGGGTGTTGCAGGCGCTGCGGGAAGGCAAGGTACCGGAGGCACTCATCACTCACCGCATGACACTTGCCGAGGTGCCTTCCAAATTCGCCGGGCTGACCGATCCGAAAGCCGGAGTCATCAAGGGCATGGTGGAGGTCGCATGACGACCGACACACCCATCCTGCAATTCGGTACCAGCCGCTTTCTTCTGGCGCATGCGGATTTGTTCATTTCGCAGGCGCTGGAAAAAGGCGAGGCCCTCGGGCGCATCGCAATCGTCCAGACGACCGGCAATGCGGAGAGCCTGAAGCGTGTGGCAGCATTGAACGATGGCACGCCCTATCCGGTGCGCATTCGCGGCATTCGCGATGGGCAAGAGGTGGATGAGGAAATTCCAGGTAAGGCTGTCGCGCGCGCGCTGACGGCGGCGGCCGACTGGGCCGAGGTGCGGCGCATCGCCTGCGGGGCAGGGGTCATTCTGTCCAATACGGGTGACCGCGGTTATGAGCTGGATTCGTTCGACGGGCCGGGTCTTGCCGACGACTTCACGCTTGTACCAAAGAGTTTTCCTGCAAAGCTCTGCCTGTTGCTGCTGGAACGTTTTCAGACCAATCCGGAAGCCCCTGTATCGATCTTTCCTTGCGAGCTTGTTCCGCGCAACGGCGACCGGTTGAAAGAGGTTGTTCGCCAGCTTGCCGACGAATGGCAGCTGCCAGCGGGTTTCGGCTTCTACCTGAATGAGAAATGCCGTTTTGCCAACAGCCTTGTAGACCGCATCGTTTCCGAGCCGATCGATCCGGTTGGCGCAGTTGCCGAGCCCTATGCGCTTTGGGCAATCGAGAAGCAGGAGGGCCTTGTTCTGCCCTGCACCCACCCTGCGGTGGTGCTGACTGATGATCTCGACCGCTATGAAAAGCTGAAGCTGTTCCTGCTCAATCTTGGCCATTCCTATCTGGCGGAGCGATGGTTGCGGGATGCCCGTGAGAAAGACGAGACGGTGCGGCAGGCAATGGCCGACGATGCGCTTTCGGGAGATCTGGAAACGCTCTGGCGGGACGAGGTTCTGCCGGTCTTTGCCGCAGAAGGCATGGGAGAAGAAGCGCAAGCCTATATCCGTGCGGTGCGGGAGCGTTTCCTGAACCCCTTTCTCGCCCACCGGCTCGCGGACATTTCAGGCAATCACGATGAAAAAAAACGCCGTCGTTTTGTCCCGGTCATCGCTGCGGCGGAACGTCTGGGGTTAAACGTGCCGCAGCGGAAACTGCGTGCGGCGCTCGCCACCATCAAGCAATAACGGAGTTTTGTATGCAGCGCATGGGAATGGTCATCGGCGTCAAACCGGACATGATTGCGGAATATAGAAGACTGCACGCCGCCGTCTGGCCCGAAATTCTGGCGCTCATCAGCGATTGCAACATCCGCAACTACACGATCTTCCTGCGCGAACCGGAAAATCTGCTGTTCGGATATTGGGAATATCACGGCACCGATTTCAGCGCCGATATGGCGAAGATGGCGGCAAGCCCAAAGAACCAGGAATGGTGGTCTTTCACCATTCCCTGCCAGCAACCACTCGAAAGCCGCAAGGAAGGCGAGTGGTGGGCAATGATGGAAGAAACCTTCCATCACGACTGAACGATTTCCTTTGACACTGACCGCGAGTGAACGGCCATGACCAAAATTACTGATCTGCGAGTTTTCGACCTGCGTTTTCCGACCTCCCAGAGCCTTGATGGTTCGGATGCGATGAACCCCGACCCGGATTATTCGGCGGCTTACGTCATTCTCGACACCGATGAACCGGAACTGAAAGGCCACGGGCTGACCTTCACCATTGGCCGCGGTAATGAGATTTGCTGCATGGCCATCAAGGCGATGCGCCATCTGGTGGTGGGAACCGATCTGGCGACGGTCACCGAGAACCCCGGCAAATACTGGCGCCACCTGACTGGTGATAGCCAGCTGCGCTGGATCGGCCCGGACAAGGGCGCGATGCATCTCGCCACCGGCGCTGTCGTCAATGCTGTCTGGGATTTGCTGGCCAAAAAGGCGGGAAAGCCGGTCTGGCAGCTTGTTGCCGATATGAGCCCGGAAGAAATCGCCGATATCGTCGATTACCGTTATCTGACTGACGTGCTGACGAAGGACGATGCACTTGCGATCCTCAAAAAAGCCGAAAGCGGCAAAAAGGAACGTATCGAGACGCTGAAGAACGAAGGCTACGCCTGCTACACCACATCAGCCGGCTGGCTCGGTTATGACGACGCCAAGCTGCGCCGTCTTTGCCAGGAAGCGATCGATGCCGGTTTCAACCATGTAAAGATGAAGGTTGGCCGTGATCTCGAAGACGATATCCGCCGCCTCACCATCGCCCGCGAGGTGATCGGCCCCGACCGTTATCTGATGATCGACGCCAACCAAGTGTGGGAAGTGGATCAGGCGATTGAATGGGTCAAGCAACTTGCCTTCGCCAAGCCCTTCTTCATTGAAGAGCCGACCAGCCCGGACGATGTCGCCGGCCATCGCAAGATCCGTGCAGCCATCGGCTCCGTGAAGGTGGCAACCGGCGAAATGTGCCAGAACCGTATCATGTTCAAGCAGTTCATCGCCGAAGGTGCAATCGACGTCGTGCAGATCGACAGCTGCCGCATGGGTGGTCTCAACGAGGTGCTGGCGGTTCTGTTGATTGCTGCCAAATACAATTTGCCGGTCTGGCCGCATGCCGGTGGCGTCGGCCTTTGCGAATATGTGCAGCATCTGTCGATGATCGACTATCTCGTGGTTTCCGGCACCAAGGAAGGCCGCGTGATCGAATATGTCGACCATCTGCACGAGCATTTCATCGAACCCTGCGATATTCGCAATGCCGCGTACATGCCGCCGAAGCTGCCCGGTTTCTCCATTGAAATGAAGCCGGATTCTATTGCGACCTACACGTTCAAGGGATGATTGAAGGATAACAGCGCTTCCGTGAGGCGCTGCCACTCCGCTTCGCTGCCGGGAAGGCCGAAACGCATGTCGTTCGGCCTTTCATCAAAAATGCGCACCAGAATGCCGTGCCGGCCAAGGTGATCGAACAGTTCTTTGGCCCGGTGGTCCCGCACCAGGGTAAACAGGGGCGTACCGCCGGCAATCTTCAGGCACACTTTTTCCAGCAATTCACTCATACGCTGTGCTTCTGCCGCAAGCCGGAGGCGCATGGCTGATTGCCATTCCCTGTCCGCCAAAGCCTGCGTCGCGATATTGAGCGCCGGCCCGGATACTGCCCAGGGGCCAAGCCTTGCCTCCAGCTCGGCAGCGATGTCGGGATGCGCAAGCGCAAAACCGAGCCGGACCCCTGCCATGCCATAGAACTTGCCGAAGGATCGCAGTACCACCAGCGCGTCGCGCCCTGCGACATTCGCAAGACTTTCCGTATGTCCTGTCTCGATAAAGGCCTCGTCTACGACGAGCAGGCCGCCTTTGCGGCGCATCGCCTCGGCCAGCGACAACAAAGCTTCTCGATCAGTGACGCGACCATCGGGGTTGTTGGGATTGACCACCACCGCATAGTCGTAAGCTGACAGATCACCGATATGGTCTACCTCGGTCACGGTCAGTCCGGCCATGCGCGCGGTTCGGGCATGTTCGGCATAAGCGGGGGAGAGCACGGCTCCGCTTTTCGCTCCGCGTTCGAGTGCCAGGTGAGCCAGCAATGGCATCAGCATCTGGGTGCCCGGGGACAGTGCCACATGCCCCGTGGATGGTGCGCCGAAAGAGGCGCCAGCCAGCCTTTTCAATTCTTCGGCCGCGTCAGGCTCCGGCAGGCGGGCAAATGCGCTGGCGGGAACGGGAGAATGCGGGTAGGAGTGCGGATTGATCCCGGTCGACAGGTCGATCCACGGTTCCGGCGCTTCAGGAAACATCAGACGCGCCTTGCCGAGATTGCCGCCGTGACGGATCGCAGCCTGCGCTTTTTCCGGTACCTTATCGCCCATGTTCTTCGCTCTCGCTTTCCTGTCGCTCTTGATCGAACGCCTGACTGGATATCCGGACTGGCTGTTCAAACGCATCGGTCATCCCGTCACCTGGATCGGTTCGCTTATCGCGCTGCTGGACGAAAAATGGAACCGGGAGAGTGCTTCATTTTCGCAGCGCAAGGCTGCAGGCGTCGCGGCGCTTTCCGTTTTTCTGGCGCTGACGGTGCTTGTTGCATGGTTAGTGCAATCGGTTCTGCTTTTATTGCCCCTTGGTCTGTTGCTTGTTGCGGTGCTTGGGGCGTCGCTTCCGGCCCAAAAAAGTCTGGAACAGCATGTGGAGGCCGTCGCCATTGCGCTGGAACGCGAGGGGATTGACGGCGGGCGCAAAGCTGTCTCCATGATCGTCGGGCGCGATCCGCAGGCGCTGGATGAGGCGGCAATCTGCCGGGCGGCGATTGAAAGCCTGGCTGAAAATTTCTCTGACGGCATTGTCGCCCCTTCCCTCTGGCTTGGTCTTCTGGGGCTGCCAGGCGGTGCGGGTTATAAGGCAATCAACACGGCCGACAGCATGATCGGTCATCGCTCGCCACGCCATGAGGCCTTTGGTTGGGCGTCGGCCCGGCTGGACGATCTGGTCAATTTGCCGGCATCGAGACTGAGCGGCGGTCTTTTCGTGGTCGCCGCGTTTTTCGTGAAGGGTGCATCACCGAAAGGGGCAATTGCCGCGATACGCCGCGATGCGCGGCATCACCGCTCTCCCAATGCCGGCTGGCCGGAGGCGGCATTGGCCGGGGCACTGGGCTTTGCGCTGGCCGGGCCGCGCTCCTATGGCGGGCAGATGATCGAGGCTCGTTTCATGGGCGAAGGCGGAAGAGCGACACTGGTTGCTGGCGATATTCGCACAGCGCTCAGGCTGGCGAGGATCGCAGACTTCCTGCTGATCGCGCTGTTCGGATTGCTGGCAATCCTTATCGCGCTATAGAAAGCAGTCTGTCGAGATCGAGGTGGTTCTCCATATGGGCCGCCAGGCGATCAAGAACGGCATCCACCTGCGCATCATAGTTCAATTCAGTGCCCTGCCCACCAAGCCGCTCAAGCCACGCCCCGCGTTGGCGGTCATCCGCAAACAGGCCGTGGATATAGGTGCCTAAGATGCGGCCATCGGGCGAAATTGCGCCATCGGCATGTCCGTCAATGGTCGAAAATGGCAGGTTGCCCGCGGCACCCGTCGTTTCCCCAACATGCATTTCATAGCCGGATAAGGGAATTCCGTCGAAACTCTGTCCCTGGACGGAAACGAGCCTCTTGTCGCCCGTCAAAACCGTCGTCACATCCAGCAGGCCCAACCCATCGACCGTCATTGGTGGTCCTTCGATGCCGTCAGGGTCGGCAACGGTTTTTCCAAGCATCTGGTATCCGCCGCAGAGACCGAGAACATAACCTCCGCGGCGCACATGTGCCTTGATGTCGATGTCGAGGCCTGCATTTTTCAGCGCGGCGAGATCAGCTATGGTGGATTTCGAACCGCAGAGCAGAACCAGCCGGCAATCGGCGGGAATGGTCTCGCCCTGCCGCACTCGGATCAGCTCCACATCCGGCTCCATGTCGAGCGGATCCAGATCGTCGAAATTGGAGATATGCGGCAGGATCGGCACGGCAATGCGGATTTTCGCGCCGGGCTTTTGTTGCGCCGGGCCGGTAAGCCCAAGGGCGTCCTCCGCCGGCAATTTCGCAGCATCGGAAAAATGCGGCAATAGCCCGATGGACGCCCAGCCGGTCTTTTCCGCGATCATCCGCATGCCGTCTGAAAACAGCGTAGGGTCACCGCGAAAGCGGTTCACGATGAAGCCCTCTATCATCGCGGCATCATCGCGTTCGAGAACGGTTTTTGTGCCCACGAGGCTGGCGATGACCCCGCCCCGGTCGATATCGCCGATCAGAATCACGGGAGCATCCGCGGCGCGGGCAAAACCCATATTGGCGATGTCGTTGGCGCGGAGGTTGATTTCGGAAGCACTTCCCGCCCCTTCCACCAGCACCAGATCGGCCTGTTGTTTCAGGTGCTCGAAGCTCTCCAGCACACGCGGCATCAGCCCGGCTTTCATGTGCTGATAATCGGCAGCCTTGGCATTGCCGACAATTTTACCCTGTACGACGACCTGTGCGCCGGTTTCGCTCTGCGGCTTTAAAAGCACCGGGTTCATGTGAACCGACAGCGGAACGCCTGCAGCCCGCGCCTGCAGCGCCTGCGCGCGACCGATCTCGCCGCCATCGGCAGTGACCGCCGCATTGTTCGACATGTTCTGCGGCTTGAACGGCATGACGGACAGGCCACGCCTGACGAAGGCGCGGGCAAGGCCAGCCACCATCAGCGATTTGCCGACATCCGAGCCGGTTCCCTGAAACATCAGCACACGTGCACTCATGTCAGTATTCTATCCCGGCCTGCGCCTTTACGCCTGCCTTGAAGTGATGTTTGACGAGGGTCATTTCCGTCACCATGTCGGCAGCGTCGATCAACGGCTGTTTGGCGTTGCGGCCGGTAACGATGACATGCAGATCGGATCTACGGTTGGAAAGCGTTTCGACGACCTCTTCCAGCGGCAGGTAATCATAGCGGAGCGCAATGTTCAGTTCGTCGAGAACCAGCAATCCGATCGTCTCGTCGGCCATCAGTGCTTTCGCTTCCTCCCAGGCCTTTGTAGCTGCCGCGACATCGCGCTTCAGGTCCTGCGTGTCCCAGGTAAACCCCTCGCCCATAGTGCGCCATTCCACCCTGTCGCCGAACAAAGTCAGGGCCTGCTGTTCACCCGTCGACCATGCGCCCTTGATGAATTGCACGACGCCGACCCGCCGCCCGGTGCCGAGCATGCGCAAAGCAAGGCCGAAAGCGGCCGTGGATTTGCCTTTGCCAGGGCCGGTATTGATCATCAGCAGACCTTTTTCGATGGTCTTTTCCGCGACTTCGGCATCCTGAACCGTCTTGCGGTTGACCATTTTCTGCCGGTGGCGTTCGGCTTCGCTGTCGCTGATATCGCGTGTCATCGCGTTTTCCTTCTCGTCCAGAGGCGCGGGACCTTATGCCCCCGCCATTCGGAGCGGCGACTATACTCAATTTGCCGCACCCGGCAATCGACAAGCCGGCAGCATTGACCGTCACGCCCGTTCAGCCTAAGGGTAAGGCACTGACGGTCTTTTCCCGGCAACGGGAAAAGCTAAGAGGGAACACGGTTCCACCCCATACCGGGTCATTCCGTGGCTGCCCCCGCAACTGTAAGCGGTAAGCCCGCACTGTGAAGCCACTGGACCATAAAATTGGTCCGGGAAGGTGGTGCAGGGTGTTTTAAAGCCGCAAGCCAGGAGACCTGCCGTTTCAGGAAAAAACGTCTCCCGGGCGGGGTGCTCCGGTCAGCCGGTCGAATTGAATTGCAGCCGCGCTTTTCAGTGCGCTGTTTTCGACATCCGCACCCCGACGAGTTTAAAGGCGCGGAAAGCGGAACGGTTTGGATATTACCACAACATCTTCTTGTGCGGACGGGACAATGGAAGCCAACACAGCTTCTGGCGTGGTCGTTTTTGTCTGCCGAAGCTGTCGCGACGACACCGATCCCAATGCGGAGCCGCGCCCCGGCACCATCCTTGCGGAAGCTGCCATCGCAAAAGCGCGTGACTCCGGCATCGATGTTCGCTCCGTCAATTGCCTTGCCAATTGCAAACGCGGCCTCAGTGCCGTGCTGCGCGGTGCCGATGGCTGGTCCTATGTATTCGGCGGGCTGACGCCCAACGATGCGGAAGACCTGCTCACGGGCGCGCAAATGCTGGCCGCCTCCGCAGATGGCCTGATGCCCTGGCGCGGCCGCCCCGACACATTGAAGCGCGGCATGGTGGCGCGCATTCCCCCATTCGATTTTACCGAGGAGAGATCATGAGCACCCTTCTGGACCGCGTTCCCTGCACCATCGTCACCGGCTTTCTGGGGGCTGGAAAAACCACGCTGCTGCGCGGTCTCCTCGAAAAGCTTGATGGCAAGCGGCTTGCCATCATCGTCAACGAATTCGGTGATATCGGCATCGATGGCGATATCCTCAAGGGATGCGGCATTGAGAGCTGCCCGGAGGAAAACATCGTTGAGCTGGCCAATGGCTGCATCTGCTGCACGGTGGCGGATGATTTCCAGCCGGCCATCGAGCAGATTCTGAGCCGCCAGCCGAAGGTGGAGCATATCCTCATCGAGACCTCCGGCCTTGCCCTACCCAAGCCGCTGGTGCAGGCATTTCAATGGCCGGCCATCAAGAGCCGCGTGACGGTTGACGCTGTGGTGGCTGTTGTGGATGGCGCTGCCCTTGCCGAGGGTCAGGTGGCGCATGACATGGAAGCCCTTGCCGCCCAGCGCGCAAATGACGAAGCCCTCGATCACGACGATCCGGTCGAAGAGGTTTTTGAGGACCAGATCGCCTGTGCCGATCTTATCGTGCTGACCAAGGCGGATCTGCTCGATAGCGCCGGTCTGGAAAAGGCGAAGGCTCATATTCTCGAGCATTTGCCGCGGGCCGCAAAGATCGTCGTCGCCTCGAATGGCGTCATCGATCCGGCCGTGCTGATCGGCCTCGGTCTTGCGGTTGAAGAGGATATCGAAAACCGCCGCACCCATCACGATGGTGAACTCGACCACGAACATGACGATTTCGACAGCTTCGTCATCGACCTGCCGGCCGTGACCGATCCGGAAGCGCTGGCGGCTCGTATCGCCGAGACAGCGGCTGCGGAAAATGTTCTGCGCATCAAAGGTTTCGTCGAAGTATCCACCAAGCCGATGCGCCTGCAGGTGCAGGCAGTCGGTAGCCGCGTCAACCATTATTATGACCGTCCCTGGGCGGCCGGTGAAGAGCGCCGCAGCCGCCTCGTCGTCATAGGCGAAAAGGGCCTCAACCGCGAAAAGATCGAACAGATGCTGGCCGCCTGATAGAAATGCACATTCTCGCCACCACATCTTCGTCTCTGGACGACCTGATCGAGCCGGTTGATCTCAACCAGCCGCGATCGGATGTGGTGATGCTGTCTTTTTCGGCAAGCGATCTTGCCGGGCTGGAACAGGCATGGCGGCAGGCAGAGGGCGCGCTTCCGTCCCTGTCCGCTGCCAACCTCTCCGAGCTTCGGCATCCGATGTCGGTCGATCTGTGGATCGAAAAGACGGCCGAACATGCCCGTGTCATCCTTATCCGGATTCTCGGCGGCGCGGAACGCTGGCGCTATGGCGTCGATCAGCTCAGCACGATGGCGCGGCGACGTGGCATAAAACTTATGCTCCTGCCGGGTGAATGCAGTGAGAGAGACGAAAAGCTCGAAGCGGCCTCGACTGTTGATCGCCAGACGTTGGCGTCCGTCCTCGCCTTCTTCCGCGAGGGTGGGCGGGAAAATATGGACCGGCTTGCCATTGGTCTTGCTGCCCTTGTAAGTGGTGGCGCATGGCCAGATATCGAGGCTCAACCGCTGCCGAAAGCCGGCTTTTACCGGCCGGGTAAAGGCGTCGTGGATCAGGCGGAAGCCTGCGCCGGTTTTCCCGCCGGTGCAGCTGTCCTTCCCATTCTCTTTTACCGCTCCATGCTTCTTGCGGCCGATGCGGCGCCCGTGGATGCGCTTTTTAATGCGCTCTCTCAGCGCGGTTTTGCGCCATTGCCGATTTTCGTCAGCGGCCTCAAGGATGGGGAGGCAATTCGCTTTCTCGAAACCGTACTGCCCGAACTCCAGCCCGCCGCCATCGTTGCCGCCACAGCTTTTGCCAGTCAGATGGATGACAGCGGTAAAACCCTGTTTGATCGCCTCGGCGTGCCGGTGTTTCAGGTGGTTATGGCGACGACGCGACGGGACGGCTGGGCGGAAAATGCGCGCGGTCTCAACCCTTCCGATCTTGCCATGCATGTGGTTCTGCCGGAACTCGATGGCCGGATTCTTGCTGGCGCAATCTCATTCAAGCAGGTGCGGACTGATGGCGGTATCAGCCTCATCAATGTACCGGAGGCTGATCGCGTCGAACAGGTGGCAAACCGAATCGCTGCCTTTCTGCAATTAAAACAGTCCACGCCACAGGAACGGCGGATCGTCATTCTGATGCCGGATTATCCCGGTGCTGCGCCAGGGCGCACGGGTTATGCCGTTGGTCTCGATGTCCCGCAAAGCGTGCTTGAAATGCTGCGCGATCTGGCCGCGGCAGGATATGTGGTTTCGGATATTCCCGAAACGGCGCGGGCTTTGCTGGATTGTGTCGAGCAGCAGGAAGCGGCTGTCGGACTTTCAGACTATCGTGATTTTCTTTTGGGTTTGCCTGAAGGGGTTGCCGCCTCCGTGGATAGCACGTGGGGTTCGGCCGAACAGGACGACGCACTAGCCGACGGCGCATTCCGTTTTCGCGTCGCCCGTTTCGGCCAGATATTCGTGGCCCTGGCACCGGATCGTGGGCGAAATGAGGATCGGCGGGTGGATTACCATGACCCTGCCCTACCGCCACGTCATGCGTTGGTCGCTTTCGGCGCCTGGATGCAGCGTGTCGCAGGGGCGCATGCCATTGTGCATGTCGGTGCGCATGGCACGCTGGAATGGCTGCCCGGCAAGACAGTTGCGCTTTCCCGCGATTGTTTTCCTGAAATCGTCACCGGGTCTTTGCCGGTGGTCTATCCGTTCATCGTTTCCAATCCGGGCGAAGCGGCGGTTGCCAAACGGCGGATCGCTGCCGTCACGATCGGCCATGTTCCGCCTGTGCTGGTAGATGCCGGGCTTTCGCCGGAACAATCGGCTCTGGAACAGCTCGTCGACGAATATGCGCAGGCGGATGGGCTCGACCGCCGCCGCCGCGACCGGCTGGCGAAACTGATCGTAGAGAAGGCGCTGGAAACCGGTCTTGCGGCGGATGCCGGTGTCGGTGCAAAGGACGATGCCGATGCGGCGCTGTCGCGCATCGACGCCTTCCTCTGTGACCTGAAGGACTTCGCCATCAAGGATGGCCAGCATGTTTTTGGCCGCAGCCCCGAAGGCGAGACCGATCTTCTGAGGCTTGAAAGTGCTGCGGCGGAAAAAACAGCGCTGCTTGCCGCGCTCGATGGCCGCCATATTGTCCCCGGTCCTTCCGGCGCACCCGCGCGCGGGCGTCTCGATGTCCTGCCGACGGGCCGCAATCTTTATGCTGCCGATCCGCGCACCATGCCGACGCCGACGGCTTTCGAGCTGGGCCGCATGGCGGGCGAAGAAGTGCTTCGGCACCATCTGCAATCCCATGGCGACTGGCCGAAACATCTGGTTTTTGATCTCTGGGGCAGCGCCAGCCTGCGCAATGGCGGCGAGGATGTGGCGCAGGCGCTGCATCTGATGGGGGCGAGACCGATCCATGACCTGGCGACGGGCCGCGTCACAGGCATCGAGGTTCTGCCGCCGGCCAGTATCGGGCGGCCGCGTGTCGACGTCACATTCCGGATTTCCGGCCTGTTCCGCGACATGTTTCCGGCGTTGATCGCTCTTCTAGACGCCGCCGCCAAGGCCGTCGCGCGGCGGGATGAAGCGCCGGGTGACAATCCGCTGGCGGAAGAAGCGGCGGCACTCGGGCATATACCGGCACGCATCTTCGGCTCCGCACCCGGCACCTATGGTGCGGGCACTGAGGAGAAACTCGCCAGCGGAAAATGGGAAGAACGTGAGGAACTAGGGCAAGCCTATCTGGATGCGGCAAGCCATGCCTTTGGCGGTGCGGATGGGCTTGAGATTTTCGAGGATGCCGATTTTGTCGAGCTGGTACGCCGTGCCGATCTTCTCGTTCACACCGGTGACGATCCGGGCCGGGATCTTCTCGACGGCTCGTCAGATGTCGCTTTCATCGGTGGTTTTTCCGCCGCAAAAGCACTCCTTGGCGGCGTTGCCAATATTGTGGCGCTGGATACGACCGATCCCGCGCGTCCGCGCGCGCGATCCATTTCGCAGGCGCTGACGCGCGTTGTTCGGGCCCGCGCCGTCAATCCGCGCTTCATTGCCGGCCAGATGCGGCACGGCCCGCGCGGGGCGGCAGAATTTGCCGAGACGGTTGACCGGCTGATCGGTTTTGCGGAAACCACCCATGCGGTACCCTCCTCGCTGATCGAGGCGCTTTACGACGCCTATTTGGGCAATGAGGACGTGCGCGATTTCATCCTGCGGGAAAATCCGAAAGCGGCGGAGGTCATGGCGACGCGCTTTTTATCCGCCCGTCGTCGCGGGTTGTGGCACAGCCGCCGCAATGCGGTGGATGCGGAACTTGAAATGCTGATCCTGCCCCGTTCTGAAAAGGTCGGCGCATGAGGACGGCCCCTTCCGATCCGGTCCAGCCGTTTGGCCGCCGTGGGACGTGTCCGGCCTTATCGACCCCGATGCTGACCGGTGACGGATACCTGTCGCGTATCGCATTCGAGGCAGACATTACGCCCCGCGATATGATCGCGCTTTGCGATCTTGCCGAGCGGCACGGCAACGGGCTGATAGACATCACGGCACGCGGCAGCCTGCAATTTCGCGGCCTGACGCGGGAAAGCGCCTGCGACCTGGAGAATGATGTTCTGGCGCTCGGTTTGCCGCTTCGCGACGGACTGGCAGTCGAGACCTCACCTCTTTCCGGTCGGGACGATCGGGAAATCGCCGATGGCAGTGCCATTGCGGATGAGATTCGCAGAGAGGCTGCCGCGCTTGCGCTGCATGAAAAGCTCGCCGCCAAAATGTCCGTCATCATCGATGGGGGCGGCCATCTTTCCATGGGCGATTTGCTGGCCGATATCCGTCTGAAGGCGGTGCGGCTCGATCATCGAGTTTTCTGGCAATTGTCTGTCGGGGGCCCGGAGAGCAAGGCGCTACGCGCTGGATTTGTTGAAGCCGACAAGGCAGCCGATGTGGTCCTGTTGCTGCTCGTCCATCTGGCCGGCAAAGGACCGCTTGCCCGTGGCCGCGATCTGGATTTGCGGACGATAAAGGCGATTTGCGGAGACCGCCTGGTAGATAGCGAGAGCCAAGGCGAGACGTCTGCGCCTTCTTCGCCCCTGGGGTTGATGGCGGCCGGTAACGGTACTTTTGCTGCCGGTATCACGCCTGCTTTCGCGCAAGTTCGTGCTTCCGATCTGTCGCGGCTCTGTGGACTGGCGCGCGCATTTGATATCGAAACATTGCGGCCGTCGCTCAATCATAGCCTGCTATTTTTCGGGTCGCGGGATGCTTGCGATGCGCTGATGCAAATTGCGGACAGTGCCGGTTTCATCACAAGGGCAGGTGATGCGCGATCTTCCATCGCTGTCTGTCCCGGCACGCCGGGGTGCGCTTCGGCTTTCTTTCCCACACATGATCTGGCGGCCTTTGCATCGCGGGAATTAGCTTCCATGCTCGATGGCTCCTTCACACTGCATCTCTCCGGCTGCGGAAAGGGTTGCGCCCATCCCGCCCCCTCGTTTTTGACCTTTTCCGGCACCGCCGATGGTCTGGCCTTTTCGTTTTCGAGCCGCGCCTGCGACCCGCAGGACGGTATTTTACCTTTCGAGCAACAGAGGACGGCGCTTTCGCGACTTGCCCGTCTTTGCGAAAAAGAACATAAGCCCGGGGAAAACGCTGCCGACCTGTTTGCCCGTCTGGGTAAGGAGGCAATCGTTGCCGCGCTTCGACAGGATGACCGATGACCGACCATGACTATATTCGCGACGGCAATGCGATTTACGAGCGCTCCTTCGCCATCATTCGCGAGGAAGCGGATTTGTCCGTTTTTACCGAAGATCAGGCGGATATCGCCATTCGCATGATCCATGCCTGCGGGCTGGTGGAAGCGGCCAGCCATTTCCGTTTTTCTCCGGATTTCGTTGTCGCTGCACGTGGTGCTTTGCTGGCGGGCAAGCCCGTTCTGTGCGATGCGGAAATGGTCGCCCACGGCGTGACCCGCGCCCGCCTTCCGGCCAATAATGACGTGATCTGCACCCTTCGCGATCCGCGCACCCCTGAGCTTGCGAAAACGATTGGCAATACCCGTTCCGCCGCCGCACTCGATCTCTGGGCGGAAAAGCTGGACGGTGCTCTCGTTGCTATCGGCAACGCGCCGACAGCGCTGTTCTATCTTCTGGAGATGCTTGAAAAGGGCGCTCCACGTCCAGCTGCCATTATCGGCATGCCGGTCGGTTTTGTCGGTGCGGCGGAATCGAAGGATGCGCTGGAGGCTAGTTTGCTCGGCATTCCCTATGCCATCGTCAAGGGACGTATGGGTGGATCGGCCATGACGGCCGCTGCCGTCAACGCCGTTGCGAGGGCAGGTCTGTGAGCGCGGCTCTTTTCGAAAATTCCAGGGGTAAACTCGTGGGCGTCGGCACCGGCCCCGGCGATCCAGAGCTTCTGACGCTGAAAGCCGTGCGCGCCATCGAAAATGCCGATGTCCTCGCCTTCTTCTGCAAGAAAGGCAGCAGCGGCAATGGTCGCGGTATCGTTGAGGCCTTCATTCGTCCGGGCACACTGGAAATGCCGCTGGTCTATCCGGTAACCGTCGAGAGCGATAAAAACGGCGAGGATTATCGCGGTGCGATCGCCGCATTTTTTGATCAGTCGGCCATGGATATTGCTGCCCATCTCGATGCCGGGCGGAATGTCGCCGTGCTGTCGGAAGGCGATCCGCTGTTTTACGGTTCCTATATGCATCTTCATCTGCGGCTTGCGCCTTCCTATGAGGCGGAGGTCGTTGCCGGCATTACCGCCATGTCCGGCTGCTGGTCGATGGCCGGTCTACCGCTGGTGCAGGGTGACGATATCTTGAGCGTGCTTCCCGGCACTCTTGCCGAAGATGTTCTGACAGAGCGTCTGTCCGGCACGGATGGCGCCGTGATCATGAAGGTCGGGCGCAACCTGCCGAAGATCCGCCGGGCGCTGGAAAAGGCCGGCAAGCTTAATGAAGCGCTGTATGTCGAGCGCGGCACCATGGCGAACAGCCATGCGGTGCCGCTGATCGAGCGGGACGCATCACCCGCCCCCTATTTTTCGCTGGTTCTGGTACCTGGCTGGAAAACCAGACCCGCTGGCGGTGAAGCGCCATGAACGGCAGGCTGGTCGTTGTCGGCCTCGGCCCTGGCAGTTCTGCGCAGGTGACACCGGAGGCGCTCGCCGCCGTTGAGGCGTCGGAGGATTTCTTCGGTTACATTCCCTATCTCGATCGGCTGTCGCTCAGACCCGACCAACGTCGCCATGCCTCTGACAATCGCGAGGAAATCTCCCGTGCCGAACAGGCTCTGCGGCTTGCCGCCGGGGGCGGCAAGGTCTGCGTGGTTTCGGGCGGCGATCCCGGCGTTTTTGCCATGGCGGCGGCTGTTTGCGAGGCGATTGAACATGGCCCGCGCGAGTGGCGCGAAATAGACTTTTCGGTCGTGCCGGGCGTGACGGCCATGCTTGCGGTTGCTGCCCGAGCCGGCGCGCCGCTCGGGCATGATTTCTGCGCCATCTCGCTGTCGGACAATTTGAAGCCCTGGGGCATTATTGAAAAGCGGCTGATCGCGGCTGCGGAAGCCGGATTCGTGATGGCTTTCTATAATCCCGTCAGCAAGGCGCGCCCGCACCAGCTTGGCACCGCCTTCGATCTTTTGCGGGTACATCTGCCCGGCTCGGTGCCGGTGATCTTTGGCCGTGCGGCAGGCCGTGCGGATGAGCGCATCCGGGTCGTGCCTTTGTCGGAAGCATCGAGCGACATGGCGGATATGGCCACCTGCATCATCGTCGGTTCGGTGGAAACGCGTTTGATTGAACGTTCGGACAAAGATCCGCTGGTTTACTCGCCGCGTTTTTCGAGAAGAGAAAGCTGATGGCGGATGGCGGTGAGCGCAGTCGCTATATCCGGCACGTTCGCGCCATTGAGGATTGCGGCGTTCAGCTGTGGCGGCCGCTCGATCATGATAACCGGCAGACCGAGCCGCCTCGCCGCTTCGATCTTGCCGTAACTGGCGTTGCCGCCGGAGTTCTTGGAAACCACAGTGCCGATACGGTTTTCCTCCAGCATGCGGATCTCTTCATCCAGCGCAAAAGGGCCGCGCGCGGTAATATAGCGAGCATCCGGCACCTTCAGCGGCGGCTCTACCGGATCAACGCTGCGAATGAGATAGCTGTGTTGGGGTGCTGCCTCGAAAGGAAGGAGTTCCTGCCGGCCGAGCGCCAGAAACACCCGCTTGCCTTCAACGCCGAGCGCGATAACAGCCTGTTCGATGGTATCGACCCTCTGCCATTTGTCATCCGGTTGGCGGTCCCAGGCGGGGCGAGAAAGTGCTACAAGCGGAACTTTGGCAAGTCTCGCCGCCTCCACGGCATTGGCGGAAATCCTCGCCGCATAGGGATGGGTGGCGTCAACCAGAATATCGAAATTCCCGGTGCGTATGAAATCGGCCAAACCCGCAGCACCGCCAAACCCGCCACTGCGCATCGGCACCGGCTGTTCCACTGGCGAAAGCGTACGACCGGCCATGGAGAGCAGGATTCGGTAGCCGGAGTCCACCGCCAGCTTGCCGGCGAGAATGCGGGCATCCGCCGTGCCGCCAAGGATGAGTATGGAGCGTGTCATGACGTCTGAATATTCCGGAACGGGCAACGCTTCCACTCAAAAGAAAGCTTCCACTGAAAAGAAAGGCAAGCCATGGCTTTTCATCGTCGGCATAGGCGAAGATGGGCTGGATGGGCTCGGTCGGAATGCCGTGGCGGCAATAGAGGGGGCCGAGATTGTTTTCGGTGGCAAACGTCATCTGGAACTGGCGGCTGCAGCCATTCGTGGTGAGGCGCGCCCTTGGCCGGTGCCGTTCGATGCGGAGATGAGCGATGTCGTGGCGTTGCGAGGTAGACGGGTCTGCGTGCTCGCCTCCGGCGATCCGTTCTTTTATGGCGCCGGCGTCACACTTCTGCGGCGGATACCGTCGGAGGAGACAGTCTGCTATCCCTCACCTTCCGCCTTCTCCCAGGCCGCGGCGCGGCTTGGCTGGGCTTTGCAGTCGACCGAATGCGTATCATTACACGGGCGTTCCATCGATCTTTTGCGACCGCACCTGCATCCCGGAGCGAGGATCATCGCGCTTACTTCGGATGAGCGCGCGCCCGCTCTCATCGCGGAATTGCTGTCTCAATCCGGTTTCGGCCAGTCGGAATTTGTCCTGCTCGAAGCTTTGGGCGGAAAGCGGGAGAGGCGGCGGCAAATCAGGGCGGTCGATTTTACCTTTGACGACATCGATCCTTTGAACGTCGTGGCTATCGATGTCGTTGCTGCTGAGGGCGCACGCGTCCTGCCTTTTGTGCAGGGGCTGGATGACAGCCTGTTCGAACATGACGGGCAGATCACCAAGCGTGAAATCCGTGCCGTGACGCTTTCATCGCTGGCTCCGCGCCGGGGCGAGCTGCTGTGGGATATCGGTGCCGGTTCGGGTTCGATTGGTATTGAATGGATGCTGTCGCACCCCTCGCTCCGTGCCATCGCCATAGAGCAGCATCCCGACAGGGCGGAGCGTATCGCCCGCAATGCCGAGGCATTTGGCGTTCCGGGGCTTGAAGTCATGATCGGTGCAGCACCTGCGGCTTTTGAAGGCCTGCCTCAACCGGATGCGATCTTCATTGGTGGTGGCGGCAGCGAAACGGGCGTGTTTGAGGCTGCTCTGGAGGCCTTGAAGCCAGGCGGGCGGCTGGTTGCCAATGCGGTGACGCTTGAAATGGAAGCGGTGCTGCTTGCGGCCCATGCCAGGTTCGGCGGTTCGATGATCCGTCTCGATGTGTCGCGCGTTGTTGCTGTCGGCTCCATGTCGGGCTGGCGTCCGGCCATGCCGGTGACGCAATGGAGCTGGGTCAAGCCATGGTGACTGTCGCTGGCATAGGCTGCCGCAAGGGCACGGGTTCAGATGCAATTATTGCAGCCGTGCACGCTGCGGAGCTTGCTTTTGGCATGACCGTTGAATGCTTGGCGACTGCGCCGCTCAAGGCAAAAGAAGCTGGTCTTGCGGAAGCGGCGAAACGTCTGGCGCTGCCGCTTGAAATCGTATCGAAGGAACAGCTCGAGGCGGCTGCTTCGAAAACAATGACATTTTCACAGGCAAGCCTTGATCATGCCGGGACGCCCAGCGTCAGTGAAGCGGCGACACTTGCTGCCGCCGGAGAAAATGCGCGGCTGGTCGCGGCGCGTCTCGTGGTTGGCGATGTGACGGTAGCCATCGCCACGACGAGCGACGCGCGAAATGACCGCGCCATCGAACATGGAGAACAACAATGACGGTTCATTTCATCGGCGCCGGTCCGGGCGCCGCCGATCTCATCACGGTGCGCGGGCGCGATCTTATCGCTGCCTGCCCGGTCTGCCTTTATGCCGGCTCGCTGGTGCCGAAGGCGCTGATCGAGTATTGCCCGACGGATGCACGCATTGTCGATACGGCAGCACTGTCGCTTGATGAGATCGAGGCGGAGTTCGTTGCGGCGGCAAAGGCGGGCAAGGATGTGGCACGGCTGCATTCCGGTGATCTGTCCGTCTGGAGCGCCATGGGTGAACAGATCCGCCGGCTGGAACGGCTGGGTCTCGAGTATACCGTGACTCCAGGTGTGCCCTCCTTCGCTGCTGCCGCTGCCACCCTGCAGCGGGAATTGACGGTGCCGGAAGTGGCGCAAAGCCTTGTTCTGACCCGTATTTCGGGCCGCGCTTCGAAAATGCCCGAGGGCGAGACGCTGAAAGCCTTTGGTGCGACGGGGGCGACACTTGCCATCCATCTCGCTATCCATGCCATCGGCCAGGTGGTGGAAGAACTGACGCCGCTTTATGGTTCCGATTGCCCAGTCGCCATCGTCGTCCGCGCCTCCTGGCCGGATGAGCGGGTCATTCGCGGCACGTTGTTCGACATCGAAGGAAAACTGGCAGCAGAACCGGTGGAGCGGACGGCGCTGATCTTCGTCGGGCATGGGCTTGCCTCGACGGATTTTCGCGAGAGCGCACTTTATAGTACCGATTATGTCCGGCGGTTCCGCTCCCCGAAGGAAGATGCGAAGGGCTGATGCGACGGCGTGGAGGCGGTGCGTCCCTTGAGCGTGCCCTGACGGTCGAACACCAGAATATCAAGCTCGATGCCGGGTACCTTCAAAGCGGCAGCCGCTGTTACCCAGGCTTTTTCCGCAACGATCGCGCCGAGGTCTATCCCCGCGCGTTCGGCCAGCTCAAAGGCGTGCGCAACCATGTTGGCCTGACGAATGGCGAGGGCAAGATTTTCATCTCCGCCAGCCTCGGTTGCGAGTACTGCCAGCGCATCAAGATCGGCCAGGCCTTTCTTGGAATGCACGTCCAGCATGCCCTGGGCGAGCTTCGTCATCTTGGCGACGCCGCCGGCAATTGTTACCCGTTCGACGGGGTGGCTGCGCAGATATTTCAGCATGCCACCGATAAAATCGCCCATATCGATCAGTGCGGTCTCTGGCAGGCCGTAAACTGCCTGCCCCGCCTTTTCGGAGGTGTTGCCGGTCGCGCCGAGCAGATGGGTGCAGCCGGTGGCGCGCGCCACATCGATGCCGCGCCAGATGGAATGGATCCATGCCGAGCAGGAAAACGGGATGACGATGCCGGTGGTGCCAAGGATGGAAATGCCGCCGACAATACCGAGCCTGCCATTCAGGGTCTTTTCCGCGATTTTCTCGCCGTCCCGAACGGAAATCTCGACTTCGAAATCGGCATCGTCACCGGCTACTTCGCGAATGGCGGTTTCGATCATCTTGCGAGGTACGGGGTTGATCGCGGGTTCGCCCGGCGGCAGGGGCAATCCAGGCCGGGTGATGGTGCCGACGCCTTTTCCGGCCTTGAAGGTGATGCCGCTGCCGGGCTTTCCCCGTCGCACGGTGCTTTCGATCAGCGCACCATGGGTCACGTCGGGATCGTCGCCAGCATCCTTGACGATGCCGGCTCTTGCGAAGTTTTCACCTTTTTCCTCGGTGGCGAGAGAAAATGCCGGCCTCGCGCCGCTTGGAAGTTCGACTTCGACAGGGTAAGGAAACTCGCCGGTCAGAAGGGCAGCGCAGGCCGCCTTCGTGGCGGCTGCCGCGCAAGTGCCCGTGGTCCAGCCGCGGCGAAGGGTCTTTCCATCCGTTTCCATATGAATTCCTATAGCCGGGACGGCTATTTCCGTCATCGTTAAAAAAGCAGCCGAGAAGAATGTCGATAGCGCAGGTTTTGAACAGCATCGCCGCAAAAGGTCCGGTCTTTGAGGCCGGGCATGTCTGGCTCGCAGGCGCGGGTCCGGGCGATGTGCGTTATCTGACGCTCGAAGTGGCGCTCGCGCTTTCGCAGGCCGATGTGATCGTGCGCGACGCGCTGGTAAGCGACGATGTCGTTTCCCTCGGGCCCCAGGCTGAAATCGTGTTTGCCGGCAAGCGCGGCGGCAAGCCGTCGGCAACGCAGGACGACATCACTGCCTCGCTGATTGATCTCGCCCGACAGGATAAGAAGGTGTTGCGGCTTAAGGGTGGCGATCCATTTATTTTCGGGCGTGGCGGCGAAGAGGCGGAGGCGCTTGTCCGCGCCGGCATCCCATTTCGTATCTTGCCGGGCATGACCTCGTCGCTTGCAGCCCTTGCTTCAGCGCGCATTCCCGCCACCATGCGCGGTATCAGCCGCGCTGTCACGCTTGCCACCGGCCATGCCGCCGGGACCGAAGAGGATCTGGATTGGCTGGCACTGGCGAAGACACAGGAACCCATCGTCGTTTATATGGGGCTTAAGAACATAGGCTCGATCGCGGGTCTTCTGATGCAGGGCGGTCGTTCAGGCAAGACGCCGGTCGCCGTCATCATGTCGGCAACGACCGCGCAGGAACGGATTTTCATCGGCACACTGGAAAGCATAGCTGACGATGCAAAACGGGAAAAATTCGAGGCGCCGGCGCTGATCGTTATTGGCGAGATCGTTTCGATGCGCGACCGACTTGGGGTGCCGACCTTATGACCACACGGGCAATCATCATCGGCGCACCGCGCTCTGGATCCGGCAAGACCAGCGTAACAATCGGCTTGCTCAGGGCCTTTGCCCGGCGCGGCGTCAACGTGCGCGGCATCAAGACGGGGCCGGATTATATCGACCCCGGCTTCCATGCCTTCGCCACCGGCACATCCGGCCTCAATCTCGACAGCTGGGCCATGCAGCCGGAATTGCTTCGACACCTGTTGTTGCAACAGGCTGATGGTGCCGACCTCGTTTTGATCGAAAGCGCCATGGGCCTGTTCGACGGTATCCCCGTGGCGGAAAACCGCACTGGTTCTGCGGCGGATCTGGCCCGGCTGTTCGGCATTCCCGTGCTGCTGGTGCTGGATGTGTCGGGTCAATCGCAGACAGCCGCTGCTGTTGCCTATGGTTTTGCCCACTATGATCCTGTTGTCACCATGGCGGCGGTGGTGCTGAACCGCGCCGGCAGCGAAAGACACCGGACGCTGTGCACGGAGGCCATCGAAAAAATCGGTCTGCCTGTCGCAGGATGCGTCCTGCGTGATCCGTCACTCATCCTGCCGGAACGGCATCTGGGCCTGGTGCAGGCCAGCGAACATCCGGAAATCGACGCGCATATAGAACGGCTGGCGGATGCGATGGAAAGGTCCATTGATCTCGATGCCTTGCTTTCGCTCGCTGCGCCTGTAGATGTGCCCTCCGGCTCGGTGGAGGCAGCGATTGCGCCGCCCGGCCAGCGCATCGCGCTTGCAGACGACGCGGCTTTCACCTTTCTTTATCCGCACCTCAAGAACCACTGGCATGCAGCGGGGGCGGAGATCGTGCCCTTCTCACCGCTGGCCGACGAGGCACCCGATGAGACCTGCGACATTTGCTGGCTGCCAGGTGGTTATCCCGAACTTTACGCTGGAAGGCTTGCCGATGCTGCCGTGTTCAAGGCAGGCATTGTCCGTTTTGCCGAGACGAAGCCGGTGCATGGTGAGTGCGGCGGCTATATGGTTTTGGGAACGGCGCTGGAAGATGCCGATGGCGTCACCCATGCCATGACCGGGCTTCTGTCACATGCCACCAGTTTCGCCACGCGCAAGATGAACCTCGGTTACCGGCAGGCTGTAATCGTGGCAGATGGGCCGCTGGGCAAAGCGGGCGAGGTTCTGCGCGGCCACGAGTTTCACTATGCGCGTGTCATCGATCCGGGTCACGATGAGCCTTTCGCTCAGATCGCTGACGGGCAGGGTCGTCCGCTCGGCCCCTCCGGTGGCAGGCGGGGTCTTGTTTCAGGCACTTTCTTCCACGCGATAGCCAAAGCCGGGTAAGCAATTTGGCGTCTGGATGCGGGGTTGCGTCAAAGTGGAGCGGGCTGAGAAAGTTTGTAGTCTGGTGCGATAGGTAAGTGCTATATAACCACTGTCGTCCCGAGTTTCCGAAACGCTATTTCAATGAAAAGACTGCGCCTATTCATTTCTGCCGCCCTTGCCGTGGCCATGATACCGGTTCCGCTCGAGATCGGTGCTGGTCAAATGCGGGCTCATGGCGGCGAAGATTATGCAACGCTTGAAAAACTCGGCGCGGCGCTGTTCGATGATGCCAATCTCTCCATGAACCGCACGATGGCGTGTTCCACCTGCCATATGCAGGCGGCGGGTTTTTCCGATGCGCGCGAAAGCGACAAGGTCGGCCGGGACGTCTCTCTCGGCGATGACGGGATTTCGCTGGGCGACCGTAATGCGCCGACTGCAGCCTATGCCCGGTTCACGCCGCCATTCGGCAAGAACGCTGCGGGAGAGTATGTCGGCGGGCAATTCTGGGATGGTCGCGCCTCCCTGCTGGAAGACCAGGCGGGTGGACCACCGCTCAACCCGATCGAAATGGGCATGCCGGATAAAGTCTCTGTCGTCAAACGGCTCAAGGAAAACCCTGATTATGTTGCGGCGTTCGGCACACAGTTCGGCAGCGATGTTTTCCAGAGTGACGAAGGCGCCTTTGCTGCGATGACCAAGGCGCTGGCAAGCTTCGAGCGTTCCGATGAATTCTCCACCTTCGATTCCAGGTATGACCGTTTCCTGCGCGGCGAAGAAAAGCTAACCGATCAGGAGGAGCTGGGCCGGGTTCTGATCTCCTCGACGCAGTTCACCAATTGCAATACCTGCCATGAAATCCGTGGCGCCAAGGGTTTGGAAGACGGCCTCTTCACCAACCACAAATATTTCAACATCGGTGTTCCGGCCAACACGTCGGTCAGGGCAGCCAACGGCTCCAAGCCGGATGCGGTCGATCTCGGATTGGCGCAAAATCCCGCGGTGGCCGGCGATCCGGCTCAGCGCGGCAAGTTCAAGGTGCCTACCCTTCGCAACGTCGCTGTCACTGGTCCCTACATGCACAATGGCGTGTTTAAGAATCTGCGCACGGTGGTGCTGTTTTACGTGAAATACAAAAGCAAGAAACCCAGCCGGCAGATCAACCCTGAAACGGGTAAAACCTGGGATGCGCCGGAAGTGCCTGATAATATCGCCATGACAGAGCTGACTTCCGCACCGGCGCTGGACGACAAGCGTGTGGACGCCATCGTCGCCTTTTTGAAGACGCTGACTGACAAAAGATATGAACATCTTTTGCCAAAGGAAGATGGGCAAGCGACCGTGCCGCCTGCCCAACCGGTTTCGGTGAGTGTTACGCCGAAAGCGCCTTGAATTCTGCGAGAACCGCGTCACCCATTTCGGAGGTGCTGACCTGACGGGAACCGTCGGACATGATGTCGGCGGTGCGGATGCCCTTGTCGAGCACGTTCGCAATTGCAGTTTCGAGCTTCGTTGCCTCATCAACCATGTTGAACGAATAGCGCAGGCACATGGCGAAGGACGCGATCATGGCAATGGGGTTGGCGATGCCCTTGCCGGCAATGTCAGGTGCCGAACCGTGCACCGGCTCGTACATGGCCTTGCGCTTGCCGGTCTTGGCATCCGGTGCACCAAGCGATGCCGACGGCAGCATGCCGAGCGAGCCCGTCAGCATGGCAGCGACGTCGGAAAGCATGTCGCCGAAGAGGTTGTCGGTCACGATCACGTCGAACTGCTTGGGCTTGCGCACCAACTGCATGCCGCCGGCATCGGCCAGCATATGCTCCAGCTGAACGTCCTTGTATTTCGCAGCGTGGGTTTCGGTGACTACCTGGTTCCACAAAACGCCAGATTTCATGACGTTGCGCTTCTCCATGGAGCAGACGCGGTTATCGCGCGTGCGTGCCAGTTCGAAAGCGACGCTGGCGATGCGCTCGATCTCGAAGGTGTCGTAGATCTGCGTGTCGATACCGCGCTTCTGGCCGTTGCCGAGGTCGATGATCTGCTTGGGCTCGCCGAAATAGACACCGCCCGTCAGTTCGCGGACGATGAGGATATCGAGACCCTCTACCAGCTCCGGCTTCAGTGAGGAGGCTTCGGCAAGTGCCGGGTAGCAGATGGCGGGGCGCAGGTTGGCGAAAAGTTCGAGATCCTTGCGCAGGCGAAGCAGGCCGGCTTCCGGGCGGTGTTCGTAGGGAACGCCATCCCACTTCGGGCCGCCCACGGCGCCAAACAGGATCGCATCGGCGGCAAGGGCCTTTTCCATATCTGCGTCGGAAATCGCGACGCCATGGGCATCATAAGCGGAGCCGCCGACCAGACCTTCCTGCGTGGTGAAGCCGGCATTTTTTGCGTTGTTCATATAGTCGATCAGCTTGCGGACTTCGGCCATGGCCTCGGGGCCGATACCGTCACCGGGCAGAAGGAAAAGCGTGCGGACTGTCATGAGAACCCTCCTTGGGCGGCGCGCCGGAAACCATCATGAAGGGTTTTCGATTGCGGCGAGCGCGGCGTCAAACTCGTTTCCGTCCTGCCGCCTCACAAGTCACGTCGCCAGCCGAACGGGGTCGGGGGCTTCTTATCCCCGCCTCAACGGCATTTCAAGCAAAGCAAAAGCCGATCCGGTACGGTTTTGTACGGGATCGGCTTTTAAAAGAGGATAGAAGTGCGGTCAGGCCCAGGGGCGGACCGAGGCAGTTGCCTTTTCGAACGTGTCGATGGCGCCGGAATGCTCCAGTGTCAGGCCGATGTCGTCGAGGCCGTTCAGCATGCAATGGCGCTTGAATTCATCGATCTCGAAGGTGATCGTGCCGCCATCAGGGCCGCTGATTTCCTGACGTTCCAGATCGATGGACAGAACGGCGTTCGAGCCGCGCGAGGCGTCGTCCAACAGCTTTTCGAGATTCTCGGGGCTGACGACGACAGGCAGAATGCCGTTCTTGAAACAGTTGTTATAAAAGATATCGGCGAAGCTGGTGGAGATCACGCAGCGGATGCCGAAATCGAGAAGCGCCCATGGTGCATGTTCGCGCGAGGAGCCGCAGCCAAAATTATCGCCCGCGACGAGGATCTGGGCGTTTTGGTAAGCGGGCTTGTTCAGCACAAAATCGGGATTGGGCGAGCCATCTTCGAGATAACGCGACTCGGCAAAAAGGCCGGTTCCAAGACCCGTGCGCTTGATGGTCTTCAGATAGTCTTTGGGAATTATCATATCGGTGTCGATATTGACGACCGGCATGGGCGCAGCAACGCCCGTCAGCTTGGTGAATTTTTCCATCTGTCGCTTCCCGTGTTTCCCTGGTCACAAAATCCGGCGTGGACTGACGCCCGCCGGATATTTTCTGTCGGGAAATACTGCAAAACGGATCGCTTTAGAAGCGCAAACCCGCATTCTTCGGTACGCCGCGTGCAGCGTTCTCGCATTTTGACAGGATTAACGATCTCAGAGATCGATGATCGTGCCTTTGCCGTCGTTCCAGACGCGCATATCGCGCTGGTTGCGGGGCTTGACCGGAATGGGTGCCGGCTTCATACGCGCCGAAAGCAGACGGGCAGCGCTGAGAACGGCGAGCACGCCGATAAAAGCGACCGTAAGCGAGGCGGTAAAAAGAGCCACCAAAGCCAGAAGTGCGATGCCGGATGCGGCAATGAAAAATGAACGGATGCCTTGCATGATTCAACCTTTCTTTCCAGACGAATGTGGGCCTTCTTCTTCCGGCTTGCAAGAGGATTCAGTGGATTGTCGTGTTGCAGATGTCACAAAAGCTTGACACAAGTGCGGCATGACTAATTTTTTCGAAAATATTCCTGTGAGACCGCGCCGTTCGCTGCTATCGGTTCCGGCCATCAATGTCAGGGCGCTCGAAAAAATCCGCGATCTCGATTGCGATGGGGTTATTCTCGATCTGGAGGATTCCGTTGCACCCGATGTGAAGGGCGCGGCGCGAGAGAATCTGGGCAGGCTGTTTTCGGATGCGCCCTTTGTGGGACGCGAGATCATTATCCGTATCAATCCGCTGTCAACGCCGGATGGTATGGAGGATTTAAAGCTCGTGCTTTCCTGCCGGCCGGATGCGGTATTATTACCGAAGGTAGAGCAGCCCGCCGATATTCACGATGTGGCCGACCTTCTGGCGGAGGCCGATGCGCCCCAGGGCTTGAAAATCTGGGCGATGATCGAGACGCCGCTCGGTGTGTTGAACGCAGCGTCCATTGCTGACGCTGCCCATACGCCTGATGGACGGCTTGCCGCTTTCGTCCTCGGGCTGAACGATCTGCGCAAGGAGACACGGGTTCCTTCCGTGCCCGGGCGAACCTACCTCGTGCCATGGATGATGCAGGTGGTGCTTGCCGCCCGCGCCTATGGGCTTGATGTCATCGATAGCGTGTCGAATGATTTTCGCGATATCGCGGCTTTTGGCACCGAGTGCGAGCAGGGCCACGCCATGGGCTTCGATGGCAAGATGCTGATCCACCCGGCCCAGATCGAGCCCGCCAATCGCCACTTCGGCCCCGATGAGGCCGCTGTCGCTGAAGCCAGGGCGATTATTGACGCTTTCGCAAAACCCGAATCTGTGGAATTGAACGTCATCAACATGAACGGGCGGATGATCGAACGGCTGCATGTGAGCCAAGCCGAAAGGCTGGTCGCCATGGCCGATATCATCGCACAACGAAAGGCGCAAAAGACGTGAAGGTCTATCGTTTCATTACAGGTCCCGATGACGCGAAGTTCTGTCACCGGGTCACCGAAGCTCTGAACAAGGGGTGGGAACTTGCCGGTTCGCCCAGCTACGCCTTCAACGCCGCAAGCGGCGTCATGCATTGCGGCCAGGCCGTGACCAAGGTGGTCGAGGGCAAGGAATACCACCCGGATATGAAGCTCGGCGAGCAATAAGAGGCGTGGCTGCCGGCGGGCTCAGCGCTCCGCCGCGGCCTCGTCGGCGCTTTCCTCGATCCGCTCCATGTCGTCATCCGACAGGCCGAAGTGATGGCCGATCTCGTGGATGAGGACATGGGTGATGATGTCGCCCAGCGTTTCCTCATTCTCGGCCCAATAGTCGAGAATGGGGCGGCGATAAAGCGTGATGCGGTTCACCATCTCGCCGGTTTCCATGGTGAAACGTTCGGAGATACCGCGCCCCTCGAACAATCCCAGCAAGTCGAACGGTGTTTCGAGCGCCATGTCCTCGAACACTTCGTCTGTCGGGAAATCCGAGATCTCGATGACGAGATCCTTGGTCAATGCACGTAATTCTTCTGGCAGGTGGCCATATGCCTCGATCGCAAGCGACTCGAAGGCGGAAAGTGTCGGCGCATGGCGGTCCCGCCAATCGTCGGTCTGGTCTATGCGGGCCATTTCTGCTCCTTGTTGAAGGCCCATATAAACACTTGCTGCGCAAATTTCGAGACCTGACTGCTTCGCTTGCCAAAAAAGCATGAAATTCTTGGCGTTAGAGTTACTTTTCAAACATCCGTCATCTTGACATAAACTGATGTCTCGCGTAATTCGCACCCAAATTGATGGCGTATTGCGCCTTCTGTTTATTCCGCCCCTCAAAGGCGGCTTCACCGGCAGACTTTCAAAAGGGCATTCAGTCCTGACGGATTTCCGCTACTCCGACTGATAAAAAGACGGCCAGCTTGCTTTGGCGGGCAGAGCCGGAACGAACATGAAAGGATAACAAATGTTCGCAGTCATCAAGACCGGCGGTAAGCAGTACCGCGTAGCGGCCGATGCCGTGCTGACCATCGAAAAGCTGGAAGCAGAGGCAGGCGCAACCGTAGAATTCACCGAAGTTCTCGTGATCGGCGAAGGCGCCGACGCTCAGTTCGGTGCTCCCTTTGTCAAGGGTGCCATCGTCAAGGCTGAAGTTGTCGAGCACAATCGCGGCAAGAAGGTCATCGCCTTCAAGAAGCGTCGTCGTCAGAACTCCAAGCGTTCGCGCGGCCATCGTCAGCATCACACTGTCGTCCGCATCACGGACATCGTTGCTGCCTGATAGGCGCGACACGGGAAACAAGGTTTAAAGGAGAACTCCAATGGCACACAAAAAAGCTGGCGGTTCATCGCGTAACGGTCGCGATTCCGAATCCAAGCGCCTTGGCGTAAAGAAGTTCGGCGGCGAAGCTGTCATTCCAGGCAACATTATTCTGCGTCAGCGCGGAACCCAGTGGCATCCGGGCGCCAACGTTGGCATCGGCAAGGACCACACGATTTTCGCACTGACCGCAGGTAACGTGAACTTCCGTACGAAGGCCAACGGCCGCGTATTCGTATCCGTGGCCCCGAAAGCGGAAGCCGCAGAATAAGCCGGTAAGCGTCATATGCAGCCGGTGTCCCATCGACCCGGCTGAGACGTATCAGGTTCAGTCAAGAAAACAGGGGAGATGGGGTACCACCCAACTCCCCTTTTTCTTTAACCCCCAGGAGGGACTGAACCATGCAAGCTGAATTGTTGAGGGTTGACCAATCACGGTCACCCGAAGAGCGGCCGAGGCCCGATCGGTCGAGGAGCGATTGCCCCGTTTTACTGTCGCAGAGGCTGGTTTTACGCAAGCCTCACGAAGAAGACATCGACGCCCTTGCCCATCTTGCCAACAATGCCAATATCGCGACCATGGTGTCGCGTATGCCGCACCCGTACACGGCCAAAGACGCCGCGGACTTCGTGCGACGCACCAATGCTGGCGAGATCGGCAAGTGCGTCTATGCGATTACCCGCATGGACAATGGCGAGTTTCTGGGTTGCTGCGCGCTTGAACCGCAGGAAGACGAAAAGACGCTGGAAATCGGTTACTGGCTGGGGGAACCCTACTGGAACCGGGGCTACATGACCGAAGCCACGCATGCGCTGATCGACATGGCCTTCCGCACGCGTGAAATCGACCAGATCGATGCCCGCTGCCGGGTCACCAACATCCCCTCGCGCCGGGTCATCCAGAAGTGCGGTTTCCAGTTCCAGGGCTCCGGCATGGTCGGTTCGCTGGCATTGGGTGGTATGGTACCGGTAGAATGGTACAGGCTGGACCGCAAGACCTGGGTTTCGCTGAAGAGCTGGGGGGACATGGGATGAGCACGATCGAGCTTACCCGTCACCGTGCAACTGCGACGGTCGCGCCGCCCGGCCCCTGCCCGGTCATCGAGACGTCGCGTCTGGTGCTGCGTCCGCAGCGGCTTTCCGATGCCGGCAGCATTGCGGAATCGCTTGGCGATTTTGCCGTGACCAGGATGCTGGCCCGTGTTCCCGCGCCCTATCATCGACAGGATGCGCTGGAATGGCTGGTCCTGCGTACTTCAGGCACGCTGCCCGATTGGGATTTCGCCATCACAAGCGGTGACGATACCCTGATAGGCGTCGTCTCGGTCGAATTGCGGCATGGCGAGTGGCATCTCGGCTACTGGCTGAACCGGTTCTACTGGGGCAAGGGTTACATGACCGAGGCGGTGGCCGCCGTGGTCGAGCGGTTCTTCCGCCGCATGCCCGGTGTGGTTCTCCATTCCGGTGTGTTTGCGGATAATCCGGCTTCGCTGCGCGTGCAGGAAAAACTGGGCTTCCGGGTGACCGGCTGCCACCAGATTTACGCCACGGCGCGTGCTGCGATGGTGGCGCATATCGATACGGCGATCACGGCTGAGGATTTCGTTCCGCAGCACCGCTGACAATCAAAACAAGGCCGGTTGCCGCAAACCGGCCTTGTCTCACGCAGGCGCTTCCCGCACGATAGTCTTTGACCTTGTGGAGAAGCGCTTGTATTCGAAACGACGATATTTTTGTTTGGCGCAACGCCTTGAGCTGATGTGCCCGCAAACCGACAGAACGGCAGTCCGATGAAATTTCTCGATGAAGCAAAAATCTATATCAAGTCCGGTGATGGCGGCGCGGGCGCCGTTTCCTTCCGACGCGAAAAATTCATCGAGTTCGGCGGCCCTGATGGCGGCGATGGCGGACGCGGCGGCGACGTCTGGATCGAGGTGGTCAACGGTCTCAACACGCTGATAGACTTCCGCTTCCAGCAGCATTTCAAGGCCTCGATCGGACAGCACGGCATGGGTAAGACCCGCACCGGCGCCAAGGGTTCCGACGTGGTTCTGAAAGTGCCTGTCGGCACGCAGATTTTCGAGGAAGACAACGAGACGCTGATCGTCGACCTGACAAAGGAAGGCCAGCGTTTTCGTCTTGCCGCTGGCGGTAACGGCGGTTTCGGCAACGCCTATTTCAAGTCTTCGACCAATCAGGCGCCGACCCATGCCAATCCGGGCCTTGCGGGCGAAGAAAAGACGCTCTGGCTTCGCCTGAAGCTGATCGCTGACGCCGGTCTCGTTGGTCTGCCAAATGCAGGTAAGTCGACATTCCTCGCGACCGTGACGCGCGCGCGGCCGAAGATCGCCAATTACCCCTTCACCACGCTGCATCCGAACCTCGGCGTCGCGACCATTGACGGCCGTGAATTCGTGCTGGCCGATATTCCCGGCCTGATCGAAGGTGCGCATGAGGGTGTGGGCATCGGCGACCGTTTCCTCGGCCACGTTGAGCGCACCCGTGTGCTTCTGCATCTCGTCTCCGCGCAGGAAGAAAAGGTCGGGCAGGCCTATAAGACTGTTAAAGCCGAGCTGGATGCCTATGGCGGCGGCTTGACCGACAAGCCGGAAATCGTGGCGCTTTCGCAGATCGACGTGCTGGACGAAAAAGAACTGAAAAAGAAGGCAAAGGAACTGGAGAAGGCCTGCGGCCGTCCTCCGCTCCTTCTGTCTGCCGCTGCCCACATCGGTATGACGGAGGCGCTGCGCGCCCTTCGCGATATCATCGTGTCGGCAAGCAATGGCGGCGAGACCGCCCTTCCCGACCGCTCAATGCCTGTGGATAGCGAGGCCGAGGAAGAGGACGATCGCCTATGAGCCTCACCCGCAAACCGCTGGGTAGCCACCACCGGATCGTTATCAAGATCGGTTCGGCACTTCTGGTGGACCGGAAAAGCGGGCTGAAGAAAGATTGGCTCGACGCCATTTGCGAGGACATCGCTGCGCTGAAGAAAAACGGCGCAGATGTTCAGGTGGTGTCTTCTGGTGCCATCGCGCTCGGCCGCACGGTGCTCGGTCTGCCCTCCGGCGCATTAAAGCTGGAGGAAAGCCAGGCAGCGGCGGCCGTTGGCCAGATCGCTCTGGCGCGGGCATGGTCGGAAAGCCTGTCGCGGCATGAGATCGTCGCTGGCCAGATTCTGCTGACGCTGTCCGACACCGAGGAGCGCCGCCGTTACCTCAATGCGCGCGCCACCATCAACCAGCTGCTGAAGATCGGTGCGATTCCGATCATCAATGAAAACGACACGGTGGCAACCACCGAAATCCGCTACGGCGACAATGACCGTCTGGCCGCCCGCGTGGCCACCATGACCGGTGCCGATCTTCTGGTATTGCTGTCTGATATTGACGGGCTTTACACGGCTCCGCCGCATCTTGATCCGGATGCGAAGTTCCTTGAGACGATTGCAGATATTACGCCCGAGATTGAGGCCATGGCAGGCGGTGCGGCTTCCGAGCTTTCACGCGGCGGCATGCGTACCAAGATCGATGCCGGCAAGATCGCGACCGCTGCCGGCTGCGGCATGATCATCGCTTCCGGCAAGACGCTCAATCCGTTGAAGGCCATCGAAAACGGCGCCCGCTCCTCGTGGTTTGCGCCATCAGGCACACCGGTGACGGCGCGAAAGACCTGGATTGCCGGTCAGTTGCAGCCGGCAGGTGAGATTCATGTGGATGCGGGTGCGGAAAAAGCGCTCTATGCCGGTAAAAGCCTGCTTCCCGCGGGCGTGCGGGTGGTGAAGGGCAATTTTGGACGCGGCGATGCGATTGCCATTATCGGCGTTGAAGGCCGAGAGGTCGCGCGCGGCCTTGCAGGCTACGATGCGGAAGAGGCGCGTCTTATCATCGGTCACAAGTCCAACGAGATCGAGGCGATACTTGGCTATGTCGGGCGTGCGGCGATGATCCATCGCGACGATCTGGTAATGACGGGTGCCGCCGTGAAAGTTAAAAATACTGAAAAGGATGAGGTCCATGCCTGAACAGGCCGTGAAGCAGAGCCATGATATTGATGCACTGATGATGACCATCGGTGCACAGGCAAAAGCTGCTTCGCGACCGTTGTCCATCGCAGGTACGGATCAGAAAAACCGTGCGCTTCTCGCCATGGCGTCCGCCATCGAGGCGTCGAGGGAAACGATCCTTGCCGCCAACAGGAAAGATCTGGCGGCGGCGGATAATAGCGGCCTTGCCGCTTCCTTCATCGACAGGCTTACGCTTGACGATGCGCGGATCGCCGGCATCGCCGAAGGCATCCGCTCGGTTGCCGCGCTGCCTGATCCGGTTGGCGAAGTTATTGCCGCCTGGGATCGCCCGAACGGTCTGAAGATCGAGCGCGTGCGCACGCCGCTTGGCGTCATCGGCGTGATTTACGAGAGCCGTCCGAATGTGACGGCAGATGCCGGCGCGCTCTGCCTCAAGGCGGGCAATGCGGTCATCCTGCGCGGCGGCTCGGATTCGCAACATTCATCGCGTGCTATCCATGCCTGCCTCGTCGAGGGCCTGAAGATTGCCGGCCTTCCCGAGCACGCCATTCAGCTGGTACCAGTCACCGACCGCGCTGCCGTGGGCGCGCTTCTTGGTGGATTGAATGGCGCGGTTGACGTGATTGTGCCGCGCGGCGGCAAAAGCCTGGTTGCGCGGGTGCAGTCTGAGGCGCGGGTTCCGGTCTTTGCGCATCTGGAAGGTATTTGCCATATCTATGTCGACGGATCGGCCGATCTCGGCATGGCGAAACGCATCGTCGTGAATGCCAAGATGCGCCGCACCGGCATTTGCGGCGCGGCGGAAACGCTGCTGGTGGATGCCGCTGTTGTTGCCACGCATCTTGAACCGCTCGTCAAGGGCCTGATCGAGGCCGGTTGTGAAGTGCGCGGTTCGCAGGCCGTGCGTAATGTTGTCGAGGGCTTGAAAGCCGCAACGGAAGATGACTGGCGCACCGAATATCTTGATGCGATCATTTCGGTTGCTGTCGTGGACGGTATTTCCGGCGCGATCGACCATATCAGCACCTATTCGTCCAACCACACGGAGGCGGTGATCGCCGAGGACCCAACGGTGGTCGAGCGTTTCTTCAACGAACTCGATTCGGCCATTCTGCTGCATAACGCTTCCACGCAATTTGCCGATGGCGGTGAATTCGGAATGGGTGCGGAAATCGGCATCGCCACGGGCAAGATGCATGCACGCGGCCCGGTTGGTGTCGAGCAGCTCACCTCGTTCAAATACCGCGTGCATGGCACCGGTCAGACTCGGACCTGATAGTTGCTGGTCGAAACACGCCTCGACAGACGTTATCTCACCATGCCGCATGCGGAGCGCGGCATGGTCGTCGGGCTGTTCGGCGGCTCCTTCAATCCGCCGCATGCCGGCCATGCCCTTGTTGCCGAAATAGCGCTTCGTAGGCTGGGTCTAGACCAGCTCTGGTGGATGGTGACGCCAGGCAATCCGCTGAAAAGCCGCTCGGAACTGGCGTCTCTGGAGGATCGTATCGCTGCCTGCGAAAGGCTGGTCAGCGATCCCCGCATCAAGGTGACGGCTTTTGAAAAATCTCTGGGGATCAGCTACACGGCCAATACGCTTGCCAAGGTGAAAGCAAAAAATCCGCATGTCCGCTTCATCTGGATCATGGGAGCCGACAATCTGAAAAGCTTCCATCGCTGGCAACAATGGCGAAGGATCGCCGAGACCTTTCCGATTGCGGTGATCGACCGGCCGGGTTCCACCCTCTCCTACCTCTCCTCAACCATGGCGCAGGCCTATAGCCAGGCGCGGATCGATGAGGATGATGCGGGTGTTTTGTGGAAAAAAAAGGCGCCTGCCTGGGTCTTTATCCATGGTCCGCGTTCGACGCTCAGTTCGACGGCGCTCCGCAATAATCACAAATGATGTATGCGACAGCCGTTGAAGGCTCCATATCTTGAAAAGTTAATGCTTTGGTGCCACCTTAATCTGGTGACGCACAGATTCGCGTCGCCAGTGCCTGTTTTGTCATTCTTGGAAAGGGAAAACCTCTGACAACAGTACACGCCAAGGGAAGAGCATTTGTTGCTATCCCGAAGGGTCAGGACAGTGGCGCCGATGCCGCCGACCACGCCCTCGAAACCGTCCTCGCGAGCCTCGAGGACTCCAAGGCTGAAGATATCGTATCTCTCGACATTGCCGGAAAATCGGCGCTTGCGGACTACATGGTGGTGGTCTCCGGGCGATCGAACAGGCATGTCTCGGCGATCTGCGAGCATCTTCTCAAGGATATGAAGGATGAAGGGTTTGGAAGCGCCCGCGTCGAAGGTCTCGAGACCGGAGATTGGGTGCTGATCGATACCGGCGATATCATCGTTCATGTGTTCCGTCCGGAAATCCGTGTCTTCTACAACATTGAAAAAATGTGGGCGACGCCGGAAATGCCGGAAGACACGCTGCATTGATGCGGTGAGCCTTTGACGTCGCACATCGGGCCTCCCGAATATCATTTTTGATTTCGGGTCGATGTGTGTGGTCGGAAAGAAAGCCGGCCGCATAGGAATCCGTAGGCTATGCTGTTAAGAGCGTGACCCTGTTGGGTCACGATGGATGCAGGTTTGCGATGCGGATTTCGATTTTTGCGGTGGGACGGCTGAAATCCGGCCCGGAAAAGGATCTTGCGACCCGTTATATCGAACGCCTTGCCAAGACCGGCCCGGCGATCGGGCTGGAGTTTTCGCGCGTGATTGAGGTCGCGGAAAGCCGGGCATCGAACGCGGAGACGCGCAAGCGCGAAGAAGCGGCGATGCTGGAAAAACATCTGGCTGATGGTACCGTGCTCGTGCTGCTGGACGAGCGCGGCAAGGCGCTGGATAGTCCGGCCTTTGCCTCATTTTTTGGCGATCTGCGTGATAGCGGCAAGCGCGACCTCATGATCGCGATTGGTGGCGCCGACGGCCTTGATCCTGCACTTTACGACAGAGCGGCGGCCGTTCTTAATCTCGGCAAGCTCACATGGCCGCACCAGATCGTTCGTATTCTGATCGCCGAACAGCTTTACCGCGCCGTCACCATCCTCTCCGGTCATCCCTATCATCGCGTTTGAGCGTGATCTTCATGTGGAAAATTGTCTCAATTTCAACATGAAGCTTCGCGAGACGGAAAGGCGTGGAAGGCTTTGCAGCCAGCCTGTTTCTGGCCTCTTGGAAGATTGGGGCAAAATCCCTAATATCGGCGCTCCTGCTTCGGCATCAAAGAAAGTTCAAATGGACAAGAGGTCTCAACGAAAACGCCACGCTGCCCTTGCGGGCGCGGTTTTCGCTGTCCTTGTCTTGGGGATTTCCCCCGTTGAACGCGCCTTTTCGCGCGATGATGCGGGTGCCGCGCCTGCTGGTGAGGGTGATTCGTCGCCGGAGGCGCTTCAGACGCTGGAAAAGCGCCGTGATCAGAACCGCCAGGATCTGGAAGAGCTGGTCGACAGCATCGGACTTTCGGAAGACAAGACCCGAAATCTCGAGGAAAGCATTGCTTCCCTTAATCAGGATAGCGCCCGTATCCGCGACGAGCTGATAGCGTCGGCTGCGCGCCGCAAGGCACTGGAAACCAAGATCAGCGATGGCGAGGATCGTCTGGCCAAGCTTTCGGTCCGCGAAGATGGCGTCAAGGCATCCCTGCGCGAGAGGCGTGGCGTGCTGGCGGAGGTTCTGGCGGCGCTGCAGCGTATGGGCAGAAACCCTCCCCCCGCCCTTCTCGTTTCGCCTGATGATGCGCTGGCTTCGGTGCGCAGCGCCATTCTTCTCGGCGCCGTCGTGCCCGGCATTCGCGGTGAGACCGACAAGCTGGTTTCTGCTCTCAAAGAATTGACCGACGTCAGGCAGGCAATCGCTCGCGAAAAGGACGATCTTACGGGTATGATGACGGCAAGTCTGGAAGAGGAAAAACGCCTCGACCTGCTGCTTGCTGAAAACGACCGCAGAAATTCGCAGACGGCCGCGGCGCTGGAGGTGGAACGCAAGCGATCCGAGGAGCTTGCAAGCAAGGCGACCAGCCTCGAGGGTCTGGTCGGTTCGCTTGAAAGTGAGATCAGTTCGGTGCGGGAAGCCATGGAAAGGGCGCGTGCGGAAGAGCAGCGCGTGGCCCGTCTTTCCGAAGCGGAACGTGAGAAGGAGCGTGCCGCAGCCGAGGCGGGAATGCCCGATAAAAACCGTATTGCGCCCGCATATCCCTTCGCGAGTTTGAAGGCAAAGCTGGACCTGCCGGTGGCTGGAGATGTGTTGCGCCGGTTCGGCGATGCGGATGGTACGGGCCACTTTTCCAAGGGAATTGTCGTCGCGACCGGGCCTGAGGCCATCGTGACGGCACCCGCAGACGGCTTTGTTGTATTTGCCGGAGATTTTCGCAGTTACGGCCGAATGATCATCCTCAATACGGGTGACGGATACCATGTGGTCATGACGGGAATGGACAATGTGAGGACACGGCAGGGAATGTTTGTGTTCTCCGGAGAGCCAATCGCCTCCATGGGTGCAAAAAGAGTAGCGAGTGCAGCAGCATTGGCGCTGGAAACCGACCGGCCAACGCTCTACATTGAGTTCAGGAAAGATGGTGTGCCGGTTGATTCCCAACCTTGGTGGACCGCAAAAAATACCGGAAGGGCGCACAATGATTCGTAAGGTTTCGCTTCTCCTTATCGGTGGGCTTATGGGCGCCACGGCGATGAGTGTGATTTATTCGGCGAGCATGCCGGCACAGGCGGCCGGGCCTTCGACCTATAAGGAACTGTCAATATTTGGCGACGTGTTCGAACGTGTGCGTGCGCAATATGTGACGCCGCCGGATGACGAGAAGCTGGTCGAAAATGCCATCAACGGCATGCTCAGCTCGCTTGATCCGCATTCGAGCTTCATGAATGCCAAGGACGCCAACGACATGCGCACCCAGACCAAGGGTGAGTTCGGCGGTCTCGGCATCGAAGTGACCATGGAAAATGAACTGGTCAAAGTCATCTCGCCGATGGACGACACGCCGGCTTCGCGCGCAGGCATTCTTGCCGGCGACTATATTTCGGAAATCGACGGTACGCCGGTTCGCGGTCTGAAGCTGGAGCAGGCGGTCGAGAAGATGCGCGGCGCGGTCAAGACGCCGATCAAGCTGACGATCATCCGCCAGGGCGCCGACAAACCGCTCGAATTCACCGTCATGCGTGATGTCATTGCCGTACGCGCGGTCAAGTCCCGTGTCGAGGGCGATGTCGGTTATCTCCGCGTCATCTCATTTACCGAGAAGACCTATGACGATCTCGAAAAGGCGATCAAGAAGATCAAGACGGATGTGCCGGCTGACAAGCTGAAGGGCTACGTGCTCGATCTGCGTCTCAACCCCGGTGGTCTGCTCGATCAGGCGATCAATGTTTCCGACGCCTTCCTTCAGCGTGGCGAAGTCGTTTCGACCCGCGGCCGTAACCCGGACGAGACCCGTCGCTTCAATGCGACAGCTGGCGATCTGACCGATGGCAAGCCGGTTATCGTGCTCATCAACGGTGGCTCTGCTTCGGCGTCTGAAATCGTCGCCGGTGCGCTGCAGGATCTGCGTCGCGCGACTGTGGTCGGCACGCGCTCCTTCGGCAAGGGCTCGGTCCAGACGATCATCCCGCTCGGCGAGGCCGGCGCGCTGCGTCTGACCACGGCGCTTTATTACACGCCGTCTGGCAAATCGATCCAGGGCACGGGCATTACGCCTGATATCAAGGTCGAACAGCCGCTGCCGCCGGAATTGCAGGGTCGTGTCACGACCGAAGGTGAATCCAGCCTGACCGGCCATATCAAGGGCCAGAGCGAAACGGACGAAGGTTCGGGTTCTTCAGCTTACGTTCCGCCGGAAGCCAAGGACGATATCCAGCTGAATTATGCGCTGGACCTTTTGCGCGGTGCCAAGACCGATCCGTCGTTCCCGCCGAACCCGGACAAGGCTGTGGTCAACAAGCAGTAAGATGGATGCGCCGGCCAGCCGGCGCATTTTCTCGATTGCCTAACCGTTTGGACGGATCGTTCATTGCCTTCTGACCTGCGAAAACCGCTTCTGGGTCGACAGAAAAAAAGCGCCGGTATCAACCGGCGCTTTTCCGTCATTATGGTTCTGTCCGCGCTTGCAGTTCTGACGATCGGCGGGCTTTCCGTCTATACGGCCCTGTCGCCCGGCAATCTGCAGAAGACGGCTTCCGGGCCGGACACCCAGCCCCAGCTCCCCGAAGATGCTCCGAAAACAGCAGCAGCCGATGTGGCGGATCCTGACGACACGGCTGGTCTGAAGCCGGAAAGCGGCCGCTCCGGCGCGAATATAAATCGGGCGACGATGCCGGATGGCAATGTGGTATCGGTCTATTCTCCTCGCCCCCGTGACAGCGACGGACCGGTGCTGATGAGCGGCCAGACCTACGGTCAGGATCCGCGCATGGCCACGCGGCCGAATGATGCATTGGTGGAAGAAACCGCATTCGGCAGATTGCCCGTCGTCGGTGCCGATGGTTTGCGACCGATGGAGCAATATGCCCGGCCGTGGTCCGGCGCACGCGGCACCCGGGTGGCGATCGTGGTCGGTGGTCTCGGCCTCAGCCAGACGGGTTCGCAAAAGGCGATCCGGGAACTGCCGCCGGAGGTGACGCTCGGTTTTGCTGCAAGCGGCAACAGCCTGCAGCGCTGGATGCAGGAAGCGCGCCGTGAGGGGCATGAAATCCTTCTCCAGATACCGCTGGAGCCCTTCGGGTATCCCGGCACCAATCCCGGCCCGGACACGCTGCTGGCGGGCGATCCCGCGAAGGTCAATATCGACCGGCTGCATCGCTCCATGGCGAAAATTACCAATTATACTGGCATCATGAATTATCTCGGCGGGCGTTTCCTTTCCGAGCAGGCGGCGCTGGAGCCGGTCATGCGCGATATCGGCAAGCGCGGGCTGCTTTTTCTGGACGATGCCTCTTCGGCGCAGTCGCTGAGCGGCGGGATTGCCAAAGCCATTTCCGCGCCGCAGGGCTTTGCCGATGTTCTGCTTGACGGTGAGGTCACCGAAGCCACTATCCTGCGCAAGCTGGACGAATTGGAGCGGATCGCGCGACGTAACGGTCAGGCGATCGGCGTTGCCTCGGCTTTTGACGAAAGCATCGCTGCAATCTCGAAGTGGTCGCGGGAAGCGGGCGGTCGTGGTATTGAGATCGTTGGTGTTTCTACGCTTGTTTCGCAGCAGGCGGGGCAGTAAACCTTCTGCGCGGCCATTCCTTAGCGCCTTTTCGGCGCGCAGACAGTGCGGGTTTCCAATGACAATCAAAGCAGAAGATTTGCCTTACCGTCCCTGTGCGGGGATTATGGTTCTGAACGCCGAAGGCCTTGTCTGGGCCGGCCGGCGCATCAGGGAAGGCAATTCGGAATATGACGGTTCACCGCAATTGTGGCAGATGCCGCAGGGCGGCATCGATGACGGTGAACGGCCTTTGACGGCCGCCATTCGCGAACTTTACGAAGAGACGGGGATGAAAACGGTGACGTTGCTGGCGGAAGCGAGCGACTGGATCCATTATGATCTGCCGCCCGAACTGATCGGCATCGGCCTGAGAGGCAAGTATCGCGGGCAGGCGCAACGCTGGTTTGCCTTCCGTTTCGATGGCGACGAAAGCGAAATCCAGATCGACCCACCTCCAACAGGGCATACGGCTGAATTCGACGCCTGGGACTGGAAGCCGATGGAAAGCCTGCCAGAGCTCATCGTGCCCTTCAAGCGCGCGGTCTACGAGAAAGTGGTTGCGGAATTCCGGCACCTTGCCGGCAAGTAATAAAAAAGGCGGCCACTGGCCGCCTTTTCTTTGGTCGATTGCGAAAGCTTATTCTGCTTCGTTGGCGGAATCGGCGTTGAGTTGGCCGTATTTTTCCGCACCGATCTTGCCGAGCAGTTCGAGCTGGGTCTCAAGGAAGTCGATGTGACCTTCCTCGTCGATCAGCAGTGCTTCGAAGAGCTTCATCGAGACATAGTCTCCGGCCTCGGAACAGATGTCGCGCGATTTCTTGTAGGACGTCCGTGCGTCATATTCGCCCGCCAGATCGGCTTCGAGCACTTCCTTGACGTTCTGACCGATGCGCAGGGGAGCCAGGGTCTGGAGGTTGGGATGACCTTCCAGGAAAATGATACGATCGATGATCTTGTCGGCGTGCTGCATCTCTTCGATGGATTCCGCACGCTCCTTCTTTGCAAGCTTGGTGTAGCCCCAGTCATTCAGAAGTCGGTAGTGAAGCCAATACTGGTTTACCGCACCGAGTTCTAGAAAAAGGGCTTCGTTAAGCCGCTCGATGACTCTTGTGTCGCCTTTCAATGTCCGCTCTCCTGTTCTCTTCATGGAATCGCTTCAAGCGGGACATAAAATCAAAAACATCTGCTTCCGTCGAGTGGCGACGGGCGTGATATTCTTCGGTTGTCTGTATGATCAGGTCGACGACAGTCGGGAAACAGCCGCAGCAGCGGCCACGTTTTTCCATGGCATGATACACTTTTGCCGGAACGATAAGCTGCCAACAGTCCTCATCAAGGAGCTCGTTAATGACGTCCCGGATATCGTGGTCGGTGATGTAATTGCAGCTGCAAACCAGCATGATCGACTGCCTGTATGACGCAACACGTTGTTTTCGTTCTTAAACCAAAACAGGACACCCACTGTCAAGAAAAACCTCCGAGGATATCCGAAAGTGAACTCTGGATTCATTCTAAACTATACGAAAACTGTCGTATTTTCATTAGTTTAGCAGTTCCTATATTGCGGTATTTTTCGATCAAGTTTTTGTGCGTGGCGATATTACCAGGGCGGATATCACGAAAAGTTTACCTGCTTCCTTCCCGTTAGAAGGGGTCCCGATCTCAGGCGAAATATTGCCCGCCATTTGCGGTCATCGTGGAGCCGGTTATGAAACCAGCCTCGTCCGACACGAGAAACAGAACGCAGCGCGCGATTTCTTCCGGTTCGCCCAGGCGCCCGACCGGGATTTGCGGCACGATCCGCTCGGCCAGCACTTTCTCCGGTATAGCCCTCACCATCTCCGTGCCGATGTAACCGGGGCAGATGGCGTTGACGGTAATGTTGCGGCTTGCGCCTTCCTGGGCGAGCGCCTTGGTGAAGCCGATATCGCCAGCCTTTGAGGCGGAATAGTTGACTTGGCCAGCCTGGCCCTTCTGGCCATTGATGGAGGAAATATTGACGATGCGACCGAAGCCGCGGTCGCGCATACCCGGCCAGACGGGATGCGTCATGTTGAAGACGCCGGTGAGGTTGGTGTCGATCACCTCGCGCCATTGCTGCGGTGTCATCTTGTGAAACATCGCATCGCGGGTGATGCCGGCATTGTTGACGAGTACCTCGACGGGGCCGAAGACCTCTTCAACCTGGGCTATGCCTTTTGCGCAGGCATCATAGTCTCGCACGTCCCACTGAAACGCGGGTATGCCGGTTTCTTTCTGGAAGGCCTCTGCCCTATCGGTCGTGAAGGCGTAATTGACGGCCACCTGGTAGCCGGCTGCCTGCAAGGCGCGGGCTATTGCTGCGCCTATGCCGCTTGTCCCGCCCGAAATCAACGCAACCCGGCTCATATGGCCTCCATTTCCTGAACTGTTTTAGCCGTGCTCAACGGCCACAGAAATGCGGCCAATGGGAGACCGCTTCTACCCTATTGGCCGCTGAACCGGAATTGCTTTTTGGAAGGCCGCACGGCGGTTTTCAGAGCGCCTCGATGCACATGGCAACACCCATGCCGCCGCCGATGCAGAGCGTTGCGAGGCCCTTCGATACGTTGCGGCGGCGCATCTCGAAAATCAGCGTGTTCAGCACACGGGCGCCGGATGCGCCAATCGGATGGCCGATGGCGATCGCACCGCCATTGACGTTGACGATATCAGGATCAAGACCAAGCTCACGCACGACAGCGCAGGACTGGGCGGCAAAGGCTTCGTTGGCCTCAACGAGGCCGATATCGCCGATCGACCAGCCTGCCTTGGCCAGCGCCTTGCGTGAGGCGGGGATGGGGCCGGTTCCCATGATCTGCGGATCGACACCCGCCGTCGCCCAGGAGGCGATGCGCGCCAGCGGTTTGATACCGCGCTTTGCCGCTTCCTGCTCCGACATCAAAAGTGTGGCAGCAGCGCCATCATTGAGGCCGGAGGCGTTGCCGGCCGTTACCGTGCCCTCCTTGTCGAAGGCGGGGCGCAGCTTTGCCATGGTTTCCAGCGAAACACCGGTACGGATGTGTTCGTCAGCATCGATGATAATATCTGCCTTGCGGCCCTTGACCGAGAAAGCCACGATCTCATCTGCAAAACGGCCGGCGCTCTGCGCGGCTTCGGCCTTGTTTTGCGATGCGACAGCGAACTGGTCCTGTTCATCACGGGAAAGCTGCCATTGCCGGGCGATGTTCTCGGCGGTTATGCCCATGTGGTAGCCGTAAAAGGCATCCGTCAGGCCGTCTTTCAGCATGGTGTCAATCATCTTGAAATCGCCCATCTTCACGCCACCGCGCAAATGGGCGCAATGCGGCGCCATGGACATGGATTCCTGCCCGCCGGCAATGATGATGGCCGCGTCGCCGGTAACGATCTGCTGCATGCCGAGTGCGACAGCGCGCAGGCCGGAACCGCACAGCTGATTGATGCCGAAGGCGGTTGCTTCCTGCGGAATGCCGGCTTTCATTGCCGCCTGCCGCGCCGGGTTCTGCCCTTCGCCTGCCGTCAACACCTGACCGAGGATGACCTCATCGATCTCATGGGCTGCGACACCGGCGCGCTCCAGGACGGCGTTGATGACGGTTGCCCCAAGCTCGTGGGCGGGCGTATTGGCAAAGCCACCATTGAAAGAACCGACGGCAGTGCGCGCAGCGCTGGCAATCACGATTGAAGGCGTCATATGTTTCTCCTCACTTGCGGGCGGAGACTGGCAAAGCTTTGAATACAAGTCAAATGCCGAAAGTTGCTTTAAAAGATGTTGCTAAATCAAGCCGGAATCTTGCGGAAAATTGCTGCGCAAAAAACAAACTGTTGCGATGCACAAAACATTTGTCACGAGGCTTGTTTTGCGCATACACTTCGCGCGGGAAGAGCAATAACACCAAAAAACAAGAAAATACCATCATCGCGAGGAGGCGGGCATGGCAAAACACGACGGCGAAACAATCATTAAAAAATATGCCAACCGGCGGCTCTACAACACCGGAACCAGCACCTATGTGACGCTGGATGATCTGGCGCAGATGGTTAAACGCGGCGAGGACTTCAAGGTTCAGGACGCTAAATCATCCGAAGACATCACCCATGCGGTTCTGACGCAGATTATTGTTGAACAGGAAGCCAAAACCGGCAATACGCTTTTGCCAACGGCGTTTCTGCGGCAGTTGATCTCCTATTACGGTGACCAGATGCAGATGGTCGTTCCGACATTTCTCGAACATTCGATGAAAACCTTCTCCGATCAGCAGAGCCAGATGCAGGAGCATATGACCAAGGCGTTCGGTGACGGGTCGCTTGCCCGGAATTTCCAGGCTCCACTGCAAATGATGGAAGAGCAGATCCGCCGCAATACGGAACTGTTCCGGCAGGCAATGCAGGGGTTCACGCCTTTTGCAATGCCGCAGGCGCCCAAGGAAACGCGCAAGCCGAATGCATCCGAAATCGATGAGCTGAAGTCGCAGCTGCGCGCATTGCAGCAAAAACTCGATCAGCTCTGAAGGAGGCTGGAGCATTTCGGGTGAGACCCCTCAAATGCTCTCTCCGGTTCTTCAGTTTGCTGCCCGTTCCGGGACGCGCAGCAACAGAACAAACCCCAACCCCAGAAACACGATGAGGGTGGCCATGCCGATGTGTGCGGAGCCACTGAGGTAGGTTGCTATTGAAAAGGACAGCGTCGCCATGAAACTGGTGGCGCGGCCCGATAGCGCATAGATGCCGAAATAGCGTCCCGCCTCGGCAATGGTGATGTTGCGCGCCAGATAGGAACGCGACGAGGCCTGAACGGGACCGAAGGCGAGGCCAATCAATATGCCATAGAGCAGATAGGCCTTTTCAGCGCCGGTTGCGAAGATGCCGCCATTGTCCGCTGTCGGCAATTGGATCCAGCCAAACAGTGTCGAGCCCTTTTCTGTCGAGACGATGCCGACCGTCGCGATGAGCAGAAGAACCAGGCTGATGAGGATGGTGATCCGCGAGCCAAGTTTCTGATCGACGCGCCCGGCCGCAAAGCAGCCCACGATGGCGACAACGTTGAGCAGGATGCCGAAGAGGCCGATTTCCATCGTCGCCCAACCGAACATTCCCGCCGCAAATACGCCACCCAGAATGAGCACGCCGTTGACGCCGTCCTGATAAAGCATACGTGCAATCAGGAACCGCAACAGGACGGGTCTGTCTCGAAGTTCGCGCAGGGTTGTCTTGAGCTCCGCAAGACCAGAGCGGATCGCCGCTCCGAAGGGTAGGCCCCTGTCCGCATCCGGGGTCAGCAGAAACATCGGCAGAATGAAGAGCAAATACCAGATTGCAGCTATCGGGCCGGTTATTCTGGCGTCCTCGCCGGTTGCGGGATCGAGACCGAAAAGCGGCTTGATACCGGCGATAGTCAGCCCTGTCTGTGGATTTGCGGCCAGAAGCGTCACCACGGCAATCAGCACCACCATGCCGCCGAGATAACCGAGCCCCCAGGCGAGATTGGAAATGCGTCCGACATTCTGCGGATTGGTCAGTCGCGGCATCATGGAATCGTTGAAGACGATCGAAAACTCCGCCGCGATGGATGCGAATATCATGCAGACGATGGGCAGGATGATCGGCGAACCCGGTGCTGCAAACCAGAGGAATAAAAGACTGACGATCTTGATGGCGGCAAAAAAAGGCGATCCACGGTTTGCGCGCGCCGGACTGGTCGGCAATGGAGCCGAGGATGGGCGAGAAGAGGGCGATGATGATCGAGGAGACCGTCGCCATATTGCTCCATGTCGCCTGCGCCGAAATAGGATCATCGGTGAGGCGGGCGACAAAGTAGGGTCCGAAAACGAAGGTCGTAACGACCGTGAAAAAGGGCTGTGCCGCCCAATCGAACATGACCCAGCCCCAGATGCCGCGTTTGGCAACCACTGTTTCCGCATTTGGGGAGGGGACAGTCATTCATCGTCCTATCGGATATGGGGGATAAAATGCGTGATGCCGGCGCAAACGCTTCATTTATGGCCATCCGGGCCAGTCACCCGGATGGCGTTTGTCGAATGGTCGATCAGCGCGTCTGAACGATATCACCAAGCAGCCCTGCCGCCACTGTCAGGCGGGCGAGATTGGTATCGCCGCTTTCGCTCAGTGCACCGAGTTCCGAGACGATGCGATTGACGCGCACGCGGTCGGCCGCATACCAGGCCTGAACCGGGTCCTTTTCCTTCGCATACTCGGTGAGGGCCGAGATGACGATCCGGCGTCTCGACAAGGCGATCTGGTCCTGGCTGCGCAGAAGAGCCAGGCTCTCGTAGTGATCGGCCGGCGTGATGCGCTGGCTGGCATCCAGCAGCCGCGCGACACGGAAGGTCGAGGAGACCGTGGCGTAGCTTTCGGCGGCGCGGGCAAGCGTCGTGCCCGCATTTTCGGCGATACGCATGATCTCTGGCACATAGACCAGCAGGGAAAGCGTATCCAGCTCTTCCAGAAGGCCAGAGGGAACACCGTCGATTTCCGTGACCCCAAGCTCGCGGCGATATTTCGCCGCTGCCGGCGATAGCGTCTTGATGGCAGTTTTCAGGCGCTCGATTTCGGTTGCCATGTCGCTCGTTCCAGCGCCCACGCTCCCGGTTTGCAAATAAAGCCTGCTTGCATCGGAGTAGATGCGGGTGATCGTGGCATAAAGTCCGTTCTGGACTTCTCCGCCGATCTTTCCGTCAAGCGCGTCGACCTCGCTCCAAAGACGTTTGAGGCCGAAACCGTCCTCCACGATCACCGCTGCCTTGACGACATCCGCCGACAGGAGGCCGCTCGCATCGGCGAGTTTCTGCACGAAGCCAGGGCCGCCGCGGTTTACCACGGCATTGGCGAGCGCTGTCGCAACGATTTCGCGGTGCAGGCGATGCGCCTTGATATCGTCTGCATAGTTCTTCTGCATCTTGGCCGGGAAATAGTCTGCGAGCAGATGCTGGAGATAGGGTTCGTCGGGCAGCGGGCTTGCCACCAGAGCGTCGAACAGTGTCAGCTTGGCATAGGAAAGCAACACGCCGATTTCCGGCCGGGTCAGCGGCTTGCCGGTGGCATATCTTTCGCTGAGCTCGGCATTGCTCGGCAAGGTTTCGACCTTGCGGTTCAGTTGGCCGGTTGCCTCCAGCGCGCTCATCAGGCGGCCGAGTTCTTCCCGGTTTGCAAGCCCAAGCCGCTCCGTCAGCGAGATTGCCAGCGACTGCAGGTAGTTGTTGCGCAGCACCAGCTGCGCCACTTCCGGCGTCATGGAGGCAAGAAGCTGGTTGCGCTTCGGCATCGTCAGGCGACCGCTATTGACCGCGGAGGCGAGGGCGATCTTGATATTGACCTCGACGTCGGAGGAGTTCACGCCGGCCGAGTTGTCGATGGCGTCGGAATTGCAACGCCCACCCGCGAGCGCATAGGCGATACGGCCCTTCTGTGTAATGCCGAGATTGGCGCCTTCGCCGATGACCTTGGCGCGCAGCTCGGTGGCGTTGACGCGGATGGGGTCGTTCGCCCTGTCACCCACCTCGGCGTTGGTTTCCACCGCCGCCTTGATATAGGTGCCGATGCCGCCGAACCACAGAAGATCGGTTGGCGCCTTCAGAATGGCGGTCATGATCTCGAAGGGTGTAGCAACGGATTTGTCGATGCCGATGGCAGCGACGGCTTCCGGCGTCAGCGTCACCGATTTTTCGGAACGCGAGATGATCATTGCGCCTTTAGAGAGCGTTGAACGGTCGTAATCCTGCCAGCTTGAGCGTGGCAATTCGAAAAGCCGCTTGCGCTCAGCGAAGGATTTGTCGGTATCGGGGTCCGGATCGATGAAGATGTCGCGATGATCGAAGGCTGCGATCAGCCTGATCTTTTCCGACAGCAACATGCCGTTGCCGAAAACGTCGCCGGACATGTCGCCGACACCTGCCACTGTGAAGGGCGTGGTCTGAATGTCGGTGTCCATTTCGCGGAAATGACGCTTTACCGTTTCCCAGGCACCGCGCGCGGTGATGCCCATCTTCTTGTGGTCGTAACCGGCGGAACCACCCGATGCGAAGGCATCGTCCAGCCAGAAGCCGGCGTCGTGCGCAAGGCCGTTTGCCGTATCGGAGAATGTCGCGGTCCCCTTATCGGCGGCAACGACGAAATAGGGATCGTCACCATCAAGCCGCAACGTATCGGCCGGCGGTACGACGGCGTCGTCGACGATATTGTCGGTGATGGACAGAAGAGTGCGGATATAGGTCTTGTAGGCTTCACGGCCTGCATTGAAGACCTCGTCGCGGGAGCCGCCAACAGGCAGGTTCTTCGGGAAAAAGCCGCCCTTGGCGCCAACGGGAACGATCACCGCATTCTTGACCTGCTGCGCCTTGACGAGACCGAGCACTTCCGTGCGGTAATCCTGGCCGCGATCCGACCAGCGCAGACCGCCGCGCGCCACTTTGCCAAAGCGCAGATGCACGCCTTCTACTTCGGTTCCGTAGACGAAGATTTCGCGGAAGGGACGCGGATCGGGCAGGCCGTCCAGATGTTTGGGATCGAACTTGAACGCCAACAGGTCACGCGGCGTGCCATCGGTGTTTTTCTGGAAGTAGTTGGTACGAAGCGTGGCGTCGATGGCGTTGACGTAACGCCGCAAGGTGCGGTCTTCGTCGAGATTGGGAACACCGCTCAATGCCGCTTCGATCGTCTTGTGCATCTCTGCCAGTTTCTTCAGCCGCTTCTTCTCGTCGATGGACGGATAGAAGCCAGCCTTGAACAGCGCGAAAATATTCCGTGAAATGGCCGGATATTTAAAGAGTGTTTCGGAAATATGCTCCTGGGAATAAACGATTCCGGTCTGGCGCAGATAACGGGCATAGGCGCGCAGGACGGACACTTCGCGCACGGTAAGGCCGCAGGCGAGGATCAGCCGGTTGAAGTTGTCATTATCGACCTTGCCCGAGAAGGCAGCAAGGAATGCTTCTTCGAGTTTCTGTCCGTATTGCGGCAGATCGAGCGTCACGCCCTTGGCGACGGCGAGTTCCATATCATGCAGCACGATATCGCGCTTTTCGCCATCCGAGATGACACCGATGTCGAAGGTGCGCTCACTGATGACGTTGAAACCGAGGTTTTCCAGCAGCGGCACACGGCGCGACAGTGGCAGATGGCCATCCCTATGGAAGATCTTCAGCGACAGCGTCTCAGCTGACTGGCCTTCCTGCTGGTAAAATTCGATGCGGACCGGCTCACCCTTCACGGTGGCCAGAATATCCGCCATGTCGCCAATCGCCTCTTCCGGCGTGAAGGCTTCCTGATAGGCCTGATCAACCTCCAGCACCGGCGCACCAGGTTCGGAAAGGGCAACGAAATGGTCTATCCAGCGTGCTGCGATATCGCTGACGGCATCCTCCAGCTTGTCCTGCGCGATACGCGGCGTCTTGCCTTCCGTGCGGCCGACGATGAAATGGACGCGGGCGACAGCGCCTTCGGGGAAGGCCGGGTAATAGGCGGAAATATGCCCGTCATAGACCTTGCTCAGATAGTCGCCGATTTTCTCGCGCACATAGGAATTGTATTCCTCGCGCGGCACGAAGATGATGGCCGAGACGAAGCGGTCGAAACGGTCGATACGTGCGAGGACGCGCACACGTGGGCGGTCGCTCAGTTCCATGATTTGCTCGATGAAGCGGATCAGAAGATCCGTTTCGATCTGGAAGAGATCGTCGCGCGGATAGGCTTCCAGCGTGTTCTGCAGAATGCGGCCGGAGTGGCTGTTCGGATCAAAACCGAAATGCCGCTCGACATCCGCAATTTTGGCACGCAGCAGCGGGATGTGCTTTACCGAACGCGTATAGGCGGTGGCGGTGAAAAGGCCGACGATGCGCAATTCACCGATGACATTGCCATCCTCGTCGAAGCGCTTGATGCCGATATAATCCATATAAGCGCGGCGATGCACGATGGACTTCACATTTGCCTTGGTGACGATGAGGAAATCCGGACCGTCGAGGAAGGCGAGGATTTCAGGCGTCGTCGTCACGGCGTCCTTGCCAAGGCGCAGCACGCGCACATCCGGATCGCTCAAACTGCCGAGGCCGATGCCGTCACCGCGCTCGATTTTCGCGTTCTTTCCCTTTCCGGAATAGGTGTAATCGCGCATGCCGAGGAAGGTGAAATTGTCGTTGCGAAGCCAGTTGAGAAACTCGACGGCTTCCGCGCGCTCGGTCTTGCGCCGCGAGGAGCCGCGTTTTGACAATTCGTCTAGGGCTTCGTCGAGTTTCGACAGCATGGGCCGCCAGTCTCTGTAGGCGGACTGAACCTGCGCCAGCACGAAACGCAATCTTTCTTCCAGCGCCGTTGCGGCCTGCTGGGTCAGTGGGGCGATGTGCAGCTGAATGAGGCTGATATTCCCGGTGGGATCGTCATCAGGCTCCGCAAGGCGATAACCCGCCTGCGCCGTTGCATCCGGCACCAGAATGGGGTGGACCGCGAGATAGAGGCCGCGATAGCTGCTTGTGACCTCGCCCATGACGGAATCGTAGAGGAAGGGCATATTGCGGCCGATAATCGTCAGAACCGTTACCGGAATATCCCGCGGGGTAACGCCCTCCACCTGGGCGATGCTGATATGGGGCGCGTCTCCAGTCCAGCGCGAAAGAGCCTCGAAACTGTGCGCCGCGCTTGCGGCCAACATTTCGGCGGAATAATATTCTATGTCGTCGGCGCTTGCTCTTCCATAGAGTATACCCGGATCAAGAAATGGCGCGTTTTCGGCAAGTGCCTGCTGTCGTGCTTTTTCGATCTGTTTTTCGCGTTTTGGATTATTTCTGTAGCCCATTTGATGTGGATTCCTCCAAAAATCACACTTTAACGTAAAAAAGCACCGTCAATTTGCGGATTTTGCCTTTTCATTCGAATCGGATATTGGCGTGTAATTACGAAGAGTTTAAGAGGCTTTCGTGTTTCTTCAGTTGGGAAGTGAAATTTTTTTGCTTCTTATACGGTAGGGACCGGTTACGAAGCATTTGACAGTATTCCGGTAGCCCATTTATAGGTGGTTCTTTGGCCGCCATGTGATGTTGCGGCCACGGTCGAAGCAAATTATTGATTTGTGCCTATTTTTGTGGTACACCAACGATACTGATCCACAGCGTGGCATTTGTGTGCCCAAAAACACCACGAAAGCAACACCTCTTTTGCACGCGGTTTCCGTGACATATCGAGCGTTTACGTTATCGAAGCCCGCAATGCGGGAAGGTGTGTTTTTGCGTGCACGGCTGGACCAGTGCGGAGTCACCTGACGGTTCCCCCGTCTCATCAGGGCCTGACCGACCCAACCCCGGCGTTGCCGGGTATGTAACAGGGAGTTTTTAGAACGAATGACGACCCAGCAGAAGAAATCTCCAGCACATCACGGTTTCAAAACCGGTGAAGCGATTGTGTATCCCGCTCATGGTGTCGGTACCATTTCTGCCATCGAGGAACAAGAAGTTGCCGGCATGAAGCTTGAGCTTTTTGTCATCGATTTCGAAAAAGACAAGATGCGTCTTAAAGTTCCCGTCGCTAAAGCCGTGAGCATCGGCATGCGCAAGCTTTCCGAAGGCGATTTTGTCGAGCGGGCGCTGAAAGTGGTGCAGGGCAAGGCGCGTGTGAAGCGTACCATGTGGTCGCGCCGCGCCCAGGAATATGATGCGAAAATCAATTCCGGCGATCTTATCGCGATTGCTGAAGTTGTGCGCGATCTTTACCGTGCGGAAAACCAGCCGGAGCAGTCCTATTCCGAGCGTCAGCTTTATGAAGCTGCTCTTGATCGCATGGCGCGCGAAATTGCTGCTGTCAACAAGATGTCTGAAACCGAGGCTGTTCGCCTGGTGGAAGTCAACCTTGCCAAGGGTCCGAAGCGCGGCAAGGCCGTCGAAGAGGACGATTCTCAGGAAGAAGCCGCGTAATCACCGGCTTTCTCCTTTTTTAAAAAAACCCGCCAAGAATGGCGGGTTTTTTTGTGCCTGATCTACAGGATGCGAATTTTCGTACCCTTGCGCATATGAGGCAGAATGCGCCTCATGTCGCGGGGATGGAGAGCGACGCAGCCGGCGGTCGGCTCATATCCCGGGCGGATCATATGCATGAAGATTGCCGAACCGCGGTTCCGAATTCTCGACGTGATGTTCCAATCGAGCACGAGGCAAACGTCATAAAGGCCGTCCTTTCGCATCATCTCCTCGTGGCTCAGTGCGAAAGGGGACTTGACCAACCTGTTGTAACTGGCGCTGCGTGGCTCGTCGCACCAAAGCATGGATTGCTGCGTCCGTTGCATCGGCAATGTCGTGGCGATGGCGGGGGTTCGGTCGCCGCGATAAAATCCGTGCAGCAGGCGCGTGACGGAAATCGGTGACTTTCCATCTCCCTCGCGTTTGAGCACGGTACGGCCGTTGCGCCCGATCGCTGCGGGAAAGGTGAGATGCCCGAGCTGAACGATGGCCCGGCTTATTTTCAAAGGCGCCGGCCGAACCATGAGCGTCGATGCGCGTTTATGTTGCTTTACGGGCTGTCTGCTCATGTTTTTCACGAGATTTTGCTTTGCAGGTTATCTAACGTGAAGTCATAGCACTTCGTAATATCATGGCAATGGGTTGACCTTTTATCGGCAAACCGCTGAATTGGCTGACAATTAGAGCGCCGTGCCTTATTTCGGAGGCACAATGGATGCTCTAACTCTTTTAAACTACGCATTGCGCTTTCCGAAAATCAACGGCGATTTTTGGGCCGATGCGCTAAAGTAAGAAAGGCTGAGAATCCGAATGACGGCTCGCACTATCCTTTTGGTGGACGACGACGACGATCTTCGGGAGACGCTGACTGAGCAACTATCTCCCTATGAGGAATTCTCGCTTCTGAGCGGCGCAAACGCTGCGCAGGCGATGCAGACCGCAAAGACTGCCCAGGTCGATCTTCTGATCATGGATGTCGGCCTCCCGGACATGGATGGCCGCGAGGCGGTGAAGCTGCTGCGCAAGGGTGGCTTCAAGGCACCGATCATCATGCTGACCGGCCACGATACCGATTCCGACACTATTCTCGGTCTCGAAGCGGGCGCCAATGATTATGTGACGAAGCCATTCCGCTTCGCCGTCCTTCTGGCCCGCATCCGGGCGCAGCTGCGTCAATACGAGCAGAGCGAAGATGCGGTTTTCACCGTTGGCCCCTATCAGTTCAAACCCAGCCAGAAGCTGCTGACAACTGAAGACGGCAAAAAAATCCGGCTGACGGAAAAGGAAGCGGCGATCATCCGTTATCTGTACCGCGCCGGGAGCGCCGTCGTTACCCGCGACGTCTTGCTGGAAGAGGTCTGGGGTTATAATTCCGGAGTGACGACGCATACGCTCGAAACGCATGTGTATCGTCTGCGCCAGAAGATCGAGCGAGACCCCTCCAATGCCGAAATTCTGGTGACAGAGAACGGCGGATACAAGATCGTTCCCTGAACGAACGCCCTTTCTGCGTCCGAGAGGACGCAGAATATTCTAACATCTTGTATTTTGAAGGCCGATATCCGAAAACCGCTATAGTGGTGCAGGCGGTTTTCTGGAGTAGCAATCGACATGGCCTTGACGGATGACATCATGCTTCTGGGGCAAGTGCCGTTGTTTGCGGGCTTCAGCGACGATCAGTTGCGGCTGATCGCCTTCGGCGCGGAACGCCGCCGCGTGGCGGCGGGTCAGACTTTGTTCCGGGAACATTCCCCGGCCGAGTGCGCCTTTGCGGTGACGTCAGGCCATTTCGAGCTATTTACGGCCGGGCGGGATGGAAAACCCGCGTTGCAGGCGACACCGGGCAAGGGGGCGCTGCTTTCGGAGCTGGCGCTTTTCACGCTCTGTGAGAGGAAGTTCACCGCCATTGCCGCGGAGGATTCCGAGGTCATCCGGATAACGCGCATTCTATTTCACCGGCTGGTGGAGGAGTTTCCCGAGGTTGCCGATATCGTGACGGCACGCATTCGCGATAATATCGCCGCACTCGCGGCGGGCGCGGCCCGTTTGCAGAACCGCTTCTCCTGATTTTAAAGAGCCAGCGCTTCAGAAACGGAAATGGGCCGTAACCGGAACGTGGTCGGATGGCCGGTTCCAGCCGCGTGCTTCGCGCAAGATATCGATCTTTTCAAGCGAGGGGCCGAGATCCTGCGACGACCAGATATGGTCGAGACGGCGGCCACGGTCTGCGGCTTCCCAATCCTTGGCGCGGTAGCTCCACCAGGTATAAATCTTTTCACTATCAGGCACGTTCAACCGCATCAGGTCGAGCCAGTTGCCCTTCTTCATGATATCGAGCATGCCGTCGGTTTCCACCGGTGTATGGCTAACGATCTTCAGCAGTTGCTTGTGTGACCAGACGTCATTTTCAAGCGGCGCGATGTTGAGATCGCCCACGAGAATGGACGAGGTGCCGGGCACGCCGTCGGCGCGAAGCGCCTTCATCTCTTCGATGAAATCCAGCTTGTGGCCGAATTTCGGGTTTATCGACCGGTCGGGTTCATCACCGCCAGCCGGAACATAAAAATTATGCAGCCGTATGCGGCGCGATCCAACCTGAAAAATCGCGGAAATGTGTCGTGCATCGCCTATACCGCAATAGTCCTGACGGTGATCTTCTGTCAGCGGAATTTTCGAAGCGATCGCCACACCGTGATAGCCCTTCTGGCCATGGATGATGACGTGCTCGTAACCGAGCGCCTTCAGCGGCTTCATCGGAAACTCGCCATTGGGGCATTTCGTTTCCTGCAGGCAGAGAATGTCGGGTTTGTAACGCACCAGAAACTGCTCCACGATCGGCATTCTGAGCCTGACCGAGTTGATGTTCCAGGTGGTTATCGAAAACGACATGCATGTGCTCCGCTTCTATAGCCTCGAAGCCGATTGTTCCGAGACATGTTTCCGGGGCGCAGGCTTATAACATCGCGATGAAAACGGGAATGCATTTTAGCGGCAAAATGAAAAAGGCGACCGCAGGGCCGCCTTTTGAACTGTCGCCGTGGACCGCCCGGCCTTTAGCCGCGTTTGCGGACTTCTTCGTAGTTGATGTTGAAAACGCGTTCGTCGAGGTTAACGCCCGTCTGCACGTTGAAGATCATGACAGTTGTGTCCTTGTTCTGGGCATCGGTCGTCGTCCATTGCCTCAGATCGAAGGTTTTCGGGTCAAACATCAGGGTAATGGTGGAATCGCCGAACACGCTCTTGTCACCCAGTACGATGGTAGTCAGGTCCGACTCTTCCTTCACGTTCCGGACCTTCTGGTTGCTCAGATCGATCTTGTCGGACAAAAGCAGGCTGAGCGGGGTCTTTGACAGTGGATACAAATCCCATGTCTTCAGCTTCATGTTGCCGATGACGACATTCTTGCCGTCGGAGATGACCCGCATGGGCGAGGGGTCTTCATAATTGAATCGAAGCTTGCCGGGCCGTTCGATGTAAAATTTGCCGCCGGTCTGTTCACCGCGCGGGCCAAACTGGACAAACTCTCCCATCATGGTTTTGACCGACGAGAAGTGATTGGCAATTTTCTGCGCGGTCGCGCTGTTACCGGCAGCCTGAGCAAATGCGTTGAGCGGCGACAGGCCGGCCATGACCGCAGCCATGGAAAACGCCGTCAGCACGCCACGTCGCGTCACGCCGTTCTCTGGTGTGTTTGCGGTGGCAATCTCGCCGGTGGTGAGGTCGTTCATTCTGTTCTCCTTCATCGCAGCGATTTTCCGCATAAAGGCGGCGGCTTCATGACGTTGAAAGCGTGTATTAACGCTTCTTCGCCCCGCTTGGTTGCCGTCTTCGCCTCACGCATGTCGTTATCCCGAAACCACGACAGCCTTTTGGGCGACGTGCATTACCGCTCGATGATGTCTGCTTCCGTTGGTACGAGTATTTCGCGTTTTCCGGCATGATTGGCGGGGCCGATGATGCCCTCCTGCTCCATGCGTTCGATCAGCGAGGCGGCGCGGTTGTAGCCGATGCCGAGACGCCGCTGGACGTAGGAAGTGGAGGCCTTGCCGTCCCTCAGCACGACAGCCACGGCCTGATCATAGGGGTCTTCCGAATCGGAGAAATTGCCGGCGCCGGCCGGGCCGCCGCCATTGCCTTCCTCATCGTCTTCCTCGGTGATCGCTTCCAGATATTCCGGCGTGCCTTGCGTCTTGAGATAGGCGACGATCTCTTCCACTTCATTGTCGGAGACGAAGGGACCGTGCACGCGCTGGATGCGGCCGCCACCGGCCATATAGAGCATGTCACCCATGCCGAGCAGCTGTTCGGCGCCCTGTTCGCCCAGAATGGTGCGGCTGTCTATCTTCGACGTTACCTGGAAGGAGATGCGGGTCGGGAAGTTCGCCTTGATGGTGCCGGTGATGACGTCGACGGACGGACGCTGGGTTGCCATGATGACATGGATGCCGGCGGCACGCGCCATCTGAGCGAGGCGCTGTACGGCACCTTCGATATCCTTGCCTGCCACCATCATAAGATCCGCCATTTCGTCGATAATGACGACGATATAGGGCAGGGGCTTCAGGTCGAATTCTTCCGTCTCGTACATTGCCTCGCCGGTCTGGCGGTCGAAGCCGGTCTGCACCGTGCGGGTGAGGATTTCGCCCTTGTCGATCGCCTGCTGCACACGGCTGTTGAAGCCATCGATGTTGCGCACACCGATCTTCGACATCTTCTTGTAGCGCTCCTCCATCTCGCGCACCGTCCACTTCAGCGCCACGACAGCTTTTTTCGGATCGGTAACGACGGGGGAGAGCAGATGCGGAATACCGTCGTAGATCGATAGTTCGAGCATTTTCGGGTCGATCATGATCAGGCGGCATTGCTCCGGCGACATGCGGTAAAGCAGCGACAGGATCATGGTGTTGATGGCGACCGACTTGCCCGAACCCGTGGTACCGGCAACGAGAAGATGCGGCATCTTGGCAAGATCGGCGATGACGGGTTCGCCGCCGATGGTCTTGCCGAGCGCCATGGCGAGCTTGGCCTTGCTGTTTTCAAAGTCGCGGCTGCCGACCAGTTCACGCAGGAACACGGTTTCCCGCGTCTGGTTTGGAAGCTCGATGCCAATGGCGTTGCGGCCAGGCACGACGGCAACGCGCGCGGCGATCGCGCTCATGGAGCGGGCGATGTCATCGGCAAGGCCAATGACGCGCGAGGATTTGATGCCGGGTGCTGGTTCCAGTTCGTAGAGCGTGACGACCGGGCCGGGGCGGACGTGAATGATTTCACCCTTGACGCCGAAATCCTCGAGAACCCCTTCCAGAAGGCGGGCATTCTGCTCCAGCACTTCCTCGTTCAGCGTATGGTCGCGAACGACGTTCTTGGGTTCCGCCAGAAGATGCACGGTGGGCAGCTGGAAACCGTCTGCGGCAATAAAGGAGGCCTGCGCTTCCCTTGCCACGCGCTCGCTGGGCTTCGGGCGTGCGGAAGGGGCGGTTATTCTGGGTTGGCCGCGCCCAGGTGCCTGTCTTGCCACGAACTTCGGGTCGTTCTCGTCCAGGCTCTGGTCGTCCGAGAGAATGCCGTTGGGCAATCGCCGACCGTCTGCGTCCAACGACGGTTCGTCGTCCCCGTCCGCATCATGATCGGGCGCGATGGAGGGAGGCGACATCTGGCGACGGGATGCGGCGCGTTCTTCGAAAGACGGTTCCGCGCGCTGGTCGAGGCGGTTGATCGCCGTCTTGAGGCGGGAGGGTTCGTTCAACGTGCCGAATTCATATTCGTTGAAATCGTAAGGGTGTTCGAATTCGCCGTGCAGGGATTTCGACTTCAGGCCGAACAGGCGGCGAAGTCGGGCCTGCGAGATGTACCAGTAATGTGCGATTGCGCCGAAGGCGAGAATATTGGCGAAGAAACCTTCGCCCTCGTCATCGTCTTCTTCGTCGACCTGACGGGTGGCACGGGCCTTGTTTGCGACCGGCGCGCGTTCTTCCTGTTCCAGGTCATCTTCCGGGCGTCCCACGAGACCGGCGGCAAACAGCATCATCAAGGCGGCGGGAGCAGCGAATATAGCGCCCAGCACCGTCGCAATCGTGCCGGTGGGGTAAGCGCCGATGAAGAGAGCTGGGAAGCGCAGGATCATATCGCCGATGACGCCACCGATGCCGTTCGGCAGCGGCCATGTCACGGGCGCGGGAAAACAGCCGAGCGAGGCGGCGCAGACGATGGCGCCGGCGATCCAGGCGACGAGGCGGGCGGGTATCCGGTTGAACTTGCGACCGGCGATCAGGGCGATCGCCCAGGCAATCACCGGCAAAAGCGCGATGATTGCGGAAAGGCCGAGGAACTGCATCACGATATCGGCGAAGATTGCGCCGCCGTAACCGAGAAGATTGGTGGGTTGGTTGCCTGTTGCATAGGACAGGCTCGGGTCCGCCACGTTCCATGTGGCAAGTGCGGTAATCCCCAGCGCAATCGTAGCAAGCAAGGCAAAACCGGCAAGAGCCATGACCTGCCGCACGAAAAACGCCGTCAGCACGAAACGCGTGTGACGACCGTCGAATGTCGGAGAATTCATTCTGCCCATGTCCCTGAACCCGTAGTTTTTGTGGTTTCGGCAAGATCCGGCAGTTGACCAGATCCCGGATTGACAGGGAAAACTAACAGCTTGCTGGTTAATGTCGTGTTAACCATGCGGTTTTTTAAAAGCCGCTTCCGGATTTGCGGCAAAGAAAAGGCCCGCCGAAGCGGGCCTTCTTTTGGGAGAGGGGATGGAGAACCCCTTTTCCCGGATATCAGGAGTGGTAGGCGGCTTCGCCGTGGGTCGCAAGGTCGAGACCTTCGCGTTCCGCTTCGACCGGAACCCGCAGACCAACGATCACGTCGACGATCTTGTAGAGGATTGCCGAGACGACTGCGCACCATACGATGGTGATGGCGACGGCAACGAACTGCGTCCAGAGCTGCGAGGAGATGGAGAAGTCCGCCTTGCCCGTGCCGCCAAGCAGCGGAGACGTGAAGATGCCGGTGCCGAGGGCGCCGATGATGCCGCCGATGCCGTGGACACCGAAGACGTCAGCTGTGTCGTCGTAGCCGAACTTGTTCTTCACAACCGAGACGAAGAAGTAGCAGATCGGCGAGACGATGAGGCCGAGAACGATAGCGCCCATGGGTCCGACGGAACCGGCCGCAGGCGTTACGGCGACGAGGCCGGCGATCATGCCCGAAGCTGCGCCCAGCATGGAAGCCTTGCCGCGGGTGAAGCTTTCAACCAGCGACCAGGAAACGATGGCTGCTGCAGTGGCGAGGAAGGTGTTCATGGTTGCAAGAACCGCACCGCCAGATGCTTCGAGGTTGGAGCCGGCGTTGAAGCCGAACCAGCCGAACCACAGCATGGCTGCGCCAACCAGCGTCAGCGTCATGGAGTGCGGGGCCATCATGTCCTTGCCGAAGCCAGTACGCTTGCCAACCATGATCGCGCCGATCAGACCGGCGATACCGGCATTGATGTGGACGACCGTGCCGCCGGCGAAGTCGAGAGCGCCCATGCCGAAGATAAGGCCATTCGCGTCCCAGACCATGTGAGCGATCGGGAAGTAGACGAAGGTGGCCCACAGGATGGTGAACAGGATGACTGCCGAGAACTTCACGCGTTCCGCAAATGCACCGATGATCAGCGCGGGCGTGATGGCCGCAAAGGTCATCTGGAAGGCGATGAAGGTGTATTCGTAGATCACGACGCCCTGGGAGAAGGTTGCCGAGGTGCTGTCAAGCGAAACGCCGGACAGGAACAGCTTGCCGAAACCGCCGAAATACGGGCCGGTGCCGCCGCCGAAGGCGAAGGAGTAACCGTAGATTACCCATACGAGCATCATGACCGCGCCGATGACCGTGCACTGCATGAGAACGGAGAGCATGTTCTTTGTGCGCACGAGGCCGCCATAAAACAGGGCGAGACCCGGAATGATCATGAAAAGCACGAGGATCGTCGCGACATACATGAATGCGGTATCGGCTTTTTCCGGAACGGGGGCCGCCGCTGCTACTGCCGGCGCGGCATCCTGCGCAAAGGCGATTGCCGGGGCCATCAGGGCTGCCACACCGGCACCCAGTTTGCCGAGCGTTGAAAACTTGTTGAGTTGCATAGCTAGAAAACTCCCTGTCAGCCGTGCTTCAAAGCGCTTCTGTGTTGGTTTCGCCGGTACGGATGCGCACGGCCTGTTCGATAGAGTAGACGAAGATCTTGCCGTCACCGATCTGCCCGGTTTTTGCAGCCGACGCGATTGCCTCGACAGCCTTGTCGACGACGTCTGATGCAACCGCGATCTCGATCTTCAGTTTGGGAAGAAAGCTCACCGCATATTCCGTGCCGCGATAAATCTCGGTATGTCCCTTCTGGCGTCCGTAACCCTTTACCTCGGTCACGGTCAGGCCTTGGATGCCGACGCCGGTGAGCGCTTCGCGCACTTCATCCAGCTTGAACGGCTTGATAATGGCCATCACAATTTTCATCTGGTTTCCCATCCTTTGTTTGTCCTCGGCACGGAGCCGACTCTCCTCGCGCTGGCAGATCAATAACAGCGACTACGGACATACATTCAAGGGGCGTGCCAGTTTTGATGCGGCCTATAAGTTATTGAAATATAAAAATTATATGACAGGCGTCTGAAAAACGGGCATCGGGTGGCGCAATTTTCGTCTATTAAATGTGCGATTTTTTAAAAAAGCGCATTATTTAAGCATTTGCCCTTTTGCGGATCAAACCTTCCTGTGCGACGGAGGCGATCAGTTCACCGTGTCTGGTGAAAATATTGCCACGGGTCAGACCGCGTGCTCCCGAGGCGCTGGGGCTGTCCTGCGTGTAGAGCAGCCAGTCGTCCAGCCGGCAGGGACGGTGGAACCACATGGCGTGATCGAGGCTCGCCACCTGAATGGCCGGATCGAAGATCGTCGTTCCGTGGGCATAGAGCGACGTGTCGAGCAATGTCATATCCGAGAGATAAGCGAGAATGGCTGACTGGAAACGTGGATCGTCCGGCACATCGCCGACAGCGCGAACCCAGATATCCTGCTGCGGTTCCAGCTTTTCTTTCGAAATATAATGTGTCAGCGAAACCGGCCGGATTTCTATCGGGCGCTTGTTGCTCCAGTATTTTCGGATCGAAGCGGGTGCGTTGGCGAGGAAGGCCGCCTGCATCTCATCTTCACTCATCAGCCTTTCGGGCGGCGTCACATCCGGCATTTTTATCTGATGATCGAATCCGTCCTCGACGATCTGGAATGACGCCGACATGGAAAAGATCGCCTTGCCATGCTGGATGGCGACCACGCGCCGGGTGCAGAAGCTCGCACCGTCGCGAATGCGCTCCACCTGGTAGAGGATGGGCACCAGCGGGTCGCCGGGGCGCATGAAATAGGAATGCAGTGAATGAACGAAACGATCATCATCCACGGTTCGTTGAGCTGCGATCAATGCCTGCGCGATGACCTGACCGCCGAAAACGCGCTGCCAGCCGATTTGCGGGCTTTCACCCCGAAACAGGTTTTCTTCCAGCTTCTCGAGATCGAGTGTGGAGATCAGATTGGCCATCGGATTTGACGTTTGCGAGGGATGCGACATTTTTTCGGCCTGCTCCGGCTGTAGGAAGACGTCACATGGTCTATAGTGCGCCGATGATGCGTGCACAAGATTTGAGGAGAAGCGCGATGCTGGACGTGGTGGTGGCAGGCGGCGGTTATGTCGGCCTTTCCGTTGCTGTCGCAATTAAGCAGGCAGCCGGACATCTTAATGTGCAGGTGGTTGAAGCCGCTCCCGAGGATGTCTGGAAGAAGGACGTCCGCGCCTCCGCCATTATCGCGGCGGCCACGCGCATGCTCGACGTTTTCGGCATATGGAACGAGATCGAGCCGGAGGCTCAGCCGATCCACAAGATGATCGTCACCGATTCGAAGACCGCCGATCCGGTTCGCCCGGTGTTTTTGACATTCGACGGCGCGGTGGAGGAGGGCAGGCCCTTCGCTCATATGGTCCCGAATGTCGCGATGGTGGGTGCGCTGCGAGGCCTGTGTGAGCGCCTCGGCGTCGAAATCCGCCATGGTCTCAGTGTTTCCGGCTTTTCCGCCGGCCCGCAATCGACGGCTATTTCACTTTCCGACGGCTCGTCGCTTGAGGCGCGACTGCTCATAGCCTGCGATGGGGTCCGCTCGGCTTTGCGGGATATGGCAGGAATAAAAACCGTGCACTGGAATTACGATCAGTCTGGGATCGTCACCACCGTTGAACACGAGCGGCCGCATGAGGGCTGCGCGGAGGAACATTTTCTGCCGTCGGGGCCTTTCGCCGTGCTTCCCTTGAAAGGGAACCGCTCCTCGCTTGTCTGGACCGAACGTACGGCCGATGCCGACAGGCTGGTTGCTGCCGACGATCTGGTGTTCGAGGAGGAACTTGAACGCCGGTTCGGCCACAAGCTCGGCCCGGTCCGTCCCGTCGGTCCCCGTCGCGCCTTTCCGCTGGGCTTGACGCTGGCGCGTTCCTTCGTCGCGCCACGTTTTGCACTTGCCGGAGATGCGGCGCATGGAATTCACCCGATTTCCGGTCAGGGCCTCAATCTCGGCTTCAAGGATGTTGCGGCACTGGCCGAAACCGTGGTCGAGGCCGACCGTCTCGGCCTTGATATCGGCTCTCTCAACGTTCTCGACCGTTACCAGTCCTGGCGGCGTTTCGACACGTTGCGGATGGGTGTGACGACGGATGTGCTGAACCGGCTTTTCTCCAATGATGTCGGTCCCATTCGCGTCATGCGTGATTTCGGTCTGGGTGTGGTCGATCGTTTGCCGGGTCTGAAATCCTATTTCATCGGTCAGGCTGCCGGTACGACAGATGCGGGCGCGCCGCGCCTGCTTGCCGGCGAGGCGCTCTGATACTGCCGTTCCTGCCTGTGCCGGAGCGGCTTTTAAGCGATTGCCGCTTGACAGTCGATTCCGGTATTTTCCGCCGGAAGCCGGTGCCGCAAAGCTGAATCCGGACAAGGACTTACCCGGATTCACAATCTGGTATAGGGCAGGCATCTGCCAACCAGATGTTGCGGAGAACAAAAGCTGAATCCATTGGAGTCAGCGATTCGTATTCGATTCGTTCGCAGACTGTTCCGTATCCGAATCGATTCCGGTTTCGCCGGATTCTTTTTAATATTTCAACTATCTGAATCAAAAAGGAAAATTCCGGCGGGGAAGGACCTGTTACCACTTTGCGGACAAGGCCTATTGCCTTTGTCGGCGGGCGTTGCCATGTGTGTTGCGTGTGCGGCCCGTATCAGTGAATGGCGGGCGGTACAGCAAGCAGATGAAGTCGATTCACGGATAGTACGTTGAATTTTCGCCCCATGATCCTGAGCGGCCGCGGTGTCACGGCCGTTCTCGGCCCCACCAATACCGGCAAGACCCATTACGCCATCGAGCGCATGGTGGCACATGGCAACGGTGTCATCGGCCTTCCGCTGCGCCTTCTGGCGCGCGAGGTCTATACCCGTCTTGTCGAAAAGGTGGGCGCGCCGAATGTGGCGCTGATAACCGGCGAAGAAAAGATCGCCCCTCCTAAAGCCAAATATTCCGTCTGCACGGTGGAAGCCATGCCGCGCGAGACAACGGCCGCATTCGTCGCCATCGATGAAGTGCAGCTGGCGGGTGATCTGGAGCGCGGGCATATCTTTACCGACCGCGTGCTGCATCTGCGCGGGCGGGAGGAAACGCTGCTTCTGGGTGCGGGCACGATGCGCCCGATCCTCGAAAAGCTGCTGCCGGGAATTACCGTGGTCGAACGTCCGCGCCTGTCACAGCTTTTTTATGCGGGCCAGAAGAAGATAACCCGCCTGCCGCAACGCACGGCAATCGTCGCCTTTTCGGCGGAAGAGGTCTATGCCATTGCCGAGCTGGTGCGCCGCCAGCGTGGTGGCGCAGCCGTTGTGATGGGCGCGCTTTCGCCGCGTACGCGCAACGCCCAGGTGGGGCTCTACCAGTCCGGCGACGTCGAATATCTCGTGGCGACTGATGCCATCGGCATGGGTCTCAACCTCGATGTCGATCATGTCGCCTTTGCGCAGGACCGCAAGTTCGACGGCTATCAGTTCCGCAATCTCAATCCGGGCGAGATCGGCCAGATCGCCGGCCGCGCCGGCCGCCATCTTCGCGATGGCACCTTTGGCGTGACGGGGCGCGTCGATCCATTTGACGACGAGTTGGTGGAGCGTATCGAAACCCATCAGTTCGACTCGGTGAAGGTGCTGCAATGGCGGACGAAAAATTTCGATTTTTCCTCCATCACCAATCTGCGTCTGAGCCTAGAAGCCGCCCCGGCGATCCAGGGACTGTCACGGGCCTTGCCGGCGATCGACCAGCAGGCGCTCGAATATCTGTCGCGCTACCCTGAAATCATCGACGTGGCGACGACGGAGGCGCGGGTGGAAAAACTCTGGGAGGCCTGCGCGCTTCCGGATTATCGCCGCATTGCGCCCGCTCAACATGCTGATCTGATCTCAACGCTCTATTTCGATCTGGTAAAACGTGGCACGGTGAACGAAGATTTCATGGGCGAACAGGTGCGCCGCGCCGATCGTACCGATGGAGAGATCGATACCTTGTCTGCAAGGATTGCGCAGATCAGAACATGGACTTATGTATCGAACCGCCCAGGATGGCTTGCCGATCCGACACACTGGCAAGAAAAGACGCGGGAAATCGAAGATCGATTGTCCGATGCTCTACATGAAAGGTTGACGAAACGCTTTGTTGATCGCAGGACATCTGTGCTCATGAGGCGCCTGAGAGAGAATGCGATGCTTGAAGCTGAAATCAGTGTAAATGGTGATGTCTTCGTAGAAGGACATCACGTCGGCCAGTTGGCCGGGTTCCGGTTCACGCCGGTGCCGGGAATGGAAGGGCCGGATCAGAAGGCCGTGCAGGCTGCTGCGCAGAAGGCGCTCGCGCTCGAATACGAGGCGCGTGCCGCGCGTCTGCACGCCAGCGGAAACGGTGATCTCGCTTTGAGCTCCGATGGTCTGGTTCGCTGGTTGGGCGAACCGGTGGCCCGCCTTTCGGCAGGCGACAATATCATGAAGCCGCGCGTGATCCTCTTTGCCGACGAGCAGTTGAGCGGCAATGCCCGCGATCATGCGCTGGCGCGCGTCGAACGTTTCGTCAATCATCAGATTGCGACCGTGCTGAAGCCGCTGGACGATATTTCGCGCGCCGAAGACCTTCAGGGTCTGGCGAAGGGGCTGGCGTTCCAGCTGGTCGAAAATCTCGGTGTCCTGTTCCGCCGTGACGTCACCGAAGACGTGAAGTCGCTGGATCAGGATGCGCGTGCCTCCATGCGCCGCTACGGCGTGCGTTTCGGCGCCTATCACGTCTTCCTGCCCGCGCTTCTCAAGCCAGCTCCGGCGGAGCTTGTCACGCTGCTCTGGGCGCTGAAGAACGATGGTCTCGGCAAGCCGGGTTACGGCGATCTCATTCCGGTGCTGGCCGCCGGTCGCACCTCTGTCGTGACGGACCCGACCTTCGAGCGGATGTTCTACAAGCTCGCCGGTTTCCGTTTCCTCGGAAAGCGCGCCGTGCGTATCGACATTCTCGAGCGTCTGGCCGATCTCATCCGTCCGCTGTTGCAGTGGAAGCCCGGTCAGCAGCCGCGTCCGGAAGGCGCTTATGACGGCCGCCGTTTCACGACGACGACCGCAATGCTTTCCATTCTCGGCGCAACGCTCGACGACATGGAAGAAATCCTCAAGGGTCTCGGTTATCGTGCCGATCAGGTAACGGCGGAAGAGGCGCAGGCCTTCCTCGCCAACCAGACTGGTGCTGCCGCTCCGGCCGCTTCTGAAGCGGTGACGGAAGACGAGAGCGCAGAGACCGAACACGAGGAACCGGCTTCGGAAGAGCAGGTTTCCGAGACGACGACTGTCGAAGCTGCTGAAGAAGCGCCGGTTGCGGAAGCTGTGGGCCAAGAGGCTGCTGTTAGCGAGGCTGCGCCGACGGAAAGCGCCGAGGCTGCCGAGCCGAAGCCTGTTCTTCTGTGGCGTCCGGGTGGTCGCAACGAAAACCAGCGTGGTGAAAACCGTCGTCCTGGCAATCGCGGTCAAGGCCGTGGCGAGGGTCGCGATCAGGCGCCACGCGAACAGGGTGAACGTCGTGGCGAAGGCCGTCGCGATAATCGTGACGGAGCAAATCGCGAGGCTGCCAATCGTGGCGGTGACGGCGAGCGCAAGCGTGATGGCGGACGTCCCGACCGTGGCAACAACCGCAATAATGATCGTCAGGACCGCGGGGAGCGCAAAGACAGGCCGGACCGCAACGACCGTGGCGGGAAACCGCAGGGTCAGCAGCGTTTCGAAGCCAAGCCGCCGCGCAAGGAAAAGCCGATCGATCCGGATTCGCCCTTCGCCAAGCTTGCTGCTCTCAAGGAGCAGCTGAAGAAGTAAGCTATGGGGAGCAACGAACAGCCACTCGAAAGCACGCGTCAGCGTCTGGACAAGTGGCTGTTCTTTGCCCGCATGGCCAAATCCCGTTCACTTGCCCAGAGTTACATTCAGTCGGGCAAGGTCAAGGTCAACGGTGTCTCCATTCGCCAGCCCAGCCATCTGGTAAAGGCCGGTGACAGGCTCGATATCGGTTTCGAGCGCATGGACAAGGTGCTTGTCGTCAAATCCGGGGGCGAGCGGCGCGGACCCTATGAAGAGGCCAGACTTCTCTACGACGATCTGACGCCGCCGCGCGAGCCTTCCGACAGGCTGAGCCCGCTGGAGCAGGCGATACGTCAGCCGGGAAGCGGTCGCCCCACCAAAAAAGAGCGCAGGGCGCTCGACAGGTTCCTGTCGGACAGCGACGGAAACAAAGAATAGAATAAACCTTCAAGTCTTAGCGGTTTTTCAGAATTGTTTATCCTTGCTATCTGAAGGCAAAGGCATTACCTCACTTGCAAAATTGCCCTGTCTGAATTCCGGGCGACGGCTTGTGTTCCGAAGCCCACAGACCCGGCCTGCATATTCTGGAGTTCATCATGACATATGTCGTGACCGACAATTGCATCCGCTGCAAATACACCGATTGCGTTGAAGTCTGCCCTGTCGACTGCTTTTACGAGGGTGAAAATTTCCTCGCTATCAATCCTGACGAATGCATCGATTGTGGTGTGTGCGAACCGGAATGTCCTGCCGAAGCGATCAAGCCCGACACTGAGCCGGGTCTCGACAAGTGGCTGAAGCTGAATACGGAATATGCGGCGATCTGGCCGAATATCACCATCAAGCGCGACCCCTTGCCGGAAGCCAAGGAAATGGATGGCGTGACAGGCAAGCTCGAGCTTTATTTCTCTGCCGAGCCGGGTAAGGGCGACTGAGTTCTCAACGACTGGTGTCCTTGGTATCATGATTTTAAAAGCCCTCGCAGCGTCAGCGTGAGGGCTTTTTGCCGACCTTCAGCGAGTTATCCGCCGCGGCCTGATTGCAATGTGGTCGATAGCAGGGTCAAAAGCGCCACGCTGTCTTCCAGGCTTTGGCGCTGGCGGCTTTGCAATATGGCCGCTTGCAGGCGGTTCATCTCACGGGCGATCGCCGCTGGCTGCCAGGTTCGCAACGCCCTTTCGATAACCGGTTTCCTGCGAAAATGGATGTGGCGTCCAAGCGTTTGCATGACCTGCCCGGCCTGCTGCTTTTTCTCATCCATTTCGGCGCGCATCTGATCCAGCAACTGAAATTGCTTGAGGCATCCCTGAAGCACGAGAAAGATCGGCGTCTTCGACGAGACGATCTTCTGGGTGGCGTGGAAAAAGGCGTTTCTGTCGCCCTTCAGGATGGCATCGACGGCGTCGTCAGCCGAAACCGTGCTGGCATCGCCGATGATTGCCAGCACATCATCTTCCTCGATCACCTCTGCGCCGCGGCAATAGAGCGCAAGCTTGCGGATCTCGTTGCGCGAGGCAATCCGATCGCCGCCCAACTGCTCGATCAGCCTCTGCCGTGCGGCCGGGGCAATGCGCAGATTGTCGGCAGACAGTTCCTGATCGATCAACGCATTCAACGAACGGGCGTCATCCGCATAACACGGGATTGCTGCGATAGAGCGAGCGGGTTCTGCGATCTTGCGCAGGCCCGTGCCTTTTTTAATGTCGCCGGCCTCGATGATGAGGAAGCTGGCTTCGGGCGGCGTCTCAGCCAGAATCTGGAGAGCGTCCACCAGCGCCTTTTCAGCCGAGGCACTTTTGATCCAGACGAGTTTTTCGCCACCGAAAAGGCCGATGGCGTTCACCTCGTCGAGAAGGCGGCCGGGATCGCCCTGCAGGTCGGATGCGCTCAGCTTCAACGATGCAAAGGCGTCATCCGGGTCAATGCCGGTCTTTTTGGCGATGAGGTTGGCCCGCTCCGACACGAGGCCGCGATCCGGGCCGTAGAGCACGAAAACGCGAAAGCGCTCCGCCGGATTTTCGGCGAAGCGCTCAAATTCATGCGATTTTATCTCTGCCACGGCCGCCGCTCTCAGCGGCCAAGGGTGGCAGCGATATCGGTACGGATGATTTCAGCCAGTTCCCGGGCCGCACGGTTTTCTGCGTCGCGGATCGCCCTGATCTTGGCGAATTCCTGCTGTGGCAGATCCACCTGCGCCGTTACGCTACGCCGCGCGGAGCGCAGGATCTGGCCGTCGGAAATACGCGTCAGGACGTAATTACCGTTCATCACAACACGGCCTGGGTAAGGGCCGTTATAATTGCTGTTGGTACGGGTCGTCAGATCGTAGTTCTCGACTTCCGTGGACGTGGCGCTCGAGCTTACGGATAACTTGACGTTGTACTGAGCCGTAGCCGGTTCACCCGCACCGCCGGACACCAGGAAGATCAGCTGATTGCGCACTTCCTGCGTTATGCGGTCGCCGGCATTCGAGATGCTGACAGCCGCCAGTCTCTCCTTGGTTCCGGAAGCCTCGCCGTAAAGCGGGCGGACCTGGCAGCCTGCCAGAAGACCGGCCATCATCACGACGGAAACTGCTGCCGCAACGCGGCTCCATCTCGAAAAAACGTCAGACAACAATGTTCACAATCCTCTGCGGAACCACGATGACTTTTTTGGGCTCGCCACCGGCAAGAATGGATTTGACGGCATCCAGCGCAAGGGCGGCCGCTCGGACCGCATCTTGATCCGCATCGCGCGCGATTGTCAATTCGCCGCGCTTCTTGCCGTTGACCTGAACGGGCATGACCACATCGTTTTCCTCGACCAGCGAGGGTACAAAAGTTGGCCACGGCGTCTGGGCGACGAGACCCTCGTTGCCCAGCGCCGACCAGCATTCTTCGGCCAGATGCGGCGTCATGGGGGCAATGATGCGAATGAGGATTTCGACGGCATCACGCGCCGCCGCCTTGACGTCATCAGGCTTGCCACCAGCCGCGACATCCGCCAGCGGAGCTGCGAGCGCGTTGACCAGTTCGTAGATGCGGGCGATCGCCTTGTTGAAGGCAAGCTTGTCCAGATCCTCCTGAACGGCCTTCAGCGTCTTGTGGGCTGCCTTGGATACTGCCAGGCCCTCGCCCTCGCTCGCGGGCTTCGGCGTGACGCTCTTCAGCTCGGTCGCGACTTCGCCGATGATGCGCCAGACGCGCTGTACGAAGCGGTTTGAGCCTTCCACACCGGCTTCGGACCAGATGACGTCGCGGTCGGGCGGAGAATCCGACAGGACGAAGAAGCGAGCGGTATCCGCACCGTAGGATGCGATGATGTCATCCGGGTCGACCACGTTCTTCTTCGACTTCGACATCTTCTCGATCGAGCCGATCTTCACTTCCGCACCGGAGGACAAGAGGAATGCCCGGCGGGCACCGTCAGTCTCTTCGATGCGCAGGTCGGCGGGCGCTACCCATTCGCGGGTCAGGCCTTCACCGTGGCTGTAGGTCTCGTGCACAACCATGCCCTGCGTGAACAGGCCCTTGAAGGGCTCCTTGACGCCGACATGGCCGGTCTCGCGCATGGCGCGGGTGAAGAAGCGCGAATAGAGCAAGTGCAGAATAGCATGCTCGATGCCGCCGATATACTGGTCCACCGGCAGCCAGTGGTTTGCGGCCTTCGGATCCGTCGGCTCATCTTCCCAAGGCGCGGTGAAGCGCGTGTAGTACCAGCTGGAATCGACGAATGTGTCCATCGTGTCGGTTTCACGGCGTGCGTCATGGCCGCATTGCGGGCAGGCAACGTGACGCCATGTGGGGTGGCGATCCAGTGGGTTGCCGGGCACGTCGAAGGTCACGTCGTCGGGCAGCTTGACCGGCAGGTCCTTCTTCGGAACCGGAACTACGCCGCAGACTTCGCAATGGATGACGGGTATCGGGCAACCCCAGTAACGCTGGCGGGAAATGCCCCAGTCGCGCAGGCGGAAATTGACCTTGCGCTCGGCCTGCGGCGTGTTGCCCAGCGTCTGGGCAGAGAGCTTCTGCACGACCGCCTCAAAGGCGTCAGTCGTGTTCATGCCGTTCAGGAAGCCGGAGTTGATCATCACGCCATCATCGGTGAAGGCGACGTCTTCAATGGTGAAGCTGGCAGCGTCGGGGCCTTCCGGCGCCACGACGGCCACCACCGGCAAATCGTATTTACGGGCGAAATCCAGATCGCGCTGGTCACCCGAAGGGCAGCCGAATATCGCGCCGGTGCCGTAGTCCATCAGCACGAAGTTGGCGACATAGACCGGCAGTTCCCACGTCGGGTCCAGCGGATGTATGACCTTGACGCCGGTATCGATACCCTTCTTTTCCGCTGTTTCCAGCGCTGCGAGAGACGTGCCATGGCGGCGGCACTCGTCGCAGAACTCGGCAATATCAGGGTTCTTCTCCGACAGCTCTCTTGCCAGCGGATGGTCGGCGGCGATTGCCAGGAAGGATGCGCCGAACAGGGTGTCGGGACGCGTGGTATAAACGGTTATGTCGGCAAAGCCTTCCGGCACTGTGCCAGCAACGGTCTGCCAGCGCAGCGACAGGCCTTCGGAGCGGCCGATCCAGTTCTTCTGCATCAGGCGCACTTTTTCCGGCCACTGATCCAGCGTGTCCAGCTCGTCCAGCAGATCCTGGCTGAAATCGGTGATTCGGAAGAACCACTGCGTCAATTCGCGCTGTTCGACCAGCGCGCCGGAGCGCCAGCCGCGGCCGTCGATGACCTGCTCATTGGCCAGAACGGTATGGTCGACCGGATCCCAGTTGACCTTGGACTGCTTGCGGTAGACCAGACCCTTTTCCATGAAATCGACGAACAGCGCCTGCTGGCGGTGGTAATATTCCACATCGCAGGTCGCAAATTCGCGGGTCCAGTCCAGCGACAGGCCCATGGATTTCAGCTGGCCACGCATGGTGGCGATGTTCTGATAGGTCCAGTCCTTGGGGTGAACCTTGTTCTGCATAGCCGCGTTTTCGGCAGGCATGCCGAAGGCGTCCCAGCCCATGGGGTGCAGAACGTTGAAGCCGCGCGCGCGCTTGTAGCGCGCAACGACATCGCCCATCGCGTAGTTGCGGACGTGGCCCATGTGAATGCGTCCCGACGGGTAGGGAAACATCTCTAGAACGTAATACTTCTCGCGCGGATCGCTGTTGTCGGTCACGAAAACCTTGTCTTCGTTCCATTTCTGCTGCCAGCGCGGCTCGGCGTCGCGAGGATTGTAACGTTCGATGGCCATTGTTTAGAATTCCGGGTATCGAGGGGAAAAATTTGCGCTGACCTTCACCATGAAACGACCGGGGCGTCAAGTTTGGCGGGGCCTCCGGGCGTTCAATCTTGGCCAGCGTGCCTCAAATGGTGCTAAACCCGCTTGGCATCAAGGCAATCGGCGTCTAGTTAGCGTTCAGAATGTTTCAAATAGAGGTCCTGTGATGGAAATCGAAGCACGTCTTGAGGATGTCAGGCAACGCATAGCGGAGACAGCGGAAAAGTCCGGCCGCAAGGCGACGGATGTTTCTCTCGTCGCCGTCTCGAAGACGTTCGATGCGCAAGAGATCCAGCCGGTGATCGACAGCGGCCAGCGCGTGTTCGGCGAGAACCGCGTACAGGAAGCGCAGGGCAAGTGGCCTGCGCTTAAAGAAAAGACATCGGGTATAGAGCTGCACCTGATCGGGCCGCTGCAATCCAACAAGGCGGCGGATGCAGTTGCGCTGTTCGACGTCGTACAGAGCGTTGATCGGGAAAAGATCGCCCGTGCGCTTTCTGAGGAATGCGTCAAACAGGGCCGCAGCCTTCGTTTTTATGTGCAGGTCAATACCGGGCTGGAGCCACAGAAGGCTGGCATCGATCCACGCGAGACCGTCGCCTTCGTGGCTTTTTGCCGGGACGAGCTGAAATTGTCGGTAGAGGGCCTGATGTGCATTCCGCCTGCGGATGAAAATCCCGGTCCGCATTTTGCGCTTCTGGCGAAGCTTGCCAGACAATGCGGCCTCGAGAAGCTTTCCATGGGCATGTCGGGGGACTTCGAGACTGCGATAGAATTCGGCGCCACCAGCGTGCGTGTCGGCTCGGCAATCTTCGGTGCCCGCTAGAGCATTTCCGGCAAAGCGCATAGCCGGTTTACTGGAAGTGCCCTGAAGCTCTGAAAACAAAAAACCCGGCACGACGGCCGGGTTTTCATAAACGGAAAGACTTTCGATCAGTAGTGATCGTCCTCGTCTTCGTCCTTCGGAGCCGATTTCAGCGAGCTGAGCTTCTTGAAGACGGCGTCCGCGTCGATCTGCTTTTCTTCTTCGTCGCGCTGGAAGTTGTAATCCAGACCTTCCGTCGCCGTTGCCGGCTGCAGCGTGTTGCCAAGCTCTTCTGCTGTCGGCAGCGGGCGGCCGCGCGATGCGCGTTCAACTTCAAGATCGAGATCGATCTGGCTGCAGAGACCAAGCGTTACCGGGTCCATCGGGGTGAGGTTTGCCGAGTTCCAGTGGGTGCGGTCGCGGATCTGCTCGATGGTGGATTTGGTGGTGCCAACAAGACGCGAAATCTGCGCGTCCTTCAGCTCAGGATGATTGCGGACCAGCCAGAGAATGGCGTTCGGACGATCCTGACGCTTGGAAACCGGCGTGTAGCGCGGGCCACGGCGCTTGGATTCCGGCACACGAACCTTTGGCTCGGAAAGCTTGAGCTTGTGGTTCGGGTTGCCTTCAGCGCGGGCGATCTCGTCGCGGGAAAGCTGTCCGGTCGCGATCGGGTCGAGGCCCTTGATGCCCTGCGCGGCTTCACCGTCGGCGATTGCCTTGACTTCGAGCGGATGCAGTTTGCAGAACGTGGCGATCTGATCGAACGACAGCGCGGTGTTGTCTACCAGCCATACAGCCGTAGCTTTTGGCATGAGCAATTGTTGAGCCATAGATACAGTCCTTCTGTCCGTCCGCGCCGGGGTCGCGGGCGTGGTATCAACCACTGATTTCCGGGATATTGGCGCTCTATAACCGGATTGCATCATAATTGCAATTCTTTGCGAAACAAATGCCTTTGTCTAATTGCCGTGTGCATTTGAACTGCTATGAATTCAACACATGCCTGAGGTGGGAGTCTCAAGGTCGCGCATATCAAGCCATATCTGGTTCCAGGAGGAGTTCATGTCTGCCAAAATCTACCCCGTGCTCAAATCGGCGAAAGCCCGCACGCTCATCGACAATGAGCGTTACCAGAAATGGTATCAGGAGAGCGTCGAGGATCCCGAGAAGTTCTGGGACAAGCACGGCCGGCGGATCGACTGGTTCAAGCCCTATACCAAGGTCAAGAACACGTCCTTCAAGGGAAGAGTGCCGATCAAGTGGTTCGAGGACGGCCTGACGAACGTCTCCTACAACTGTATCGACCGGCACCTGAAGACGCATGGCGAACGCACGGCGATCATCTGGGAAGGTGACAATCCCTATATCGACAAGAAGATCACCTACAATCAGCTCTATGACTATGTCTGCCGCCTGGCGAACGTGCTGAAGAAGCATGGTGTCAAGAAGGGCGACCGGGTCACCATCTATATGCCGATGATACCCGAGGCGGCCTATGCCATGCTCGCCTGCGCCCGCATCGGCGCCATTCATTCGGTCGTGTTCGGCGGCTTCTCGCCGGAAGCCCTGGCCGGCCGCATCGTCGATTGCCAGTCCACCTTCGTCATCACCTGCGATGAAGGCGTGCGTGGCGGCAAGCCGATCCCGCTCAAGGAAAATACCGACAAGGCGATCGATATTGCCGCCAAGCAATATGTCATCGTCAACAAGGTTCTGGTCGTGCGCCGCACCGGCGGCAAGACCGGCTGGGCGCCCGGCCGCGACATCTGGTACCATCAGGAAATCGCCACGGTGAAACCGGATTGCCCGCCGGTGAAGATGAGAGCGGAAGATCCGCTGTTCATCCTCTACACGTCAGGCTCCACCGGCAAGCCGAAGGGCGTGCTGCACACCACGGGCGGCTATCTCGTCTATACGTCGATGACGCATGAATACGTCTTCGACTACAAGGACGGGGAGGTCTTCTGGTGCACCGCCGATGTCGGCTGGGTCACCGGCCATTCCTACATCGTCTACGGGCCGCTGGCGAACTGTGCGACGACGCTGATGTTCGAAGGCGTTCCCAACTTCCCGGATCAGGGACGGTTCTGGGAAGTCATCGACAAGCACAAGGTCAACATCTTCTACACCGCACCGACGGCGCTCCGATCCCTGATGGGGGCCGGCGACCAGTTCGTCACGCGTTCGTCGCGCGAAAGCTTGCGGCTTCTCGGCACGGTGGGCGAGCCGATCAATCCCGAAGCGTGGGAGTGGTATTACCATGTGGTCGGCGAGGACAAGAGCCCCATCGTCGATACCTGGTGGCAGACGGAAACGGGCGGCATTCTCATCTCGCCGCTGCCGGGTGCGACGGACCTGAAGCCGGGTTCGGCGACAAGGCCGTTCTTCGGCGTGCAGCCGCAGCTGGTCGATGCCGAAGGCAACGTGCTGGAGGGGCCGGCCGACGGCAATCTCTGCATCATCGACAGCTGGCCGGGCCAGTCGCGGTCCGTTTACGGGGATCACCAGCGCTTCGTCGACACCTACTTCTCGACCTATAAGGGCAAGTATTTCACCGGTGACGGCTGCCGGCGCGATGAGGACGGTTATTACTGGATCACTGGCCGCGTCGATGACGTGCTTAACGTCTCCGGCCACCGCCTCGGCACCGCCGAAGTCGAGTCGGCACTTGTTTCGCATCATCAGGTTTCGGAAGCGGCGGTCGTGGGTTACCCGCATGCCATCAAGGGGCAGGGCATTTATTGTTATGTCACGTTGATGGCGGGCCAGAGCGGCGACTATGCGCTGCGCGAGGAGCTGGTAAAGCACGTCCGCAACGAGATCGGGCCGGTTGCGACGCCAGACAAGATCCAGTTCGCGCCAGGCCTGCCGAAGACCCGTTCGGGTAAGATCATGCGGCGTATTCTGCGCAAGATCGCGGAGGATGATTTCGGCGCGCTTGGGGATACCTCGACGCTTGCCGATCCGGCGGTGGTCGAAGATCTCATCGCCAACCGGCAAAACCGCACGGCGTCCTGATTTTCTGGAAGAGGCTGCTTTGGCAGCCTTTTTCTTTTCTGTATTCGCATAAACAAAAACACCCGGAGGCTGACCTCCGGGTGTTTTAATTTTATCCAGACAGGATTACTGGCCGCGGATCTTCTTCAGGTCCGCCAGAACGGCGTCAACGACGTCGGCACCGATTTCAGCCTTGTGCTTTTCGTAGACGACCATCGACTTTTCGCGGATACGTGCCTGCTCTTCCGCAGACAGCGAGTTCACTTCAAGTCCTGCAGCCTTGATCTTTTCCAGCGACTTCTGGTTCAGTTCGCGGATGACCTTGCGCTCTTCGTCACGGCCGACGACTGCGCATTCGCGCAGGGCCGTCTGTTCTTCGGGCGTGTAGCTGTCGAAGATCGGCTTGGAGAAGAGGAAGAGGAACGGCGTGTAGGCGTGGTTCGTCTCGGTGATGTACTTCTGCACCTCGTAGAACTTGGAGGTGTCGATCGTCACATAGGGGTTTTCCTGTGCGTCGATCGCGTTGGTTTCAAGTGCCGAGAACACTTCACCGAAAGCCATCGGCGTTGCATTGGCGCCGAGGTTCTGGAAGGTGTCGAGGAAGATGTTGTTCTGCATCACGCGAACCTTCAGGCCGGAAAAGTCTTCCCACTTGTTCACGGCGTGCTTGGAGTTCGAGAGGTTGCGGAAACCGTTTTCCCAGTAGGCCAGGTTTACGAGGCCCTGTTCTTCCAGCTTCTTGTTCATCATGTCGCCGAAGGCGCCGTCCATCACGGCATCGGCTTCCTTGGCATTGGAAAACAGGAACGGCAGGTCGAAGACGCCGAGCGACGGGATCAGGCCGACGAGCGGTGACGAGGACGTAACAACCGCTTCCTGAACGCCGGAGCGCAGGGCCTGCGTCGCCTGAAGGTCACCGCCGAGAGCGCCGCCCCAGAATGCCGTCAGCTTCAGCTTGCCGCCCGACTTGTCGTCGAGGCAGGCCTGCATGGCCTTGATGCCGTTGCCGACCGGGTGGTCCTGGTTGATGCCGTTCGAAACGCGGATGTTGCGGCTGTTGAATTCAGCCATTGCCGGGGCTGCGGCGCCCACCGCAAAAGCGATGGCCGTGGTGGTCAGAAGAAGCTTTCTCATAATATCCTCCCTTGGATTTTGGTTGAGAAGTGGCGATTAACGAAGGTACTGCAGCGGAACCATCACGATGTCCGGGAAAACCACGAGCAACGCCAGAACGATGGTTTCTGCAACGAGGAAAGGCCAGACACCGATCGTGACCTTGCCGAGCGGGATGCGTCCGACGCCTGAGACGACGTTCAGCACGACACCGACCGGCGGGGTAATCAGGCCGATGGCATTGTTGATGATGAAGAGGACGCCGAAATAGACCGGGTCGATGCCTGCCTGCTTGACGATGGGCATCAGAACGGGCGTCAGGATCAGGATGGTTGGTGTCAGGTCGAGCGCGGTTCCTACGATGAAGACCAGCACCATCATGGCAACCATCAGAAGCATCGGACGATCGATCAGCGGTTCGATATAACCTGCGACTTCGTTTGGAATGTTCGCAGCCGTGATGAGCCATGCGGAGACGAGGGCTGCGCAGACAAGGAACATGATGATCGAGGTGCTCTTGGCAGCGCGCAGAAGAACGTGGAACAGATCCGCCGGCTTCAGTTCGCGGTAGATCACCATGCCGACGAAAAGAGCGTAGCCGGCAGCGACAACGGCGGCTTCCGTCGGCGTCATGATGCCTGCCTTGATGCCGCCCAGAATGATGACCGGCATGCCAAGCGCCCAGCCGGCGCGTACCGTGGCAACCAGACGTTCCTTGCCCGAGGTCTTGGGCAGCGGCTTGATGTTATCCTTTCGGACCACGATCAGCCAGGCGATGATCAGCGAAATGCCCATCAGAATGCCGGGTACGATACCGGCAAGGAAGAGCTGGGTGATCGAAACGTTGGCGGCGACGCCGAAGACGATGAAGGCCATGGAAGGCGGAATGACCGGGGCAATGATGCCGCCTGCAGCGATGAGGCCGCCGGAGCGCGGAATGTTGTAACCGGCTTTCGCCATCATCGGGATGAGGATTGCGGCAAGGGCTGCGGTGTCGGCAGCGGCCGAACCGGAGATGCTGGCCATGATGATGGCCGCGACAATCGCGACGATACCGAGACCGCCCCTGATATGGCCCACAAGCGCAATCGCAAAGTCGATGATGCGGCGGGAAAGACCACCGGAGTTCATCAGTTCGCCAGCCAGAATGAAGAAGGGGATGGCGAGCAGCGTGAAGGTGTCCGCGCCCGAGATCATGTTCTGGGCGATGATCGCGGTGTTGAACATGCCCATGTACCACATGAGCACGACGCCACAGAACATCAGCGAGAAAGCGACGGGAACGCCAATCGCCATGGCTCCGAGAAGAGAGCCGACAAAAACGAAAAGTGTCATGGTATCAGCGCTCCGAAAGCTGTTCGATCGTGAGGTTCTCGCCGGCGAACTGGGCGATTTCATCCTCTGTCACGCGGCCCGTCACATAACGGTAGAGGCGTTCCAGAGCGATGATGAACATCAGGCCGCCGGTGAACATGCCGATGCCGTAGACCCAGATCATCGACAGCTTGGTGACAGGCGCATGCATGCTGGCGTTGATGGCGGACTGCTTCCATGTTCCCCAGAAGAAGATGGCGGAACAGCCCAGAATGATAATGTTCGACAAGACCATGCACACGACACGGGCGCGGCGCGACAGGAACATCACGAGAGTTTCGATGCCCATATGGCTGTTTTCACGGAAGGTCAGTACGGCGCCGATGAAGGTCAGCCATACGAAGAAGTATCGCGACAATTCTTCCGAGATATTGATGCCGGAATTCATCGTGTAACGCATGACAACGTTGACGAAGACCATGATCGACATGCCGGCGAGCAGCAGGACGAGAATGATTTCGAGAATCCGGTAAAAGAGATTGACGGTCTTTTGCATTTTCCCCTCCCGAAGAAATATCTGGAGCATTTTCGACGAAGGATCGCCCTCAATGCTCCACCTATGGGTTTTCGCAATTCTGGGCGCAAAACCGCGATGCAGTTTTGCTGGATTGCCTAGAGCAGCCCGCGTTTCGCCAGGTTGCGCATGAGGGCCGCGGTGCCGAATGTCCATTCCGGGCATTCGTCTGTCGTCGTGACCCAGTTGATCAGCTTGCCGAGCTTGGGCGTGGAGATTTCGACACGGTCGCCCTTGGAGTGGGTGAAGCCGAGACCCGGGCCATGGCGGTCCTTTACCGGCGCGAACATCGTACCAAGGAAAAAGACGGCGCCGTCAGGATACTGATGGTTGCGGTTCAAGAGCTGGGAAGCGAGGTTTTCCGGCGTGCGGCTGATCGCCTGCATTGCGCTTGCACCGGTCATGGTGAAGCCGTCCTCGCCTTCGACCAGAAGCGATATCTGCGCCTTCTTCACGTCTTCGATGGTAAAGCGTCCATCAAACAGGCGGATGAAGGGACCGATTGCGCAGGATGCGTTGTTGTCTTTTGCTTTGCTGAGCAGGAGGGCGGAGCGGCCCTCGAAGTCACGCAGGTTGACGTCGTTGCCGAGCGTCGCGCCAACGATACGGCCGTCGGAGGCAATGGCCAGCACCACTTCCGGCTCCGGGTTGTTCCACTGCGACTTCGGGTGAACGCCGATCAGCGCGCCGCAGCCGACGGAGGCCATGGCCTGCGCCTTGGAGAATATCTCCGCATCCGGACCGATGCCAACTTCCAGATATTGCGACCACAGGCCCATTTCCTGCAGCAGTTTCTTCACTTCGGCTGCTTTTTCCGAACCGGCCTCAAGTCCCTTGAGATTGTCGCCGAGAACCGGCGCCAGCCGTCCGCGTATTTCCTGCGCGCGAAGTGGATCGCCTTTGGCCTGCTCCTCGATCACGCGTTCCAGCATGCTGTCGGCGAAGGTCACGCCTGCAGCCTTGACGGCCTGAATATCGTTGGGGGCGAGAAGTTCACCAGCGGAGCCATCCAGAAAGGCCTCGAGCGCGCCAAGCGCTACGAATGTGCCGGTGTCTGCAAGCAGCTCCACCAGATCCGTCTTTTCCAGAAGTTCCGACATGGTCGGCGAAATAGAGGTGAGGTCGTAAAGCACGCCGCCTTTGAGCAGAACGGGGCAGGGGCCGCCTTCGCTTTTCGACCATACGCGGCCGACGAGCAGGGCGTTTTCAAAGTCTTCAGGCAAAATAGCGGTAGCGTCGATGGACCTTGAGCCGGTCATATATATCCTCCCCTTCAGCCCTCCGACAGCCGCCTCCTGCGGTCATATTGTCTGGATGTCTGACAACCTAATCTCATTCTTCTTAGTATGACTTTTACAGCGAGTCTAGCGGCACCGCAGACAAAATTATCGTCTTTCGCCTCTGGATTGCCGGAAAGCAGCGAAACCTGTCCTATAGCTTTGCCGTTTAAGCTTCTGTTTGCGGCTCAGAAGATATCCAGTTCCAGATTGACCCGGCTTGCTGCCCCGAGCAGATGTTTGCGCATCGCATCCTTGGCCGCAGTCGCATCGGCGCGTTCGACGGCTTCGAAGATTGCCACATGTTCGGCGATCGTCACCTCTAGGATTTCCCCGAAAATAGCACGGGAGAAGGCGATGTTGATAGCCGAGCTGATGCGTTCTGCGATAAAGCCGAGAAACATCAGGAAATATTCGTTCTGCGTCGCTTCCGCCAGAATACGGTGAAAGTCGAGATCGGCCGCAACGCCCTCCGTCGACCAGTCGTCGGTCGTTCGCATCTTTTCCAGTGCCGCCGCCAGCCGCGCCAGCTGCTGCGGGTTGCGGTGGAGTGCCGCCAGACCCGCCGCCTCGATTTCCATCGGCATGCGAAGCTGGAAGAGATCGCGGAAATTATCCGGATCGTTCAGACGGGACCGCTCGATGCGAATGGACAGTCTCTGCCGGGGATCGGTGACGAAAGCGCCCACGCCTTGCCGTGTTTCGACAAAACCTTCGTTGCGCAATTGCGCGATCGCTTCACGAATGACCGAGCGGCTGACGCCGAAGGTTTTCGCCAGAACATGTTCCGTGGGCAGCCTGTCGCCCGGCCCGAGTTTCGAATCATTGATTTCGCGGGCGATCTCCGCGGCGATCCGGCCGGGCAGATGATCGTTGCGATGTATCTGACTGAACTCCAGCGTCATGATTGCTCCCGTTCCACAGAAACGATTGGTCCGTTTTTTCCCGCAGCAGGCGACTTCCTCCTTCGCCGTCAGCGGGGTTTTCAGAGGCGGCGTATTCCGCCGCCTTTGCTGTTTCTCGATTAGCTATCCGGTTGCAGGGTTATCTGGCAACCGGGATTCATCCGCAAATCGGGGTCAAAGGCATTTTTCAAACCCGTGATCATCCGGCGCTGCACATCAGATAGCCGGCTTTCGAAATCAGAGCGTTTCAGGCGGCCGATGCCGTGCTCGGCGCTGATGCTGCCGACGTAACGGTCAAGGACTTCGTTGACGAGGGTTTTCGATTTGTAGATGAAGGTTTCGCGCTCCTGCGGCGTTGCTCCGTTTGGCGGCAGCACGTTGAGATGGACGTTGCCGTCTCCGACATGGCCATAGGAAACCGCCAGGCATTCCGGCAGTTTTTCCGCCAGTTCAGCCTCTGCTTCGGCCACGAACGCCGCAAGTTTTGACAGCGGCACGGAAATATCGGTGCGCATATGGCTGCCGCGCAGCGCCTGACCCTCGTTCATGCCCTCGCGGAAAAGCCACAGCGATTGCGCCTGTGCTCGCGAGGAGGCGATGACGCCGTCCAGCACCAGACCGTCTTCCATGACGCCCTCGAGGAACCGTCCCATCAGGTCGGCAGTGTCTACTAGCCCCGAGCCGGAAATTTCCATCAGCACATAGGCCGGATAATCTCCGGCGATCGGCATTTTAAGGTCAGGGATTGCTTCGATTGCGAGCGTGAAGGCGACGGGCGGCATGAATTCGAAGGCGGACATCAGGTCGCAGCATTCGCGGCGGGCGCGGCGATAAAGCTTGATGGCGTCATCCAGCGAATTGAGGCCGAGCAGTGCCGTCTCGACATGTTCTGGATTGGGGTAGAGCTTTACGGACACGGCCGTGATGATGCCGAGTGTTCCTTCCGCGCCGATGAAAAGCTGCTTCAGGTCAATGCCACGATTGTCCTTACGCAGCGTCGACAGGCCATTCCAGATGGTGCCATCAGGCAATACCACTTCGAGACCCAGCACCAGTTCGCGGGTCATGCCGTAACGCAGAACGTTGATGCCGCCAGCATTGGTGGAGACGTTGCCGCCGATGCGGCAGCTGCCCTGCGCGCCGAGCGACAGCGGAAAGAACATTCCCTTGTCCTGAACCGCATCCTTGAATTCCGACAGAATGCAGCCGGCTTCAACGACAGCCGAAAAATCGTCGCTGTCTATGGTGCGGATGGCGTTCATGCGCTCGAGGCTCAGCACGATCTGACGCTTTGGCTCATCGGGAATGCCGCCGAGCACCAGCCCGGTATTGCCGCCCTGAGGGATGATGGCGAGACCGAGTTCGGCGCAGGCGCGAACCGTATCGGAGACTTCCTTGGTCGAACGGGGGCGGATGACGGCTACCGCCGAACTGGTGACGTCGCCATGCCAGTCGCGGCAATAGCGCAGCATGTCTTCCTGCGATGTCAGCAGCAATGCCTCGCCCAGCCTGTTCTTCAGCGAGAACCGCAATTCCTCGATATCGTGTTCGCTCACGATCGTCATTCCACCCTCTCCGTCCAATCCGCCCTAAAATATCCGGGCAAAGGTCTTTCGCCCTTGCTTTTGCCGGTTTGTGAAAAAATACTATTTTCAATCAAACCATATAAGGTTATCAGACAACCTTACAAGCTAATTTATCGGTTCACGAGCCGATGATGTTTTTTCGGTCTCGGGAGAATGACCGGGCCAAAGAGGAGGAAGATATGCATATCGCAATCATCGGTGCTGCAGGCATGGTTGGCCTTAAGCTGACGCAGCGTCTCGTCAAGGATGGATCGCTTGGCGGCAAGTCGATTGAGAGATTCACGCTTATCGACGTGTTTCAGCCTGAAGCGCCCGCCGGCTTCTCCGGTGCGGTTGATGCGCGCGCAGCCGATCTGTCCGCGCCGGGCGAAGCCGAAAAGCTGGTCGAAGCCCGCCCCGATGTGATCTTTCATCTTGCTGCCATCGTATCCGGTGAAGCCGAACTTGATTTCGACAAGGGCTACCGTATCAATCTCGATGGCACGCGTTATCTCTTCGACGCCATCCGCATTGCCAACGGCAAGGACGGTTACAAGCCGCGTGTGGTCTTCACCTCGTCGATCGCCGTATTCGGTGCGCCGCTCCCCTATCCGATTCCGGATGAGTTCCACACCACGCCGCTGACCAGCTACGGCACGCAGAAAGCGATCTGCGAGCTGCTGCTCTCCGACTATAGCCGTCGCGGTTTCTTCGACGGTATCGGCATTCGCCTGCCGACGATCTGCATTCGCCCCGGCAAGCCCAATGCGGCCGCTTCCGGCTTCTTCTCCAACATCCTGCGCGAGCCGCTGGTTGGTCAGGAAGCGGTACTGCCGGTGCCGGAAAGCATTCGCCATTGGCACGCTTCGCCGCGTTCCGCTGTTGGTTTCCTTCTTCATGGCGCAACGATCGACGTGGAAAAGGTCGGTCCCCGCCGCAACCTGTCCATGCCCGGCCTCAGCGCCACCGTTGGCGAACAGATTGAAGCGCTGCGCAAGGTTGCGGGCGAAAAGGCCGTTGCCCTCATTCGCCGCGAGCCGAATGAGATGATCATGCGCATGTGCGAAGGCTGGGCGCCCGGTTTCGAAGCAAAGCGCGCCCGTGAACTTGGCTTTACGGCTGAAAGCTCCTTCGAAGAGATCATTCAGGTTCATATCGAGGACGAACTGGGAGGTTCACTGAAATGAGTGTCGGCGGGGAGGAGAAGAAGCGGTCGGTTGCCTTTATCGGCACAGGCCTGATGGGCGGGCCGATGGCCCGGCGTCTGCTGGGCGCGGGCTTTTCGGTTGCGGTGTGGAACCGCAGCGTCGAAAAGGCTGAGGCGCTGGTTGCCGATGGCGCGGTTCTCGCGGCATCGCCGGCCGAAGCCGCCAGGGGTGCCGATATCGTCATCACCATGCTGAGCGATGGCAAAGCCGTGGGCGAGGTGCTGTTCGAGGCGGGTGTGGCCGAAGCGCTGGAAAAAGGCGCTGTTGTCATCGACAGCAGCTCCATTGCGCCGCCTATTGCGCGCGAACACTCCTCCCGGCTACGGGCAATGGGCATTCATCATGTCGATGCGCCGGTCTCCGGCGGTGTGCCGGGCGCAACGGCGGGTACGCTCGCGATCATGGCCGGTGGCGATGAGGCGCTGATCTCTGGTATTTCGGATTTCTTCGCGCCGATGGGCAGGCTCACCTATGTCGGCCCCTCCGGCGCGGGCCAGCTTTGCAAACTCGCAAACCAGCAGATCGTCGCCATCACCATCGGCGCGGTTGCCGAGGCGATGATGCTTGTGGAAGCGGGCGGGGCATCCCGCGAAGGGTTCCGTGACGCCATACGTGGCGGTTTTGCCGAAAGCCGGATATTGGAATTGCACGGTGAACGCATGGTGAAGCGCAATTTCGCGCCAGGCGGACCCTCCAAGTTCCAGCTCAAGGATCTGAACGGGGTGCTGGCGACGGCGAAGGATTTGTCCCTGACGTTGCCTTTGACCCAGCAGGTAACGCGGGAGTTCGATGATTTCGTCAGCGATGGTGGAGCCGATATCGACCATAGCGGTATCCTGCTTTACCTCGAAAAACTCAACAACCGGGAACAGGGCTGAGGCGGTCTCATGAGCGACGACAAGACACCCGTGCGGCGGCTGCGATCCCAGGACTGGTTCGACAACCCTGACCATCTCGACATGACGGCGCTCTATCTGGAGCGCTTCATGAATTATGGCGTGACGCCGGAAGAGCTGCGTTCCGGTAAGCCGGTCATCGGCATCGCGCAGAGCGGCAGCGACCTGACGCCCTGCAACCGCGTCCATGTCGAACTGGTCAAGCGGGTGCGCGATGGTATCCGTGATGCGGGCGGCATCCCCATCGAGTTTCCGACCCATCCGATGTTCGAAAACTGCAAGCGACCGACAGCGGCGCTTGACCGCAATCTTGCTTATCTCAGCCTGGTGGAAGTGCTTTACGGTTATCCGCTCGATGGCGTCGTGTTGACCACGGGCTGTGACAAGACCACGCCTTCGGCGCTGATGGCGGCAAGCACGGTTGATATTCCGGCTATCGTCTTATCCGGTGGGCCGATGCTCGACGGATATCATGACGGCGATCTGGTTGGTTCCGGCACGGTCATCTGGCGCATGCGCCGCAAATACGGCGCCGGCGAAATCACCCGCGAGGAATTCCTGCAGGCGGCGCTCGAATCCGCTCCTTCGGTCGGTCACTGCAACACCATGGGCACGGCCTCTACCATGAATGCCATTGCCGAAGCGCTCGGCATGTCGCTGACCGGCTGCGGCGCAATCCCGGCCGCTTACCGCGAACGCGGCCAGATGGCCTATCGCACCGGCCGCCGTGCCGTCGAACTGGTTGTCGAGAATATCAAGCCTTCGGATATCATGACGCGCGAGGCGTTTTTGAACGCGATCCGCGTCAATTCGGCGATCGGCGGTTCGACAAATGCCCAGCCGCATCTGGCGGCGATGGCGAAACATGCGGGCGTCGAACTTCGCGAGGAAGATTGGCAGGTTCACGGTTATGACATTCCGCTCATCGCCAATGTCCAGCCCGCCGGAAAATGGCTGGGCGAGAAATATCACCGTGCCGGCGGTACGCCCGCCATCATGTGGGAGCTTCTGAAGGCAGGCAAGCTTGACGGGAGCTGTCCGACCGTGACCGGCAAGACCGTGGCGGAAAATCTGGACGGGCGGGAATCGACCGACCGCGATGTGATACTGCCTTACGATAAGCCGCTCAAGGAACGGGCCGGTTTCCTCGTCCTCAAGGGCAATCTGTTCGATTTCGCCATCATGAAGACGAGCGTGATCTCGGCGGAATTCCGGCAGCGTTATCTGAGCGAGCCGGGTCGTGAGGGGATTTTCGAGGGCAAATGTGTGGTTTTCGATGGTTCGGAAGACTATCACGCCCGTATCAACGATCCGTCTCTCGATATCGATGAGCGCACCATTCTCGTCATTCGCGGGGCCGGACCGCTCGGCTGGCCGGGTTCGGCTGAGGTCGTCAACATGCAGCCGCCGGACGCGCTGTTGAAAAAAGGCATAACCAGCCTGCCGACAATCGGCGACGGCCGGCAATCGGGAACCGCGGATAGCCCGTCGATCCTCAATGCCTCGCCAGAAAGTGCCGCCGGTGGAGGACTGGCATGGCTTCGCACGGGTGATGTAATCCGCATCGACTTCAATCAGGGCAAGTGCGACGCGTTGGTACCGGATGCAGAGCTTGCTGCCCGAAAGGCCGATGGCATTCCTGCGGTGCCTGCGGATGCCACGCCCTGGCAGCGCATCTATCGTCAATCGGTGACCCAGCTTTCGGACGGTGCGGTTCTGGAAGGGGCCGCGGATTTCCGCCGGATTGCCGAGAAGATGCCCCGGCACAACCATTGACCATTCATTTGCAAGCGCATGACGAAAGATCCCCGGCCAAGACCGGGGATTTTTCTTGTCCAGCCGGTTTCACTATTAATTGCGACCTCCTAATGTACACCCAACATCCGCATTACAGGGGCAGGGCATGACAGATATTTCGATGATTGAGGCAGCGCGCCAGCGCATCGGCGAACATGCGGTGCGGACACCGCTTCTGTCGTCGCATTTTCTGGATGAGATTGCCGGGCGAAAGCTGTTCGTGAAGGCCGAGTGCCTGCAAAGAACGGGTTCGTTCAAATTTCGCGGCGGCTGGTCGGCGGTATCCGGTCTGCCGGCCGATGTGCGCGCCCGTGGCGTGATCGCCTTTTCCTCGGGCAACCATGCGCAGGGCGTCGCGCTTGCTGCTCGTCTGCACGGCGTTCCTGCCGTCATCATCATGCCGTCCGATGCACCAAAAATCAAAATCGACAATACCCGCGACTATGGTGCGGAAGTGGTGCTCTACGACCGGGCGAATGACGATCGCGACGCCATTGGCGACCGCCTGTCGAGCGAGCGCGGACTGACCCTTATCAGGCCCTACGACGAACCGCTGGTGATTGCAGGGCAGGGGACTGTCGGGCTGGAAATCGCCGAACAGGGCTTGGAACTCGGTATCGATGCGGCCGAGGTTCTCGTGCCCTGCGGCGGCGGCGGCCTTACATCCGGCATCTCCCTTGCCCTTGCGGCGAAAGCGCCGAACTACAAGGTCAGGACGTCAGAACCCGAGCGGTTCGACGATGTGGCGCGCTCACTCGCAGCGGGCAAGATCGAGCGGAATGCAACGACTTCCGGTTCGATCTGCGATGCAATCGTCACGCCTCAGCCCGGTAACATCACCTTCCCGATTATGGTTGGGCTTTGCGGAAAAGGCATTGCCGTGACCGAAGAGGAAGCATTGCGGGCCATGGTTCTCGCCTTCAACAGGCTGAAGGTCGTCGTCGAGCCGGGCGGCGCGGTGGCCTTGGCGGCGGCGCTGTTTCACGGGAAAGAGCTGGAGAGCGAAACGGTGATTGCGGTTGCCTCTGGCGGCAATGTCGATCCGGAGATCATGGCGAGCGCATTGTCCCGTTTCGGCTGAGATCAGATGGGATCAGGCCTCGAGCCGAGCCGCAACCTCGTTGGCTATCGCCAGCGAGGCGGTGAGGCCGGGGCTTTCGATGCCGAAAAGATTGACGAGACCGGCAAGGCCGTGGCTTTCCGGCCCGTCGATGCGAAAATCCATGGCCGGTTCGTCGGGTCCTGAAATCTTCGGCCGGATGCCCGAATAGGCCGGGATCAGCGCGTGTTCTGGTAGGCCCGGCCAATAGCGGCGGATCGCGTCGCCAAAACCCTCCATGCGGCGGGGATCGACGGCATAATCAATAGTGTCGACCCACTCCACATCCGGCCCGAAACGGACCTGACCGGCAAGATCCAGCGTCAGGTGCACGCCAAGGCCGTGCGTGTGCGGAGCAGGGTAGATGAGCCGTGAAAAAGGCGACTTGCCGGTCAGCGAAAAATAGCTGCCTTTGGCGAAACGCGCCTCCGGGATCGTGTGCTTCGGCAATCCCTCGATCTGTTTTGCCGCCAGCGGTGCCAGAAGGCCGGCGGAGTTGACGAGTAGCCGGCATGTCAAGCTGAGAGGTTCCTTGCCGCCAACGTGAACGCGGAAACCGTTGCCGGTCGCTTCCGCCCTTTCGAACGGTGCATTCAGGGCGAGGGCTGCGCCATGGTCTTGCGCGTCGCCGAGCAGCGCCAGCATATAACCATGGCTATCAATGATGCCGGTCGAATGTGAAAGCAGGGCCGCTACGCAGTTGAGCGCAGGCTCGAGCGACAGCGCCTGCGTGGCATCGACCAGTTCGAGGTCGTCGCAGCCATTGGCGTTACCCTTTTCCTTGAGGGCCGCCAAGAGAGCCGTCTCGTCCGCGTTCGCTGCCACGATGAGTTTGCCGCAGCGGCGGTGCGAAACGCCATGGCTCTGGCAGAACGTATAAAGCCGCTCCCTGCCTTCAACGCAAAGGCGTGCCTTGAGGCTGCCTTCAGGATAATAAAGCCCGGCGTGAATAACCTCGCTGTTGCGCGAAGAGGTGGCGGAACCGAATTCCTTTTCGCCTTCGAGGATGATGACGGAAAGACCACGCATCGCCAGCTCGCGGGCCGTCGCCAGTCCGATCACCCCGGCTCCTATGATGATGGCGTCGATATCCGTCATGGTCCTTATCCGAGCCTGCCAATGATTTTGAACGGAAATGCCGTCTGCGACGTTGATCCTGCGCAATGGGTAGATTGATGCTTGTCCGGCGGCAAGTCGCGATCCGTATTTTTCCCAATGCGCCGAACTTATGGAATTTTATCTCTACTGAAACAGTGGGGAATAAAGCTATTCTTCACGGGAAATAAGCAGTGCCCGCTTTGACGGGCCGAGCAGGGAAGGGAGTTGTACAATGTCTTATTCCAAGGCCGGAAAAGCAAAAGACTTTGTCTCGCAGCCCCAGTCGCAGCGAAACTGGAGAGATTCGGTTCACGCGGCTCTTGTCGGCGTGTGCGTGGCTTTTGTCGCGGCGGTCATACTCGGTCTCGTTCCCTGATCCTCCCAGATTTTCTCATCAGGAAACTTGAGAAAAAAAGGCCGGTCGCTCCTCCGACCGGCCTTTTTATATTCATTCACGCCTTCAGATAATCCTCCGCCAGATCGACCCAGAAGGCGGTTCCGATTGGCAGGATATCGTCGTTGAAGTCGAATTTCGGATGGTGCAGCGGCGGGTCGTTTTCGGTGCGCGCGGTGCCGAGGAAGAAGTAGCAGCCGGGCCGTTTTTCGAGCATGTAGGCGAAGTCTTCCGCGCCCATGGACGGGCGCTGCATTTCAACCACCTTTTCCGCCCCGGCAAAACGACGGGCCAGACCGGCGACATAGTCCGTTTCCGCCTTGTGGTTGACGGTCGCATTGTAGCCGCGCTCGTAATCGAGCGTGACACTCATGCCATAGCTGGCCGCCTGGCCTTCGGCTATCGCCCGGATACGCTTTTCCAGTTCGTCGCGCACACCCGCGTCGAAGGAACGGATGGTGAGGAGCATTTCCGCCTTCTCGGGAATGACGTTGCTCGCAACACCAGCATGGAATGCGCCAACAGTGACGACCGCCGACAGTTGCGGATGGATGTTACGGGACACCACCGTCTGCAAGGCCATGATGATACTGGCGCCCGCAACGATAGGGTCGGCCGCATCCTGCGGTTCGGCGCCGTGGCCGCCATATCCGTTGACGGTGATCCTGCATTCATCGACGGCGGCAAGGATCGGGCCGTCACGCAGGACGAATTGTCCGAAGGGCACGCCGGGATCGTTATGGAGGGCAAAAACCGCATCACATGGGAAGCGGTCGAACAGTCCGTCCTCGATCATGATGCGGGCGCCGCCGAAATTCTCCTCCGCCGGCTGGAAGATCAGATGCAGGGTCCCATCGAAATTCCTGCGTTCGGCGATGATCTTCGCGGCTCCCAGGAGCATGGCCGTGTGTCCGTCATGGCCGCAAGCATGCATGACGCCATCATTGGCGCTTGCATATTCCGCTCCAGTTTCCTCACGGATCGGCAGGGCATCGATATCGGCGCGAATGCCGAGCGTGCGGGCACTGTCGCCATTGCGGAGCGTGGCGACGATACCGGTTCCGGCAAGTCCGCGCGTTACTTCGTAACCCATTTCCACCAGCTGCCCGGCAATGAAATCCGAGGTCTGGAATTCGGAAAGACCGATTTCGGGATGCCGGTGCAGGTGGCGGCGGATTGCCACCACATCCGGCATATGGTTGGCGAAGGAGGCAATGTTTGCGGTCTGTCTGGTCATTTTCGAAGTCCCTGGTTACGCCGCTTTTTTCCAGCGCTTTTTGCAAATTTCATAGCAGCATATACGCGGGCATGTAAGGGGCGTTCCCGGAGCCGGAATGCCTTGAAATTCATCGCTTGCATCGTATCGCGACAGGTGGCATGGAACTATAGACGTCCTGGGGCATTAGCGTTTCGGATGTGGCGCAGGCCTTCTCGGCCTCGCGTTGCCCTTCAGGTGTCAAAGGGGGACTATCTGACGTTGCGCGAACAATTTTCGCCGTGGGGGAAGGTGCGATATCCGGTTGGAACGGCATTGCCGGGCCATAGGGCGAAATTTTCCTGTCGTCGAAAATCCATTCTCCGCAGAGATCCCCGGCTTTGCATGGTCGGAGGGATCGCGCAGCAAAACGCCGTGCTTGCGGATATTCGCCGTTTGACGATGCGTTGCACACAACGTCTGATCCGGTTCACCGAAGGTTCAGGATAAGTCATAAATATAGCGTGGCCCGATTTCGTGCGTATTCCCGCCACGGACGAAACGCCGGTCAAGTCGAACAATTCTCCATAAAGTTCAGAATACGAGCCGATGTCATTTCATATTACCCCGACCGCCGCCGCCCGTGATTCCGAGACGAAGCAGATCGATCACAATGATTCGATCCGCGCGTCCTATATGACGGTCGAGGAACTGCATGATGCCGGTGCCGCGCTTTCGCGCGACGGTGCCGATACCCTTCCCGGCTTCATGGAGTTCGACTTCTTCGAGCGCCACCGTGAGAACGAGAAGGAAATCCTGCGGGTCTACCGCACAACGGCCGTCGACGCGGAAAATGGCGCGACGATAACGCCGGCGGCGGAATGGCTGCTCGACAACCACTACGTCATCGAAGAGGCGATCCAGGAAGTCCGCCGCGATTTTCCGCGCAAGTTCTATCGCCAGCTGCCGACAATGACGGTGGGCGGCGTGACGATCCCGCGGGTCATGGCGCTCGGCTGGCTTTATGTCGCCCATACCCACAGCACGGTCTCGCGCGAGAATATGACGGCGCTGGTGGATGGCTACCAGACGTCGAAGACGCTGCAGATCGGCGAATTGTGGGCGCTGCCCTCCATCATCCGTTTTGTCCTCATCGAAAATCTTCGCCGCATCTCCATTCGCGTGGAACGCTCGCGCCGCATGCGCCAGAAGGCGAATGAAGTCGTCGACGAAATCATTCGCCTGAACGATGCGGAAGCCTCCGCGGCACTTCTCAAGCAGGTCGATTCGCTGGTCGATGACCCGACGTTTGCGACGCAGTTCCTCTATCGCCTCAGAAACGGCTCGCAGACTTCGGGTTTTGCGGTGGCCTGGCTTGAAGAACGCCTGCATGCTGCGGGCACCGACGCTGAAAATGTCATGATGTCGGAACACAACCGGCTGGCCTCCGGCAATGTGACGATGGGCAATATCGTCAAGAGCCTGAGGGAAATCGACGATACCGAATGGTCGGTGTGGTTCGAGGAAGTCAGCCATATCGACAAGGTTCTGCGCGAGGAAACCGATTACGAGATTCTCGATTTCGGTTCGCGCAACACCTATCGCAACACGATCGAGCTTCTGGCGCGTCGCTCCCCCAAGACAGAGGTAGAGGTCGCGCTTGCCGCCGTGGAAATGGCGAGATCCGGCGAGCCTGCTGAGGTGTCTGAAAACCATCGCGTCAATGTCGGCTCCGTACTCGTCGGCCAGCGCCGGTTCGAGCTTGAAAAGGTGCTCGCTTACAGGCCGCTGGTCTCGCAGCATATCGTCCGGTCTATGCGCAAGTTCAACTGGCTCGCAATTGCGGCGCCAGTGTTTCTCATCACCGCGCTTGTCATGCTTGCCGTCGGCTGGTTCCTGGCCGAAGCGGGCATGCCCTGGTATGTGGTGACCGCATTCCTCCTGATGTTTGCATTGCCTGCTTCGGAAGGCGCGACCGGTCTGTTCAACACGCTCGTCACTTTCTTCGTGAAGCCGTTCCGGTTGGTCGGATACGAGTTCAAGAACGGTATTCCACAGGACGCCCGCACGCTTGTTGCCGTGCCCTGCATGTTGACCAGCCGCGACAGCGTCGACGAGATGATGCGCAATATCGAGGTGCATTATCTCGCCAATCCGCATGGCGAGATTTATTTCGCGCTGGTCAGCGACTGGCGCGATGCCCAATATGAGCAGTCCGGCGACGATCTCGAGATTCTCGAATATGCCAAGCGCGAACTGGCGGCGCTGAACAGCCGTTATGCCTTCGATGGCAAGACGCGTTTCTACCTGCTGCACCGCCGCCGCATCTACAACCCGTCCGAAGGCTGCTGGATGGGCTGGGAGCGCAAGCGTGGCAAGCTGCATGAACTGAACATGCTGCTGCGCGGCGACAAGGACACGACATTCCTCGGTGGCGCCAATATCGTGCCGGCCGATGTCAAATACGTCATGACGCTTGATGCCGATACGCGCCTGATGCGCGATGCGGTGACCAAACTCGTCGGCAAGATGCATCACCCGATCAACCGCCCCGTCATCGATCCGGTCTCAGGACGTGTGGTTGAAGGTTATGGCCTGTTGCAGCCGCGCGTTACGCCTTCGCTGACGACGGGCAAGGATGCCTCCGTCTTCCAGCGTGTCTTCTCGATCAATCGCGGTATAGACCCCTACGTCTTTACCGTTTCCGACGTTTATCAGGACCTGACCTCCGAAGGCACCTTCACCGGCAAGGGTCTTTACGACGTGGATGCCTTCGAGGCGGCTCTTAAGGGCCGGATCGAGGAAAACTCCATCCTCAGCCATGATTTGCTCGAAGGATCCTTTGCGCGCTGCGCGCTGGTGACCGATGTGGAACTGGTCGAGGATTTCCCGACCCGCTACGAGGTGGAAGTCTCGCGCCAGCATCGCTGGGCGCGTGGCGACTGGCAACTGCTTCCCTATATTCTCGACCGCGCCCGTGGTGTTACCGCGATCGGCCGGTGGAAGATGGTCGATAACCTGCGCCGTTCGCTGACGCCGATTGCCTGGTTCTTTGCCTCGATCCTCGGCTGGTATTTCATGGACCCGCTCGGGGCGCTGATCTGGCAGATCCTGCTGATCTTCTCGCTGTTCGTCGCTCCGACGCTCTCGCTGCTTTCCGGGCTCGTGCCGCGCTCCACTGATATCGTGCCGCAGGCGCATTTCCACACCATCTGGTCGGAAATCCGCGCCACCAATGCGCAGGTTGCGCTGCGTATCGTCTTCATTGCCGATTCTGCCTGCATGATGACGGATGCAATTGTCCGTTCGCTCTACCGTCTGCTCGTCAGCCACAAGCTGATGCTGGAATGGCGCACCGCCGCCAGCATGCAGTCTAGCGCCCAGGGCGGCATCACCTATTATTTCCGCCAGATGTGGCATGCGCCTGTTGTGGCCATGCTCGGCCTGTTGTTTGCGGCGCTGCCCGGTGACAATGCTTTCCTGATCGGCATTCCCTTCACACTGCTCTGGGTTCTGTCTCCCGCCGTTGCCTGGTATGTCAGCCAGTCGGCGGAAACCGAAGACCGGCTGTTCGTTTCGGAACACGTCTCTTTCGAGCTTCGCAAGATCGCACGTCGCACGTGGCGTTATTACGAAGCCTTCGTGACGCCGCAGGAAAACCACCTGCCGCCGGACAACTTCCAGGAAACGCCGGAGCCGATTGTTGCCTCGCGTACATCGCCTACCAATATCGGCGTTTACCTGCTTTCCATCATTTCGGCGCGCCAGTTTGGCTGGATCAGCTTTGCCGATACGCTGGAGCGGATCGAGAACACGATCCAGACCGTCGAGAAGATGGAGAAACATCGCGGCCATCTCTACAACTGGTACCATACGGACACGCTGCAGACACTTGGCCCCCGTTACGTTTCGGCGGTGGACAGCGGTAATCTCGCCGGTCACCTGATTGCGGTTTCGTCTGCCTGCCGCCAGTGGGCAGAAGCGCCTTCCGCGCATCTTCAGGGTAATCTCGACGGTATCGGCGATCTCGCCGGTATTCTGCGCGAAACGCTGAAAGCGCTGCCTGACGACCGCAAGAACCTGCGTCCGCTGCATCGCCGCCTCGAAGAACGCATCATCGGTTTTTCGAACGCTCTTGCCTCGGTCAAGCGCGAGCATGAATTCGCATCGATCCGCGTCATCAATCTTGCGGTACTCGCGCGCGACATCCAGAAGCTCGCTACCAATGTCGATCACGAAGTGAAGTCTGCGCAGAGCGCGGAAGTGACCCGCTGGGCGCAATTGCTCGTGGATTGCTGCGAGGCGCATATTTCAGACAGCGCCATCGACCTCACCAATATGGAGCCGCTGCGCCAGCGTCTTGCATCGCTGCGCGACCGCAGCCGCAACCTCGCTTTCTCGATGGATTTCACGTTCCTTTATCGCAAGGATCGCCGTCTTCTGTCGATCGGCTACCGCGTCGAAAGCAAGGAACTGGACGAGGCCTGCTACGACCTTCTGGCGTCCGAATGCCGCCTGACCAGCCTGTTTGCCATCGCCAAGGGCGATCTGCCGACCGAGCACTGGTACCGTCTCGGCCGCCAGGTCGTGCCGATCGGTGCGCAGGGCGCGTTGGTCTCCTGGTCGGGTTCGATGTTCGAATATCTGATGCCTCCGCTCGTCATGCAGGAGCGTCAGGGTGGCATTCTCAACCAGACCAACAATCTGATCGTCAAGGAACAGATGAACCACGGCCGCCGTCTCGGCACGCCATGGGGCATTTCCGAAGCGGCGTTCAACGCCCGCGATCACAACATGAACTACCAGTACACCAACTTCGGTGTGCCGACGCTTGGCCTCAAGCGCGGTCTCGGCCAGAATGCTGTCATCGCGCCCTATGCGTCGATTCTCGCCAGCCAGTACGATCCTGACGGTGCGCTGGAAAACCTCGACAAGCTGCGCAAGCTTGGCGCGCTTGGACAGTACGGCTTCCATGATGCCGTGGATTTCACGCCGACACGTGTGCCTGACGGCAAGGTCTGCGCGGTGGTCTACAACTATTATGCCCACCACCACGGCATGTCGATCGCGGCTGTCGCCAACGTCGCCTTTGACGGTGTGTTGCGCGAACTCTTCCATTCCGACCCGGTAATCGAGGCGGCCGAACTCCTGTTGCAGGAAAAGGCACCGCGCGAAGTGCCTGTCATGAGCGCCAAATACGAGCCGGAAACCCCAGGCAAGGAACAGGCAGACCTGCTGCGTGCGGAAGTGCGCTCCATCGCCGACCCGGCCGTGCGCGACCGCGAAGTGGTGTTCCTGTCGAACGGCCATTATTCGACGATGCTCACCTCAACCGGTGCGGGATATTCGAAATGGAACGGTCAGGCGATTTCCCGCTGGAAGGCCGATCCGACCGAAGATCGTTGGGGAACCTTCATCTTCCTGCGCGATACCACCAATGGACAATGGTGGAGTGCGACGGCTGAGCCGCGTGTCATCGAAGGCGAAAAGACCAAGACGATCTTCACCGACGACAAGGCCGAATTCCACAAGAATGTCGGCGATCTGCAGAGCGTCGTTGAATGCATCGTCGCCACCGAGCACGATGCCGATGGCCGCCGCGTCACGCTGCTCAATGTCGGTTCCGAGGATCGTTACATTGAAGTGACCTCCTATATGGAGCCGGTCATTGCGTCGGAAGACGACGACAACGCCCATCCGCTGTTCTCGCGCATGTTCGTGCAGACGGAGATCGGCCGGCGCGGCGATGTCATCCGCGCCTGGCGTAACCGCCGCAGCCCGAATGAGCCCGGAACGATCATCGCGCATCTTGCTGCCGATAACGCCGGCCCATCGCGCCCGACGGAGTTTGAGACGGACCGTGCCAAGTTCATCGGCCGCGGCAGATCGCTCGGTGAAGCGGCTGCATTCGATACGGGTGCCACGCTTTCCAACACCGATGGCTTCACGCTCGATCCAATCCTGTCGTTGCGCCGCACTGTGCGCGTACCGGCCGGCAAGAAGGTGAGCGTGATTTTCTGGACGATTGCCGCGCCGAGCCGCGAGGAAGTCGACAAGGCGATCGACCGTTATCGCCATCCTGACGCATTTGCCCATGAACTCGTGCATGCATGGACGCGCACGCAGGTGCAGATGCGCCATGTGGGTGTCACTTCGCAGCAGGCCGCCGCTTTCCAGCATCTCGGCCGTTATCTGACCTATCCGGACATGCATCTGCGCGCGGATTCGGAAACGCTGAAAACGGGCCTTGCTTCGCAGCGGGCGCTCTGGCCGCTTGCCATTTCGGGCGATTTTCCGATCTTCAGCCTGCGTATCAACGACGATATGGACATGGATATTGCCCGTGAGGCGCTAAGCGCCCACGAATATCTGCGTTCGCGCGGCGTGATCTTCGATCTCGTCATCGTCAACGAACGGGCCGCGTCGTATGCACAGGATATGCAGCATGCGCTGGATCATATTTCCGAGGCACAGCGTCGCATCAATCCCGCCGATGGTGGAAGGCCGCACGTGTTCTCCGTTCGCCGCGACTTGATGGACGAAGAGACCTGGAGCGCGCTTCTGGCGGCCTCCCGTGTCGTGCTGCATGTGCGGAATGGCAAGATTGTCGACCAGATCAACCGCGCCGTGTCGCTTTTTGCGGCGCATCGCGGTCCTGACGGCGCGACTGAGGCCGCGCAGGCTCGCCTGCCAGTGCCTGCGTTCCCCGTCGCTGAGGCTGTCGAGGATGCCGGCGATCTCGATTTCTGGAACGGTTTTGGTGGTTTCGCCAAAAGCGGAGAGGAATATGTCGTGCGCCTGCATGGTGGGCAATCCACGCCGCATCCTTGGATCAACGTCATCTCGAACGAAAGTTTCGGCTTCCATGTGTCGGCGGAAGGCGCTGGTTTCACCTGGAGCCGCAATTCCCGTGACTATCAGCTGACACCCTGGAGCAACGATCCGGTCATCAACCGGCCGGGCGAGGCCTTCTATGTTGCCGATGTGGAAACAGGAAAGCTCTATACGCCCTGTGCTGCCCTTTCGCGCGATCCGGAAGCCCTGTTCGAAACCCGTCACGGTCTCGGTTACTCCGTAATGACCGGCAAGACGGATAAGCTTGAAGTCGAGGTGACGCAGACGGTAGACCGTGAAAAGCCGGTCAAGTTCTCGCAGCTCATCGTACGCAACAAGGGTTCGAAAAGCCGCCGCCTGAAAGTCTATGCTTATGTGGAATGGGTGCTGGGCAATAATGGCCAGAAATCTGCGCCGTTCATCCTGAGCAGGCACGATGCCGGCAGCAATGCGATTTTTGCTTCCAACCCGTACAGCATCGACTATAGCACCCGCACTGCCTTCCTGACGCTCGACAGCGAGGCAAGCGGCTTCACCACCAGCCGCCGTGAATTCATCGGCCGCTTCGGTTCTGCACAGGCTCCGCAGGGCATTGTGTCTGGTGCGGCACTCAGTGGCAGCACCGAGGTGGACGGCGATCCCTGCGCCGCCTTGATGCAGGAAATCCACCTGAAGCCCGGTGAAGAACGGCATATGACCTTCATTCTCGGCGATGCCGACAATGCGGAGGAGGCGGCAACGCTGGTCGAACAAGTCCGTGCGGCGGATTTCCAGTCGGTGCTGGAGGGCAGCAAGGCGTTCTGGACTGGCTTTACCGGCCAGTTGCAGGTTACCACGCCCGATGCCGGCTTCAACCACATGGTCAATAGCTGGTTGCCCTATCAGGCGCTGGCGTGCCGCATCCTGGCGCGCACGGCCTTCTATCAGTCGAGCGGCGCCTTCGGCTTCCGTGACCAGCTTCAGGACACGCTGGCATTCCTACTCTACCAGCCGGATCTCGCTCGCAAGCAGATCCTGCGTGCGGCAGGCCGCCAGTTTGCTGAAGGCGACGTCCAGCATTGGTGGCTGCCTTTGACCGGTGCAGGTGTCCGCACGACGATCTCTGATGACGTGGTCTGGCTCGCTTATGCGATCAACCAGTATGTCTCAGCTACGGGCGATGAGGCCATCCTTGATGAAAGCATCCCCTTCATCAAGGGACCGGCATTGATGCCGGGGCAGCACGATGCCTTCTTCCAGCCGGAGACGAGCGACAAATCCGCTAGCCTCTACGAACACGCGGCGCTGGCGCTTGATCTCGCGATCCATCGCACCGGCGAAAACGGTCTGCCACTGATCCTCGGCGGTGACTGGAACGACGGCATGAACCGTGTCGGCATCGGCGGCAAGGGCACCAGTGTCTGGCTTGGCTGGTTCCTGGCCGGGGCGCTTCGCGACTTCATCGCGATCGCCGAAAAGCGCGGTGATGCAGACCGTGTCGGCAGGTGGTCGGCGCATCGCGAAAAGCTTCGCAATGCTCTCGAAACTGCGGGTTGGGACGGCAGCTACTACCGTCGCGGTTATTTCGACGACGGCACGCCGCTCGGTTCCGCCACCAGCGAGGAATGCCAGATCGATTCACTTGGCCAGAGCTGGAGTGTTCTTTCCGGCGAGGGTGAAGAAGGCCGGTCACGGCAGGCGATGGACGCCGTCATTGAGCATCTGGTCGATGAAAAGGCCGGTATCATCCGTCTGTTCACCCCGCCATTCTCGCGGGCGCCGCATGACCCGGGTTATATCAAGGGATATCCGCCGGGTGTGCGCGAAAACGGCGGACAATATACCCACGCGGCGACCTGGGTAGTGCTTGCCCTTGCCAAGCAGGGGCGTGCGCAGGAGGCGTGGAATTGCTTCAAGCTGCTCAACCCCGTCAACCATGCGCTCGACGCGGCATCGTCCGAAACCTATCGGGTCGAACCTTATGTGGTGACCGCCGATGTCTATGGTGAGGGCGCTTATGCAGGTCGCGGCGGCTGGAGCTGGTACACGGGTTCCGCCGGCTGGCTCTATCGCGCCGCGATCGAGGGCATTCTCGGTATCACCCGAACCGAAGGCAAGCTTCACATCGCGCCGTCGCTGCCCGAAGACTGGAGCGGCTTCTCGGTGAAGATCACGCTGGACGGTAAAGCAAAGGACATCGTCGTCAGCCGTAAGGCCGGCACGGCAGAGGTCTCTGTATCCGTCGACGGCAAGCCCCTGTCGGCTGACGATCGGGTGATCCCGTTCGACTGACGACCGGCTCTACGTTTGCTTTTAAAATCAGGCTCCTGCGGTGACGCAGGGGCCTTAATTTTTATTGTGGCTGCCCTGGTATTGTTTGTCTGTACGGAGGCGCGGTAACAGCTTTGTCCTGGCGGGTATCTCCAGCATCATCTCATGAGAGAAATGACACAGCCTCGCGACGGTCTTGCAAGGGCCAACGAGAATGTGAGCCGTGCTCCTCTCGACGTGGCACGCAGGCAGAGCAGTTTTACAGAGCCATGTTTCTGCGCTGTTGGATCGCTGAATGCTGATGGCCAAGGCTAAGGCTAAGGCTAAGGCTAAGGCTAAGGCTAAGGCTAGGTCCTTGCCTGCATTATCAAGGCACATGTCTGCAGCTTCGCAGACCTTGGAAAACGGACAAAGAAAAAGGGCGGACACCACGGTGCCCGCCCTTATTATATTCCGTAAGCCAGAGTGTCAGGAGGCGATGGCTTTCGGCCGGGGCTGGCCCTCGTCCTCTGTCAGCAGGCCGCTGGTGCGCAGCAGAGAGGTGAAGCGTCCGCCACGCTGGCTGAGCTCGTCAAACGTGCCCTTTTCAATGATACGGCCCTGATCGAGGAACAGCACCTGATCGGCATCGCGCACCGTGGAAAGGCGGTGGGCGATGATGAAGGTCGTGCGGTTCATTCTCAGCGCGTCCACGGCGGCCTTAACCCGTGCTTCCGTTTCCACGTCCAGCGCGCTGGTTGCCTCGTCAAGGACCAGGATGGGAGCGTTCTTCAGGATAGCACGCGCAATGGCGATACGCTGGCGCTCGCCACCGGACAGGCGGTTGCCGCGTTCACCCACCTGGGTCAGGTAGCCGGTGATACGGCTGTCGATGAAATCCGTCGCAGCAGCAGCTGCTGCTGCTTCCACGACCTCCGCGTCGGTAGCAGATTCGCGACCAAGGCGGATGTTTTCGCGGATGGAGCGGTTCAGAAGGCCGGCATCCTGGAACACCGTGGCGATGGAGTTTCTGAGCGAGTTCTTCGTCACCGTCGAGATGTCGGTTCCATCGATCAGAATCTGGCCTGAATCCGGATCATAGACACGCTGCAGAAGATTGATGAGCGTGGTCTTGCCCGCGCCCGTCGGTCCGACGATGGCAATCGTCTGGCCGGCCTTGGCCGTAAACGAGATGTCGTGGACGCCCTGCTTGGTGTTGGCGAAACCGAAATTGACGTTGCGGAACTCCACGGTGCCGGAGACATTGGACAATTCGCGGGCGTCGCCCGGTTCTTCCCGTTCCTTGACGGAATCCTCCAGCACGAAGAAATCCTCGAGCTTTGCGCGCGCCTCGAAAATCTGGGTCACGAACTGACGCATCTGATCGAGACGGCCGATGAGAAGATTGGCGAAACCGATGAAGGCAATGACATCACCGACGCGCAATTCGCCGTTCTTCACCAGCACGGTGCCGATGACGAGGATGATCATCATCGAAACGGTGGAGGCAGTGCGGTTCAAGGCACTTGCGAAAGCCCACCAGTCGAGCACCGGATATTGGGCGCTCAGCAGTTTTTCGGTGAAGGATTTCAGCGCCTTCGTTTCAGCCTCGATGCGGTTGTAGCTGTGCAGGACGGACACGTTGCTGATGGAATCGCTGACATGGGCAAAAACGCTGTGATAATGCTCCTCGACCGAAGCCTGGCCATCCTTGGTGCGGCCCATCACCCACTTGCCAATGAACCAGTAGACGATCCCAAGACCGATCAGGACGAAGCTGAGGCGCAGGTCCATGGCAATGGCTGTCGGAATAAGCAGTACGAGCGCGACGAAAGTCGCCAGATGCGTGCGCATGAATTCGAGCCACAGGCCGAACAGCGTCTCGCTGGCGCGCAGAAGCGTATGCAGCGCGTTCGAGGTGCCGCGCAGATGGTGCCAGGAGAGCGGCATGGAGATGATCCGGCCGAAGGCTTCCGTCAGCAGGGTCGCGCGGCGACCATGGGCCAGCCGGTCGGCCTCGCGGGCGACAGCGACATAAGCCACGGTGTTGAAGACGCCGAAACCCGCCCACAGGATGAGGATGGACGTGACATCGGAGCCGGAAGAGATGGCGTCGATGATCCGTCCAAACAGCACGGGTTCGGCAATGGTGATCGCTGCAAGAATGATGTTGGCGATGACAACGATCAACACCCGCCATTTATGTACGGTCAGATAGCGCAGGGCGCGTGTGTAAACCTGAAACAAAGTCAAATTTTCAATCCAGTCCAGCGTCTGTTTCGAGCGGTTGATTGTTCGGTCTCAATACAATGCTGTTTTAGCAAGGTTGCATGAGACGGCGAAATTTGTGTAATTATCGCTCTTTCAGTCTGAATGGCGGCTTAACAAACCGAGCACGCGTGCGAACCGAAAAAAAACTGAACCCGATGTTTCTAGGGGACGCCGTCACAAGATTTTGCATGTTCGTTTCAGGGATTGCTAACGACGATATGTTCAGTCTGAACCGACCGGCGCCCGAGTAACATGACGTCCTCGCGGGACCATGTCCTTCATGTCATCCCTTCCAGCCAAGCTCCGGGCATGTGTCTTTATGCATGATATTCTTCACTTCATCTCTGCGTGCTACCAGGCGGGAAACGCTGATCGTGTTCGCTCCGAATTTGTAACACTTATTCGCGAATATGGTTTCGAATATTTCCTCGTCAGCCGGCGGATGACCGGGGAGCTTGCTTCCACCGGCCAGATTCTCGCACAACATCTCCCGGAAGGGTGGATCGAGGTCTACCGCGCCAAGAAATATAATCTCGTCGATCCCGTCCGTAAGGTGATCGGCATGGTGCACAAGCCGTTTCAGTGGAAAGAGGCGCTTGAGGGCCTGCCCCGCGCGATGCATCGAAAAAGGGCGAATGTGTTTTTTCACGATGCCGGCCGTTACGGTCTGCAGGGTGGGTATGCCTTTCCGGTGCACGGGCGCGCGGGATTCATCGGCGCGGTGTTCCTTGGCGGCGAGGACCGGCAATTGCCTTCGTTGCACGTTGAGCTGCTGGATGCGGCCACGCGCGCGGTGTTCTGGCGTCTGCTCGATCTTTCAGGCCAGGTCCATAACCTCAACAACGCGCCGAATGTTTCCGCTCTTGAACTTACAAGGCGGGAAATGGAAGTTCTGACGCTGATGGCTGATGGCATGACCTCAACCGAAATTGGACGCCAGCTATCGATCTCCAATCACACGGTCGACTGGTATATCAATGGAATCCAGCGTCGGTTCAGCGCCAAGAACAGGCAGCATACTGTAGCACTCGCCTTTCGCAACGGCCTGCTGAGCTAGTTACGACAGTACGCTTCTCTCCCGAATTGCCCTTTTCAAGACCGGGTTTTGCTGCTTAATTCCGCAGTGCAGCAGAAATTCTGTTTTGGCGTGTGGGGAGACCGTCTTGAAAATATCGAAAATACTTGTTGCCAACCGATCCGAAATTGCGATCCGAGTTTTCCGGGCAGCGAACGAGCTGGGGATAAAAACCGTCGCCATTTGGGCGGAAGAGGACAAGCTGTCTTTGCACCGCTTCAAGGCGGATGAAAGTTATCAGGTCGGCAGGGGGCCGCATCTCGCCAAGGATATGGGACCAATCGAGAGCTACCTCTCGATTGAGGAGGTCATCCGCGTGGCCAGACTTTCCGGCGCGGACGCGATCCATCCCGGTTACGGCCTTTTGTCCGAAAGCCCCGAATTCGTTGAGGCCTGTAACAAGGCTGGCATCACCTTCATCGGACCCACGGCAGATACGATGCGCCAGCTCGGCAACAAGGTTGCCGCCCGCAATCTGGCGATCTCGGTCAATGTTCCCGTTGTTCCTGCAACCAAGCCGCTGCCGGATGACATGGCCGAGGTGGAGCGGCTGGCCGAAGAGATCGGTTATCCCGTGATGCTGAAGGCCTCCTGGGGCGGCGGCGGTCGCGGCATGCGCGCCATCCGCAAAAAGGAGGATCTGGCACGCGAGGTCACCGAGGCCAAGCGCGAGGCGAAGGCTGCTTTCGGCAAGGACGAGGTCTATCTCGAAAAGCTGCTCGAGCGCGCCCGCCACGTCGAGAGCCAGGTTCTCGGTGATACCCACGGCAATGTCGTGCATCTGTTCGAGCGCGATTGTTCGATCCAGCGCCGCAATCAAAAAGTGGTTGAGCGCGCGCCGGCACCCTATCTCAGCGAAGCGCAGCGTCAGGAACTGGCCGCCTATTCCTTGAAGATCGCGGCTGCGACCAATTATATCGGCGCCGGCACGGTCGAATATCTGATGGATGTCGATACCGGCAAATTCTACTTCATCGAGGTCAATCCGCGCATTCAGGTGGAGCATACCGTCACCGAAGTCGTGACCGGCATCGATATCGTCAAGGCGCAAATCCATATTCTGGAAGGGGCCGCCATCGGCACGCCGGAATCGGGTGTGCCGAAACAGGAATATATCCGCCTCAACGGCCATGCGCTGCAGTGCCGTATCACCACGGAAGACCCGGAGCACAATTTCATTCCCGACTACGGCCGTATAACGGCGTACCGCTCGGCGTCCGGCTTCGGCATTCGTCTGGATGGCGGGACGTCCTATTCGGGGGCGATCATTACCCGTTATTACGATCCGCTTTTGGTGAAGGTAACGGCTTGGGCGCCGCAGCCGGATGAAGCGATCAGCCGCATGGACCGCGCACTGCGCGAATTCCGAATTCGCGGTGTTGCGACCAACCTGACCTTCCTCGAGGCCATCATTGGCCATGCGAGTTTCCGCAACAACACCTATACGACCCGCTTCATCGATTCGACGCCGGAGCTGTTTGCACAGGTCAAGCGTCAGGACCGCGCTACGAAGCTGCTCACCTATCTTGCCGACGTGACGGTGAACGGGCATCCGGAAACCAAGGGCCGCGTCAGGCCACCGGCAAATGCGGCACAGCCGGTGGTTCCCTACATCGATGCGCCGACGCCTGATGGAACCAAGCAATTGCTCGACCGGCTGGGGCCGAAGGGCTTTGCCGACTGGATGCGCAACGAAAAGCGGGTGCTGGTAACGGACACGACGATGCGCGACGGCCATCAGTCGCTGCTGGCCACGCGCATGCGTACCCATGACATTGCCGGCGTCGCAAGCGTCTATGCCAAGGCCTTGCCGCAGCTTCTGTCTCTGGAGTGTTGGGGCGGCGCCACTTTCGACGTTTCCATGCGCTTCCTGACGGAAGACCCGTGGGAGCGCCTGGCGCTGATCCGCGAGGGTGCGCCGAACCTGCTGCTGCAAATGCTGCTGCGCGGTGCGAACGGCGTCGGGTACAAGAACTATCCAGACAATGTCGTGAAATATTTCGTCCGTCAGGCTGCGAAGGGCGGTATCGACCTGTTCCGCGTGTTCGACTGCCTGAACTGGGTGGAGAATATGCGCGTATCGATGGATGCGATCGCCGAGGAGAACAAGCTCTGCGAAGCGGCCATCTGCTACACGGGCGATATCCTCAATTCCGCGCGTCCAAAATACGACCTGAAATATTATACCAACCTCGCCGCCGAGCTGGAGCGTGCAGGCGCGCACATCATCGCCGTCAAGGATATGGCGGGACTTCTGAAGCCTGCCGCTGCCAAGGTGCTGTTCAAGGCGCTGAGGGAGGCGACCAGCCTGCCTATCCATTTCCACACGCATGACACATCCGGTATTGCGGCTGCGACCGTGCTTGCCGCCGTCGATGCGGGCGTGGATGCGGTGGATGCCGCCATGGATGCGCTTTCGGGCAACACGTCCCAGCCCTGCCTCGGTTCCATCGTGGAAGCGCTGGCCGGATCGGAACGCGATACGGGTCTCGATACCGAATGGATCCGCCGCATCTCGTTCTACTGGGAGTCGGCGCGCAACCAGTATGCGGCTTTCGAAAGCGATCTGAAGGGCCCTGCCTCGGAAGTCTATCTGCATGAAATGCCCGGTGGGCAATTCACCAATCTCAAGGAGCAGGCGCGCTCGCTCGGTCTTGAGAGCCGCTGGCACGAGGTCGCGCAGGCCTATGCCGACGCCAACCGGATGTTCGGCGATATCGTCAAGGTCACGCCGTCCTCCAAGGTTGTCGGCGATATGGCGCTGATGATGGTGAGCCAGGATCTGACGGTCGCCGACGTGGAAAATCCTGATCGCGAAGTGTCCTTCCCGGACTCGGTGGTTTCGATGCTGAAGGGCGATCTTGGACAGTCGCCAGGCGGCTGGCCGGAAGCCCTGCAGAAAAAAGCGCTGAAGGGTGACGCGCCCTATACGGTTCGTCCCGGCTCATTGCTGCCGGATGCCGATCTCGATGCGGAGAGAAAGGCGATCGAGACCAAACTCGAGCGTTCCGTGAACGACTTCGAATTCGCATCCTATCTGATGTATCCGAAGGTGTTCACCGATTTCGCGCTGACCTCCGAGACCTACGGTCCGGTTTCCGTGCTTCCCACCCATGCGTATTTCTACGGCATGGAGGACGGTGAAGAGCTGTTTGCCGATATCGAGCGCGGCAAAACGCTGGTCATCGTCAATCAAGCCTCTTCCGGCACTGACGATAAGGGCATGGTGACGGTGTTCTTCGAGATCAACGGCCAGCCGCGCCGCATCAAGGTGCCGGATCGCGCTCATGGCGCATCCGGCTCTGCGGTGCGCCGCAAAGCGGAACTCGGTAATGGCACACATATTGGTGCGCCGATGCCGGGTGTCATCAGCCGCGTCTTCATCAACCAGGGTCAGGAGGTCAAGGCCGGCGATGTGCTGCTCTCCATCGAAGCCATGAAGATGGAAACCGCGCTTCACGCCGAACGCGATGGCAAGGTCGCCGAGGTTCTCGTGCGCCCGGGTGACCAGATCGACGCAAAGGATCTGCTGATCGCTTACGCGGAATGATGCCCACACAGCATCGCTAGCCCCGATATTTTGTCTTTCGTTATAAACGCCCGCCCTCCCGGCGGGCGTTTTGCTGTTGCACCTTCGCTAAAACTCAAATATGCATGTTCGTGCACGTTTGTTCCTGTTTATGCATGAGTCCCGATGAGCGATCATTTTGTCAGCGAGCGGCAGGCGCTCATCCTTGCACAGTTGCGGCAAAGCGGCCGCGTGCTTGCGCAGAATCTGGCCCAGAATTTCGGCGTTTCGGAAGATACGGTCCGCCGGGATCTGCGGGATATGGCGGCGCGCGGGGAGTGTCTGCGCGTCTACGGCGGGGCGTTGCTTTCCGATAGCAAGACGGTGCCGCTGAAGACACGGATCACCGAGGATGCCGATCGCAAGGCTTCGTTGGCGCGCGCAGCAATGCCGCTTTTTGAGCCGGGCATGGTCGTCTTTATCGATGCCGGCTCCACCAATCTGGCCATTGCAAGGGCTATCCCCGCCGGTCTCAAATTGACGGTGGTAACGAATACGCCTGCTATTGCCGCTGAACTCACGGGGCGCGCCGATATCGCTTTGATCATGATCGGCGGCAAGGTCGATCCGGCCGTCGGTGCGGCCATCGACGCCATGGCGTTGCGGCAACTTGAGCTGATGCGGCCCGAGCTATGTATTCTTGGCGTTTGCGGTGTTGCGGCTGAGACCGGCCTGTCGGCGGATATTTTCGAGGATGCCGTGTTCAAGCGGCTTGCCTGCAGCGCCAGCCAGCGGATTGTTGCCGCCATCACCACGGAAAAGCTGGGCCACAAGGCGGCGTTTCACGTGCACGACTTTTCTCCGCCTCTTTCCCTGGTGCTCGAACATGACGCCGACCGCACATTGGTCGAGGCGCTATCGGCTAAAGGCGTACAAGTTCATTTCGGCGACGATGACGCCGTCCAACTCTCTCACGGTCAAGTCTGAAGGATATTACCGATGAACGGCCCCACGACATTTTCGCCGACGGTCAAGCGCTCGTCCTATCTGACGCGGCACAGGCTCGGTGTGTCCCTGCTGTTTTTGATGAACGGTTTCATGATGGGGTCGTGGGCGCCCAAAATACCGGAATTTGCGGCGCGGTTATCCCTCAGTGAAAGTGCGCTTGGCCTTATCATTCTGGTTTTCGGCGTCGGCTCGCTGGTTTTCATGCCGATCGCCGGTTCCCAGATCGCCAGTTTCGGATCGCGAACGGTCAGCCTTGCGAGTGCGGCTATTTTCTTGCCGACACTGCTTTTCATCTCCTGGGCAGACACGATCTGGGCGGGTGTGATTGCAGTTTTCCTGTTCGGTGGGCTGACAGGGGCGATGGATGTCGCCATGAACGCCAATGCGGTGGCGGTCGAGCGTGACATGCGCCGCGCCATCATGTCGTCGTGCCATGCTTTCTGGAGCCTGGGCGGCCTGATCGGTGCCGGTCTTGGCGGCTATCTCATCACGACCATTGGCGTGCAGGGGCATGCGATCGCGTTGACGGTCATCGCCCTTGTTTTGCTCGTCGTCGCGTGGCCGCGCGTTCTTGCGGATCGCCCGCATGCCGAGGAGGAGCGTCCGAAAGGTCGCTTGCCGCTGACGCCCTTGCCGTGGATTATCGGTCTGATGGCGCTGTTTTCGATGATTCCGGAAGGCGCGATCCTCGATTGGGGTGCCCTTTATCTGCGCAATGAACTCGGCGCTTCCGTGTCCCAGTCCGGTTTCGCATTCGCGGCCTTTTCCATGACCATGGCGGCCATGCGTTTTGCCGGCGATCTGGTGCGCGACCGGTTCGGCGCGGTCAATACCCTGCGGTTCTGCTCGGTCATGTCGATTGCGGGCCTTCTGATTGCGGGTCTTGCGGGAAATTCCACGTTTGTGATCATCGGCTTCGCGATTGCCGGTATCGGTATTTCCAACATGGTGCCGATCGCCTTTTCGGCGGCGGGGAACATGCCGGGACTGGCACCCGGCATCGGCCTGTCGGTCGTCACCACCATGGGTTATTCCGGGATTCTGGTAGCACCCTCGGCCATCGGCTTCATTGCCGAACATACCGGCCTCGCCACCGTATTTCTCGCTCTGCCGTTGTTGCATGTGGTGGTTTTGCTGCTTTCGCGGCTCGCCCGGCATGCGGATGGTGCGGGCAAGGAATAGGCGTCTCGAATTTTGCCATGATTGCGGTAAAGTAGAAGCTCTTATGCGTTGGGTGTTGACAAGCACGCCCCCTTGTTTCACCTCAATTGCCAGACCTTGCCGCAAGCTCCAGAGACCGCCATGACGTCACACGCCGATTACGATCCAAAGACCCGCCGTGCATCAGTTGCCGTCGACGTAGGGGGCGTCATCGTGGGTGGCGGTGCGCCTGTCGTCGTACAATCCATGACCAATACCGACACGGCGGATATCGACGCCACCGTGCAGCAGGTGGCGGCACTTTTCCAGGCCGGTTCTGAAATGGTGCGCATCACCGTCGATCGCGATGAGAGCGCTGCCGCTGTGCCGAAAATCCGCGAACGGCTGCTGCGCCTTGGTATGGACGTGCCGCTGATTGGCGATTTCCACTATATAGGCCACAAGCTTCTGGCCGATCATCCGGCCTGTGCCGAAGCACTGGCGAAATACCGCATCAATCCCGGCAATGTCGGCTTCAAGGACAAGAAGGACAAGCAGTTCGGCGAAATCGTCGAAATGGCGATCCGTTATGACAAGCCGGTTCGCATCGGCGTGAACTGGGGGTCGCTCGATCAGGAATTGCTGACGACGCTGATGGACAAGAACAAGGAGCAGGGTTTTCCGCTCTCTGCCCGTCAGGTCACCCGCGAAGCCATAGTCCAGTCGGCACTGATTTCCGCAGAGCTTGCCGAAGAAATCGGCCTGCCGCGCAATCGCATCATCCTGTCTGCCAAGGTCAGCCAGGTACAGGACCTGATTGCCGTTTATTCGATGCTGTCGGAACGTTCCAACCACGCACTGCATCTCGGTCTTACCGAAGCCGGCATGGGTTCCAAGGGCATCGTCGCCTCGTCTGCTGCCATGGGTTATGTGCTGCAGCACGGTATTGGCGACACGATCCGCGTCTCGCTGACGCCGGAGCCGAACGGCGACCGCACCCGCGAGGTGCAGGTGGCGCAGGAATTGCTGCAGGTCATGGGTTTCCGCCAGTTCATTCCGGTGGTTGCGGCATGTCCCGGCTGCGGGCGCACCACCTCTACCGTCTTTCAGGAACTTGCCCAGAATATCCAGAATGACATTCGCAAGAACATGCCGATCTGGCGTGAAAAGTATCCCGGTGTGGAAGCGCTCAATGTTGCTGTCATGGGCTGCATCGTTAATGGCCCCGGCGAAAGCAAACATGCCGATATCGGCATTTCACTGCCCGGAACCGGCGAAAGCCCCGCTGCACCGATCTTCATCGATGGCGAGAAGGCGCTCACCCTGCGCGGTCCCAACATCGCCGCGGATTTTGAAGCGCTTGTGATCGATTACATCGAAAAGCGTTTTGGCCGGAAAGATGCGGCGGAGTAAAAACTACCGTGAAAATGCCGAAATTCCACTGTCATACCGCCTGAACCCTTCGGAGCATCAAAACACATGATCAAAAAAATCGCGATCGTTGCCCTTTGCGGGACCTATCTTTCCGCCTGCACCACCACCGATCCCTATACGGGTGAGCAGAAGATGTCGAACACGGCGGGCGGCGCTGGTATCGGCGCTGTCGTCGGTGCTCTCGGTGGTCTGGCTGTCGGCGGTTCGCCGGTCGGTCGCCGCAACGCAGCCCTCATCGGCGCCGGCATCGGTGCACTCGCCGGTGGCGCAATCGGCAATTACATGGATGGTCAGGAATCCGAGCTTCGCGCCCAGCTTCAGGGCACTGGCGTTTCGGTTACCCGCCGTGGCGACAGCATCGTTCTCAACATGCCGTCGAACATCACCTTCGCGACGGATCAGGATCAGGTCATCCCGCCCTTCTATCAGACACTCGATTCCGTCGCCATCGTGCTGAACAAGTTCAACCGCACGCTCATCGACATCAACGGCCATACCGACTCCACCGGCAGCCAGCAGCACAACCAGGCGCTTTCCGAGCGTCGTGCGGCGTCTGTTGCAAACTATCTCGGCGCACGCGGCGTCGACCAGCGCCGTATTTCGACGCTCGGCTTCGGCCCCTCGCAGCCGATCGCTTCGAACGCAACGCCGGATGGCCGCGCTCAGAACCGTCGCGTCGAAGTGCTGATTTCGCCGCTCAAGGGCTGATTGGCTGAAAAACGGTGAGCCGGGAAACCGGCTCAGCTTTTCCGTTCGGCGATGAATCTGGCGGCCGCGATGAGTATCGCGGCCTTTTCGCCGTAGGGGGCCAGAAGTTCGGAGGCTTCCGCCACCTGTTCCTGAAGCTTGAGGCGCGCCCAGTCTTCACCGCGTAGTGCCACCAGCGTTCCCTTGCCGCGTGCGGCATCCTTGCCGGTTGCCTTGCCCATGGTGGCGGCATCGGCGGTCAGATCCAGGAGATCGTCGGCAAGCTGGAAGGCAAGGCCGATCTTTTCACCGAAGAGGCGCAGTCTTTGCCTTTCGGAAACATCGCTGCCGCCGATGATCGCGCCTGCCTCGCAGGCGAAGCGCAGCAGTGCACCGGTTTTCATAGCCTGCAATGTAATAATGCCGGCCTCATCAGGTGCGTTCTTTTCCGCAGCCAGATCGAGCGCCTGACCGCCCGCCATGCCGCCGACGCCTGCGGCGCGGGCGAGCGAGAGAACGAGAGACGCCTTGCGGTCTGCCTGGAGAGGATTTTCGTCCGATGCGATAATGTCGAAGGCGAGTGTCAGCAGGCTGTCGCCTGCGAGAATGGCGGTCGCCTCGTCGAATTTGCGGTGCACTGTCGGCTGGCCGCGGCGCAGGTCGTCGTCATCCATCGCTGGCAGATCGTCGTGCACCAGCGAGTAACAATGCAGGCATTCCAGCGCGGCACCGACATAATGGGCTGCTTCAGCATTTCCGCCGAGCAAGGCCGTGCTTTCTATGACGAGGAAGGGCCGCAGGCGTTTGCCGCCGTTCAGCACGCCATGACGCATGGCGTCGAGCAGGTTTTGCGGGCGCGTAATCTCATCCGCACGCGCCTCTGCGGAAAGCAGGCGACCAAGCAGGGATTCGGTCTGTGCCGCGTTATCGCGCAGCTTCGTTTCGAAATTCGTCATCTGAGCGTCCATGCCGCGCTCTTTGGCATGGCGCGCGGGGCCAGGCAACCTTTTCGTGATTCCTGAGGTCAACTGTTTGACCGGACTCGCCTTGAAGGCGGCAATGGAATATGAAAGGCTTCGATTGGTGCGGGGCTTTGACGAATATTGAGCAGTACGCCTGAAAGCGACGCAGATTACGCCGTGCTGGCGGAAGACCGGAGCAGTCCGAAGGTGGATTTTCGCACGTTGGCAAAGCGTATCATCATGACCTTGCTGGCGTTGCTGATCCTGCCCTATCTGCTGATCCCGGTTTATGCCCTGCCTTTCATGCGGCCGGTCTCGACGCTGATGCTTGCCGATCTGGTGACACTTCAGGGTTATGACCGGCGCTGGGTGCCGCTCGAGGATATTTCGCCGCGCCTTGTGCAATCCGTAATGATGTCCGAGGACGGACAATTCTGTTTCCACGGCGGCGTTGACTGGAACCAGATGCAGTCCGTCGTCAACAATGCGCTCGAAGGCGCGTCCACCCGTGGCGCCAGCACTATTCCCATGCAGACGGCCAAGAACCTGTTCCTCTGGAACGGCCGCTCGTTCTTGCGCAAGGGGCTGGAGTTGCCGCTGGCGATTGCTGCCGATTTCGTCTGGTCCAAAAAACGGATGATGGAGATTTATCTCAACGTTGCCGAATGGGGACCCGGCATTTACGGCATCGAGGCCGCAGCACAGCACCATTTCAAGGTACCGGCGGCAAAGCTCAGCTCCCGCCAAGCGGCACTGCTTGCCGTTTCCCTACCCAATCCCATCGATCGCGTTGCCAGCAAGCCGGGGCGTGGTTTGCAACGGCTTGCCGGCCTTATCGAACGGCGAGCCCGAGCATCGGGCGGTTATGTGGGATGCGTGCTGGACTGAACCCAGCCCGCCGCCTCAACCCTTCTTGAAAATATAGTCGGTTTCCTGACGCAGGGTCTCGCCGGGACGCAGGATCGCGTAGGGGAAATCGGGATGATTGACGGCATCCGGCCATATCTGCGTTTCCAGACAAAAACCGGCAAAGGGGCCATAATGGCGGCCATCGAGGCCCGGAACGGGAACATTCAGCTTGAAGGCTGAATAGAATTGCACGCCGGGTTCGGTGGTGTGAACCTCAAGGGCAATGTCGGAGGCGGGCGAATAGGCGCGGGCAACCTTGCGCTTGGCGCGACGCTCGGGCGAAAGGCAGAAATTATGGTCGTAGAGCACCTGCTCGCCATCCTCCGTTCGCCGCATCGGCGTCGGGTGGCGCAGGTCGAAGACGGTGCCTTCGACGGAGCGGATTTCGCCTGTCGGGATCTGTTTGTCGTTGGTTGGCAGATAAAAGTCAGCGGCGATGCTGATCTCATGTCCAAGTGCGGTATCAGCACCGTCGAGGTTGAAATAGGAATGCTGGCAGATATTGGCGATGGTCGGTTGGTCGGTCACCGTTTCATAGACCACCGAAAGCACGCCGCCGTCGCGGATCGTATAGGTCGCGGTCACCGTGCAATTGCCGGGATAACCGGCGCGGCCGTCGGGATCGATGATCTGCAGAACCGCATGGCTTTCGCCGTGTTCCATCAGCATCCAGTTACGTTTGCCCATCCCGTCGCTGCCGCCATGCAGGTGGCTGACGCCTTTTTCGTTCAGTTCCAGCTGGTATTCGTGCCCGTCGATCGAGAATTTTCCGTCACCGATACGGTTGGCGTTGCGGCCGGGTGTCGCGCCGAAATAGGATGAATATTTGTAGTCCTCGAATGTATCGAAGCCGAGAACGAGCGGCGGCTGGTGCCCATCGAGGCGCAGGTCCTGAATGACGGCGCCCCAGGTGATAACCTTGGCCGTCAGCCCGCCCTTCGAGATGGTGACACGCTCAACCTTTTCGCCGGTTGTCGTGAAACCGAAATTCTCCCGTGCCGCCGCGTCGCTCATTGCGTCATTCTCCCGATATCTTTGAATTGCCGGCGGACGTTGCGTCATTTTCCGGCAATTCGCAATCCCGCAATTTACGCCGCTAGTTTGCCGATTGCTTCGAGGTCATAAGGCGTCGTCTGATATATCTCGTTGATCCAGTTGCCGAAAAACAGATGGGCATGGCTGCGCCAGCGGTTGAGCGGGGCAAGCTCCGGATCATTGTGCGGAAAATAATCATGCGGCAGCTTGATTGGAACGCCCGAGTTCACATCGCGGAAATATTCATCCGAAAGCGAGGTTGAATCATATTCGACGTGGTTGAACATATAGAGGCGGTTTCCCTCTTTTTCATGCACCAGACATACGCCCATTTCCTCTGACTCCATCAGGATTTCGAGTTCCGGGTGTTTTTCGATGTCGGCGCGGCGCACTTCCGTCCAGCGTGAGACCGGAACCTGAAAGTCGTCGGAAAAACCGTTGAGATATATGGACGAGGGGCAGAGATTGCGGTGACGATAGACGCCGAAAGCCTTTTCCTTCAGTTCGTATTTCGGCACACCATGGAAATGGTAGATGGCGGCCATCGCGCCCCAGCAGACGTTCAGCGTCGAATGGACGTTGGTTTGCGTCCAGTCGAAAATCTTTTGCATCTCGTTCCAGTAGGTCACGTCTTCATAGTCAAGCATCTCGATGGGCGCGCCTGTGATGATGAAACCGTCGAACTTGCGGTGGCGCACTTCCTCCCATGTCTCATAGAAGGACAGAAGGTGCTCTTCCGGCGTATTCTTGGCACGATGGCCGCCAATGCGGATCAGCGAAAACTCCACCTGCAGCGGCGATGCGCCGACGAGGCGCGCCATCTGCACTTCCGTCTTGATCTTGTTCGGCATGAGATTGAGAAGCCCGATCTGGAGCGGGCGGATATCCTGCCGGATGGCCGCCGTTTCTGTCATGACCCGCACGCCCTCATGAACGAGGGTGTCGAAGGCGGGAAGGGTATCGGGAATCTTGATCGGCATGTCGAACTCTCTTTTCGGATGACGTAAAGAACGTTGCGAAAACAAAAAAACCGGCAGCGAAATCGCAGCCGGTCCCAGGAAATTACCCTTTTCCTCGACCCTTTAGCGACTTCTTTAAAGTGGCTGCAAGCCGGTCGGCAAATCACCACTGAGGCGTTTCATAATCCCGAAGCCGACGAAAATCAATATCGGCTGATTTCATCGGGTTTCTGCCTTTCCATTTTTGCCTGAGGTGCGATAAGGCAGGGCATGGATAGAGAACGCTTCACCATTCTGCTTGGCGGCGATGTCACCGTTACCGACCGCCTCAAAGCGGCGGTTGAGGGTAGCCGTGTGATTGCGGCCGATGGCGGCATGCGCCATGCCGCACCGCTCGGGCTCACACCCGAGCTTTGGGTGGGGGATTTCGATTCCACCGACAAGGACCTGCTGGACGCCTGGCCCGATGTGGTGCGACAGCCCTATCCCGCTGCAAAGGCTGTGACCGATGGCGAAATTGCGGTGTCGGAGGCACTTGCCCGCGGCGCGCGTTCTCTGGTGCTTGCCGGTGCGCTTGGTGGAGCGAGAAGCGACCACGCACTTCAGCACCTCCTTTACGCGGTGGCGCTTACTGAGCGTGGTCTCAACGTTACGCTGACCTCCGGCGAAGAGGAGGCCCGCCCGCTGCTGGCGGGGTCGTTCGACCTTGATCTGCCTCCCGGTGCGCTGTTTTCCGTTGCCGGGTTTACCGACCTTGTGGGGCTCGATATCGGCAATGTGCGTTATCCTATCAAGGATTTCCCGCTTGCTTTCGGCTCTTCCCGCACTATTTCCAATGTCGCGAATGGCGGCCCCGTGCATTTCTCGCTGAAAAGCGGAAAAGCCATCGTGCTCGCCCGCCCTTATGATCTGACCGGAGCCTGACGCCTTGGCACCCCCAATTTTGAAACTCGATGACATCAAGCTGACCTTCGGCGTGACCCCGCTGCTCGACGGCGCCAATCTTCAGGTGGAGCCGGGCGACCGCATCTGCCTTGTCGGACGTAACGGTTCGGGCAAGTCGACCCTGATGAAGATCGCCGCCGGTCTGGTCGAGGCGCAGTCGGGCGAGGTTTTCCGTCACCCCTCCGCCACCATCCGTTATCTGGAACAGGCGCCGGATTTTGCCGGTTACGACACCGTGCAGGCCTATGCCGAGGCGGGGCTGGGACCTGGCGACGATCCCTATCGCGTTACCTATATTCTCGAGCATCTGGGCCTGACGGGACAGGAACATCCGGATAGCCTGTCCGGCGGCGAAGCGCGGCGTGCGGCCCTTGCCCGCGTCATGGCCCCTGAACCCGATATTCTGATGCTGGACGAGCCGACCAACCATCTGGACCTGCCCACAATCGAATGGCTTGAAGGCGAGTTGCAGCAGACGCGTAGCGCGCTGGTGCTGATCTCGCACGACAGGCGTTTTCTGGAAAAGGTTTCGACCTCGACCGTGTGGCTGGATCGCGGCCAGTCCCGTCGTCTCAATCGCGGTTTTGCGCATTTCGAGGAATGGCGCGACAAGGTGCTGGAAGAGGAAGAGCTGGAGCAGCACAAGCTCGGCAAGGCCATCGAGCGTGAAGAACACTGGATGCGTTACGGCGTGACCGCGAGACGCAAGCGCAACATGCGCCGCGTGGGCGAGCTTCAGGCAATGCGTGCGGACTATCGCGGCCACAAGGGACCGCAGGGCAGCGTGCAGGCGACGGCTGCGGAGGTGCGGGAATCCGGCAAACTGGTCATCGAGGCAGACGCAATCACTAAGTCTTACGGCGAGCGCGTGATCATCGCGCCGTTTTCGCTGCGGGTGCATCGCGGTGATTGCATCGGTCTCGTCGGGCCGAACGGTGCCGGCAAGACAACGCTTTTGAAGATGCTGACCGGCCAGCTTCAGCCCGATAGCGGCACGGTAAAGCTCGGCACCAATCTGGAAATCGCGACGCTTGATCAGAAGCGTGAAGATCTCAATCCAAACGATACGCTCGCTCATTACCTCACCGACGGTCGCGGCGACAATTTGCTGGTCAATGGCGAGTTGAAACATGTGACGGGTTACATGAAGGACTTCCTGTTCCAGCCGGAACAGGCCCGCACGCCCATCCGCAACCTCTCCGGTGGTGAGCGCGCCCGTCTTATTCTTGCGCGCATTCTGGCGCGGCCTACCAACCTGCTGATCCTTGACGAGCCGACCAACGATCTCGATATCGAAACACTCGATCTGTTGCAGGAAATCGTTGCGGGCTTTTCCGGCACGGTCATTCTCGTCAGCCACGACCGCGATTTCCTCGACCGTACCGTCACCTCCACAATCGCGCCCGCCAATCCGGACCAGCCGGACGGACGCTGGATCGAATATGCCGGCGGCTATTCGGACATGATGGCGCAACGCAAGGGTGCTGCGGAAGAAAAGCGCAAGGCGGAGAAGCAGGAAAAGGCAAAGACCGCCCCTTCCGCCTCCGCGTCGCAGGACGCTTCAAAGGCCAAGGGCAAGCTTTCTTTCAAGCAAAAATTTGCGCTCGAAAACCTTCCAAAGGAGATGGAGAAGGCGCAGGGCGAAATCGCCAAGCGTGAGCAGCGCATGGCCGATCCCAATCTGTTCACCAAGGACCCGGCTACCTTCAATACGCTGGCGCAGGAAATGACGAAGCTGCGCGAAAAGCTCGAAGCCATGGAAGAGGAATGGCTGGAGCTGGAGATGCTGCGCGAGGAAATTGAAGGGTGACTTGGTCGCGATTTCTTGACTGAGGTCTCATCCACCTTTGACAGGGAGCCGGAATTGCCGTTTCCTGTGCGGGTTCGGAGGAGTTCAGAAAATGCGCATGATCTTCGTCAATCTGCCGGTCAAGAATATCGAGACATCGAGAAGCTTCTTCACGGCTCTCGGTTTCACCTTCAATCCGGAATATTCGGATGACCGCACGCTCTGCATGATCGTTGAGGAGAACATTTTCGTGATGCTTCTTCAGGAGGAGCGTTTTCGTGATTTCATCAATGGCGATATCGCCGACGCCACACGCAGCACCGAGGTCCTGACCTGTCTCACAGCGGGAAGCCGTGAGGAAATCGACCGGATGATCGAAACGGCGCTCGCCTCGGGTGGCAGCAGCTGGAAACCGGTTCAGGATCACGGTTTCATGTATGCCGGTAGTTTTCAGGATCCCGACGGCCATGTCTGGGAACTGGTGCACATGGTGCAGCAGGCCTGACGGCAGCCATCTTGCCAATCAGAGACAGCGGGACTACATCATCATCTTGATCTAACGGGGTGTCTTTTGTGCTTGCGTGCAAAAGGCTGAGAGGCTTGCCAACCCGAAGAACCTGATCCGGTTCATACCGGCGGAGGGATTAGACGGCTTAAGGCAAGCGGCTATTTCCCTTTTCGTTTTTTGAGGAGATACCCGTGCGCCGTCGTCTTTTCCTGAATTCCCTCGTTGCCGTTTCGTTGTTTCTGCCCGGTCTTGCCACTGCTCAGGACAGACAGGAACTGACCGTCTACACCTATGAAAGCTTCGTTTCCGAATGGGGTCCCGGCCCCAAGGTGAAAGAGGCCTTCGAGAAGGTGTGCAATTGCACGGTCAATTTCGTCGGTGTAGCGGATGGCGTGGCGCTGCTCAACCGCCTGAAGCTTGAAGGGGCGGCGTCGAAGGCGGATGTCGCTGTTGGTCTCGACACCAATCTGGTCGCGGAAGCGAAACAGACCGGCCTCTTCGATATCAGCGGTATCGATGCATCGGTGGCCAAGGTGCCGGGCGGTTACAAGGACGACGTTTTCGTCCCTTACGACTACGGTCATTTCGCCGTTGTCTATGACACGCAGACGATAAAAAATCCGCCGACGAGCCTGAAGGATCTGGTGGACGGCGATCCTTCACAGAAAATCGCCATTCAGGACCCGCGCACCTCCACGCCGGGGCTTGGCCTGCTGCTCTGGGTGAAGTCCGTTTACGGCGACAAGGCACCGGAAGCCTGGGCGAAGCTCCGGAAGCGCATTCTCACCGTCACGCCGGGCTGGTCGGAATCCTATGGCCTTTTCACCAAGGGTGAGGTGCCGATGGTGCTCTCCTACACCACGTCGCCTGCCTATCACATGGTCTCGGAAAAGACGGATCGCTATCAGGCCGCGGCTTTTTCCGAGGGGAACTACATCCAGATCGAGGTTTCCGGCCTTCTCAAAAACGCGCCGCACAAGGAACTGGCGAAGCAGTTCCTCGCTTTCACGCTCACATCAGGATTTCAGGATGCCATTCCGGAAAACAACTGGATGATGCCGGTCGCGGCAACGTCCACGCCCCTGCCCGAGGCATTTTCCAAACTCGTCGTACCGCAGAAGACCTTCCTGATGGACCCGGAAGAGGTGGCGAAGAACCGCAAGGCCTGGATCGACGAATGGCTTGCGGCCATGAGCATGAACTGAGCAAGAGGCACGCCCGCGCATGATGCTGCGTCGCGACTACAGATGGTCGATCATTGGCGGAACGGCGGCGTTTGCCGCCGTTTTCCTGTTCATGGCGCTTGCTGTATCAGCACTCCTGTCTTTCGATGCCGGCACATCCGCCGCCGGAATCGTGGATGCCTACACGCTGCGCATCCTGCGCTTCACGCTCTATCAGGCAACGTTGTCCACTGTTCTTTCCATTGTTCTCGGCCTGCCGGTGGCGCTTGCGCTCTCCCGCAGACAGGATTTTCCGGGGCGGATTTGGATTATCAGGTTGATGGCTGTGCCGATGGGGCTGCCGGTCATCGTCGGCGCCTTCGGCATTATCACGATCTGGGGCAGGCAGGGTGTTTTGAATACTGCCCTTGTTTTTGCCGGTGCGGAGCAGCCCTTCAGTATTTACGGCCTTTCCGGCATTCTCATCGCCCATGTGTTTTTCAATCTGCCGCTTGCGGTGCGGCTGATGCTGGCCGGGCTGGAGCGGATTCCGGGCGAATATTGGCGGATGGCAGCAAGTCTTGGCATGGGGCCGGTTTCGGTTTTCCGCTTCATCGAGTGGCCGGCCGTCTCGCGGCTTGTTCCCGGTATTGCCGGGCTTGTCTTCATGCTGTGCGCCACCAGCTTCACGCTAGTGCTTCTGCTGGGCGGTGGACCGGCGGCGACGACACTTGAGGTCGCAATCTATCAGGCGCTGCGGTTTGATTTCGATCCGCAACGGGCAATCGCGCTTTCGGTTTTGCAGATTGCAGCCACAGCAGTTCTGCTCGGCCTTCTTGCCTTTTTGCCATTGCCCGAGGCGGAAATTGCCTCGCTTGGCCGCCCTGTTCGCCGTTTCGACGGCAAGCGTGTTGGCGCGCGCCTGTGGGACGGAGCGGCAATCATTTTTGCGGTTCTGCTGGTCGGCCTGCCGCTTGTTGCCATAACCGTCTCGGGTTTGGGGGCCGATCTGCCGCGTCTTTTGTCCGCGCCGATCTTCCTGCGTGCGGCGGCGACCAGCCTTGCAATCGCTGCGCTCTCCGCAACTCTCGTCGTGCTCTGCTGCTTTGCGATTATCGGTGCGCGACAGGCCGTGGGTTCCAGACGGCACGCGGCTCAGCCCTTGCGCCTTTTGTCCGCCACGCTCGGGGCGGGGTCATCGCTGGTGCTGCTGGTGCCGCCCGTCGTGCTGGGAAGCGGGTGGTTCCTGTTGCTGCGGCCCTTTGGAGATGTCAGTTTTTATGCTCCCGTTCTCGTGGCACTCATCAACATGCTGATGGCGTTGCCGCTTGCCATGCGGGTGCTGGAGCCAGCCTTCACCAGCCATTTTTTACGCACGTCCCGGCTCTCCGCCAGCCTTGGGCTTCAGGGACTGACGCGGCTGCGGTTCGCCGATCTGCCGGTACTGCGGCGGTCGCTTCTGATGGCGTTTTCCTTTGCCATGGCCCTGTCGCTCGGTGATCTTGGGGCGGTTGCCCTGTTCGGGTCGGAAAATTTCATCACCTTGCCATGGCTGGTCTATAGCAATATGGGCAGCTACCGCACCAATGATGCCGCCGGATACGCGTTCATCCTTGGCGTCGTCTGCCTGCTGCTTGCCGCGGGCGGCGTTTCACGGCAATCCCAATCAGCAAGGGCGAGTATATGACGGGTGACGAATTTGCCGTGGGGCTGGACAAGGTCATGCTGCGGCTCGGAACGCAGGATTTCGATCTCGATTGTGCATTCCCGCAAGGCCAGATGACTGCCGTCGTCGGTGCATCCGGTTCTGGCAAGTCGACGCTCCTCAATCTCATCGCCGGTTTTGAATTGCCCGATTCCGGGCGCGTCCTGATCGGCGGGCGGGACATGAAGGCGCTCGATCCTTCCGAACGACCGGTCTCCTCGATCTTCCAGGATAATAATCTTTTCGCCCATCTCGATATCTTCACCAATGTCGCGCTCGGCATCAGCCCCGGGATGAAGCTGGGGGAGGAAGACAGGCAGAGGATCGACGTGGCGCTCACACGCGTTGGTCTTGCGGGTTTTGACAAACGTTTGCCGGGCACGCTTTCCGGCGGGGAAAGGCAAAGGGCGGCGCTCGCGCGTGCGCTGGTCCGGAAAAAACCGGTCATGCTGCTGGACGAGCCTTTCGCGGCGCTCGATCCGGGGCTGCGGGCGGGCATGACCTCCCTGCTTCTCGACTTGCATGCTGAAACAAAAAATACGGCGATTATTGTTACGCACCATCCAGACGACATAAAAAAGCTGGCACAGCGGGTGGTTTTTCTTGATCGTGGCCGCGTTGTCTATGCGGGCTCGACCGCAGATTTCTTCGCCACACAAAATGTGAAGGCGGTCGACAGTTTTCTGAACGGCTGATCGCCTTATTTTCGACGCGTGCCGCTGGCAATCGCTTTAGATAACTTCAATGGCGTTAATTTGCACTTGCCAGTTTCAAGTCGTTGCCCGAGAAAAGACGAGAATTATTGCGTTCTTCAGGAATATTCCGGACTTGATGGATCGTTTTTACCGTTTCGACATTCATGGCTCGTTGGGGCGAATCTGTTATTCTGGTCTGCAATTAACGGATGATCAGGAACGTTAGGGGCAGGCATAGAGAATGAGAAATAGCATGACTGCGCAGTGGAGGCTTTTCTCCCGTTCAGGCCTTCGCCGTTCGGGCAGGATGGCTGCCGTGTGTTCCGTGCTGACGGCGTCTGCCGTATTCCTGTCATCGTGTCAGTCTCTCTTCAGCCCGGCCTACCAGTCCACCTTGCGGCCTTCGGACAATCCGCAGACCGTGGAAGAGGTGCAGAAGAACGATCCCCGTGCGCAGATGGGCGCGCGCGAACATCCGCGTATTGTGGCGAGTTATGGTGGCGAATATCGTGATGCCAAGACGGAGCGGCTTGTCGCCCGTATCGCCGGCGCGCTGACGGCTGTTTCGGAAAATCCGCAGCAATCCTATCGCATCACCATCCTCAACTCGCCTGCTATCAACGCTTTTGCGCTGCCGGGTGGGTATCTTTACGTGACGCGCGGGCTTCTGGCACTCGCCAACGATGCCTCGGAAGTGGCGGCCGTGCTTTCGCATGAGATGGGCCACGTTACCGCAAACCACGGCATCGAGCGCCAGCGCCGGGAAGAGGCGGAGGTGATTGCAAGCCGTGTGGTCGCCGAGGTTCTGTCGAGCGATCTCGCCGGCAAGCAGGCGCTTGCGCGCGGCAAGCTGCGGCTTGCGGCTTTTTCGCGCCAGCAGGAATTGCAGGCGGACGTGATTGGCGTGCGCATGTTGGGTGAGGCCGGCTACGACCCCTTCGCATCGCCGCGGTTTCTGGATTCCATGGCAGCCTATGCGCGTTTCTCCTCGGCTGATCCCGAAAATGACCAGAGCCTCGACTTTCTTTCCAGCCACCCAAACACGCCGCAGCGCATCGAGCTTGCACGCCGGCATGCCCGCGCCTTCGGCCAGGACGGTCAGGTCGGGGATCGGGGTCGCGACTGGTTTCTGGATGGCATAGACGGCCTGCTTTACGGCGACAGCCCGCAGGAGGGTTATGTCCGGGGCCAGACCTTCCTGCACGGAACGCTCGGTATCCGTTTCGATGTGCCGGAAGGTTTCGTCATCGACAACAAGGTCGAGGCCGTTCTTGCGACGGGTCCGGGCGATGTGGCGATCCGTTTCGACGGCGTGGCCGATCCGAAACAGACTACTCTTGCCAATTACCTTACCAGCGGCTGGGTTGCCGGCCTGATGCCGGAAACCGTGAAGGAAACGCAGATCAACGGTCTGGAGGCTGCCACAGCCCGTGCGACGGCGGACAAATGGGACTTTGACGTTACCGTCATCCGTGTTGGTCAGCAGATATTCCGCTTCCTGACGGCCGTGCCGAAGGGTAAAACGCAGCTCGATTCCATCGCCAACGTATTGCGCACGAGTTTCCGCAAGATGACGCCGCAGGAGATCGCATCGTTAAAACCTCTGCGCGTGCGCGTGGTGACGGTCAAGCCCGGTGAAACCGTGGCAACGATTGCCGCACGTATGATGGGGACCGACCGCAAGCTCGACATGTTCCGCATGATGAATGCGATGAGCGCCACCGCCACGCTTCAGCCCGGCCAGCGGGTGAAGATCATTGCGGAATGAGATGCTAACGAAAAACCCCGGATTGTGATCCGGGGTTTTTCGTTTCAGACGTTATCGATAATTACCGCCACTCGCGCACATCGACGAAATGACCGGCGATGGCCGCCGCCGCTGCCATGGCGGGGGAGACGAGGTGGGTGCGGCTCTTGTAGCCCTGGCGGCCCTCGAAGTTGCGGTTCGAGGTGGAGGCGCAACGTTCGCCAGGCTTCAGGCGGTCGTCATTCATGGCAAGGCACATGGAGCAGCCCGGTTCGCGCCATTCGAAACCGGCTTCGAGGAAAATCTTGTCCAGACCTTCCTTTTCCGCCTGTTCCTTCACGAGACCGGAGCCGGGCACGATCATGGCCGAGACGGTGGGTGCGACCTTGCGGCCGTCGACGATCTTTGCCGCTGCGCGCAAATCCTCGATACGGCCATTGGTGCAGGAGCCGATGAAAACGCGGTCGATGGCGATATCGGTGATGCGCGTACCGGGTTTCAAGCCCATATACTCCAGCGCACGCCACTTTGAAGTACGCTTGTTTTCTTCCTCGATATCATCCGGATTGGGAACGATGCCCTCGACGGACGTCACGTCCTCAGGCGATGAGCCCCAGGAGACGATCGGCGGCAGATTGGCGGCGTCCAGCACCACGATCTTGTCGTAATGGGCGCCCTCATCGGATTTCAGCGTTTTCCAGTAGGCGATGGCCTGTTCCAACGTCTCGCCCTTTGGTGCGCGCGGCTTGTCCTTGATGTAGTCGAAGGTGGTCTCATCAGGCGCGATCAGACCTGCACGGGCGCCGCCCTCGATGGTCATGTTGCAAACCGTCATGCGGCCTTCCATGGAGAGCGAGCGGATTGCCTCACCGGCAAATTCAATCACGTGGCCGGTGCCGCCCGCTGTGCCGATCTCACCGATAATGGCGAGGATGATGTCCTTGGCGGTGACGCCTTCCGGAACCTTGCCATCGACACGCACCAGCATGTTCTTGGCCTTTTTCTGGATCAGCGTCTGGGTCGCCAGCACATGCTCCACTTCCGACGTGCCGATGCCGTGCGCCAGCGCGCCGAAAGCACCATGGGTGGAGGTGTGGCTGTCGCCGCAAACAATCGTCATGCCCGGCAGGGTGAAGCCCTGTTCCGGGCCAACGATGTGGACGATGCCCTGACGCTTGTCGCGCTCGGAATAATATTCGACACCGAAATCCTTGGCATTCTGCGCAAGCGCTTCCACCTGGATACGGCTTTCCTCGTTCTTGATGCCTTCCAGCCGGTCGGCTGTGGTTGGCACGTTATGATCGACGACGGCAAGCGTGCGGGTGGGCGAATGGACCGGACGGCCGGCAATGCGCAGGCCTTCAAAGGCCTGCGGGCTCGTCACCTCATGGACCAGGTGACGGTCGATATAGAGAAGACAGGTTCCGTCCGGGTCACGATTGACGACGTGGTCGTCCCAGATCTTGTCGTATAGGGTGCGGGGTGCGCTCATGGCTCTATGCCTTGTCATGGAAAGGTAAAATCAGGGTTCAGTAAGGCGGTGGACAGCGGGTGCTGTCAGGCGAGCCTAAGTCGGCTGTTGAGCGCCCCGGAAATGCGCGCAAAAAACCGTGCCGGCAGACGCTTGTGGTCCTGCAGCACATAAACATTCTGCGCGAGACATCCGAATTTAGATCCCATGGCGGTCTTCATAGCAGATTGCCGGTTTCGCGGCAATATGAATGCACGCAGACCGTAAAACGGTGACCCGGCTCCTTTGATGTGCGCCGCATCATGTACTTAAGTCTTTAAAATGCCGGTTTCGCAGCCCTTTCGGCATTGGTTATGATGCAATGCAACTTGCGTATCTTGCGGCGCACATATAGATGGGTGCCCTTATCATTTGCATTTCGACGAGCAATCGAAGGGAGGGAAAAGCACATGGTATCGGAAAAATCCCTAATCTCGAAGATCACCTGGCGGCTGATGCCGTTTCTTGGCCTTCTCTATCTCATCGCCTATATCGACCGGCAGAATGTCAGCTATGCCAAGCTGCAGATGGTCGATGCGCTGAGCCTCAGCGAATATGCCTACGGACTTGGCGCTTCGCTGTTCTTCATCGGCTATTTCCTCTTTGAGGTTCCGAGCAACCTTTTCCTCAACCGTTTCGGCGCCAGCAAATGGTTCGCCCGCATTCTGGTGTCCTGGGGTGCCGTCACCATCGCGCTTGCCTACACGCAGAATGCGACGATGTTCTACATCCTGCGCTTCCTGCTCGGGCTTTGCGAGGCCGGTTTCTTCCCGGGCGTGCTGTTCTTGATGACGCTGTGGTTCCCGCGCGATTATCGCGGCCGCATGATCGGCCTGTTCATGATCTTCAGTGCGCTTGCCAATGCCATCGGCGCACCGCTTGGCGGCATGCTGCTCGATCTCGATGGTTTCCTCGGTTATGCCGGCTGGGAATGGGTGTTCCTGGCGACGGGTATTCCCGCCGTGATCGCCGGTATCGTTACCTTCTTCTATCTGGACGATACGCCGGAAAAAGCGAAGTTCCTGACGCAGGCCGAGAAGGACTGGTTGAAGAACCGACTGGCCGAAGAAAACAAGGGCATGGAAGAGCATGCGGAGGACGGCTTCAAGGCGCTGATCAATCCGCGCGTGCTGTTCATGGCGCTTTGCTATGTCGGCTTTCCGCTGGCGGCCTATGGTCTCAGCTACTGGCTGCCGACGATCGTAAAGAGCTTCGGCGTTTCCAACACCGCCAATGGCTTCATCAACATCATCCCCTGGGTGATCGTGGCCGTCGCTCTCTTCGTCGTGCCCTTGGCGGCTGACAAGGCAAAAAACAAAACGCCTTATATCGTCGGCCCTGCCTTCGTCGGCGCGTTTTGCCTGCTGATGTCGGCGCTGCTCAGCGATCCGGTATTGCAGTTCGCCTTCCTTTGCATCGCCGCTGCGGGCATTTTTGCTGGCCAGCCGGTGTTCTGGAGCCTGCCCGGCCGCTTCCTCAAGGGAGCCGGTGCCGCTGCCGGCATCGCCGCCATCAATTCCGTCGGCAATCTCGGTGGTTTCGTGGCGCAGAACGTGGTGCCTTGGATCAAGGACCAGACCGGCAGCACGATTGCGCCGATGTTCTTCCTTGCCTTCTGCCTTGCGCTGGCAGGTGTGCTCGTCATCATCGCGGCGCGAAAAATGGGCAATCAGGCCGAGGCCGCCTGATCTGCAAGATAGCGGCAGCCGGCATAATTTCCGAACCGCCGCATATGTAAAAAGTCATGGCCCGGATATGTCCGGGCCATGATCCATTTAAACGGTAACAGATGAAATTCTCTTCGAGAGAAATTACGCCGTGAACCAATCGCTGCCGGTCAGGTGAACGCCGGAGAGAATGATCTTCTCACCCTTGTGCTCGCCAGTAACGTTGTAGCTGAGGACGGTATCGTTATCATAGGTCGAAACCGCCCAGTTATCGATCACTGTACCGACCAGCTTGAGCTTGTCCATGGAGGCGTTGAAGCCTTCGATGGTATCTGTTGCAATGCTCTTCGCCATGTCACCCAGATTGAAGACGAACGTATCGGCGCCACCACTTGCAATGATGCGGTCGATGCCTTTGCCACCGGTGACCAGCGAAGAGGCAAGGTTCACACCGCTTAGGTCGATTTTATCGTCACCGGCACCGGCATCGATCTTTACTGTGGTGAAGCTGCCATCGGTGACCCCCGCGCCGCCATTCGCAGCCGGGGCGCTGGCTATACCGCCCGTACCTTCGGCAGAAGTGTCGTTGAACGCCTTGCCTGCCTTGAAAGTGATGCTGTCGTTGCCGGCACCGGTATCGACGTTGAAGGTGTTTACCCAGAATTTCTCATTTGAAACGAGGGAGATGGTGACCGTGTCGTTGCCCGAACCCGTTGAAATATTGCCGCGCTTTGCGTTGAAGACTTCAACGTTGGACGAACCTGTGCCGCCGAGGTGAACATCGACGTGAACGAAATCCTTGAACGAAAGGTTTTCGGATGTGTCGGATTTGGCGAGAACGTTTTTGACAGAATTCCAAGCGGTTGTAACGTCGAAATTGAAACTGTTTTTATCGGCGTTGTATCCGACAGCGACCTTGTTGGCCGGGTTGTCGACCTGAATGACGCCAGAATTGAGCGAGGAACCGGACTTGGTCTGCGTGGTCGCTTCATCGAGAAGTCTGTATGTTTCCTGATCGATCAAATTGGTGAGCGAAGCGACCGTGTAAGCGCCACCATTGCCGAACGTTACTTTTAACGCCATTTTACTCTCCTATAAATTTTTGAGAATTCGATGTATCGAAATTAAATTTAATAAATATTGCGGGTGATAATTAGTACATTATAAATGGCAAGACAATATGAGAAATTGTTTTTTTTGGAAAAATTCTCGCCCTTGGTGTATTTGCGAATCGTTTCTAAGAAAGCATGTAATGAAAGTCTTTTATTCCTGCAGGAACGTCTTTCTAAGCCTGTCCTGGAACGGTTTGACAAAATAGGAAAGAACGCTTCTTTCGCTTGTCTGTATGAAGACTTCGGCCGGCATGCCCGGATACAACCGTCCACCTGGTATATGGTCCATTCCAGTTTTGCTCGGCTTGATGCGCAGTGCGTAAAATGACGCACCGCTTCGGGAATCTGTCTGCAGGTCCGGGGCGACGACTGCGACTTCAGCGCTTACATCCGGCGTCGTGCTCTGATTGAAAGCCGTGAAGCGAATGGTCACTGGCTGCCCGACATAGATTTGGTCTATGTCGTTTGGAAGAACATTGGCGTCGATTGCAAGATCTTCCTTTGCCGGCACCACCAGCATAAGCACTTCGCCCGGCTGGATGACGCCGTTTATGTTGTGTACCGACAGCTGGTAGATACGCCCCGCAATCGGCGAGCGAATATCGAGGCGGTCGAGCTGGTCGCGTGTTGCCGCAAGCCGTTCCTCGTATTCCGCAACGGTGGCTTCGATTGAGGTCAGATCTTTAGTGACCTCGGACTTGCGGTCCTCGTCAAGCTGAAGCGACTGCAAGTCCATTTCGCTCAGCTTGCCTACCGTCTGCGCACGCGCGGCCATGTACTGGCCCTGCTGACCTTCGAGATTGGAAAGCTGCCGCTTGAGAAGGTTGAGGCGCTGAAGCGTTACCAGCCCCTTGGCATATAGCTCCTGTGTCTTTGAGACGTCTTCCCTTACGATAGCAAGTTCATTGTTGGTCGCCTCAATCTGCACGTCCATGCCCCGCGCTTCATCGGCTAGCTGATCCTTGCGCGTTACCAATTGCTTCTTCATGCCGATCAGTGCACTGCGACGGCTGTTGAAAAGGTTCTGCTCACTGTCGATGAATGTTTTGGCAGCTTTCGAATTGGTCAAGACGGCCAGATCTTCCGGCGTTGTGAAAGAGGTGGCGTCGGAGATTTCGGCACGCAGACGCGCACGGCGTGCATAAAGCTGCGCGAGCGTATTTTCGACAATGGACAGGTTTGCCTGAACGATCGTGCCACTCAGCCGCAGCAAAACCTGACCGGCCTCCACCGTGTCACCTTCCGCAACATTGATCTGGCTGACGATACCGCCGGAAAGGTGTTGAATTTTCTTGGAGTTGCCTTCGACAACGACCCGGCCCGTGGCGACGACCGCCCCCGAAAGCTTCGCGAGAGCCGCCCAGCCACCCAGGCCGAAAAGAAGGCCGGCAGCAAGAACGACTACGGCGGTTGAGTGTTTGACGATAGATGTTTTCGTCACGCCGGTTTTTTCTCCCTCAACCATTTTCACCCACCCGGCTTTCCAGCTTACGTACTTCTTCTTCTGTTTCCGGCACCTGGCGAATATTTTGACGCAGGATTTGCGCAAGCACCTCTTCCTTGGTGCCGAAGCGAAGCATGCGGCCATTGCTCATCACCATCACAAGATTGACGCTTTCGATGGCGCTCGGACGATGGGCAATGACGACCACGATGCCGCCTCGCGCCCTTATGTCGCCAATGGCGTTGCGCAAGGCTGCCTCGCCTTCGCTGTCCAGATTGGAGTTCGGCTCATCGAGGATGACAAAGAAGGGCTCCCCGAAAAGTGCCCGCGCCAGGCCGATGCGCTGTTTTTGCCCGCCTGACAATGCCTCTCCACGGTCGCCGATATAGGTGTCGTAACCGTTGGGCAGGTTCAGGATGAGATCATGAACCTGAGCGGCCTTGGCTGCCGCAACGATGGCTTCAGCCGTTGCGTCACGGTCGAAGCGCGCGATATTTTGCGCGACCGTGCCTGGCATCAGCTCCACCTGCTGGGGCATGTAACCGATGGATTTACCGAGAACCTCGAAATCCCACTGGTTCAGTGCGGCCCCATCGAAGCGCACGGAGCCGCGCTCATAGGGCCAGATACCGGTTATCAAACGCGCCAGCGTGGATTTACCGGAAGCACTTGGCCCTATGATACCAAGGCCATCGCCCGCGTTCAACGTGAAGGAAATATCGGCCACGGTATCTCGCGCGCCATTGGGCGGACCGCCGGTCACGCGATCGATGGCAACGGTATATTTCGGTGGCGGCAGGGAAAGCGGCTGTGCGGGTTCCGGTACGAGTTCAAGAAACTCGTTGATGCGTTTCCAGCCCTGTCTCGCAGTCATGAAGCTGCGCCAGTTTGCAATTGCGTGTTCGACAGGGCCCAGCGCTTTGGCCGAGAGGATGGAGCCTGCGATGATGCTACCCGCTGACGCATGCCCCTCGATAACCAGCAGGGCGCCGATTGCCATCACACCCGACTGTAACAAAAGGCGGAATGTTCGGGAAATCGCGGCGAGCATGCCCGCCGTGTCCGACGTCGAGAGTGTGACGGCGCGGTAATTGGAGTGCAGATCGTCCCACATCGACGTCACCGCATTCATCATGCCCATGGTTCTTATGGACTCGATGTTGCGCTGGCTGCTGCCGACGAGTGCATTTCTCTGTCCGCGCACGGTGTAGGCCTGTTTGGTCGCCCTTTCGGTCAGCCAGTTGGTTATGAGCGTCAACACGACAAGGACCAGGGCGCCGCCAAGCACGGCAAAACCGATCCAGGGATGCAAGGCAAAACAGATCAGCAGATAGATGGGCAGCCAGGGAATATCAAAGAAAGCTGCTGGTCCCGGCCCGGACAGGAATTGACGTATCTGATCGAGATCGCCGACGATCTGCAGCCCGTCTACCTTGCCGTAGGCGGCAAGTGGTGCGCTGATTGATGCCCTGAAGAGCTTCTGATTGAGCTCGTCGTCCATATTGTCCGAGATGCGAGCCAATATCCTGCCGCGCAGAGCATCGAACCCGACGAGAAAGGCATAGAGAATAACCAGCAGAACAACGAGAGCGACAAGAGAAGGAATACTCTTGCTCGGCAGAATCCGGTCATAAACCTCCAGCATGAAAAGGGAGCCGGAAAGGTTGAGAATATTCATGAGTGCGCTGGCAAGGCCGACAGCAAAGAAAGCGCGCTTATTTTTTGTTAAAAAAGAATTAAAAAAAAACATATCAACACCTAAAACTGCGCGAAAATTGCACAATAAGTGAAACTAGGCAATGCTATTAGAGAATGTTCTAAATAAATTAGGCAAAGAGATAAGTAGCAATACGACTTTGATCTTGATCTGTCGATACGGAGATGGGGTCGAAGGCTGGACGTGACGCTATGTCGCCCACCAGATTGTTATGGCGCATCGATGCAACAAAAAAGGCGGTCCAAAGACCGCCTTCTCCGTAAATCCATCAAAATGGAAATCTTATTCAGCTGCAGTTTCCGCAGCCTTTGCTGCTTCTTCTGCTGCCTTGGCTTCTGCTGCTTCGGCTGCTGCCTTTTCGGCGGCGAGAGCCTGTGCTGCTGCTACCTTTTCAGCTTCCAGACGTGCCTTTTCTTCGGCGACTGCCTGGCGCTCGGATTCGTTCAGCTTGCGGGCGCGCGTACCGGTGTTTTCAACGATACGGGCAGCCTTGCCGCGACGGTCGCGCAGGTAGTAGAGCTTCGCGCGGCGAACCTTACCACGGCGAACGATTTCAACGCCTTCGACCAGCGGGGAGTAGATCGGGAATACGCGCTCGACGCCTTCGCCGTAGGAGATCTTGCGAACGGTGAAGCTCTCGGAAAGGCCGCCGCCGGAACGGGCGATGCAAACGCCTTCGTAAGCCTGAACGCGGGTACGGTTACCTTCGGTAACGCGCACGTTGACGCGCAGCGTGTCGCCCGGAGAAAACTCAGGCAGGGTGCGCTTTGCTTCGATCTTGGCAGCCTGTTCGGCTTCCAGCTGCTGAATGATATTGGTCATGTTAACCTCTGATTTCTTCTGAAACAGCCAGAGCGCTCAACGTTTCGTCTGTCGGTCAATGCCTTCAGACCATGCCGTGCGGCAGGAGCGGGTTCGCCATTCTTTGCTTGCGGTTAAAGGGGAAAACCCCAATTCCACGCGGGCACATACACGAGGCAGCGCCATTTGTCATCCCTTCATGACAATATTTTATCAATTGTGGGCGACGTACGGGCTGTTGCGAAGGTGCGTTTCCCCGGTTATGGCATGAAAACCTTGGGAGGGGCCATGTCCGTACTTATTATCATGATGCTGTTTGCGACCGGCTTCCTATCTGGCGTGGTCAATGCGATCGCCGGTGGCGGCACCTTTTTGACCTTCGGGGCGATGACGCTTGCAGGCCTGCCGCCGATTGTCGCCAATGCCACGTCGGCGATCGTGCAGTTTCCCGGTTACATCACCTCCGTGATCGCCTACGGGCCTGAAATCCGCGCCCACTGGCGCGAGGCGATCCTCCTGTCGGCCGTCTCCATCGTCGGCGGGCTGGCGGGGTCGCTTTTGCTCCTGTCGCTCGACAACCCCTCCTTCCGCCAGCTTGTGCCGTGGTTGCTTCTGGCCGCAACCGTTGTTTTCGCCGCGGGCCCGTGGCTGCGACCGAAGGCCAGTGCCGAGCGTTCACCCGGTAATGTGCCGAGCCTCTTCTTTCAGGGGCTCGCCTCCATCTATGGTGGTTTTTTCGGGGCGGGTATGGGCATCATGATGCTGGCCATCCTCGGAATGACCTCGGGTGGCAGCTATCATCATCTGAATGCCCTGAAGAACCTGCTCTCGGTGGTGATCGCGATCATCGCCATTACGATCTTCGTTAGCGGCGGCGTCGTTTCCTGGTGGGCCGCCCTCATCATGTTCCCGGCGGCCGCGCTTGGCGGATATGTGGGGGTGCACACGGCAAGGCGGGTGCCGCAGTGGATCATCCGCTGGCTGGTCATTGCCGTCGGGCTGGTGCTGACGGCCTATTATTTCGTCTCGGTTTAAACCTTGGCCTTTTCCAGCAGGTCGGGCCGTCTTTCCTTCGTCAACGCAAGCGCCTGCTCGTGCCGCCATTTGTCGATGACGGCGTGATTGCCAGAGGTGAGAACGGCTGGGATGTCGCGGCCTTCCCAGACCTGCGGACGGGTGTAGTGCGGATGCTCCAGAAGCCCACCCTCGAAGCTCTCATGCACGCCTGAGAGATCGTTGCCCATGACGCCCGGCAGAATGCGGACAATGGCGTCCAGAAGCGTCAGGGCGGCCGGCTCGCCGCCGGAGAGAATGTAATCGCCGATCGACACTTCCTCCAACCCGCGCGCCTCTATGACCCGCTGGTCGACCCCTTCGAAGCGGCCACACACGATAATCGCGCCGTCGCCTGCCGCCAGTTCGCGCACTCGGTCCTGCGACAGTGGCCTGCCGCGCGGGCTCATCAGCAGACGCGGTCGCGTATCTCCATCTGAAACATGGTCGATGGCTGCGGCCAGAATGTCGGGTTTCAGCACCATGCCGGCGCCGCCGCCTGCCGGGGTGTCGTCCACGCTTCTGTGCCTGTCGGTGGCGAATTCACGGATCTGCACGGCCTCAAGTGACCATTGCTCGCGCTCCAGCGCCTTGCCCGCCAGCGAATATCCGAGATGCCCGGGAAACATTTCCGGGTAGAGCGTCAGAACTGTAGCCTTGAACGTCATGGCCTTATTTCTTGCCGAAAGGCGATGCGCCGGTTTCGTCTTTGTCGTCCGGATTGTCGATCAGGCCAGCGGCCATGGGATCGATGAGAATGCGTCTCGCCTCCAGATCGATTTCAAGCACGGCTGCTTCCGAAAAGGGGATGAGGGCGGGACGGCGGCCCGCACCTTTCAGCTCCAGGAGATCGCCTGCGCCGAAATCGTAAACGGCGCTGACGGCGCCATAGCTTTTGCCTTCGGCATCGACGGCTTCCAGCCCTTCGAGGTCGGCATAATAAAATTCGTCGTCGTCCAGCTCGTCATCCGGCAGATTGTCGCGTTCGATGAACAGTTCGAGCCCGTTCAGGCTTTCCGCCGCATTGCGGTCGTTGATACCCCTGAAGCGGACGACAACCACATTCTTGCCCTCGCGCACTTCCAGAATTTCGAAGACGCGGCCATCGGCGCTCACCAGATTGCCGTAATCGCCGAGCGCCATCGGTTCGTCCGTATAGGTGCTGACGCGGACTTCGCCGCGCAATCCCTGTGCGCCGCCGATCTTTGCCATGAGTATCGGGTTTTCCAGCTTTGCCATCGGGCCGTCCGTCTTCTGGTGTTGGTTGCGTCTGGTTTACAGCATCAGCGTGAAAATCGGAATCGATTTTGACAGGGCACGATGCGCAGATCCAACGCGTTAGAGCATAGTTCGTGACGCTCTAAAGTTTGTTGATACCAAAATAAACAAAAAACGGGCGGCATGGAAAACCACGCCACCCGTTCTCTAAAATTCTATTGCAGATTATTCTGCAGCAGAAGCTTCTGCTGCGGCAGCAGCTGCGTCTTCAGCCTTCTGCTTCTTTTCTGCAACGCGTTCCAGAGCGCGCTTGCCCGGCAGTGCCTTTTCCGGGTTGCTGCGAGCGGCGCGATCGGCAAGGCCTGCCTCTGCGAGGAAGCGCAGAACGCGGTCGGTCGGCTGTGCGCCCTTGGCGATCCATTCCTTGATGAGGTCAGCCTTCAGCTCGATGCGCTGCGGGTTGTCCTTGGCGAGCATCGGGTTCCAGGAACCGACCTTCTCCAGGAAACGGCCGTCGCGGGGCGAACGGGCGTCAGCAACGACGATCTGGTAGTACGGGCGCTTCTTGGAACCACCGCGTGCGAGACGAATTTTAAGTGCCATGTTATTTACTCCTTGAGATAGCTTGTCCGCCGGTTAGGCGGTCTTTTCATTACCGCCATGTTCGGCGGCTATTGCTTCATGATGCCGGATGACTTCCTTGATGACGAAGTTTAGAAACTTCTCGGCGAAATCCGGATCCAGATTGGCATCCTTTGCTAGACGGCGAAGGCGTTCGATCTGGTATTCCTCGCGCGCCGGGTCCGCCGGCGGCAAATTGTATTTTGCCTTCAGCACGCCCACCGCCTTGGTACAGCGGAAACGTTCGGCAAGAATGTGAACCAGTGCGGCATCGATATTGTCGATCGACTGGCGGTATTCGGAAAGCTGGGCTTTCACTTCTGCGTTGTTCACTGGCGTCGCCCTCACTTCTTTTTCGGGAAGCCGGGAAGGCCCGGCATGCCGCCAAGACCCGGCAGCTTTGTCCCGCCCAGACCGGGTAGCCCGCCGGGCAGACCACCGAGACCGGGCATTGCGCCCGGCTTGCCAAGACCGGCAGCTTCAGCCTGTTTTTGAAGCGCTTCGAGCTGCTTCGGGTCGATGTTCGACAGATCAGGCATGCCGCCGCCCATCATGCCACCAAGCCCCATCTTGCCCGCAAGGCCGCCCATCATCTGCTTCATGATGCCGCCCTTGCCCTTGCCGCCCATGGCTTTCATCATGTCGGCCATGCCACGGTGCATCTTCAAAAGCTTGTTGATTTCGGCGGCATCGGTGCCGGAACCGGCGGCGATGCGCTTTTTGCGGCTGTGTTTGAGGATATCGGGATTGGCGCGTTCGGCCTTGGTCATCGACGAGATAATGGCGATCTGGCGGTCGAACATCTTGTCGTTGAGGCCTGCGGAAGCCATCTTGTCCTTCATGCCGGCCATGCCGGGCATCAGCCCCATGATACCGCCCATGCCACCCATCTTCTTCATCTGGGCAAGCTGGTCGGAGAGATCGTTGAGGTCGAACTTGCCCTTGGCCATCTTTTCGGCCATGGCGCGGGCTTTTTCGGCATCGATGTTTTCGGCAGCCTTCTCGACCAGCGAAACGATGTCGCCCATGCCTAAAATACGGTCGGCGATACGGCGCGGATGGAACTCGTCGAGTTCGTTCATGCGCTCGCCGATACCGATCAGCTTGATCGGCTTGCCGGTGACGGCGCGCATGGAGAGGGCCGCACCACCGCGCCCGTCGCCATCCATACGGGTGAGCACGAGACCGGTGATGCCGACGCGTTCATCGAAGTTGCGCGCCAGATTGACGGCGTCCTGACCGGTCAGCGAATCCGCGACCAGCAGGATTTCATGCGGGTTGGACTTCTTCTTGATGTCGGCCATTTCCAGCATCAAGGGTTCGTCGATATGGGTGCGGCCGGCGGTGTCGAGAATGACGACGTCATGGCCGCCAAGCTTTGCGGCCTGCACGGCGCGCGCGGCGATATCTGTCGGCGACTGGCCGGCGATGACCGGCAGCGTGTCGACACCGGTCTGCACGCCCAGCTGGCGAAGCTGTTCCTGTGCGGCCGGACGACGCGTGTCGAGAGATGCCATCAGCACCTTCTTCTTGTCGCGGTCGGTCAGGCGCTTGGCGATCTTGCCTGTGGTCGTGGTCTTGCCCGAACCCTGCAGACCCACCATCATGATGACGACAGGGGCGGCCGCATGCAGATCGATCGAGACGCCTTCGGTGCCGAGCATCTCGACAAGTTCGTCATGCACGATCTTGACGACCATCTGGCCGGGCTTGATGGATTTCAGAACGGCTGCGCCGACAGCCTTTTCACGCACCTTGTCGGTGAAGGAACGCACGACTTCCAGCGCAACGTCCGCTTCCAGAAGCGCACGGCGAACCTCGCGCAGGGCGGCGGCAACATCGGCTTCCGTCAGCGCGCCACGGCCGGTCAGTCCATTCAGAATGGAACCAAGGCGGTCCTGGAGGTTTTCAAACATCGTTTCTTCCTTCTTCGTTCCGGGGTCTCCGAAACGTCGGTGCTTTCGCTGCCAAAAACAAGACGCAAAGCCAAAAAGCACCCGAGGGCGCATCGCGCTGTCGGGTGTTGACCTCCGGGATCTCTTTATACCTTTGCGGGTCCCGGTCGGCGGCTTGGAGTCATGAAACTGCCAGCTGATTGGCCGCGATAAACAGGAAAGTGCCGTGAAAGTCAAGACAGTGCCGATTTTCATGCGGCAAAGCATGCATTGTCATCTTTGCGTGATCAGACGAAAGCTGCGATGGCGGTGCTTGAACGGCGTCGCCTGGCTTCTTATACCTTTCCCATGAAACGTCGAAACTTCTTTCGTTTTTCCGCACTTGGTCTGCTTGCTCTTGCGGGCGGCGGCCTGTTTGCGCGCCGCTCTAACGCCAGCGCCTATTATAGTGGGCCGGTCTCCGATCATTTCGACGGGGTGCGTTTCTTCAATCCCGGCGGCTCGCCGCCCGGCAATTTCATGGGCCTCCTGAAATGGCGCTTCAACGGCGAGCGCGCCACGTGGCCGGAAAACTACCCCAGCCCGTTTCCGTTCGCAAAGCCGGAGCCTCGCATCGACGGCAAGGACATTCGCGTCACCTTCGTCGGTCACGCCTCCTTTCTCATCCAGACGGCAGGGCTGAATATTCTCATCGATCCGGTGTGGTCGCAGCGTACCAGCCCGTTCAGCTTCGCCGGTCCCAAACGCGTCAACCCGCCTGGCATCCGTTTTGAGGATTTGCCGCCGATCGATCTGGTGCTGGTGACGCATAATCACTACGACCATCTGGATATGGAAACGCTGAAGCGCCTGCATGTCGCGCACAAGCCGCTTTTCATCACGCCGCTTGGCAATGACGCCATCATCCGCACCGGCGTCGAGGCAGCGCGCATCAAGGTGGGGGACTGGGGCGATGTCCTTGAGATTGGTTCGGTCAAAATTCATTTCGAGCCGTGCCACCATTGGTCGGCGCGTGGGCTGAACGACCGGCGCATGGCGCTGTGGGCGGCCTTCGTCATCGAAACGCCTTATGGCAAGATTTATCATATCGGCGATACCGGCTTTCACGACGGCCTCAATTATCACGCCGCGCGCAAGAAACACGGTGAGTTCCGTCTCGCCAACCTGCCTTTCGGCGCCTATGAGCCGCGCTGGTTCATGAAGGGACAGCACCAGAACCCGGCGGAAGCCGTGGAAGGCATGAAGATCTGCGGTGCGGCACATGTCTGCGGCCACCATTGGGGCACTGTGCAACTGACCGATGAAGCGGTCGAAGCTCCTCTTGTCGCGCTGAAGTCAGCGCTTGCTGAGCAGGGGATAGACGAGAGCCGCTTCCAGCCCATGCGGCCCGGCGAAGTCTTCGACGTACCTTCCGCCTGAGCGGCTCAGCGGTTTGCGCCGCAACAGTCTGGTAATTTGCCGTCCTTTCCGCCATATAGAGCGAAAGTGCGGGCAAAGCCCGTCTTTATTCCGGTTTCAGGTAGTTTTCAGGTTCAGTACGATGGCGGATACGGTCGAATTTGCGAAGATGAACGGGCTTGGCAACAAGATCCTCGTTGTCGACATGCGCGGCCGCAGGGATATGGTGACGCCTGCGGCGGCCATCGCGCTCAATGCCGATCCCGCCACGCAGTTCGATCAGATCATGGCGATCCACGATCCGCGTGTCGGCGGCACCGATGCATTCATCGATATCCTCAATTGCGACGGCACGAAGGCGCAGGCCTGCGGCAACGGCACGCGCTGCGTGGTGCAGGCGCTGTCCTCTGAAACCGGCAATACCACCTTCACCTTCCAGACGGTGGCGGGCATCCTGAACGCCGTCGAGCATGAAGACGGCATGATTTCCGTTGATATGGGCCTGCCGCGTTTTCGCTGGAGCGACATTCCGCTCTCTGAAGAGTTCCACGATACGAGCCGCATCGAGTTGCAGATCGGGCCGATCGACGCGCCAATCCTGCATTCGCCCGCCGTCATGTCCATGGGAAACCCGCACGCCATTTTCTGGGTGGATCGCGATCCGATGGAGTTCGATCTGGAACGCTTCGGTCCGCTTCTGGAAAACCACCCGATGTTCCCTGAAAAAGCCAATATCACGCTGGCGCAGGTGATTTCCGCTAGCGCGCTTCGCACCCGCACCTGGGAGCGCGGCGCCGGGCTGACGCTCGCCTGCGGTTCTGCCGCATGTGCCGCTGCCGTTTCCGCTGCGCGCACCGGCCGCACGGGCAGGAAGGTCACTATCGATGTCGCCTCCAGCCCCGTGCGTGTGCCGCTGACAATTGAGTGGCGCGAGGACAACCACGTCATCATGACCGGGCCGGCCGAATGGGAATGGTCCGGCATGGTCGATCCCATCAGCGGCGCCTGGTCGCGCGATGCCGTGGCTGAGCAGGGGGCCATATGAGCGGCGTCGAGGTCATAACCTTCGGCTGCCGTCTCAATACCTATGAATCGGAAGTGATGCGGGCGGAGGCCGAAAAGGCCGGGCTCAACAATGCCGTCTTGGTCAATACCTGCGCGGTGACCGGCGAGGCGGTGCGCCAGGCGCGCCAGGCCATCCGTCGGGCAAGGCGCGACAATCCGCATGCGCGCATCATCGTGACCGGCTGTGCTGCCCAGACTGAAAAACAGACCTTTGCCGAGATGCCCGAAGTGGATGCGGTGCTGGGCAATGAGGAAAAGCTGAAAAGCGCCTCCTATCGCGCACTGCCGGATTTCGGCGTTTCGGCGGAAGAAAAGCTGCGCGTCAACGACATCATGAGCATCAAGGCGACCGCGCCGCAGATGGTCAAGCACATTGACGGGCATGTCCGTGCCTTCATTCAGGTGCAGAACGGCTGCGATCATCGCTGTACCTTCTGCATCATTCCCTATGGGCGGGGCAATTCCCGCTCCGTGCCGATGGGCGCTGTGGTGGAGCAGGCGCGCAGGCTGGTGGAAAGCGGTTATTGCGAAATCGTGCTGACCGGAGTGGATGCTACCAGCTACGGTGCCGACCTGCCGGGCGAACCTTCGCTGGGGCTTCTTGCCAAAACATTGCTGAAGCAGGTGCCGGAAATCTTGAGACTTCGGCTATCCTCGATCGACAGCATCGAGGCTGACCACCATCTGATGGATCTGATTGCCGGTGAGGCGCGTTTCATGCCGCATCTTCACCTGTCCCTCCAGCATGGCGACGACATGATCCTGAAACGCATGAAACGCCGTCATTTGCGGGCCGATGCCATCCGTTTCTGTCACGAGGTGCGGTCGCTCCGGCCGGATATCGCATTCGGTGCTGATATGATCGCCGGTTTTCCGACCGAGAGCGAAGAGATGTTCGAAAACGCCGCGACGCTTGCGGAAGAATGCGGCATTTCCAGCCTGCACGTATTTCCCTACAGCCCGCGTGCCGGCACGCCGGCGGCGCGTATGCCGCAGCTCGACCGTGCGCTGGTGAAGGAGCGGGCGGCGAGGCTTCGCGAACGTGGCGAGGCACTCAGGCTCGTGCATCTGCAAAACATGGTCGGTTCGACGCAAACGATCCTCGTTGAAAACACCGGTTTTGCGCATACCGACAATTTCACGCTGGTGGCGGCGCCCGATCTTCTCCCGCGCACTCTTGCGCAGGTTGAGATTACCGGCCACAACGGCAAACATCTGAACATGAAGCTTCTCGCAGCGGATGCGGCCTGAAGCGGCACAGGAAAAGACACGGGAACGACCATGGCCCTCGGCTTCATCAAAAAAGTCTTTTCTTTCGGCAAGGACAAGGCCGGGACGGACGGCAAGGCGCAAGAGGATTCCGCGCTTGAGCGCGCCAGAGAAAATGTCTATTTCGATGAGGCACTGAGCGAAGCCGAAGCACATCCCATTGTCGAGAAAGAGCCGGTTTCCGAACTGGAGATTGAGACGGCCGGTGGGCCTGCTCCGGATGCTGATGCGGCCCTTTCCGATGACCAGGAGGAAGAGGACGCGCCGCTTCTGCCCGGTGCCGAGCAGGCCGGAGACATCGGAGTTGTTCCGCTGTCGCTGTTGCAGGCCGAAGCCGCCGCCGAAGAACAGGCCGAGGTTTTGCCCGAAGCTGCCGATGCCGTGCTCGATGCAGATGCGATGGATGCGCTGCTCGATGAGGCGGAGGCTGCCGGTGCCGTTGAGCCCTCTGCCGTTTCGCCGATCTTGCCGAAAGGTTTTGCGGCGGCAAGCGAGCGCGAAGAGCCTGTCGCCGAAGCGCCGCAGCCGAAGCTCAGCTGGTTCCAGCGCCTGCGGGCCGGGCTTGCGCGCACCTCCTCGCAACTTACCACCCAGATTTCGGCGCTGTTCACCAAGCGCAAGCTGGATGAGGATACGCTCGACGAACTGGAAGACCTTCTCATCCAGTCGGATCTCGGTGTCGAGACCGCCATGCGCATCACCGGCGCCCTGTCTTCGGAACGTTACGGCAAGGATGTCAGCGGCGAGGACGTGGCGCGCATCATGGCAGGTGAGATCACCAAGGTCCTGAAACCTGTCGCCAAGCCGCTGGAACTCGATCTTTCACACAAGCCGCATGTCATTCTCGTCGTCGGCGTGAACGGCACCGGCAAAACCACGACCATCGGCAAGCTCGCCTCCAAGCTTTCAGGCTCTGGCCTCAAGGTTATGCTCGCGGCCGGCGATACGTTCCGTGCGGCGGCAATCGAGCAGCTCAAGATCTGGGCGGATCGCACCGGCTCGCAATTCATCGGCACCAAGCTCGGTGCGGATGCCTCGGGTCTCGCTTACGACGCCTATGAGCAGGCGCGTGCGCAAAAAAGCGATGTGCTCATCATTGATACTGCCGGCCGTTTGCAGAACAAGACGGAGCTGATGGCGGAGCTGGAAAAGATCGTGCGCGTGCTCGGCAAGCTCGATCCCGATGCGCCGCATACCGTGCTTCAGACACTGGACGCCACGACCGGGCAGAACGCCTTGAACCAGGTGGAGATATTCCGCAATGTTGCGGGTGTTTCAGGCCTGATTATGACAAAATTGGATGGCACGGCGCGGGGCGGTATCCTCGTGGCCATTGCCGCCAAACACAAGCTGCCGGTGTATTTTATCGGTGTTGGTGAAGGCGTGGACGATCTGGAGCCCTTCGAGGCGGAAGATTTCGCCAAGGCCATTGCGGGAGTTTGAGTATGGATATTGAAAGCAATTCCAAGGAAAGCGAAAAGATGGTGGCGGAAATCAGCCCGCTCCTGAAATTCGTGCTCGAGCTTGGCCCGCTTATGGTGTTCTTTTTCGCCAATTCCCGCGGCGAATGGCTGGCCTCCACTTTTCCGGTACTGACGGAGTTCGGCGGGCCGATCTTCATCGCCACCGGCCTGTTCATGATCGCAACCGCAATTGCGCTTTCCGTCTCATGGATGCTGACGCGCAAGCTGCCGATCATGCCGCTGATATCAGGCATCGTGGTTCTCGTGTTCGGTGCGCTGACGCTGTGGCTGCAGAACGATACCTTCATCAAGATGAAGCCAACCATCGTCAATGCGCTGTTCGGCGTCATTTTGCTGGGAGGCCTGTTTTTCGGCCAGTCGCTGCTTGGCTATGTCTTCAATTCGGCCTTCAGGCTAAACGATGAGGGCTGGCGCAAGCTGACGCTGCGCTGGGGCGTGTTCTTCCTCTTTCTCGCCGTGCTGAACGAGGTGGTCTGGCGCATGTTCTCAACCGACGCATGGGTTGCGTTCAAGGTGTGGGGCACGATGCCGATCACGATCATCTTCACCATGGCGCAAATGCCGCTCGTCATGCGTCATTCGCTCGAACCGCTGAACAAGGACGAAAAATGACAGTTGCAGAGATGCCGGCTTCCCGTCCGCGCTCGTTCAAATGGTTCGGTGTCGCCGCCGGACTTCTTCTCCTGCAGATCGTCATCCTCTATGCCATGGGCCGCATTCCCATTTGCGAATGCGGTTATGTGAAGCTGTTCGAACCCGGTGTGAACACGCCGGGCAATTCCCAGCATCTTGCCGACTGGTACACGCCCTCACACATTATCCACGGCTTCCTGTTTTACGGGCTCGCCTGGCTGCTGTTTCGCAAGAAACCCCTTTCCATGCGGCTTTCTTTTGCGGTTTTGATAGAGGCAGCGTGGGAAATTCTCGAAAACTCGCCGCTCATCATCGATCGTTACCGCACGGCGACCATGGCGCTGGGTTATACCGGCGACAGCATCCTGAACTCCGCGATGGACACCGTTTTCATGGCGCTGGGTTTCCTCTTCGCCGCCCGCGTGCCGGTGTGGCTGACGGTTGTGATCGCCATCTTCTTTGAAACCTTCACCGGCTGGCTGATCCGCGATAATCTGACGCTGAACGTAGTGATGCTTGTCTGGCCCGTTGAAGCGATCAAGCAATGGCAGAACGCGCTTCCGCCAATGTGAAGATATCTGCCCGTACGTGCGTCGGAAAGGCACGAAAACCCTGCGTTATATGCAAGTTTTCTTAAGGGCATTGCGGTAGTGTCCGGGCTCAAAGGCTCGTCTTTCCGTCCGGCAGAACACTGTGCAAGATAATTTCGCCTACCTTCTCCCCTTCATCATGCTGACATTCGGTGTGGTATTCCTGTTCCTGCAGAGGACCGGCCACGCTTCGGCGCGATATTGGGGTTTCGGATATCTTTCGGCGGCGTTTGGTTTTGCCGCACCTCTGGTGCTTGGCGGCTTGCCCTTCGAAGTACAGGCGATCGTCTCGAACCTGTTGTTTTTCTCTGCCTTTTTTCTCTACGGCCATGCGCTGCTTACCCATTTCGGACGGCCGCTTTATACGACGGCGCGACTGTCGATCGTGGCTGCGGCGGTTTTGCTGGTCTCGTTCCATGTCTTCGTCACACCGGATCTGAAACGTGAGCTGGTCATCGGTGATCTTGTCTGCGCCCTGCTGCTCGCCATCCCGGTCTGGATCGTGCGGAAGCGGCCCCTGGCGCTTGCAGACAGGCTGATGGTGGCGATTGCGTCACTCGTGGTGCTCGAAACGCTGGTGCGTATCGGCATGTTGCTGGTGATGACGCCGAACGGTTCGATGATCGAACTCAGTGAATTCTTCGAATCCGATTATGCTTTCTACATGCAGCTTGCCGCGAGCATATTCGGCTTTCTGCTTGCGCTATCCGTACTCGCGAGCCAGATTTCCGTGACTGTCGACCGGCACCTGCAAGCGGCTGAGCACGATCCGCTGACGGATGTGCTGAACCGCCGTGGATTCGACCGGCGCGTTCCCGATTTTCGCAGCGGGACACCGATAGGCGCAGTAATTGCGTGCGACATAGACCATTTTAAGCGTATCAACGATGACTATGGCCACGCCGCCGGTGATATCGTTCTCATCGGCCTTTCAGACCTTCTCAGGAAAAGCGCGCGTAGCGACGCTCTGGTGGCGCGTTTCGGTGGCGAGGAATTCGTGGTTTTCCTGCCCGGCCACACCGCCGCCGCGGCCGGTCACCTTGCCAATGCCATGCGTTTGAACCTTCTGTCGCTGGATTGGCGTAGCCGTGGCGTGGCCACCAAGGTCACGGCGAGCTTCGGCGTTTCAGCTGTCGCGAGAGGAGATCATTCAATTCACGATGCGATCAAACGCGCCGATGACAGCCTGTATGCGGCAAAGCGTGGTGGCCGCAATCAGGTCGTGCTTGAAGGGATGGGTTTGCAGGCGACAGCCGAAGGGCCGTCGCTAAGGGTGATTTCCAAGGTATAATACCGTTCGGCGCGCGGGCTACTTTCCGGCCGCAGCGGTGATCGCCGGCAATAAATCCCGCTCGACGCTGCGGGCATCGAAGGGGCCGACCTTTTTGTAGAGGATCGTGCCGTCGGCGCCGACCAGATAGCTTTCAGGGATACCATAGACACCCCAGTCGATCGCGGCCTTGCCGTTCGGGTCGACGCCTATCGCGGCAAAGGGATTGCCGAGTTCGCCGAGAAAACGAAGCGCGTTGTCCGGTTTGTCCTTATAGTTGATGCCGACGACGGTGATGCGTTTGTCTTTCGCCAATTCCTGAAGAATGGGATGCTCCTGACGGCAGGGAATGCACCAGGAGGCGAAGACGTTGACCAGCGTCAGCTTACCCTTGACGGCGGCATCGTTGAGGGCCGGCAGGTTTGAGCCTTCCAGCGGCGGCAGCGACAGTGCGGGCGCCTTGGTTCCGATGAGCGCCGATGGAATGGCGCTGATATCCAGCCCGTTGACGTCCTGATCGTAGAGCATCTTGCCGGCGATAATGGCAAAACCGCCGAAAAGCAGAAGCGGCAGAAGCGCCAGGGCATATCGTGTGCGCCCCGTGCTTTTGGCTTTGGTGTTCTGGTCCTGGCTGGCCTGCGTCATCGGGTTTCACCCGTAGAACCGGCTTTTGCCCTGCGGCGCACGCCGGATGCTTCCAATTCCTTCAGTTCCCGTTTGCGCGCCTGACCATCGAGGATGACCCAGGCGATGAGACAGAGGACAACAAGGCCTGTCGCCGCATAGGACATGCCGATATAAAAGGCGTGTGTCATGTTCTCATGCCTCCCGGTTTGCCATGCGGGCGGCAAGCCGCCGTTGGGCTGCCACGCGCCGGCGCCAGATTTCGTTACGCATTGCGGCGATGTGCAACGTGAAGAACAGTAGCGTAAAGCCGATCGCCATGGTCAGAAGCGGCCAGAGAAACTCCGAATCGATTGCCGAGCCGCCCATGCGGATGACGCTTGCCGGCTGGTGAAGCGTGTTCCACCATTCAACTGAAAACTTGATGATGGGAATATTTACAAAACCAACGAGGATGAGCACGGCGCTGACACGGGCGGCTCTGGAAGGGTCGTCCATGGCGCGGTTGAGCGCTATCAGGCCAAGATACATCAGAAAAAGCACGAAGACGGACGTCAGCCGCGCGTCCCATACCCACCAGGTTCCCCACATGGGTTTACCCCAGAGCGAGCCGGTAACAAGCGCAATCAGCGTGAAGGCAGCGCCTATGGGTGCGGCCGCCTTGTGGCTGACATCCGCAACCGGATGACGCCAGACGAGCGTGCCGATCGCTGAGACCGCCATGACGGTATAACACATCATCGAAAGCCAGGCGGAGGGGACATGCACATACATGATGCGCACGGTATAACCCTGCTGGTAGTCACCCTCTGTCGTGAAAGACAGATAGAGACCGGCGGCCAGCACCAGTGCCGTCAGGACCGCAAGCCAGGGCAGAATGCGTGCCGAGAGCGCCAGAAACCGCGTGGGATTGGCGAGATCACTGAATTTGGTGATGGTGAAAGTCTGCTGGTTCATGCCGTTTGTGTAACCCGAGAATGGCTGCCCCGCAATTGATCGCCGTCAATCGTAGATCGGCAATTGCGGTTTCATCAATCCATAACATTGCGCAATGCCAAAGCGGCAAAGAAAGGACCGGTCACGGCTGAAAATAACGTGATCGCGCAGAGAATGAGGAAGGGCGGCAGAAAGGGTGCCGGATCCTGCACCGCCGCATAGGACGCGCTGACGCCGAAGATCAGTACCGGAATGGCCAATGGCAGCACAAGGATGGAGACCAGAAGGCCGCCGCGCGGCAAGGCAACGGCGACAGCGGCACCCACCGCGCCGATGAAGGTAATGGCGGGCGATCCGACAAGGAGTGTGAGCATCACCGCGCCGATCGCCACTTCGTCCATGTTCATGAACAGGCCGATGAGCGGCGAGGCGATGACCAGTGGCAGACCCGTTCCCACCCAATGTGCCAGGCATTTGACGAGCACGGTCAGCACAAGCGGGTTTTCCTGCATGAGTATGAGGTCTAGCGAGCCGTCATCCCGCTCTGCCTGAAACAGCCTGTCGAGGCCGAGGAGGGTGGAGAGCAGCGCGCCGATCCAGACAATGGCTGGGCCGATGCGTGCAAGCAGATTGAGATCAGGCCCGACACCGAAGGGGATGACGGCGACAACGGTCATGAAGAACAAGACGCCGATCAGCGCGCCACCGCCGGCGCGGATGGAGAGTTTCAGGTCGCGGAGGAAGAGGGCGGTCATTGGAGGCGCCTCGGTAGGCGGGCATACCCCGCACACGCACCCATCACGCCCAAGCCTCCACACCTGCAAAGCCCGTCATCTGCAATTCCCGCGCATTGTCGAGCCCAAGCGGCTGATGGGTCGCAGCCATGACGATGCCGCCTCTCCTCAGGTGGCTCTTGACCAGATCCGTAAACATGCCGTCCGCTGCTTTGTCGAGCGCCGCTGTCGGCTCGTCGAGAATCCACACCGGCCGCCAGGCGATCAAAAGCTTCGCCATGGCAAAACGTCGCTGCTGGCCCGCGGACAGGTAACCGAAGGGCAGGTGGGTGATGCCCGCAAGGCCGACGATGTCTGCCGCCTCATCGATATCGACACCGGCGCCGCCGGTGAAGTCACCGAGAAAGTCTTTCCAGAACCGCAGATTCTCCGAAACCGTCAGTTCCGTTTTCATTGCGTTGCGATGGCCGAGATAATGGCAGGCCTCCGATGGACGCATGTCCGCTTCTATTCCTTTGCCGGCTATCTTTACCCAGCCCTGCTCGGGGCGCAGCAGGCCGGCCACAGTGCGCAGAAGCGTGGATTTTCCCGAGCCGTTGCGGCCGGTCAGCACCAGCGCTTCGCCGTCACTTAACTTGAAGGAAATGTTCATGAATATGAAATCTTCGCCGCGTCGCACGCCAAGATTTTCCGCCGTCAAATCCATGCTGCGTTTCCGTATAAGATTTTCATCGTCTCGCATAAAAAAATCGATTTGATTTCCTGAATGGTCTGGCACGTTTCTGAGAAATTATCTATATGGGTGTCAACCACGCCAGCGGCCGGCGTGAACATCATCTTGCGCCGGACTTGACGATTGCGAGGAGCAATTTTCACGTGCGGACAGCGGAAATGGTCGTACCCGCATCCTGATGTGCATGAGTGCATAGGTGTCCGCACGCACGTGTTGGCTATCAGAGTAAGCGGGGTTTTTTATCCATGCCCAAATCACTCGACAGTTTTCATTGTCGTTCCGTCCTTACCGTTGATGGTAAGGACTACGTCTATTTCAGCCTTCCCAAGGCTGAGGCAAATGGCCTGAAGGGCGTTTCCAAGCTCCCCTATTCCATGAAAGTTCTTCTGGAAAACCTGCTTCGTTTCGAGGACGGCCAGTCCGTCACCAAGGAGCATATTCTGGCCGTTGCAGAGTGGCTGAACAATAAGGGCCTGACCGAAAACGAAATCGCTTATCGTCCCGCCCGCGTTCTCATGCAGGACTTCACCGGCGTTCCGGCTGTGGTCGATCTCGCCGCTATGCGCGATGCCATGGTGTCGCTCGGTGGCGACCCGGAAAAGATCAATCCGCTCGTTCCCGTCGACCTCGTGATTGACCACTCTGTTATCGTTGACGAATTCGGCACGCCGACGGCGTTTGCCCGAAACGTCGAGCTTGAATATGAGCGCAATGGCGAGCGGTACCGCTTCCTGAAGTGGGGCCAGCAGGCATTCAAGAACTTCCGCGTGGTTCCGCCCGGTACTGGCATCTGTCACCAGGTAAACCTCGAATATCTCGGCCAGACCGTCTGGACCAAGGAAGAGGACGGCGAAACGATCGCTTACCCGGATACCTGCGTCGGCACCGACAGCCACACCACCATGATCAACGGTCTTGGCGTTCTCGGCTGGGGCGTTGGCGGTATCGAGGCTGAAGCAGCGATGCTCGGCCAGCCTGTCTCCATGCTCCTGCCTGAGGTCATCGGCTTCAAGCTGACCGGCAAGGTGAAGGAAGGCGTGACTGCGACCGACCTCGTGCTGACCGTCGTGCAGATGCTGCGCAAGAAGGGCGTGGTTTCCAAATTCGTCGAATTCTTCGGCCCCGGCCTCGATTCGATGACGCTGGCCGACCGTGCCACGATCGGCAATATGGGTCCGGAATATGGCGCTACCTGCGGCTTCTTCCCGGTTGATGGCGAGACCATCAACTATCTGACCATGTCCGGTCGCACCAAGGACCGTATCGCGCTTGTCGAAGCCTATTCGAAGGCACAGGACATGTGGCGGACCGGCGACGGTTCCGACCTCGTCTTCACCGACACCCTTGAACTCGACCTCGGCGACGTCGTGCCATCCATGGCCGGTCCGAAGCGTCCGGAAGGCCGTCTGCCGCTCGAAACCATTGCACCGAATTTCGCGACGGCTCTCGAGAACGACTACAAGAAGCCCGGTCAGCTCCACAGCCGCTATGCGGTTGAGGGTGAGGAGTTCGATCTCGGCCATGGCGATGTGGCGATTGCCGCCATTACCTCCTGCACCAACACGTCCAACCCTTCCGTTCTCATCGCTGCCGGCCTTCTCGCCCGCAATGCGGTTGCCAAGGGTCTGAAGTCCCAGCCGTGGGTGAAGACCTCGCTGGCGCCGGGGTCGCAGGTCGTTGCCGAATATCTCGACAAGTCGGGTCTGCAGAAGGATCTCGATGCGATTGGCTTCAACCTCGTCGGTTTCGGCTGCACCACCTGCATCGGCAACTCCGGCCCGCTGCCCGCACCGATCTCCAAGACGATCAACGACAAGGGCCTGATCACGGCCGGCGTCCTCTCCGGCAACCGCAACTTCGAAGGCCGTATCTCGCCCGATGTTCAGGCGAACTATCTCGCCTCGCCGCCGCTTGTCGTGGCCTACGCGCTTGCCGGCACGGTCCAGAAGGACCTGACGAAGGAGCCGATCGGCGACGACCAGAACGGCAATCCGGTCTATCTCAAGGATATCTGGCCGACCTCGCAGGAAATCCAGGAATTCATCCTGAAATACGTCACTCGCGAACTTTACGAATCGAAGTACGCTGATGTCTTCAAGGGTGACGCGAACTGGCAGGCCGTTCAGGTTCCCCCGGGCCAGACCTATGCCTGGGACGACAAGTCGACCTATGTTCAGAACCCGCCTTACTTCGTGGGCATGGGCAAGACCGGTACGGGCCTTACGAACATCAAGGGCGCCCGCGTTCTCGGTCTCTTCGGCGACAAGATCACAACCGACCACATTTCCCCGGCCGGTTCGATCAAGGCTGCTTCGCCCGCCGGCGCCTATCTGACGGAGCACGGCGTGGGCGTTGCCGACTTCAACCAGTACGGTACGCGTCGCGGCAACCATGAAGTCATGATGCGCGGCACCTTCGCCAATATCCGCATCCGCAACCACATGCTCGGCCCGAACGGCAAGGAAGGTGGCTACACCATCCACTATCCGTCGAAGGAAGAGATGTCGATCTACGACGCTGCCATGAAGTACAAGGCCGAGGGCGTTCCGCTCGTCATCTTCGCCGGTGTCGAATATGGCAACGGTTCTTCCCGCGACTGGGCGGCGAAAGGCACCAACCTGCTCGGCGTCAAGGCGGTCATTGCACAGTCTTTTGAGCGTATCCACCGCTCCAACCTGGTCGGCATGGGCGTCGTTCCCTTCGTCTTCGAGGAAGGCACGACCTGGGCGAGCCTTGATCTCAAGGGTGATGAAGTTGTCGAGATCGATGGTCTCGAAGGTGAAATCAAGCCGCGTGAAAAGAAGATCGCCAAGATCACCTACAGCGACGGTTCGGTGAAGGAAGTTCCGCTTCTATGCCGCATCGATACGCTGGATGAAGTGATCTACATGAACAATGGCGGCATTCTGCAGACCGTTCTTCGCGATCTGGTTGCCTGACAAAGCTCAGACCAACAAAGGACGCCGGGGATTTTTCCCGGCGTCTTTGCGTTTCATCATCTCTTTTTTTGTGATTGCCACTCACCCCTTCGTGACTTTCTATTGAAGTGGAATAGACGCTATTTTCCGGTTTGCATCCGGTTGGGTTGATCGCATCAATTCGTCTGGATATCTGCTCCGTACAAAGGTTCTTGTAATGCCGCTGAAATTGCCCCTGTCGATATGTCTTCTCGGCACGTTCCTCGTCACATCCGCGCACGCGCAGGAGGCTGTGAAGGGCGTTGTCGAGTTGTTTACATCGCAGGGATGCGCGTCCTGCCCGCCGGCGGACGAAGCATTGCGCAAGATGATCCAGAAGGGTGATGTGGTCGGCCTCTCCTACCATGTCGACTACTGGAATTATCTTGGCTGGACAGATTCCCTGGCATCGAAGGAAAATACAGAGCGGCAATATGGCTACATGCGCGCTCTCGGCCGCAACGGTGTCTATACGCCGCAGGCCATCCTGAACGGTCGCGACCACGTCAAGGGTGCGGATGTCCGCGGGATTTACAACAGGCTGGATGCTTTCAAGCGCGAGGGCCAGGGGCTGAACGTGCCGGTCGCATCTAAATTTGCCGGTGACGAGGTGGAGATCGATATTGGCGCCGGCAGCGGCAAGGCCGATGTCGTGGTCGCCTATTTCACGCGCGAACAGACGGTGGATGTGCAGAAAGGCGAAAACCAGGGGAAGAAAATGTCCTACTGGCACAGCGTCTATGACGTACAGACCGTCGGCATGTGGGATGGTTCACCGATGACGGTGAAGCTTCCGGCAAGCGTGGTGGCAAAGGTGAAAAAGGGCGGCTGCGCCGTGCTGTTGCAAACGGCAAATGCCAGCGGCGATCCGGCGGCAATCGTCGGTGCAAGTATTTTACTGGGGAATGAAACACCCTGATTGCCTGTTAGGCGATGGAAGATCCGATCCGGGCATTGGGGGCTGGGGGTAAAGGGTCAATGCACCGGATCGGGTCATCTTGGTGCCTAGGCATCAATTGACAATAGGACTATTCCATTCAATTCGGGCCATGGTTTGACCGAAATACGGCAGGCCATGCTAAAATGGCTGCCTAAATGGTTACCTTTTTTACCCCTGCTTTTTTCTAAGGCAGCGTCCTTATGGACATCGGCTGGTGTCTTTCTGCGTCGCAGACGCCGGGTTTCGCTGCCGTTCTAAGACCGTAAAACCCTCCTCCAAAGTTGCGATCTCATGTTCAATGGCTGTTCGAGACTTGCAATTTTGTCTTCTCCGGCTCACATTAATCGGACGACTTGGGTGGAATCGGAGGTATTGGATGACCGATCAACCGGATGTGCAGCAGGTTCAGACCGCTTCACGCGACAGTTCCACCGTTGTCGATCTCCGCGAGTACAAAAAAGACAAAGACCCTCTGCCAATTACATTCCACCGGCGCGAGCTGGATGCGATCCTGCGCATTTATGGCCGCATGGTGGGAGAGGGCGAGTGGCGCGACTATGCCATCGACCACCTGAGGGAAAAGGCGGTATTTTCAGTCTTTAAACGCTCGGGTGAAATGCCGCTCTACAGGATCGAGAAGAACCCCAAGCTGGCGGCGAAACAGGGGGCCTATTGCGTTGTGAATACGGATGGCCGCATTCTCAAACGTGGCCACGAACTGCCGCAGGTTCTCAAGGTTTTCGACAAGGTCCTGAAGCTTATCGAGTGAGATGGGACTACGGGTTACCCATTCCGCCGCTTGATGCCACAGCGGGTTGGGAGACGGTCAGGTTTTGAATTTCTTGTAAATAAAAAGGCGGCCGAATGGCCGCCTTTTGCATGTTTGCCAGTTGGGTTCCTGCCCTTACTTGTCACGGTTGCCCATGAACTGCAGGAGGAACATGAACAGGTTGATGAAGTCGAGATAGAGCGTCAGCGCACCCATGATCGCCTTGCGGCCAGCCACGGCAACTTCGTCGCCATCGAAATACATTTCCTTGATCTTCTGCGTGTCATAGGCGGTGAGGCCAGCGAAGATCAGCACGCCAATCGCGGAGATCGCGAACTGAAGCGCGGAAGAGGCGAGGAAGATGTTGACGATGGACGCGATGATCAGGCCGAACAGACCCATGATCAGGAACGAACCCATGCCCGAAAGGTCTTTCTTTGTGGTGTAACCGTAAAGCGAGAGCGCGCCGAACGAGGCAGCGGTCACGAAGAACGTCTGTACGACGCTCTGGCCGGTATAGACCAGGAAGATCGAAGACAGGGACACGCCCATCAGCGCCGCATAGACCCAGAAGGTCATCTGGGCAGCAGAAACGCTCATGTTCTGGATACGGAAGCTAAGAAAGAACACCAGTCCGAGCGGTGCGAGCATCACAACCCAGCGCAACGGCGATGCATAGAGCAACTGGGCGAAAGCCGGATTGGTGGTCGCGAGCGTGAAGGTAGCGAACGCAGCAACACCGGTGATGACCAGAGCCAGTGCCATAAGGTTGTAAACCTTAAGCATGTAGGCGCGAAGACCTTCATCGATCATCGCACCAGTCTGTGCACGGGTCTGGGCCATGCGGTTCTGGTAGTTATTGAAGTCAGCCATTGTTTCCTCTTTTGAGCTCCGTAATTGCTACGGTGTCGGGATACCTCCCGGGCGCCGCTGCGGAGCTTCAGCAAGCCTGCCCAAGAATATGATGGCAGAACGTGTCCGATACAAGGCCTTTTGCAGTCGAAAAGACACCATATGCGCGAAAAGCGCTCACGTTTCAGCGATCATTACAAAGAATTAATCGTTAAAGTTAAGCAGCGCACAACCGAAGATTATTCACCCGCCTGCCGCAAAACCGGAGCGGCCTTCTGCCCGAGAATTCGCCATGTGCCCATGAGGCCGATGCCTACCGTCATGACGAGGGCGACGACGACCGTGCCGATCGCCACATCCGGCAGGAAACTGGAGGGCAGCTTCATGATGTGGGAAATGACGAACCAGGCGGAGACGCCGCCGGCGAAAAGCGCAAAAACGGCGGTGGCGAGACCGAGCATCATATATTCATAAGAGAAGGCGCGGATCAGCAGGCTGCGTGTACCGCCCAGTGTTTTCAGGATGACCGCATCATGGGTGCGGGCACGGTTTCCGGCGGCAAGAGCGCCAGCGAGGACGAGGACGGAGGCTATGAGCGCAACGGCCGCTGCGGCACGAATTGCGGTGGCAAGCTGGCCGACCAGCCGGTTGACCACATCGAGCGCTTCCTTCACGCGTACGCTTGTTATCGTCGGGTAGGCATTGGTAACGGCGCGCAATATCTGGCCCTCCTCGCTTGCGGATGCGGAGGGGTCGGCAAGTGTGGCAAGCCAGGCATGTGGTGCGCCACGGAAGGTATTGGGTGAAAACACCATGACGAAATTGATCGACAGCGATTCCCATTCGACATTGCGCAGATTGGCGATCTTTGCCGTGATGCTGCGGCCGAGCACGTTGACGGTAACGGTGTCGCCGATCTTGAGGCCCAGTTCCTGCGCCTCTTTCGCCGCAAAAGAGACCAGCGGCTCGCCGCTATAATCCGGTCCCCACCATGTTCCTTCGGTCAGCTTGGCGTTTTCGGGAGCATCCTGCGAATAGGTTATGCCCCGATCACCGCGCAGCAGCCAGCGGCCGGATGGCGGCACATCTATCTTCGTCACGTCCTCGCCATTAAGAGCCAGAATGCGGCCGCGCAGCATCGGCACCTCGGTCAGCGTGCCCTGAGGCGCTTCTTGCCTGAGAAGATCGCGGAAGCCCTGCAACTCGGTGCCCTGAATATCCACGAAGAAGAAATTCGGCGCTCGTTCCGGCAGGCTGTCGGTCAGTTCGCGGCGCAGATTGCCGTCGATAAGCGTCAGGGTCACCAGCAACGTCAGCCCGAGGCCGAGGGAGAGAACGACGGAGGGGGTGAGCGCACCCGGCCGGTGAATATTGCCGATCGCCAGGCGAAGGGCGGCGGAATGAACGCGCGGGCTGCGTTTGGCGATGGCCTTGACGCCTGACGCCACCAGTCGCAGCACCACAAACGCGAAGGCGATGGCGGCAAGGAAAACCAAGGCGATGAAACGTTCTTCTGCCGAAAAAATGGCAAGTACGGCCAGCGCAGCCAACAACAAGCCCGTCACGGCGAGATAAGGCCAGGACGGCCAGCTGCCCTCCTCGAACCCCTGCTCTCGAAAAAGGGCGGTCGCGGGAACTTCGCGCGCCTGGCCGAGTGGCACGATGGTGAAGGCAAGTGTCGTCAAGATGCCGAACAGGGCGGCAAGACCAAGTGCTGCCGGATAGAAGGCAAGCTCTTTCGGTACCGGAAGCACACCCTCCAGAAACCGCATGGCGATCAGCGGGGCGATGGCGCCCACAGCGAGGCCTATGATGATGCCAACGGCGGCAATGAACACGATCTGGAAGAGATAGGTCATGGTGACCACGGAAGCCGGCGCGCCGAGGCATTTCAGCGAGGCGATCGTGGTGCGCTTGGAATCGAGGAACGCGCGAACGGCGTTCGCAACGCCGACGCCGCCAACGATGAGGGCAGTCAGGCCCACCAGCGTCAGGAATTGCGAGAAGCGGTTGACGTTTTCGGTAAGCGATGGCGCTGCCCGGTCACTCGTGCGGATGGACCAGCCGGCATCGGGAAACGTCTTGTTGGCCGCATCGGTCATCGTTGCCCGCGCTGCAGGATCGTTCAGCATGATCTTGTAGGCGTGTTCGACCAGACTTCCGTTCTGAACGAGGCCTGAGGCGAAAAGCGCATCGCGGCTGACCATCAGCCTTGGGGCAAAACCGAAGCCGTCGGACAGGGCATCCGGCTCGTCGACAACCGTGCCGGTCAGTTTCAGCTTCACATTACCGAGAAGGATGTCGTCGCCGACCTTGATGCCCAGCCGCTCCAGGAGAAGCGGCGCGGCAACGGCGCCATAGGTATCGCCGTTCGCAGCCAGAAGCTCGCTCAGAGGCCGGTTTGGGTCTGCTACGAAGGCGCCGTAAAGCGGATAGGCGCCGTCTACGGCCTTCACTTCCGTCAGCGTCTGTTCGGAACCATCGGCAAGGCGCGCCATGGAGCGCAGCCCGGTGGAAACCGCAATTTTGCCGAGGCCATCGAGGTAGGCCCGTTCCTCTGCGGTTGCCTCCCTGTTGCGCAGCTCGAAGCGCACATCGCCAGCCAGTATCGATTGGCCTTCCGTCGCAATCGCGCTGGTGACGGCACGTGACACGGAGTTGACAGCGGCAATTGCGCCGGTTCCGAGCGCGATGCAGGCGAGGAAAATATAGAAGCCACGAAGGCCGCCGCGAATTTCGCGCCGCGCGAGCCTCAATGCGTTTTTGATGTTGGCAACAGACGGGAGAATGGAGCCGATCATGCCGATACCGCCCTGGCCATATGGGCAGCGGCGCTGTCACCCTCTATCTCGCCGGAGCGCACTTTGATCTGTCTTGAACAACGAGCGGCCAGTGACGGATCATGGGTGACAAGGATCATCGTCATGCCGCGTTCGGCCTGTTTTGAGAAAAGAAGATCGGCGATCTGCTGGCCCGTATCCGCATCCAGATTACCGGTCGGTTCGTCTGCAATCAACACGGCGGGGGAGGGTGCAAGCGCGCGGGCGATCGCAACACGCTGCTGTTCGCCACCGGAGAGCTGGCCGGGATAATGGTTGAGGCGTTCGCCGAGACCGACAGCAACGAGTTCCCGTTTGGCGATCTCGAAGGGGTTCGGCACGTTGGCCAGTTCCAGCGGAACGGCTACGTTTTCCAGCGCCGTCATATTGGCGATGAGGTGGAAAGACTGGAAAACGATGCCGATATTCTTGCCGCGGAAATCCGCGAGAGCATCCTCGCCGAGCTTATGCAATTCCGTGCCCGCTATGACGATCTCGCCGCTATCCAGCCTTTCGAGACCGGCAAGCACCATGAGAAGTGTCGATTTTCCCGAACCGGAAGGGCCGACGATGCCCACCGCCTCGCTTTCGCCAATGGCAAGATCGATGCTCTTGAGAACGTGAACGGAGGCGGCGGCGTTGCCGAGCGTGAGGTCGGCCTTCTTAAGCTCTATGATGCTTTTCGTCACAATTCTCGTTCCTATATATGATGAAAACAGTCTGGCGGTGTCGATGCGCACGGTATTTCAGACAATGCAAACCAAGTTAGGAAAGCCGTGATGAGATTTAAAGCTGCCCTGTTTCACTTCATCGTCATTTTCGCCGCCGCCTTTTCCGCCTCGGCGGCCATGGCGCAGGAGCGGACATTGCAACTGGTTGGCCTGGGCGACAGTCTCATGGCGGGTTACCAGTTACCCCCCACCGATGGCTATACGGCACAGCTTGAAGCTGCATTAAAGGCCAAGGGCATCAATGTTACCGTCACCAATGCCGGTGTGTCCGGCGATACGTCCTCAGGCGGTCTGGCTCGGGCGGAGTGGTCGGTTCCCGATGGCACGGACGGGGTCATTCTGGAACTCGGCGCCAATGATGCGTTGCGCGGTATTGCGCCGGAACAGACGGAAAAGAACCTCGACGCCATCATTTCCGGCTTTCAGAAACGCAACATAGCGGTGCTGCTAGTCGGCATTATGGCTCCGCCGAACATGGGTGACGATTACGCCAAGCGCTTCAACCCGATCTATCCGAAGCTTGCAGAAAAATACAACCTGCCGCTTTATCCGTTTTTTCTGGATGGCGTGGTGACGGATGATAAGTTGAAGCTGGAGGACAAGATGCATCCCAATACGCAGGGTGTGGCGATGATGGTGGAGAAATCTTTGCCGGCTGTTGAAAGCTTCATCAAGACAATCGGTGCGCAAAAAAAATAAGCACTTGCGCCCGCCTGCATTGCATGATTCGCTATGCTTGTTCTGCCAAGAGATTCGGGGAGCTCGCCATGCCGAGACTGTTTATCGCCCTCGAAATTCCGCGCAATGCGGCTATGAGCCTGTCATTGTTGCGCGGTGGTCTGCCGGGAGCCCGGTGGATCGATGTGGAGAATTATCACATAACCCTGCGTTTTATCGGCGATATCGACGGGAGAACCGCCGATGAGGTCGTTGACAGGCTGGACCGGATCGACAGGCCGGAATTCCAGCTCAGTCTCAACGGGATGGGTTCCTTCGGCTCCAAGAAACCGCATTCGATCTGGGCGGGGGTTTCCCCCTCGCCGGAAATGAATGCGCTTCAGGCGGAGGTCGAAAGAATCTGTCAGAGGATCGGCCTGCCGCCGGATCCGCGCAAGTTCATGCCGCATGTGACGCTGGCCCGGTTGCGCTCTTCACGGCTGGACGATGTGGTGCAGTATCTTTCCGGGCGCGGCAATTTCCGCACATCCGCCTTCACGGTCGGTCGTTTCGTGCTGATGTCGTCCAAGGAATCGGTGGGTGGCGGACCCTACATCGTGGAAGAGGTGTTCCCGCTTCACGAAGCGCGGTCCAGCGCCATCTTCTCGAGCAACGAGCTGCATCCTGCAAAAAGCATGTTGTAGACGGCCAGAAATCCGTCGTCGCCACCGAAGTAGGGATCGGGGACGTTTTCGTGGCGTCCCGAAGCGTAGTCCAGGAACAGGTGGATTTTGTGCTTCCGGTTTTCGGGCGCCTTTCGGAGCAGTTTCGCGAGATTTCCTCCGTCCATGGCAAGGATGAGATCGAAGGTTTCGAAATCGGCCTGGCTGACCTGCCGCGCACGCTGCAGGGAAATATCGATGCCATGCTTGCGGGCGATTGCGATGGATCTGCGATCCGGGGCGGTACCGGTGTGCCAACCGCCGGTGCCGGCGGAATCGACAGTGAGTTGGCGAGACAGGCCTCCGGTTTCGGCAAGGTTTGTCAAAATGCCTTCGGCAAGCGGTGAGCGGCAGATATTGCCCATGCAGACAAAAAGAACGGCTGTATGTTTCATTGAATATGCGTCGATCCGGTCGTTGAGGCGTTAATGTTTGTCCGAAACAGCGGATCGCATGTCAAGCGGAGGCAAGATGCATGAAATATCCCAGACTTGAACCGGAAGCCGTCCGGCAGGCGCTTTTAAAACTCGAAGGCTGGTCCTTGCGCGAGGACGGGGCTGCAATCGTCCGGTCGTTCAAATTTGCGAGTTTTGCGGAGGCTTTTGGTTTCATGGCGGAGTCCGCACTCGTGGCAGAAAAGCTCAATCATCATCCAGAATGGTCCAACGTCTATTCGCGCGTCAGGGTCTGCCTCACCACCCACGATTCGCAAGGCGTGACCGAGCGGGATTTCCTGCTCGCGGAGGCCATGCAGAAGGCGGCAACGGGCCGTGGGAATTGAACGGCGGGCTTTAACTCCCATATAATAACCGTGACCGGAGGACCGTCGATCATGGATGATGTGAAAATCGGTGAAATTCTTTTGCCCGGGGAAACGGGCAGCCAGGGCGAACGCGAACGCGTCGTGCGCGCCAAATTCTGGCCGAAGCTTAAGCGTGTGATGACCAAGGTGCCCTTCGCGCGCGATGCGGCAGCAGCCTATTATTGCGCGATCGACCGGGATACGCCGCTGCGTGCCAAGGGCATTATTCTGGCCGCGCTCGCCTACTTCATCATGCCGTTTGATGCCATACCGGACATGCTGGCGGTCGTTGGTTTTACCGACGACATCGCGGTCATTACGGCCGCGCTTGCGATGATCCGCGCCCACATCAAGATGGAGCATTACGATGCAGCGGATGCCATGCTGAAACGGCAGCAGGAGGCCGAATAACACGTCTGTGATGACGAGGCTCTTCGGAGCCGGGCAGGTGACAAATTGTTGCCTGAATTTGTGTGTCATAGACATGACGGGGAGGGCGTGCCACGCCTTTCTTCTCAGGGTGCGGGCGTAGCCGATCTGTAACACTTCAAGACGTTTTCGGCATTTTATACGTGTTGTTGACGGTTTGGTAACCGCTTCCTGACCACAATGAGAAAAGACGATCCGCACCTGAACGTGGCCGATCCATAAACATGGAGCCCGCCGCTGCTTCGGGCCAATGGAAGACAATAACCCGGCAGGAAATTCTATGTTTGTAAGAAGTGTAGCAACCGCAGTGGCCATTTTGCTGACCAGCGTCGGCGTAGCATCTGCACAGTCGCCCACGCGCATCCAGCAGTTCAATGCATGGGGCGCCTATTCGTACAAATCGGGCAACAGCACCGTCTGCTACGTTCTTTCCATCCCCACTTCCAAGGAACCGGCGAGCGTCGATCACGGCGATATCTTCTTCATCGTGTCGCAGCGTCCGGGCCAGAATATTTCCTACGAGCCGCAGGCCATGGTGGGTTACCCGCTGAAGCAGGGCTCCAAGGTCAATGTCACGATCGACAACAAGAACTTCGTGATGTTTACCAAGGACAAGGCTGCCTGGGTTGAAAATGCTGCCGAAGAACCCGCTCTCGTTGCCGCGATGAAGGGCGGCAAGTCGATGACGGTGAAGGCGGTCTCCGGCCGCGGCACCGCGACTTCCTATTCCTATTCGCTTTCGGGCATTTCGGCTGCTTTTAAGCAGATCGAAAGCTGCAAGTAATCCTGACGCTTCGTCAACTTTGTGATTGGCCGGTCATCGACCGGCCATTTGCGTTTTTGCTTGTTTGATGCTAAAGGCGCGGCAACATTGACAGGCGGATGCGCGAAAAGTGCTCCGCCTTTGATTTTCTCGACATGCAGACGATTTTCCGCCTTTCCTAAAGGCCGGTCGTGCGATGCATTGGATGATGGGATAGCGTGATGTCCGTATTGCATGCCCCTGCCGGTCTGGCAGTCAAAACTCCCCTGATCGCCAATAGCGATCTCATGTCCGGCAAGCCGTCGCTGATCGGCATGACGCGTGAGGAAATGGGCGAGGCACTGGCCGAGATCGGCGTGCCGCAGAAGCAGGTGAAGATGCGTGTCAGCCAGTTGTGGAACTGGCTGTATGTGCGCGGCGTCTCGGATTTCGACAACATGACCAATGTTGCCAAGGAACTCAGGGAAAAGCTGAAAGCAGCCTTCACCATTGCCCGCCCGGAAATCGTCGAGGAGCAGATTTCCAACGACGGCACCCGCAAATGGCTGATGCGTTTTCCGCCGCGCGGTGCGGGACGTCCTGTCGAGATCGAGACGGTCTATATTCCCGAAGAAGGACGCGGCACGCTTTGCATTTCGAGCCAGGTGGGCTGTTCGCTGACGTGTTCCTTCTGTCACACGGGCACGCAGCGTCTGGTGCGTAACCTGACGGCCGAGGAAATTCTCTCCCAGCTTCTGCTCGCCCGCGACCGGCTCGGTGATTTTCCTGACGGTTCGACGCCGGTCGGCGCCTACGTGCCGAGTGAAGGCCGCAAGGTCTCCAACATCGTGATGATGGGCATGGGCGAACCGCTCTACAATTTCGAACATGTGAAGACTGCACTTCTGATCGCCACCGATGGTGACGGCCTGTCGCTCTCCAAGCGTCGCGTGACCCTGTCCACCTCGGGTGTCGTGCCGGAAATCTTCCGCACGGGCGATGAGATCGGCGTCATGCTGGCGATTTCACTGCATGCGGTGCGCGACGATCTGCGCGACATGCTGGTGCCGATCAACAAGAAGTACCCGCTGAAGGAGCTGATCGAGGCTTGCCGCAATTATCCGGGTGTCTCCAACGCCCGCCGCATTACTTTCGAATATGTGATGCTGAAGGATGTGAACGACAGTCTGGAAGACGCCAAGATGCTGGTGCAGCTTCTGAGGGGCGTTCCAGCCAAGATCAATCTCATTCCTTTCAATCCGTGGCCAGGCACGAATTACCAGTGCTCAGAATGGGCGCAGATCGAGAAGTTCGCGGATTTCATCAATCAGGCGGGTTACGCTTCGCCGATCCGTACGCCGCGCGGCCGCGATATTCTCGCTGCCTGCGGCCAGCTGAAATCGGAATCCGAGCGCATGCGCAAAACCGAAAGGCTGGCTTTCGAAGCGATGATGATTGCCAACCACGGTGCGGACGACTGAATCGACGCCAATCGCGGCAGAAAGCTTGGTTCGTTACGGTTCTTTGATTGATTTCGGGCGGTCTTGTTTCTAATAAGACGGCAATAAGAAACCAACTGGAGGATACCTATGCGTGCATTCATTCTGGCGCTCGCAGCCGCGAGCGCCCTCGTTGTGCCAGCCAAGGCTGAAAACGTCACCGTTGCCGTCACCGCCATTGTCGAACATCCGGCGCTTGACGCCGCACGTGACGGCGTCAAGGCAGCGCTTGCCGAAGCCGGTTACAAGGAAGGCGAGAACCTCAAGTTCCTCTACGAGTCCGCGCAGGGCAATCCAGGCACCGCAGCGCAGATTGCGCGTCAGTTCGTGGGCGAAGCCCCCAATGTCATCGTGCCGATCTCCACACCGTCCGCCCAGGCTGTCGTTGCAGCGACGCGCGACATTCCGGTTGTCTTCACGGCTGTTTCCGATCCGGTTGGCGCACAGCTCGTTAAGGACATGCAAAAGCCCGGCCGCAACGTGACCGGACTTTCCGACATGCTGCCGGTTGCTGAGCACCTGGCGCTGATCAAGGAAATTTCGCCCAACGCCAAGTCCATCGGCTTTATCTACAACTCCGCCGAGGCCAACTCCGTCTCGACGCTTGCAGCGCTGAAGGCTGAGGCCGAAAAGGCCGGCCTGAAGGTCGTTGAATCTGTCGCCACAAAATCCGCCGAAGTGCAGGGCGCGACGCGCGCACTGGTCGGCAAGGCCGACGTGATCTACGTGCCGACCGACAATACCATCGTTTCCGCTTTCGAGGCGGCAGCTGGCGTTGCGAGTGAGGCGAAAATTCCGCTTTATGCCGCCGATACGGATTCCGTTGCGCGCGGTGCGGTTGCGGCTCTCGGCTTCAATTATTTCGACGTTGGCAAGCAGACCGGCGCTGTCGTTGTTCGCATTCTCAAGGGTGAGAAGCCCGGCGACATTCCGGCAACCGTTGCCGTCGGCACCGATCTGGTGATCAACAAGAAGGCTGCTGAAAAAGCTGGCGTCACCTTCCCCGAAAGCGTGACGAAGCGCGCCACCAAGGTCATCGACTAAACCGGACTTCGGGCGGCGGTCACTCGCCGCCCGTTTTGCGCGGCACGCAATGGTGCCCGTATCCGCCGACGCGGCGGCAATAACAAGGACATTACCGTGAGCCAAATCGCTTTCTGGGGTGCCGTGGAACTGGGACTGGTCTTCGCCTTCGTGGCGATCGGCGTCTATCTCGCTTTCCGGGTACTTGATTTTCCTGATCTGACCGTTGACGGTTCCTTTCCGCTCGGCGCAGCCGTTGCGGCCGTGATGATCATCGCCGGTCTCAATGCCTGGGTCGCGACGGCGATTGCGATGGTTGCGGGCGCCGGTGCTGGCATCGTTACGGCCACGCTCAACGTTCGGTTCAAGATACTCAACCTGCTTGCGTCAATCCTGACGATGATCGCGCTGTTTTCGGTGAACCTTCGGGTGATGGGAAAACCGAATGTGGCGCTGCTCAATCAGGATACGATGATCTCGCCGTTCTACGGTCTCGGTCTCTCCGAATATCTCGTGCGGCCACTCTTTATCGGCGTTCTGGTATTGCTCGCTGTCATTCTCGTCTGGCGTTTCCTTGAGAGCGACGCGGGCCTTGCCATGCGGGCGACGGGCGCGAATGCGCGGATGGCGCGCGCCCAAGGGGTGAAGACCGGCAACCAGATCTATCTTGGCATGGCGCTTTCGAATGCACTGGTCGCGCTCGGCGGCGCGCTTTTTGCGCAGACCAATGGCTTTGCCGATGTGACTGCCGGTGTCGGCACCATCGTCGTCGGGCTTGCGGCCGTCATCATCGGCGAAACGCTGTTTGGCTCGCGGGGCATTCTGATTGCGCTCATCGGGTGTGTTTTCGGCTCCATCGCCTACCGCCTTGCCATCCAGCTCGCTTTGTCGAGCGATGTGCTGGGTCTCAAGGCCTCCGATCTCAATTTCGTTACGGCGGTATTGGTAGCCATTGCATTGATCCTGCCTCGACTACGCCGCGGGGGAGCAACATCGTGATTTCCCTTTCCGACATTCAGGTCATCTTCGGGCGTGGCACACCGCTGCAAAAGCAGGCCCTGGCCAAGATCGATCTTACCATCGAGGATGGTTCCTTCGTTACCGTGATCGGCTCCAACGGTGCCGGCAAATCCACGCTTCTCGGCGTTCTCGCGGGCGATGTCCTGCCTACGGCCGGAAAGGTGATGGTTGGTGGCGCCGATGTCACACGCAAAACGACCGCCAGCCGGGCTGGGCGGGTGGCGCGCGTGTTTCAGGACCCACTGGCTGGCAGCTGTGGCGCGCTCACAATTGAGGAGAACCTTGCGCTCGCGGCGTCTCGCGGAGAGCGTCGCGGCTTGTTGCCGGCGCTTGGGCGCGGCAGGCGGGATTTCTTCCGGGAGCGTATCGCTTCGCTCAATCTCGGTCTGGAAAATCGTTTGAAGGACCGCATGGACCTGTTGTCCGGCGGGCAAAGGCAGGCGGTCTCGCTTGTCATGGCAACGCTTTCCGGTTCGGACGTGTTGCTGCTTGACGAACATACGGCAGCACTCGATCCCGGCATGGCGGAGTTCGTGATGGAGCTGACCCGCAAGGTGGTTTCCGAGCGCAAGCTGACGACGCTGATGGTTACCCATTCCATGCGTCAGGCGCTGGACTATGGCGACCGCACGATCATGCTGCACGCCGGTGAGATCGTGCTCGATGTGTCCGGCGAAAGCCGCAAGGGTCTTCAGGTCGAAGATCTTATCGACATGTTCCGCAAGATACGCGGCCAGACGCTTGATGACGATGAGCTATTGATTGGCTGATGAGTTATCCGAAAGGCGCCTGCGGGCGCCTTTTCTATTTGTGCGTCATCGCGTCTGGGTGAGGAAAATCTTGACGGCGAAAAGCGAAAATACACCGGCGATCGTATAATCCAGCCCGCGCAGAACCTTCTTGTTGCGCTGGAGCCAGGCCGACAGCACATCGGCGGCAACGACGATGCCGATGCCGATCGGCAGCGCCACGATGATTGACCAGAGCCCAAGGAAAATAAGCTTGCCGGTGACATGCGGATCGGATGCGCTGACGAATTGCGGCAGGAAGGTCATGAAAAAGATGATGACCTTTGGATTGAGCAGATTGACCCAAATACCGTTCAGCAAGGCGGATTTCAGTGAGGATTGCTGTTTTTCGCCCGTGGTCTTGACCATCACGAAATCCGAGCCCTTGCGGATCGCCTGAATGGCGAGCCAGACAAGATAGGCGGCCCCGCCGGTCTTCAGGATGAGGAAGGCTGTCGGCGATGCGACGATGAGGGCCGCGACGCCGAAGGCAACCAGCATTGTATGCACGGTAATACCGAGATTGGTGCCCACAAGGGTCATGAAACCCGCTGCCCGGCCCTCGCGTATTGACCGGCTGATCCATAGCGTCATGTCAGGCCCGGGCGTTACCGCCAGAAGCAGGATGGCGACGGTGAAGGCGGCAAGTGTTGGCAGGCTCGGAACGAAATCCATCGCGGCACCCGTAAAGCTGGAGACTGCCGTTGCTTAACGCGAATTCGCGTTTCTGCCAATGTTTTTGCGCGCCGGGACATTGGTACGAAAACCGGAGATGATCAAAAGTGGATAGCCGCCGCAACTTTCAAAGTGCGGCGGCGTCGGGCGATCAGTTTTTGAGGAAGCTGGTGAAGGCGGCGGAATATTCGGTGTGCCAGCGCGACAGTGGCGGACGATTTTGGACGATGTCTTGAGCTGCCCACAGAATGCGTTTCTCGTCCGTCGGGCGATCCACTTCGCCATCCGGGCAGAGAATGTAGAAATCGCCCCTGGCGATGCTCTCGATCATGAAATCAACGGTTTGCTCGCCGGTCCAGGCTCCTGCTGGTTTTTCCGTCCTGCCATTTGCCGTGAGGCCGGTAAAGACGAAACCGGGGATCAGGAGATGGGCGGAAACCGCGCTGTTCGGAATATTGCGCAGCTCGTGCTGTAGCGCTTCCGTGAAGGCTTTGACGCCGGCCTTCGAGACATTATAGGCCGGATCGCCCGGCGGGGTGGTGATGCCCTGTTTCGAACCGGTATTGATGATGAGCGCGGCCTCGCCATGGGCGACCATGCCCTGCCCAAACACCCGGCTGCCGTTCACGACACCCATCAGGTTGACGTTGATGACTTTTTCCCAGTTGGCCTGAGCCCCGAAGATGGCGCTGCCCGGCTGGATGCCGGCATTGTTCATCAACACATGAACCCGCCCGAAACGCTGGATGACAGCGCGTTCCAGCGCCTCCAGCTCATCGAGTTTCGACACGTCGGTCGGTATTGCGACGATCTGTGCTTCGCCGTCCTTTGCGATGGTCAGAATATCAGCATGCGCTGCGGCAAGCCTGTCACCGTCAAGATCGACGAGGACGACGCTCATGCCGAAACCGGCAAATTTCCGGGCCGCGGCAAGTCCGATACCGGAGGCCGCGCCGGTGATGACGGCGACATTATCTTCCTTGAATGCGGGGTGGATGGTCGTCATAGGTTTTCCTTTCGCGTCGTTTTGTGCTGTTTCCAGCCGTTTGCAACGTTGCCTGAACCCTGAGTGGCTTCATTCACGGTCTTCAAGTTGATCGCGCCGCTTCATGTTAAAGCGCGAAATCGCATAATGCATGTGACAATTCGTTCGTTCCAGTCATGACGCGCTGTTGCGGGGATCTGACCTTTCGCAAATGCCTATTGCCCTTTCGTCCTATTCGTTGTTTTGTCGGGCATCTTTTCCGAAAATCGCTTCACAGTTTTCGGGTTGCACTGTAAAAGTGCCGAAATCCCAAGGAAATGGCGGTACCCCGATGCCGTCATCATGCAGATGGACATCATAATGGCACTCCCGAAAGACGTTAAGAAAGTCGTTCTCGCCTATTCCGGCGGCCTCGACACCTCGATCATCCTGAAGTGGCTTCAGACGGAACTCGGCGCTGAGGTCGTGACCTTTACCGCCGATCTCGGCCAGGGCGAAGAGCTTGAGCCGGCGCGCAAGAAGGCCGAAATGCTGGGCATCAAGGAAATCTTCGTCGAGGACGTCCGCGAAGAGTTCGTGCGTGATTTCGTTTTTCCGATGTTCCGTGCCAACGCCGTTTATGAAGGTGTCTATCTGCTCGGTACCTCCATCGCCCGCCCGCTGATTTCCAAGCACCTGATCGAGATCGCCAAGAAGACCGGTGCCGATGCCATTGCGCATGGCGCCACCGGCAAGGGCAACGACCAGGTCCGTTTCGAGCTTTCGGCCTATGCGCTGAACCCGGATATCAAGATCATCGCCCCATGGCGCGACTGGACTTTCAAGAGCCGGACCGACCTTCTGGAATTTGCCGAAAAGAACCAGATTCCCGTGGCCAAGGACAAGAAGGGCGAAGCGCCGTTCTCCGTCGACGCCAACCTGCTGCACTCCTCGTCCGAGGGTAAGGTTCTGGAAGACCCGGCTAAGGAAGCTCCGGAATATGTGCACATGCGCACCATTTCCCCGGAAGCGGCGCCTGACAAGGCAACCGTTATCAAGGTCGGTTTCCGCAAGGGTGATGCCTGCTCCATCAACGGTGTGGAAATGTCGCCTGCCACGCTTCTGGCGACGCTCAACAATTATGGTCGCGAAAACGGCATCGGCCGTCTCGATCTGGTCGAGAACCGCTTCGTCGGCATGAAGTCGCGTGGCGTCTACGAAACGCCCGGCGGCACCATCCTGCTGGCTGCGCATCGTGCGATCGAATCCATCACGCTCGACCGGGGTGCCGCGCATCTGAAGGACGATCTGATGCCGCGTTACGCCGAACTCATCTATTACGGCTTCTGGTTCTCGCCCGAGCGCGAGATGCTGCAGGCCCTGATCGACAAGAGCCAGGAGCATGTGGAAGGTGAAGTGACGCTGAAGCTCTACAAGGGCAATGTCATGGTGACCGGCCGCGAGAGCGCGAAGTCGCTCTATTCCGACGCGCTGGTGACGTTCGAGGACGACCACGGTGCTTATGACCAGAAGGACGCGGCTGGCTTCATCAAGCTCAATGCCCTGCGCCTGCGCACCCTGGCGAAGCGTAATCTCGGCAAGTAATTCTGCTGAAGTATGAATTGGAAAAACCCGCAGGTGGCAACGCCTGCGGGTTTTTTCATGTCTCTCTTCTGGAAACGGCGCGAAAGCCGATGTAGCTGGCAACGGCCACGAATTCCATAACCGGAATGATGATGCCGAAGCTAGTCAGCGGGGAACCTATGAGCGAGGCCATTGCCCCACCCGCAAAACCAGATCCCATCTGGATGAAACCCATCATGGCCGATGCCGAGCCGGCGATATGCGGGAAGGGGGCGAGGGCCGCCGTGACCATCGAAGGCGTCAACAGCGCGATCCCGACGGTCGCCACTGCGACGGGCCCCATGATGGAGAGGAAGGATGGCGGCACGAGGAAAACCGACAGCATGATGAGAAGACCGCCCGTGCCGGAAAAACAAAGGCCAAGCACGACGGAACGCCGGTCGCCCAGTCTTGGCGCGATGTAACGCAACGCAATCGAACCGAAGAAATAGGCGCCTGTTTGCATCAGCATGCCGACACCGAAGGCCGTGGGGGACATGCCGACTTCGTTGATGAGGATGAAGGTCAGCATGGTGGCTTGCGCATAAAGTGCGCCGATGGAGCCGCCGAGCACGAGGGCGGCCAGAAGAAAACGCGGCTGCTTTAGCAATGTGCCATAGGCAGACAGAAGGTGTCGGGGTCGGATCCTGGTTTTGTCAGGCACCGTCGTTTCACGCAGAAAAAGCACCACCGAAAGGATGGCGATAGCTCCGAGACCGGCCATGAGGAAAAACACCGATTGCCAGCCAAAAGCCGCAAGTGACAGACCACCGATCGTCGGCCCCATCGCAGGGCCGATCGCCAGCATGATGCCGATGAGGTTCATGATGCTGGAGGCTTCCGGGCCGGTGAACTGATCGCGCACCACGGCGCGCGCAACAGTCATGCCAACGGAAGCGCCGATGCCCTGAACGAGGCGCGCGAACAGCAGCACTTCGATGGTTGGGGCCAAGAGGGCGAGCACACCACCGCCCAGAAAGATCGACAGGAAGACGAGGCTCGCCTTGCGCCGCCCGAAGGCATCGGATGCCGGCCCGGCAAGCAATTGGGCTAAGGCAAAACCGGCAAAATAGAGCGAGAGGCTGAGTTTTATGGCAGATTCGGTGGTTGCGAAAACCCGTGTCAGTTCCGGCATGGCCGGCGTGTAAATCGACATGGAAATGGGCGCCAGCGCTGTCAGCAATGCTCCGAGCAAAGCCGTGCGTTTTCTGGACATGATCGTTTTCGACATTGCGATCAGCCGTTCTGGCCCTGCTGTTCCGGTTGCAGATTGTTGCGAAGTGTCTGCAGGAAGCTACGGAAAAGCGCGACTTCCTCTTCGTTCAGCCCCTGTGTGGCCTGAAGAACGAGCTGGTCGATTTCATGACCGACAGCTTCTAGCATGTCGGCGGAGGTTTTCGTCAGGACGATACGTTTGGAACGCCTGTCCTGCGGGTCCTGCTGGCGTTCTATCAGATTGAGTGACTGCAACTTGTCGAGATAGGCGCAGATCGTCATGGGTTCGATGCCGAGACGGGCGGCGATGTCAGCCTGTTTGCTGCCATCGATAACCGCAACTGTCAGCAATGCTCTTGCTTCGCCGGGGGTAAGGCCCAGTCCGGCTTCCGAGATACGGCGCTCAAATGCACTGTTCAGCAGGCGTGCGCCGCTGTTCAGCAAAAATGCCAATGAATCTTTTTCGCGTGTGCCCATGCTTCGCCTTTTGGTAAGTCAGCCTTACTAAGTTTCGGACGATAAGCAATGGCGCATAAATCATATTATCGAAAATTGCGTAAAGTATTCGTCAGTTTGATTGCGGGACGTCCAACAACATTGCCTGTCATCGTCACGTCGAAGCAAAAAAAGACAATACGTCCTGCATTTTTTCCACTTCATCCGTCGTGCCAATGGAACGGGCAATCTCGATCCGTTCAGAAAAATACGTCACAAAGTCGAAATCCGTGTCGTCGGTCACGTCGGCAATGTCAATCACCTCGCCATTGGCATTCAGCGTCTGTGCCGGAAGTTCGGACGAAAGCTCAAGCCAGGTATCGTGGCTGATTTTTCCGGTATCGTAATATTCCTGCGCGATTTCCCGCAATTGCCGGGGGCTGACACGGGTGAAATCGATGCGGTCTATCGTTTCTTCAAAGCCGGTGGCCGCGTCGGATGGGGCTGCCTTGCCGAAATCGGGGCTTCCCACGGGTCTGCTGTTTTTGGGATTGTCCCTGAAAAGGAAACTATTGGCAGACCTTAAAGAATAAATCTCCATAATACATATCTCCATCATGGGATATTATTGCGAGAAATCAAAACATGCCGTCGTCATGCCGGTCAATACTTGGCGGTGTTGACGATCATGTCTTCCACACCAAATTCCGGCATATTGAATTGGCGGTGGAGGCATGCCCATATGGGCGTAAACCGGAATTGTACAAGGAAGATGAAATGCCATCCACGACCGCGCCCTATCCCGCACTCGTTACCTGGAACGGTCAGAACGGTCTGCCGAAATTCGATGCGGTCAAGGATGAGGATTTTGCTCCGGCCTTTGAAGCCGCCCTTTTGTCCCATGAACAGGAAATCGATGCGATTGCCGGCAATCCGCAGGCGCCGACCTTCGAAAACACCGTGACCGCGCTTGAAATCGCCGGCGACGAACTCTCGCGCATTTCGGCCCTGTTCTGGAACAAGGCGGGTGCCCACACCAACAGTGTCATTCAGGCACTGGAGCGGGAAATCGCGCCGAAAATGTCACGGCACTATTCCAAGATCGGCATGAACGAGGCGCTGTTCAGACGCATCGACACGCTGTGGGAAACGCGCGATGCGCTTTCCCTGACCGGCGAGGAAAAACGCGTTCTCGAACGGCACTGGAAGGGTTTCGTGCGCTCCGGCGCAAAGTTGCAGAAGGACCGTCAGGAGCGTCTGGCGGCCATCAATGAAGAGCTTGCCGGTCTCGGCGCCAAATTCGGGCAGAATGTTCTGGCGGATGAAAAGAGCTGGAAACTTCTGCTTTCTACCGACGACGAGCTTTCCGGCATTCCCGGTTTTCTGCGTGATGCCATGGCGGGTGCCGCGCGCGAACATGGCGAAGAAGGCAAATTTGCCGTTACCCTTTCCCGCTCCATCATCGAGCCATTCCTGACCTTCTCCGAACGCCGCGACTTGCGCGAGCAAGCCTTCAAGGCCTGGGTGGCTCGCGGCGAAAATGGTGGCGATACCGACAACCGCGCAACCGTCCGCCGTACGCTGGAACTGCGTGAGGAAAAGGCACAGCTTCTCGGCTACAAGAATTTTGCTGCCTACAAGCTGGACGACACGATGGCAAAAACGCCGGATGCCGTGAACGGTCTTCTGGGCCAGGTCTGGGAAAAGGCCGTGCTGCGCGCAGGTGAGGAGGAGGCTGAACTTGCCGCCATCATCGCCGCGGAGGGCAAGAACCACGAGGTGATGCCCTGGGACTGGCGCCATTACGCCGAAAAGCTGCGGGCACAGAAATTCAGCTTCTCCGAGACCGAATTGAAGCCGTATCTGCAATTGGAAAAGATCATCGATGCGTGTTTCGATGTGGCCAACCGGCTTTTTGCAATTCGTGCCGTCGAGATCAAGGGTGTCGCCGCCTATCATCCCGATGTGCGGGTTTTTGAAATCCGCGACGACAAGGGCGACCTGAAAGCCATGTTCCTCGGCGATTATTTCGCCCGCCCGTCCAAGCGTTCCGGCGCGTGGATGAGTTCGTTCCAGTCGCAGCACAAGCTGCCTTTGAAGAACGGCACTGTCGGTGAAATACCGATCATCTACAATGTCTGCAATTTTGCAAAACCGGCAGAGGGAAAGCCTGCGCTGCTTTCGCTCGATGATGCGCGCACGCTGTTTCACGAATTCGGCCACGCCCTGCACGGCATGTTATCTGATGTCACCTATCCTTCAGTTTCCGGAACGGGTGTGTCGCGCGATTTCGTCGAGTTGCCGTCGCAGCTTTACGAACACTGGCTGACCGTGCCGGAAATTCTGGAGAAATATGCCCTGCATTATGAAACCGGGGCACCTATGCCAAAGGCGCTGCTGGACAAGGTTCTGGCAGCACAGACCTTCAATGCCGGTTTCAGCACGGTGGAATTCACTTCTTCGGCCATCGTCGATATGGCGTTCCACACCCGTGACAGCGTCGGCGATCCCATGGTCGTACAAGGTGAGGTGCTTTCCGCCCTGAACATGCCGAAGTCCATCGTCATGCGGCATGCGACGCCACATTTCCAGCATGTGTTTTCCGGTGATGGTTATTCGGCCGGTTATTATTCTTACATGTGGTCGGAGGTGCTGGATGCCGACGCATTTTCTGCCTTCGAGGAAACCGGCAACGCCTTCGATGGTGAAATGGCGCGTAAGCTGAAAGAGAATATCTATTCAGTCGGTGGCTCGATCGATCCGGAGGAGGCCTATCTCGCTTTTCGCGGCAAGATGCCAAGTCCCGATGCCATGCTTTTGAAGCGCGGCCTCGTATAAAAGACTGTCATATTCTTGAGCTAGAACCTGAGCGCAGGGGGCATATGACAATGCCCCCCTTTCGCATTTGCAAAAAAAAGGTTATGAGCGCGCCAAACTAAATTGGCGCATCTCACGACGGTAGCGCCCAACCTCAGAGATTTTGAACAATGGCAATTCGCAACATCGCGATTATCGCGCACGTTGACCATGGAAAAACGACGCTCGTTGACGAGCTTCTGAAGCAGTCCGGCTCGTTCCGCGACAACCAGCGCGTTGCGGAACGCGTGATGGATAGCAACGATCTCGAAAAGGAACGCGGCATCACCATTCTTGCCAAGGCGACTTCGGTGGAGTGGAAGGGTGTTCGCATCAACATCGTCGACACCCCCGGCCACGCCGATTTCGGCGGCGAAGTTGAGCGTATCCTGTCGATGGTGGATGGCGCGATCGTTCTGGTCGATAGTTCCGAAGGCCCGATGCCGCAGACGAAGTTCGTCGTCAGCAAGGCGCTGAAGGTTGGTCTTCGCCCGATCGTCGCGATCAACAAGATCGACCGTCCGGATGGCCGCCATGAAGAGGTCATCAACGAAGTTTTCGACCTTTTCGCAAACCTCGATGCTACCGACGAGCAGCTCGACTTCCCGATCCTTTACGGTTCCGGCCGTGACGGCTGGATGAACGTCAACCCAGAAGGTCCGAAGGATCAGGGTCTTGCACCGTTGCTCGATCTGGTTCTCGAGCATGTTCCGGAGCCTACGGTTGAAGAAGGTCCGTTCCGTCTGATCGGTACGATCCTCGAAGCCAACCCCTTCCTCGGCCGTATCATCACCGGCCGTATTGCTTCCGGTTCGATCAAGCCAAACCAGGCCGTGAAGGTACTTGGCCAGGACGGCAAGACGATCGAAACCGGTCGTATTTCCAAGATCCTCGCATTCCGCGGCATTGAGCGCACATCCATCGATGAGGCCCATGCGGGTGACATCGTCGCCATCGCTGGTCTTTCCAAGGGCACTGTTGCCGATACCTTCTGTGACCCTTCCGTCACCGAGGCGATGACCGCGCAGCCGATCGATCCGCCGACCGTTACCATGTCCTTCATCGTCAACGACAGCCCGCTTGCCGGCACCGAAGGCGACAAGGTCACGAGCCGCGTCATCCGCGACCGTCTGTTCAAGGAAGCCGAAGGCAACGTCGCGCTGAAGATTGAAGAGGCTGAAGGCAAGGATTCGTTCTTCGTTTCCGGCCGTGGCGAATTGCAGCTGGCAGTTCTCATCGAAACGATGCGTCGCGAAGGCTTCGAGCTTGCAGTTTCGCGTCCGCGCGTTGTCATGCACAAGGATGAGAACGGCGCCATGATGGAGCCGATCGAAGAAGTTGTGATCGACGTCGATGAAGAGCACTCCGGCGTCGTCGTTCAGAAGATGTCCGAGCGCAAGGCTGAAATGGCTGAGCTCCGCCCCTCCGGCGGTAATCGCGTTCGTCTGAAGTTCTACGCTCCGACCCGCGGCCTGATCGGCTACCAGTCGGAACTTTTGACCGACACGCGCGGCACGGCGATCATGAACCGTCTGTTCCACGACTATCAGCCGTACAAGGGTGCGATTGCTGGTCGCGTTAACGGCGTTCTTTTGTCGAACGGTTCGGGCGAAGCTGTCGCCTACGCCATGTTCAACCTGGAAGATCGTGGCCCGATGATCATCGAGCCGGGTGAGAAGGTTTATGCCGGCATGATTATCGGCATTCACTCGCGCGATAACGATCTCGAAGTGAACGTGCTGAAGGGCAAGCAGCTGACCAACATCCGCGCCGCCGGCAAGGATGAAGCCGTAAAGCTGACGCCGCCGATCCGCATGACGCTCGACCGCGCGCTTTCCTGGATCCAGGACGACGAGCTGATGGAAGTGACGCCGAAGTCCATCCGTCTGCGCAAGATGTTCCTCGACGCCAACGATCGCAAGCGTTTCGAAAAGGCGAAGCTCGCAGTTTGATTGCGGTTTCCCGTAAAGAATTTGAAAAAACCCGGCCGCGAGCCGGGTTTTTTTATGCGCATGTTTTATTTGTGCATGAGTCGAAAGACCCTTGTGTCAAAGGTTAAGGATGCGTTAATTTTTCTCGGTCGTCCACATGAATAGGCTGTGGGTAAGCTTGCTGTCGTTAACCTTTATGGCTGGCAAGTTTTCATGGTCGGGGCCAGAATCGCGTTATGAAAACGTTATCCATAGATGTTCGCCGAGCCGAACCGCAAGATGCGCGCGCAATAGCCGAAGCGCACCGTCTGTCATGGCAACAGGCCTATGCCGGGCTGATCCCGCACCGACCGCTGACGCAGATGCTGGAGCGCCGCGGCGAAATCTGGTGGAAGAAGGCGACCCGGGGTTCCGCAACCATGCTGGTGGTGGAAGTGAAGGGCGTGGTTGCCGGATATGCCACGCTGGGCTTAAGCCGTGCGCGTGGGCTGCCGCATGACGGCGAGATCTACGAGCTTTATCTGCGGCCGGAATATCAGGGCATCGGTCTTGGCTCGCTGCTGTTCACGGAAGCTCGCCGGCTGCTGACCTCGCTCGGCTGCAATGGCGTTGTGGTCTGGTGCCTCGAAGATAGCGAGGTCGCCAATCGGTTTTTCCGTTCGCATGGCGGCCGGGACATCGCCGAGGGCATGGAAGATTTCGGCGGCAAGTCGCTGCGCAAGATCGGTTTCGTCTGGAACTAAGTACGCAGCCGGGTGATTTCACGCCGGTTTCATTTTTTCCGGTCGGCCATTCACAATCCCGATGCCCTCAAATTCGGCATTCTGCCTTATCCGCCTAAAGCCATGTTGCAATACGGCGACTTTCCCAGTATCGAAAACCAAATCCAACCCCGTCGAATGAGGGAAGCGAATGCGTATCGATGCAATTTCCATTGGCAAGAATCCGCCGGAAGACGTGAATGTTATTGTCGAGGTGCCGGTTGGCGGCCAGCCGATCAAGTACGAGATGGACAAGGACGCCGGTGCGCTGATCGTCGATCGCTTCCTCTACACGCCGATGACCTATCCGGGTAACTATGGCTTCGTGCCGCACACGCTTTCCGACGATGGCGACCCGATCGACGTTCTTATCTGCAATACCCGCCCGCTGGTTCCCGGCTGCGTGATCAATGTGCGCCCCATCGGCGTCATGATCATGGAAGACGACGGCGGCAAGGACGAGAAGATCCTCGCCGTTCCGGTTCCGAAGCTGACGCGCCGTTACGACAAGGTCCACAACTACACCGACCTGCCGGAAATCACGCTGAAGCAGATCGAGCACTTCTTCGAGCACTACAAGGATCTGGAGCCCGGCAAGTGGGTGAAGATGGGCGGTTGGCAGGATGTCGACGTTGCCAAGAAGCTGATCGTCGAAGCCATCGAGCGCTACAAGACGCAGGGCTGATTTCAGCCCGTTGCCTTAGACTTCCAGCTTTCTAAAAAGCTTTTCGAAATCCTCCGGGTCGGTATCGATCCGGAGGATTTTTTTACGCGCTGTTTCACCTGAAATGAAGGTGATGGACGATTTGGGCAGGCCGAATTTTTTCGCCAGCAAAATGACCAGGGCCTTGTTCGCCTTGCCGCCTTCAGGCACTGCGCTGACGCGAGCCTTCAGATGGGCATTTCCGTCAGCATCCTGCTCCACGCCGTCAATGGCGTCGCGTCCCCCGTTCGGGTTGAGGCGAACGGACAGGCGTATGTGATCGCCGTGTTTTTGCCAGAGGTCGCTCAAGCGACCATGGGATAGAGCGTATTCCACATGAAGGAGCGGATGAAGAAGATGATCAGCAGAAGGATGATCGGCGAAATATCGATGCCGCCGAGATTAGGCAGAATGCTACGGATTGGGCGCAGAACCGGCTCGGTGACGTTGACCAGAAAGCTGCCGATGGCATTCACGAACTGGTTGCGGGAGTTGATGACGTTGAAGGCGTAAAGCCAGGAAAAAATGGCGCTGGCGATCAGCACCCACGTATAGAGGTTCAAAGCCAGATCGATGGTCTGAAACAGGGCAAGCATCAATATCTCCGTATCTTGATTGCAAGACATTTAGACATTCGCTCGTGAACCGGCAAGTGTTGCGCCTATAGGGCTGGCGATTCTTGTCGTATCGCTCTATTGCAGACTTCTCATATTGTCTCGAGAGCACCCAACCGATGTCCCTGCCTTCTGCCGAAAACCGCTTCGGTGCATTCCGGCATAGTTCTTATCGCCGTTTTTTCAGCGCCCGGTTTTTTTCGGCCTTCGCAATCCAGATCGTCAGCGTTTCCGTGGGCTGGCAGATGTATGAGGTCACCGGCAATGCCTTTTATCTCGGCTTGATCGGTCTTTTCCAGTTTCTGCCATCGCTGCTTTTGATCCTTGTCACTGGAACGGTGGCGGACAGGCACAATCGCCGGCGCATTATGGCCGTATGCCTTCTGATCGCGGCCGGTTGCGCGGCGGCTCTGCTTGGCCTGACGCTGGCACACAGCTTTTCTCCCTGGCCGGTCTTTGCCATTCTCGTCGTGTTCGGCATAGAGCGGGCTTTCATGGGGCCGGCGGTGCAATCGCTGGCTCCCAATCTTGTGCCTGTCGAGGATTTGCCGAACGCCATCGCCTGGAACTCCTCTTCGTGGCAGATGGCGTCCATTCTTGGCCCTGTCGCCGGTGGCCTGCTTTATGGTCTCGGCGCTTCCGTGGCCTATAGCGTGGCGCTCGTGCTGTTCATCGTGTCCGCTATGCTGGCGGTGACGATCCGCAAACCGGAGCAACGGGGTCCGGCGAAAGCGATCAGCCTCGAGACCATGCTGGCCGGGTTCAAATTCATCTCGCAGGAAAAAGTGGTTCTCGGCGCCATCTCGCTCGATCTTTTTGCCGTGTTGCTCGGCGGCGCTGTCGCCCTGATGCCGATTTTCGCCAAGGAAGTGCTGACGCTCGGGCCTTGGGGGCTTGGGCTTCTGCGCGCGGCACCCGGTATCGGCGCCATAACCGTCGCGGTCATTCTGGCGTTCAGGCCCATCCGCCACCATGCCGGCCTGCTGATGTTCGTCGGTGTCGGGTTTTTCGGCATTTCCACCGTGGTGTTCGGACTTTCTCAAACCGCATGGGTGTCCATTGCCGCTTTGGTAGTCATGGGCGCATCGGACATGGTGTCGGTTTATGTGCGGGAAACGTTGATTGCGCTCTGGACGCCGGATGAGGTGCGCGGGCGCGTGAATGCGGTGAACATGGTGTTTGTCGGGGCGTCCAACGAGCTGGGTGAGTTCCGCGCCGGCACCATGGCCCATGTCGTCGGGGCCGTGCCAGCAGTCGTCATCGGCGGGGCGGGCACGCTTGCGGTTGCGGTCATCTGGGCACTCGGCTTTTCGAAGCTGCGCAGGATCGATAATCTCGACGCACCACGCTGAAGCTGACGCGCCTCAGCGTTGCGGTTTGCCTTCGAAAACCAGATCAAGGAAATTGCCAAGCCAGGACCGGAGCGGTGTGTCGAACAACATGCGCCCCTCCAGATGCTGGCTGCCGACCTGTGCATTGGGCATGCCGAAACGCTGTGCTCCACGCACCACCCAGCTGTGCATCATCGCGCGGGTCAGTTCTGCGTGAAACTGAAGGCCCCAGGCGTTTTTTCCGTATCGATAAGCTTGGTTGGGATAGGTTTCGCCCGATGCCAGAAGCTCAGCTCCCCGCGGCAAATCGAACCCTTCGCGGTGGAAATGATAGACCATCTTCGGCCAATGCGGCATCAGCAATCGCCCGTGTTCGGTCGCATGAAGCGGATACCAGCCGATTTCCACCTTGCCTTCACGGTCGGCCTCTACCTTACCACCCAGATGTTTGGACAGCATTTGTGCGCCGAGGCAGATACCGAGAAATGGTTTGTTTTCCTTCAGCGGCACTTTCAGCCAGTCAATTTCGGCTTTGATATAGTCATGCGGGTCGTTGGCGCTCATCGGGCCGCCGAAGATGATGGCGCCCGCATGTTTCTCCAGCGTTTGCGGCAGATCGTCTCCAAGCGCGGGGCGCCTTATATCCAGCCGATAGCCTTTTTCCACCAGCATCTGGCCGACGCGGCCGGGCGTGGAACGTTCCTGATGCAGGATGACGAGCAGCGAAGGTTGTTTTCTCTGTTGCCTGGAGGGGTCAAACAGCATCGTCTTCGTTTTCGCTTTCTTCAGCGGGTCCGGACCTGGTGGCGGCCTGCTGACGTTGCAGAACCCTGTCGCGCACGGAAACACCGAGTAGATCGGCCACGCGCCAGATCACATGATCTTCCATCTCGCTTCGTTCGCCGTCAGCGTAAACAATATCCCAGAGGATGCCAATAAGCTCCACGCGCTGCTCTTCATCGAGATGGCGGCGGATATCGGTGGTGAAGCGATAATAGTCTACGGCTTCCTTGCCGGCCTCCTGGCCTGCGGCAAGAAGCGCGTCCAGCTTGCCGGCATCGAGATGATAATAGTCGTGGAGGATCTCACGAAGGCGATCACGCTCGCTTTTGGAGACCGTGCCGTCCGCTTCCATTACCTGAAAACAGAGGGCGGCCACCGCAACCCTCAGATCATCCGGGCTGAATTCATCCGCATGCTGGCCAACGAGGTTTTGAATAAACGACTGGATCTGGTTGAACATCGATAGCCTGTCAGAAGAGTTTTAGCCGGGTTTTGGGTTCGGCTTCCACGCCGGGTTTCTTGACGCCGGGATCATCCGGTGCACCACCGAAAAATGGCACTGGTTCTGTCTTCGCATCCGCTGGCCTGGCTTCCACCGGAACTTCATTTGTTGCCGGCTTTTTCTCCTTCGGGGCAGATAAGTCCGGCTTGACCTCGATGGGTGCGGGTTTCGTCACAACAATGGGCTGAGGTGCCACTTCAACAACGATCGGGGTCGGAGCCTGTTCGGTCCTTGCCGGTGCTGCTGCAATCGCATTTTCGATTGTCAGGTCTTCGACAGGTCCTTCAAGCTGGCCAAAAGGCGCCTTCCACTCGAAGGCGTCGAGACGGCCTGTCACGGGCGAAACCGGAAGCCATTTTTCCGAAGTGACACCATCTGCCACCCAGACGGGATCACGAGGTGCGCGCAGCGCCTGCGCCATCCAGTAACGCACCCGCCCCTGATCGCCGGTTTCGGCTTCCTCGATGTCGGCCATCAGCAGGAAGATGCTTTCGCGCGGCTCGATCCGGGCGGCGGCTTCCGCTTTGGCACGCGCCTTGGCAAATTCCTTGGCGTCGAGAGCTGCCTGCGCCACGGCAAACAGGGATTCGATGTTGTTGGGTTTCAGGCTCTCAAGCCGTTCGGCACGTTTAAGGCGATCGATGGCCGTATCGCCGCTGCGCGCCCGAACATAGAGATCGGCGATCTGCGAGTGGGGATCGTTCTTCCATACCGGTTCCAGAACCGCTGCGGCCTTGCGCAGATTGTCTTCGCGCAGATAGGATTTTGCTGCGATCAATGCTGCGGGCACAAGGCTTTTTGCAAGCTTCAGGGCTTGTTTTGCGTCTTCGCGCGCGCCCACCGGGTCGCTCTCCAGTTTTTCACCGGCCTTTGCGGTAAGAAGCACAGCTTTCAGCCGCTCAGCCTCGCCGCGTTGGATGACGCCTGCTGCTTTTTGCTGGTCGAGCAGGCGGATTGCGTCATCCCACTCGCCGTTGCGGCAGCGGGTTTCCAGCGTCGCCTGTGCTGCCCAGGGCAGGTAAGGGGCTTTTTCGGCTGCGTCCTCGGCATATTGCTGGGCTGCTTCATGGGCTCCCTGTCGGCGCGCCTCGATATAAAGGCCGCGAAGGCCAAGTTCGCGGGTTTCAGGATCGCGGGCCATCGCCTCGAATTTGCGCCGCGCCTCGTCATATTTGCCTTCGATGAGGTCGGCCTGCGCATCGAGCAGGTGGATCAGCGGCTCCTGATCAGCACTGAGAAGCCCCTGCGTGCGGGCCGTCATCTTGCGGGCCAGAATGGCGTTGCCGGCGCCGGCGGCGATGAGGCCGGTAGAGAGCGCCTGATAACCACGGTCGCGTTTGCGGGCGCGAAAATAGCGTCGTGCCGCGTTCGGCGATGTCCATATGGCATTGACGACCCACCAGACCAGCATGACGGCCGCAACCAATGCCGCAACTATGGAGGCGGCGACCATCAGGCTCATTTCGATCAGCTGGCCCTGCCAGACGATTGAGAGGACACCGGGCCTATCCGCCAGCCAGGAGAAACCGAAACCGAGCGCCAGAACGATGAGGACGAAAGTCAGAATTCTGGTCATGCCTTACCCCTGCTTGCCGGTGCTGGTGATGGCGCGGTTTAACGTGCCTCCCACCAGGTTTTCGACCTCGATGAGCGCATCCAGAGATTTTTTATAGTCGGCGGATGCTGTCTTGGCGGCCTCGGGAAGCCCATTCCATTCAAGTGCCGCACCCTGCAGATCTCCGTTGCGCAACTTGTTTTCCATGCGCGCGATCATGGCGTCGGGGGTCTCGCCTTCGATGTTTCCGACGGGGCGGACCTTCACCAGCGAAAAGGCGCTTTCCGTCAGACGTTCCATGATGCCCTGATTGGGGTCGGGCCGATTGATCGCCGAGAGCATCGCATTCGCAACGTCGGGGAATTTCTGCATCAGCTCCGAGCGCGACGGCACGCCGGTTGCGGCGAAAGACTGCAAGGATGCGATTGCCGGATCGTCCGGGGTTACCTTGGACAATGTGTCGAGTTCAGTGAGGAACGGCCCACCGCGATCGATCGCGGCTTTCAGTGCGGCCGACGCAATGGCGCGGGCGACTTCTATATCGTCACGCGGTTCGTTGATCTTGGTTTCCGCGTCAGTCAGGCGGCGTGTCAGCTCCGCCGTTGCCGAGGCCTGCGCGGAACGCTCTGACGTGAGCGCCGATTCCAGCGCGGTTATTTTTTCCGAAAGTGCGTCCACCTGCGGGGCTTCGCCCTTTGCGCCCTCAAGAGCGGCGATGCGCTGTTCCAGCGCCGAGGTATCCCCTCCTGCTGCGGGAACATTGGCGAGCTGCTGACGCAGGCTCCCTAGCTCGGTTCTCAATGCGGCAATCTCATCGCTTCCGGTCTTGCTCACATTAAACGAGGGCAGAATGCCGGCATATTGCATGCTGCCGGCAGCTGCGAGCGCCACGAGGCCACCCACGATACCCGCCGCGATCACACCGGAGGTTGCCGCCTGTTTGCGCTCGGGGTGCTGTGGCGTGGATGGCTTGGCCGGTCCGGAGGATGACGCGCCTGTCGATGGCTTTGCACCAGTAGTCGCGCTTCCGGATGCTGCGGACGAGGATGTGGACGCAAAAGTCGCAGGCTTTGCGCCCGCCGCGGAAGCGGAAGCAGCGCTTGCGTCAGTCGCGCTGGTCACCGGTTTCGCTTCGGGTTTTGGCGAAGCTGTCTCGGGCTGTTTGTCGGCAGGTTTTTCCACCTGGGGCTTGCCGGTTGCCGGTTCCGCCTTGTGAACGTTCGGTGCAGGCTCCATGGGTGTTTTATGCGTCTGTTCCCAGACGGGAGCCGGGCTGGACGTTTCGGCTGCTTCTGGCTTGGGAGGAACGTTTGGCTGAGCTGCTGCCGGTGTCGTCTCGCCGGTCTTGTCATCAGTCTTCGCAGCATCCACGTCGGCGGAAATTGCTTTCACGTCTTTTGCGTCCAGGTCGATGGTGACCGGTTCGGCGTTGGACTTGGAGTGGCGTGGCGGCTTTCCCGATACCATGACAACCTCATTTCTGCCTGCAATAGTCTAAACCTAGTCAGTGACGGCGGCAAAGGAAAGAGGCGAGCCTGAATTAGGTTCCAGACTTTCGGTGGAGAAGTTCAAACATGGCTGCCTCGTTTGCCCCTTCGGCGGCTGCGGCGTTCGCGCGGAAGATTTCCGGAACCAGTGAAAGCACATTGCGGCTGATGCAGACGAATTGTGTGGTGGTCAGCGCCACCACATATTTTTCCGACGATGCGTGGCGGAAAAAGGCCCGTGCGGCTTCCGACGAATAGAGCAGGACCACATCGGCAGCTGTCTTCACAAGCGCTGTCTCGAGCATATCGTCTGAAAGGTCTGACGGCTGCATTTCGTAACACTCGACGGTCCGGAAGGAAATTCCCGCAGCGGCAATGCCGTCCTCGAACACGGCGCCTCGCGGCGTGCCGGCAAGATAGAGCAATGGATCTGTGCTCTCCGTTAGGGGGCGATGCTCCGAGACAAGCCCCGCGAGAGCCACCGCATCGCCAGATCCGGTGAGGATGTTTTGGAAGCCGATTTCCCTCGCCGCTTCCGCCGTCGCCTCACCGACGGCGAAAAGCGGTTTCGAAAGATGGGGCGCAAGTCGGTGGCGGAAATCTCTAAGCGCCCGCAAGGCCTCGGCGCTGGTCACGGCGATGGTCGAGAGCGGCTCCGATAGCGCTGATATGGCGCGCTCGCCGTGGTGGACGGGATGAAACAGCGGAAGAAGCACCGGCTCGTGACCGAGGGCTTCAAGCTTTGCGGCCGTCTTTTCGCCCGAACGAAGCGGCCGGGTGACGACGATCCGCATCGGCTCAGCTCCAGCCGTCGAAGAAGTTGCTGCCTGCCCTGGCGCGCACGTCTTCACCGGCCTTTCGACCCAAGTCCTCGGCATCCTTGCGAGCACCGGAAATCTCGACGCTGTGGCTCGTCTGTCCATCCGGTGTGAGGATCAGGCCGGAGAAATGAAGTTCCTCGCCGTGGCAGGTAGCAAAGCCTGCAATCGGGGTGCGACAGGAACCATCGAGGGCGGCCAGAAAGGCGCGCTCGCAGGTAACGGCATCGTAGGTGGGTATGTCGTTGATAGGTGAAAGCAACTCGTCCATGCGTGTGTCGCCAATACGGCTCTCGACGCAGATCGCGCCCTGCGCGGGGGCTGGTGGAAATTCCTTCGGGTCGAGAATGTCCGTCGGGACGTTCTCCATGCCCAGCCGTATCAGGCCGGCAAAGGCGAGAAGCGTGGCATCCGCCTGGCCTTCCTCCAGTTTGCGCAGGCGGGTTTCGACCTGGCCGCGAAAGATGATGACGCTCAGGTCCGGACGCAGGCGGCGGATCAGCGCTTGGCGGCGCAAGGATGCGGAGCCGACAACGGCGCCCTGCGGTAGTTCCAGAAGCTTCGGTGCGGTGCGACCAATGAAGGCGTCGCGCATATCCTCGCGCGGCAGGAAAGCGGAAAGATAAAGGCCCTTCGGCAAAACGGTCGGCATGTCCTTGGAGGAATGCACGGCAATATCGAGCTCGCCGGAAAGAAGCTGGCTCTCCAGTTCTTCCGTGAACAGACCCTTGCCGCCGATCTCCGACAAAGCGCGGTCGGTTATCCGGTCACCCTTGGTGGAAAGCACGACGATTTCGAACATATCTTCCGGCAGACCGTGTGCCGACATCAGCCGGTTACGGGTCTCGTAAGCCTGTGCGAGCGCCAGAGGGCTGCCGCGCGTGCCGATTCGGAAAGGTTTTGTTTGCATCCGCGTCTATCCATTGTTACCGGAGTTGTCTTAGACCAACTCAGCGCATGATCGCAATGAACGAACAGAATTGATGACCCCCTTTCTTCGTATCCTCGGCATAGAGACAAGCTGTGACGAAACCGCTGCATCCATTGTGGTTCGGCATGCGGACGGACGTGGCGAGATCGTGTCCGACGTCGTTTTGTCGCAGCTTGAGGAACACAGCGCCTATGGCGGCGTGGTGCCCGAAATTGCTGCCCGCGCCCATGTCGAGGCGCTGGACACGCTGGTGGAAGAAGCGCTGGAACAGGCGGGTGTCACCCTTGCGGACGTCGATGCCATCGCGGCCACGTCCGGTCCCGGTCTCATCGGCGGTCTGCTGGTGGGCCTGATGACCGGCAAGGCGATTGCGAAGGCTGCAGACAAGCCGCTTTACGCCATCAACCATCTCGAAGGCCATGCGCTGACGGCGCGTCTGACCGACGGTCTTTCCTTCCCCTATCTGATGCTGCTGGTCTCCGGCGGCCACACCCAGCTTGTGCTGGTTCGCGGTGTGGGTGAATACGAGCGCTGGGGTACGACCATTGATGACGCGCTTGGGGAAGCCTTCGACAAGACTGCTAAGCTTCTGGGATTGCCCTATCCCGGCGGGCCTGCGGTTGAAAAGGCAGCAGCGAAAGGCAACCCTGACCGTTTTGCACTACCGCGCCCGATGGTCGGCGAGACGAGACTCGATTTTTCCTTCTCCGGTCTGAAGACAGCGGTGCGGCAGGCGGCAACCGCGATCGCTCCGCTTTCGGATCAGGATATTGCCGATATCTGCGCCTCCTTCCAGAAGGCGGTGTCACGCACGCTCAAGGACCGTATCGGCCGTGGGCTTGCCCGCTTTAAGGAAGAGTTTCCGCATCTCGAGACGGAGCCCGCTTTGGTCGTGGCCGGCGGCGTTGCCGCCAATACGGAAATCCGCCAGACCCTGCAGGCGCTTTGTGAGGCGCACGGGTTCCGCTTTGTCGCACCGCCGCACCGGCTCTGCACCGACAATGCCGCGATGATTGCCTGGGCCGGGCTGGAGCGGATGGCATGCGGCCGGGAACCCGATGCGCTGGAGATCGCGCCGCGCTCGCGCTGGCCGCTTGATGGCAGCGCGGAGACATTGATCGGTTTCGGCAAAAGGGGAGCCAAGGCCTGATGCAGCGGGAGAAAATCGTCGTCATCGGCGCTGGCGCCTTCGGAACCGCGCTCGCCGTCGTCATCGCGCTGGAGAACCGGCATGACGTGACCCTGCTCGGCCGTGATGCGTCCCTGATGGCCGATCTTAGGGCTGATCGTATTCACGAGGCTGCCCTGCCGGGTGTAGATCTGCCGGACGCGCTGGAATTTTCCGTTGAGCCGGATGTGCTGGCCGATGCAGGCATCGTGTTGTTTGCCATGCCCTCTCAGGCCCATGCCGATGCGGCGCGCCATTACGGTCCTTATCTGGCTAATGATTGTATCATCGTTACCTGCGCCAAGGGCATCGACCGGGTGTCCGGCCGGCTGCTGACGGAACTTCTGGAGGCGGAACTGCCGCATCATCCAATCGCCGTTCTCTCCGGTCCGGGGTTTGCGGCCGATATCGCGCGCGGACTGCCGACGGCGATGGCGATAGCGGCGGAAGACGCTGTCATCGCCGAGCGGCTGGCGACCACGATTTCCGGCAGAACCTTCAGGCTTTATGCCTCGACCGACCGCACGGGCGTGCAGCTTGGCGGCGCGCTAAAGAATGTGCTCGCCATTGCCGCCGGCATCGTTGAAGGTGCGGGCCTCGGCGATTCCGCACGGGCGGCGTTGATCTCGCGGGGGCTTGCCGAGATGTCGCGTCTGGTCGTTGCCATGGGCGGCAAGGCCGATACCGTGCGCGGTCTTTCCGGCCTTGGCGATCTCGTGCTGACCGCCACAAGCCACCAGTCGCGAAACCTGCGTTTCGGCATCGCGCTTGGCCGGGGCGAAGGCAAGGACATGTCCGGCGGGCTAGTGGAGGGCGCCTTTGCGGCAGCCGTTGCCGCCCGGCTCGGCGAACATCACGCTGTCGACATGCCGGTGACCGAGGCGGTTGCGGCCATCATCGACGGCAATCTGGACGTGGCGAGCGCCATGCAACAATTGATGACAAGGCCCATCACCACTGAATGAGTGTGGCCTTCGAATAGTTTTTACGCATGTCCTGGTCCCAAAACCGCTTACACTTTTGGGAGGCATGCGCCAGCGAGGAGACGAAAATGCTGTTTGCCTTTATCTGCAAAGACAAGCCCGGCCATCTGAACGTGCGCATGGACACGCGCCCGGCTCATCTGGAGCACCTGAACAAATTGAACGCCGAAGGCACGCTGAAGATTGCCGGACCGTTTCTGGATGCCGAAGGCAAGCCGAATGGCAGCCTTGTCATCGTGGAAGCTGCCGACATCGATGCGGCTAAGGCCCTTGCCGATGCCGATCCCTATGCAAAGGCCGGCCTGTTCGAAAGCGTGGATGTGAAGCCCTATAACTGGGTCTTCAACAATCCGGGGGCGTGACCGGCCATGGCGAATTACTGGCTTTACAAGTCTGAGCCGTTCAAATGGTCCTGGGAAATGCAGAAGGCCAAGGGCGAGGCTGGCGAAGAATGGACCGGCGTGCGCAATTATCAGGCCCGCAACAACATGCGCGCCATGAAAATCGGCGACAAGGGTTTTTTCTACCACTCGAATGAAGGGCTTGATGTCGTCGGCATCGTGGAGGTCTGCGCCCTTTCGCACCCGGATTCGACCGCAGAGGGCGATCTGAAGTGGGATTGCGTGGATATCCGCGCCGTTTGCGACATGCCGAAACCGGTTTCGCTGAAGGATGTGAAGGCCAATCCGAAACTCGAAAAGATGTCGCTGGTCACCTCCATGCGGCTTTCGGTGCAGCCGGTGACGGAAGAGGAATATCTCGAAGTCTGCCGCATGGGTGGCCTTTCCAATCCACCGAAATCTCCGGACTGAGCTTTCGGTGAGGACCGATCCCGAACGCTTCATTCTCGACAATACCGGCATCATGCATCCACCACATGTGCCGGAATTGCGCCTCCATCTTGCGACCGAAGCCCATGAGCTGTGGCTGAAGACGGAGGAGGAGCTGGAAAAGATCGGCCTGCCGCCGCCATTCTGGGCTTTCGCCTGGGCTGGTGGACAGGGACTTGCCCGCTACGTTCTCGATCATCCCGAAAGTGTCTCCGGCAAACGTGTGCTGGATTTCGCCAGCGGTTCCGGACTGGTCGCCATTGCCGCCGTAAAGGCGGGCGCCGCGGCTGTTGTCGCCGCCGATATCGATCCGTGGACGGAAACGGCCATTCGGCTGAATGCGGCTCTCAATGGTGTTGCCATCGATTTTACCGGCCGCAATCTGGTTGGGACGCCGGTTGAGGCGGATGTTCTGCTGGCGGGCGACGTGTTTTATGATCGCGCCTTTGCCGATCTCCTCCTGCCTTGGTTTCTGGAACTGGCGGATAGAGGCGTGACCGTACTCGTCGGCGATCCAGGGCGGGCCTACCTGCCCAAACAGCGCCTTTACGCCGAGGCAACCTATCAGGTGCCGGTGACGCGGGCTCTGGAAGACAGTGAAGTCAAAAAGACCACAGTCTGGCGTTTTGTCTGATTATATCAGGGCCTGATGATGCAGACGCCGTGCTGGTAATCGCAGGCGTCGCCTGTCGTTTCGGCGAGGACGTTGATGATTTTCGCCTTCGGTGCCAGCTGCGCGCCCATATTGACGGTTGCGCCTTGTCGCGAAAGCCCACCATTGATCGCGAAATAATTGCCGTTCCCGCGGACTCTCAGGGCGGATATTCCACCCACATAAGTGCCGCCGGAAAGGGTGGAGGGCAGTCCGTCCGTGGAGAAGCTCAACTGTGACTGACGATGCTGATAATGGTGGCGACTATAAAAATCACCTGCCACAGCAGGAGGCAGTGCCGTGAAAATAATGCCTGCAGTCATCACCGCCAGAGCTGCGATTCGACGCTGTAACATGAGCCTCATTCTCCGGATTTTTTCGGTTAACGAATAGTAAATTACATGATTTCGAAATTACGTAAAGGTAAATATTTTGAAGGCGTAAATCTTGGAAATGCTCGTTTTTTTATTTTCGAGCAAAAAAATTCCAAAAAAAATTCGTGAACCAATCGATTAAATTGGAATCGGTCATGAAATGTGCTTGTCGTGATGCTCCCATGTGATTAAACGTCGCGGTTGGTGCAATGCACATTCTTTCGTCATGTGCTGTTGCTTGGGGGCGCCCGATCTGACGGGTGCACGGGAAAACGCCGCGAGGTTCTGATGGCGAACGTGACAAATAACCGGCCTCTGTCGCCGCATCTTCAAATTTACAAGCCGATTCCGACGATGGTTGCATCCATCGTGCACCGCATCACGGGTGCGGCGCTTTATTTCGGAACGCTTCTTGTCGCCTGGTGGCTTATCGCACTTGCTTCCGGCCCTGCCTATTACGACTGGGTCAGCTGGGCAATGGGTACGATCATCGGCAAGCTTATCCTGATCGGATATACCTGGGCTCTCGTTCACCACATGCTGGGCGGCCTTCGCCACTTCATGTGGGATCTCGGCCATGGCTTCGAGAAGAACTTCAACACGAAACTCGCCAAGGCGACCTTTGTAGCGTCGATCTGTCTGACCGCGCTGATCTGGGTCATCGCCCTGATCGTGCGCTAAGGAGATAGCCTGTCATGGATATGCGTACACCTCTCGGAAAGGTTCGTGGCCTCGGCTCCGCCAAGGAAGGCACCGACCATTTCTGGCGCCAGCGCCTTACGGCCGTCGCCAACGTGCCCTTGCTGATCTTCTTCGTGGTCTTTCTCATCAAATATGCCGGCGCTCCCTATCCGGAAGTTGCGGCGGCGCTTTCCAACCCTCTCGTTGCGGTCATCATGGGTCTGGTGCTGGTTTCCGGCCTCATTCACATGAAGCTCGGCATGCAGGTCATCATCGAAGACTACGTGCACGGCGAGGTTTCGAAGCTCGTTCTTCTGATGCTCAATACGTTTTTCGCGGTTCTCATTGGCGGTCTTTGCATCTTCGCCATTCTGAAAATCGCATTCGCAGGATAAATCGGCCATGGCATCGATCAGTTCACCTTCCCAGAATGGCAAGGCTTACACCTACGTCGATCACTCCTATGACGTGATCGTGGTGGGCGCCGGCGGCGCGGGTCTGCGCGCAACGCTCGGCATGGCGGAACAGGGGTTCCGCACGGCCTGCATCACCAAGGTTTTCCCGACGCGCTCCCACACGGTCGCGGCGCAGGGCGGCATCGCCGCTTCTCTCACCAACATGACGCCCGACTGTTGGCAGTGGCACCTTTACGACACCGTAAAGGGCTCCGACTGGCTGGGCGACGTCGACGCGATGCAATATCTCGCCATGGAAGCGCCAAAGGCGGTCTATGAGCTGGAGCATTACGGCGTGCCCTTCTCGCGTAATGCCGAAGGCAAGATCTACCAGCGCCCGTTTGGCGGCCATATGCAGAACTACGGCGAAGGCCCGCCGGTGCAGCGCACCTGCGCCGCCGCCGACCGTACCGGCCACGCCATTCTGCACACGCTTTACGGCCAGTCGCTGCGCAACAATGCGGAATTCTTCATCGAATATTTCGCGCTCGACCTCATTATGGCGCCCGATGGCCGCTGCACCGGCGTCGTGGCGTGGAACCTCGATGACGGCACGATCCACCGCTTCTCCGCCAAGATGGTGGTGCTGGCGACCGGTGGTTACGGCCGCGCCTATTTCTCGGCGACCTCGGCTCATACCTGCACCGGCGACGGCGGCGGTATGATCGCACGTGCCGGCCTGCCGCTTCAGGATATGGAATTCGTTCAGTTCCACCCGACCGGCATTTACGGCGCTGGCTGCCTCATCACCGAAGGCGCGCGCGGCGAGGGCGGTTATCTCGTCAACTCCGAAGGCGAGCGCTTCATGGAGCGTTATGCTCCTTCGGCGAAGGACCTTGCTTCGCGTGACGTGGTGTCTCGCTGCATGACCATGGAAATCCGCGAGGGTCGTGGCGTCGGCAAGAACAAGGACCACATCTTCCTGCATCTCGATCACCTTGATCCGGCGATCCTGCACGAGCGTCTTCCGGGCATTTCCGAAAGTGCCAAGATTTTCGCCGGCGTTGACGTGACGCGCGAGCCGATCCCGGTCTTGCCGACCGTTCACTACAATATGGGCGGCATTCCGACCAACTATTGGGGCGAAGTGCTGAACGCCAACGCCGAGAACCCGGAACGCATCGCTCCCGGCCTGATGGCCGTTGGCGAAGCCGGTTGCGCCTCGGTTCACGGCGCGAACCGCCTCGGCTCCAACTCGCTGATCGACCTTGTGGTCTTCGGCCGCGCTGCCGCCATCCGTGCAGCCCAGGTCATCGACCGCGATGCGCCGGTTCCGGCTCTCGACACGGCTGCCTGCGACAAGATCATGGATCGCTTCGACAGCCTGCGTTATGCCAACGGCTCGACGCCGACGGCGGTGCTGCGTGACAAGATGCAGCGCGCCATGCAGGACGATGCCGCCGTATTCCGCACACAGGAATCGCTGGAAAGCGGTTGCCAGCGCATTTCCGCCATCTGGAAGGAACTGCCTGACGTCAAGGTTACCGACCGGTCGATGGTCTGGAACTCCGATCTGGTGGAAACGCTCGAGCTGCACAATCTGATGGCCAACGCGATCACCACGGTCTACGGCGCGGAAGCGCGCAAGGAAAGCCGCGGTTCGCATGCCCGCGAGGATTTCGTCGATGGTCCGTTCGGCGGTCGCGACGATGTGAACTGGCGCAAGCACACGCTTGCCTGGGTCAGCCCTGAAGGTGATGTCAAGCTCGACTACCGCCCTGTTCACACCGACCTGATCGCCGACGGCATCGATCCGAAAAAGATCGAGCCGAAGGCTCGCGTCTACTGATTTGAGGAACTGGATATGGTTGAACTCGCTCTCCCCAAGAATTCCCAGATCAGCGAAGGCAAAGTCTGGCCGAAGCCGGATGGTGCCAAGAACGTTCGCGAATACCGGATCTATCGCTGGAACCCGGATGATGGCCAGAACCCGCGCATCGATACCTATTATATCGATATCGACGATTGCGGGCCGATGGTTCTCGATGCGCTGCTGTACATCAAGAACAATATCGACCCGACGCTGACGCTGCGCCGCTCCTGCCGTGAAGGCATTTGCGGTTCCTGCGCTATGAACATCGACGGCACCAACACGCTCGCCTGCACCAAGGGCATGGAAGAGATCAAGGGAACGGTGAAGGTCTATCCGCTGCCGCATATGCCAGTGGTGAAGGACCTCGTTCCGGACCTGTCGAACTTCTACGCGCAGCACCGCTCCATCGAGCCGTGGCTGAAGACGGTTTCGCCGACGCCTGCCAAGGAATGGAAGCAGAGCCATGAGGACCGCCTGAAGCTAGACGGTCTCTACGAGTGCATTCTGTGCGCCTGCTGCTCCACTTCCTGTCCCAGCTACTGGTGGAACGGCGACCGTTACCTCGGCCCCGCCGTTCTGCTGCAGGCCTATCGCTGGCTGATCGACAGCCGCGACGAAGCGACCGGAGAACGTCTTGATGATCTCGAAGATCCGTTCCGTCTTTATCGCTGCCACACCATCATGAACTGCGCGCAGGCTTGCCCGAAGGGTCTCAACCCGGCCAAGGCGATCGCGGAAATCAAGAAGATGATGGTCGAGCGTCGCGTCTGAAGACGATTCGTTTGGACAGAAAATCTATCGGGCCGCGGTTTGGACCGCGGCCCTTTTTTACAACCGGGCGCGGGAAATTTCGGTAAAAATCGACCGAAATGGTAATTATCCCAGCCATCGCTTGCGCAAGATAAGGCTTTGGTAATAATTCAGCCTTCTTGTTTGATCATGGTCTTTCCGGAAGCGAGAGAATCGGGAGCTTGATATGCAATTCAGATATGTGGTGACGGGTCTTGCGGTTGTAATGAGCCTGGCCGGTTGCCAACGTACCTCCTACGATTACAACAACAACACCAGCAACAATCCCGGTTATACGCCGCCGTTGCAGGCACAGCCGGTTCCCTCCGTTCAGTCTGGCGCCCTGCCGCCACCCGGTGGTGCTTCCGGCAGTCAGTTCCCGTCGGCACCCGCTTCTGCGACGCCTGGCGGCACTGATATGGCATCGGCCGCTCCGCCGACAACGGCGCTTGATGTCACCAAGGAATCCATGGTTGGCAACTGGCGCGTTTCCAATGGCGGCGCCAATTGCGACATGTTCCTGACGCTTACCAATCTCGGCAGCGGTTCTCGTGGCGGCACGCGTGGCTGCTCCGGCGAACTCACGGCGATGGGGTCCTGGGAAGTGTCCGGCAAGATGGTCCTCTTCAAGAACCGTTCCGGCGATACGATCGGCCGCGTCTACAAGAGCGCCGATGCGCGTTTTGACGGCACGACGAATAGCGGCCAGCCGCTGAGCCTCAGCCGATAGAGCATCTCCGGTGCAGCCGGATCGCCTCGCCTGTTTCAAGCCATTCCATTCGTCGCGGGCGTCCGTCCGCGACCGGGGCGCTTTTCCATGAAGCCATTGCCTGACTACAACCATAGTGTCGTTGAACAGCTCAACGCATTGACGGCAGCTGGCACCTTGCAGGCGGATGCCGCGCAACGCGGCGTTGCGGCCCACCTCGACCGTATCCTTGCCGATTTGAAAGCGCGCAAACCCGCCAGGAAAAAAAGCGCACTCGGCTGGATGTTCGCTCGCAAGGCTGGCCCGGCCGCCTTCGTCAAGGGACTGTATGTCCATGGCAGCGTTGGCCGCGGCAAGACGATGCTGATGGACATGTTCTACGAGATGGCGCCCGTCTCTTCCAAACGGCGCTGCCATTTTCACGAATTCATGGCTGATGTCCATAATCGCGTGCACGCGCATCGGCAGAAGCTCAAGAATGGCGAAACCAAGCAGGCCGATCCCATTCCGCCAGTGGCAGCCCAGCTTCTGGCGGAAGCGGAGCTTCTTTGCTTCGATGAGTTCACCGTCACGGATATTGCCGATGCGATGATCCTCGCCCGGCTGTTCAGCGAGCTTTTTGCCAATGGCTGCACATTGGTAACAACGTCCAATGTTGTGCCCGACAATCTTTACAAGGACGGGCTTAATCGCGGCCTGTTTCTGCCGTTTGTCGATTTGCTGAAGAAGCATGTGGAAGTGGTGACGCTGGACAGCCCCACCGATTACCGCATGGAAAAGCTGGAAAGCCTGCCGGTCTATGTCACGCCACTCGACGGTGCGGCGGATCAGGCGATGGATATGGCATGGCGGCACATGACCGGCGGCCATCTTGTCGCGCCGACTGAAATACCGATGAAGGGCCGCTCCATTCTGGTGCCGCGCGCCAGCGGCCGTGTGGCCCGCTTTTCCTTCTCCGACCTTTGCGAAAAGCCGCTCGGCGCTTCTGATTTTCTCGCGATAGCCAATCGTTTCGATACAGTCTTCATTGACCACATCCCGTTTCTCAATGCCGACAAACGGAACGAAACCAAGCGTTTTATCATTCTCATAGACGCGCTGTACGATCACAGCGTCCGCCTCTTCGCCTCCGCTGCGGCCATGCCCGAAGACCTGCTCGGCAAGCGCAAGGGCACCGAAGGTTTCGAGTTCGATCGCACCGCCTCGCGCCTGTTTGAGATGCGCAGTGCAGATTATCTGGTGCTCCACCATGAAAAACGGCAGAAAGTTTGACACTTTCGTGACGCATTCTCTTACGTTTACGTAAGAAAATAATGATCTAAACGATTGAAAATATTCATGCCAAAAGAATCTGTTGCCAATTTTGGTCAATGGGGCTAATCGAAGTGCGACAATTTGGCTGCCGGTGGCGTGGTGAAATTGAATTGAAGCTCTAGAGGAAGCATTCGATGGCTCGCAAAAAGATTGCACTTATTGGTTCTGGCATGATCGGCGGCACGCTGGCGCATCTCGCCAGCCTGAAGGAACTGGGCGATATCGTCCTCTTCGATATTGCCGACGGCATCCCGCAGGGCAAAGGTCTGGATATTGCCCAGTCCGGACCGGTTGAAGGTTTCAATGCCAAGCTCACTGGCGCGTCCGACTACGCTGCCATCGAAGGCGCTGATGTCTGCATCGTCACCGCAGGCGTCGCCCGCAAGCCCGGCATGAGCCGCGACGATCTTCTCGGCATCAATCTCAAGGTCATGGAGCAGGTCGGCGCCGGCATCAAGAAATATGCCCCGAACGCTTTCGTCATCTGCATCACCAACCCGCTGGACGCCATGGTCTGGGCGCTGCAGAAGTTCTCCGGTCTTCCGAAGAACAAGGTCGTCGGCATGGCCGGCGTTCTCGACAGCGCTCGCTTCCGCCTGTTCCTCGCCGAAGAGTTCAACGTTTCGGTTCAGGACGTAACGGCATTCGTTCTCGGCGGCCACGGCGATACGATGGTGCCTTTGGCGCGTTACTCCACCGTTGGCGGCATTCCGCTGACCGATCTCGTCAAGATGGGCTGGCTCACCGCCGAGCGTCTCGAAGAGATCATCCAGCGCACCCGCGACGGCGGTGCGGAAATCGTCGGCCTGCTGAAGACCGGCTCGGCCTATTACGCGCCCGCCGCTTCGGCGATCGAAATGGCTGAATCCTACCTCAAGGACAAGAAGCGCGTTCTGCCTGCGGCTGCCCATCTGTCGGGCCAGTACGGCGTGGACGATATGTATGTCGGCGTGCCCACCATCATCGGCGCCGGTGGTATCGAGCGCATCATCGAGATCGAGCTGAACAAGGATGAAGAAGCCGCCTTCCAGAAGTCCGTCGGCGCTGTTGCCGGTCTTTGCGAAGCCTGCATCAACATCGCTCCGTCGCTGAAGTAATAGCCTGACGCATCGGCGCAAAACCGGATTGGATTTTTGCAAGGCACGATGCGTAGATTCAACAGCTTGAAGCGCCCTGCGTCAGATAAGGATGCAGGGCGCTTCAAGCGGCTCCAAACAGGGATTATTCCATGAATATTCACGAATATCAGGCCAAGGCTCTTCTGAAGGGCTATGGTGCGCCGGTCGCTGAAGGCGTCGCCATCCTCAAGGTCGAAGAAGCCGAAGCCGCCGCAAAGCAGCTTCCCGGCCCGCTCTACGTCGTCAAGAGCCAGATTCACGCCGGCGGCCGCGGCAAGGGCAAGTTCAAGGAACTCGGCCCCGACGCCAAGGGTGGCGTTCGTCTCGCAAAGACGATCGAAGAAGTCGTTTCCCACTCCAAGGATATGCTCGGCAACACGCTGGTAACGGCGCAGACGGGCGATGCCGGCAAGCAGGTCAACCGCCTTTACATCGAAGACGGCGCGGATATCGCTCGCGAGCTTTACTGCTCGCTGCTGGTCGATCGCTCGGTCGGTCGCGTTGCTTTCGTGGTTTCCACCGAAGGCGGCATGGATATCGAAGCTGTTGCCCACGACACGCCCGAGAAGATCCACACCATCGCCATCGACCCGGAAAAGGGTGTGAGCGACGCTGACGTTGCTGCGATCTCCAAGGCGCTCGAGCTTGAGGGTGTTGCTGCGGAAGACGCCAAGGCGCTGTTCCCGATCCTCTACAAGGCCTTCAACGAGAAGGACATGGCTCTCCTCGAGGTTAACCCGTTGATCGTCATGGAAAACGGTCATCTGCGCGTTCTCGACGCCAAGATGTCCTTCGACGGCAACGCGCTGTTCCGCCATGACGACGTCAAGGCGCTGCGCGACGAGACCGAAGAAGACGCCAAGGAAATCGAAGCCTCCAAGTGGGACCTCGCTTACGTTGCGCTCGATGGCAACATCGGCTGCATGGTCAATGGTGCCGGTCTCGCTATGGCGACGATGGACATCATCAAGCTTTACGGCAAGGAGCCGGCAAACTTCTGTGACGTCGGCGGCGGCGCCGGCAAGGAGAAGGTTGCTGCAGCTTTCAAGATCATCACTGCTGACCCGAAGGTCGAGGGTATCCTCGTCAACATCTTCGGCGGTATCATGAAGTGCGACGTCATCGCCGAAGGTGTTATCGCCGCGGTGAAGGAAGTCGGTTTGCAGGTTCCGCTCGTTGTTCGCCTCGAAGGCACCAACGTCGAACTTGGCAAGAAGCTCCTGAACGAATCGGGCCTTGCGATTACGGCTGCTGACGACCTGGACGACGCAGCCAAGAAGATCGTCGCGGCGATCAACGGCTAATTGAGGGACCGGAAATAATGTCTATTCTTGTTAATAAAGACACCAAGATCCTCGTTCAGGGTCTGACCGGCAAGACCGGTACCTTCCACACCGAACAGGCGCTTGCTTATTACGGCACGCAGATGGTCGGTGGTATTCACCCGAAGAAGGGTGGCGAAACCTGGACCGGCTCCAAGGGCGAAAGCCTGCCGATCTTCGCAACGGTTGCCGAAGCCAAGGAAAAGACCGGTGCAGACGCATCCGTGATCTATGTTCCGCCGGCAGGTGCAGCCGACGCCATCATCGAAGCCATCGAGGCTGAGATCCCCTTCATCACCTGCATCACCGAAGGTATTCCGGTGATGGACATGGTGCGCGTCAAGGCTCGCCTCGACCGTTCGAACTCGCGCCTGCTCGGCCCCAACTGCCCGGGCATCATGACGCCTGAAGAATGCAAGATCGGCATCATGCCGGGCTCGATCTTCCGCAAGGGTTCGGTCGGTATCGTTTCGCGCTCCGGCACGCTGACCTATGAAGCCGTATTCCAGACATCCAACGAAGGCCTCGGCCAGACGACGGCTGTCGGCATCGGCGGCGACCCGGTCAAGGGCACCGAGTTCATCGACGTGCTGGAAATGTTCCTGGCCGACGAAGCCACGCAGTCGATCATCATGATCGGCGAAATCGGCGGTTCGGCTGAAGAAGATGCGGCACAGTTCCTGATCGACGAAGCCAAGAAGGGCCGCAAGAAGCCGATGGCTGGCTTTATCGCGGGCCGTACGGCTCCGAAGGGCCGCACCATGGGCCACGCCGGCGCTGTCGTTTCCGGCGGCAAGGGCGATGCGGAATCGAAGATCGCGGCAATGGAAGCTGCAGGCATCAAGGTATCGCCTTCCCCGGCGCGCCTCGGCAAGACGCTGGTTGAAGTCCTCAAGGGCTGAGACCACATGAGACCGGTAACGGGCGGTGCGGCTCTAACGCCACGCTGCCCGAAGCCGCAAAGAACGACAGACAGACGGCATACCGCTCCGGCGGCAGACAGCAATAATCAAGCGGCAGGCCGATAAACGGCCCTAACGGCATCGAGGAGGCGGACGGACAAGTCCGCAAGAACACAATGGCAAGGCAAGAAGCGAACGAGCAGTTTCAGATCACGTCGTTTCTGGACGGCGCGAATGCAGCCTATATCGAGCAGCTCTATGCCCGGTACGAAGAGGATCCCTCTTCCGTGTCGCCGGAGTGGCAGAGCTTCTTCAAGGCGTTGTCCGATAATCCGGAAGACGTGAAGAAGGCAGCCAAGGGCGCCTCCTGGAAGCGCGCCAACTGGCCGATCCCGGCAAACGGCGACCTGGTATCCGCGCTTGATGGCAACTGGGCTACGGTCGAGAAGGCCATCGAGAAGAAGGTTCAGGCGAAAGCCGAGGCCAAGAGCGCCGATACCGGCAAGGCCGTCAGCCCGGCCGAAGTGCTTCAGGCGACCCGTGACAGCGTCCGCGCAATCATGATGATCCGCGCCTACCGCATGCGTGGCCATCTGCACGCCAAGCTCGACCCGCTCGGCATCGCCAGCGCCGTTGAGGACTATAACGAGCTTTCGCCGAAGTCCTATGGATTCGAGGAAAGCGACTACGACCGCAAGATTTTCATCGATAACGTCCTCGGTCTCGAATACGCGACCGTGCGCGAAATGGTCGACATTCTCGAGCGCACCTATTGCTCGACGCTCGGCGTCGAATTCATGCATATGTCCAACCCGGAAGAAAAGGGCTGGATCCAGGGACGCATCGAAGGTCCGGACAAGGGTGTGGACTTCACGCCGGAAGGCAAGAAGGCGATTCTGTCCAAGCTCGTCGAAGCCGAAGGCTACGAGCAGTTCCTCGACGTGCGTTTCAAGGGTACGAAGCGTTTCGGCCTCGATGGTGGTGAATCGCTGATCCCGGCACTTGAGCAGATCATCAAGCGCGGCGGCCAGGACGGTCTGGAAGAAGTCGTGCTCGGCATGGCTCACCGCGGCCGCCTGAACGTTCTGACCAACGTGATGGGCAAGCCGCACCGCGCCGTGTTCCACGAGTTCAAGGGCGGTTCGTTCAAGCCTGATGACGTCGAAGGTTCCGGTGACGTGAAGTACCATCTCGGTGCCTCCTCAGACCGCGAATTCGACGGCAACAAGGTTCACCTCTCGCTGACGGCCAACCCGTCGCACCTTGAAATCGTCAACCCTGTCGTCATGGGCAAGGCCCGCGCCAAGCAGGACCAGCTTGCCAAGACATGGGACGGTGACATCATTCCGCTGTCGGAACGCGCCAAGGTGCTGCCGCTCCTGTTGCACGGCGATGCCGCTTTTGCGGGTCAGGGCGTGGTAGCCGAAATTCTTGGCCTCTCCGGCCTGCGCGGTCACCGCGTTGCCGGTACCATGCACTTCATCATCAACAACCAGATCGGCTTCACGACGAACCCGGCCTTCTCGCGCTCGTCGCCCTATCCGTCCGACGTTGCCAAGATGATCGAGGCGCCGATCTTCCACGTTAACGGCGATGATCCGGAAGCGGTGGTTTATGCGGCAAAGGTTGCAACCGAATACCGCATGAAGTTCCACAAGCCTGTCGTCATCGACATGTTCTGTTACCGTCGCTTCGGCCATAACGAAGGCGACGAGCCTGCGTTCACGCAGCCGAAGATGTACAAGGTCATCCGTGGCCACAAGACTGTCGCCCGCATCTATGCTGACCGCCTGATTGCAGAAGGCCTGATCACCGAAGGCGATTTCGAGAAGATCAAGGCCGATTGGCGCGCCCATCTCGAGCAGGAGTTCGAGGCAGGCCAGTCCTACAAGCCGAACAAGGCCGACTGGCTGGATGGTCAGTGGTCCGGTCTGCGCGCCGCCGACAATGCCGATGAGCAGCGTCGTGGCAAGACCGGCGTGCCGATGAAGCAGCTGAAGGAAATCGGCAAGAAGCTGTCGACCATTCCGGAAGGCTTCAGCGCACACCGCACGATCCAGCGCTTCATGGAAAACCGTGCTCAGATGGTCGAGACCGGTGAGGGGCTGGACTGGGCGATGGCTGAGGCTCTGGCCTTCGGTTCGCTGGTCGTAGACGGCCACAAGATCCGCCTGTCCGGTCAGGACTGCGAACGCGGCACCTTCTCGCAGCGCCACTCGGTTCTCTATGATCAGGAGACTGAAGAGCGTTACATCCCGCTTGCCAATCTTTCGCCGACGCAGGCCCGCTACGAAGTCATCAACTCGATGCTTTCGGAAGAAGCGGTTCTTGGTTTCGAATATGGCTATTCGCTTGCCCGCCCGAATGCACTGACGCTCTGGGAAGCCCAGTTCGGCGACTTCGCCAACGGCGCCCAGGTTGTGTTCGACCAGTTCATCTCTTCGGGTGAACGCAAGTGGCTGCGCATGTCCGGTCTCGTCTGCCTCCTGCCGCATGGTTATGAAGGTCAGGGTCCGGAACATTCGTCCGCCCGTCTGGAACGCTGGTTGCAGATGTGCGCCGAGGACAACATGCAGGTTGCCAACGTTACGACGCCGGCTAACTACTTCCATATCCTGCGCCGCCAGATGAAGCGTGACTTCCGCAAGCCGCTCATCCTGATGACGCCGAAGTCCCTGCTGCGTCACAAGCGCGCCACCTCGTCGCTTGCGGAGCTTGCAGGCGAGTCCTCCTTCCACCGTCTCCTGTGGGACGATGCGGAGGTCATCAAGGATGGTCCGATCAAGCTGCAGAAGGATTCGAAGATCCGCCGCGTCGTCATGTGCACGGGCAAGGTCTATTACGATCTGCTCGAGGAGCGTGAAAAGCGCGGTATCGACGACATCTACCTGCTGCGTGTCGAACAGCTCTATCCGTTCCCGGCCAAAGCGCTCATCAACGAGCTTTCCCGTTTCCGTAACGCGGAAATGGTCTGGTGCCAGGAAGAGCCGAAGAACATGGGTGCGTGGTCGTTCATCGATCCCTACCTTGAATGGGTTCTGGCGCATATCGACGCCAAGTACCAGAAGGTCCGTTACACGGGCCGTCCGGCTGCCGCCTCTCCGGCGACCGGCCTGATGTCCAAGCATCTGGCGCAGCTTGCTGCGTTCCTGGAAGACGCGCTGGGAGAGTGATAACTCTCCCGCATCGCCCCGCAAAAAAGACACCCGAATAACGGAACTAGATCATGGCCACTGAAATCCGCGTACCAACCCTCGGCGAATCCGTCAGCGAAGCGACCGTCGGCACCTGGTTCAAGAAGGTCGGCGATACCGTCAAGGCCGACGAACCTCTCGTTGAACTCGAAACCGACAAGGTTACCGTCGAAGTTCCGGCGCCCGCCTCCGGCGTGCTGACCGAAATCGTCGTGCAGAACGGCGAAACGGTCGGTCTCGACGCCCTTCTCGGCCAGATCGCCGAAGGTGCTGCCGGCGCTGCAACTTCTGCACCCGCGGCAAAGCCTGCTGCGCCTGCTGCTGCACCGGCACCCGCCGCAGCCGTTGCCGCCGCTCCGGCTGGAAGCGTCATGCCGCCGGCACCGGCCGCCGGCAAGCTGCTTGCTGAAAACAACCTTTCCGCCGATCAGGTCGACGGTTCGGGCAAGCGTGGCCAGGTTCTGAAGGGCGACGTTCTCGCCGCTGTTGCCAAGGGTGTTTCGGCACCTGCCGCCGCTCCGGTCGCTGCTGCTGCTCCCCGTCCGGTTTCGGCCGAGCAGGATCAGGTTCGCGAAGAGCGCGTCAAGATGACCCGTCTGCGCCAGACGATCGCACGTCGCCTTAAGGATGCACAGAACACGGCCGCCATGCTGACCACCTATAACGAGGTGGACATGAGCGCCGTCATGGATCTGCGCAACCGCTACAAGGACGTTTTCGAGAAGAAGCACGGCGTCAAACTCGGCTTTATGGGCTTCTTCACCAAGGCCGTGACCCACGCGCTGAAGGAACTGCCCGCCGTCAACGCTGAAATCGACGGCACGGACATCATCTACAAGAACTATTGTCACGTCGGCATGGCTGTCGGCACCGACAAGGGTCTCGTCGTTCCGGTCATTCGCGATGCCGACCAGCTCTCCATCGCTGGTGTCGAAAAGGAACTCGGCCGTCTCGCCAAGGCAGCGCGCGATGGTTCGCTCGGCATGGCCGACATGCAGGGCGGCACCTTCACCATCACCAATGGCGGCGTCTACGGTTCGCTGATGTCCTCGCCGATCCTCAACGCGCCCCAGTCCGGCATCCTCGGCATGCACAAGATCCAGGAGCGTCCGGTCGCCATCGGTGGTCAGGTCGTCATCCGTCCGATGATGTATCTTGCGCTCTCCTACGATCACCGTATCGTTGACGGCAAGGAAGCCGTGACCTTCCTCGTTCGCGTCAAGGAAAGCCTCGAAGATCCGGAACGTCTGGTTCTCGATCTCTGATCGGTCTTGCTTTTCGTTTCAGCGGGGTTTCAAGTCGATCCCGCTGAAATGCCATCAGGAGAGCGAAAGTGCAGCCGACATTTCTTGCCGCGTCACCCTTTTTGCCGCTGATCGGGCTCAGCGTTCTGCTGCTGGCCGCCCACATTGCGCTGCAGGGAATGACGGCAACGCGTGAATTCGGGCTGGACTGGAATGCCGGTCCGCGGGATGCTGAAAAGAAGCCGCAGGGCAGGGTTGCCGGACGCGCCGCGCGTGCCTCGGCGAATTTTCGCGAGACCTATCCCGCTTTCATTGCGCTCGCCTTCGGTGTCATCATGGCCGGCGATCCGTCCGGGCTGGCCTTCACTGGCGCTTTGCTCTGGCTGATCTGCCGGGTGGTCTATATTCCACTTTATCTCGCTGGTGTGCCCTATATCCGCTCGCTGGTCTGGCTCGGTTCGATGCTCGGTCTTGGGCTGATGCTTTTCGTGTTGATGTTTTAGAGGTTGATTTTCCCATGCATCAGTATCTGATCGAACTTGCATCCCTGATGGCGATTTTCTTTTTCGCGATCGTTTCTCCCGGCGCCGATCTGGCGATGGTCATGCGTCAGGCCATGGTGCATGGGCGCAAGCAGGCCATCATCACCAGCTTCGGTGTTGGCACATCCCTGATGTTCCACGTCACCTATACGATCCTTGGACTTGGTCTCATCATTTCCCAGTCGATCTATCTCTTCAACATCGTCAAGTGGTTGGGTGTCGCCTACCTGATCTATATCGGCATCAAGGCGCTGCGCGCAGGCAAGACCGAATTGCCGGCTGCGGAAGGCGAAGATGGCGTTCGGGCCAGAAGCGGCCAGACTGCATTGAAGGCCTTCACGCTCGGTTTTGCCGCCAACGCGCTTAACCCCAAACCGGTGTTTTTCTTCCTGTCGATCTTTTCGACGGTGGTTCACGCGCATACGCCTGTTGGCATCAAGTTCGGATATGGGCTCGTCATGGCAAGCTGCCTTATCCTGTGGTTCGTCGGCGTCAGCCTGTTCATGACGACGCCTCGCATGCGCGCAGCTTTTCAGCGCGCCAGCCAATGGATCGACCGCACCAGTGGCGTGGTCTTCATCGCTCTCGGTATAAAACTCGCAACGGAAAAAGCGGCCTGAGTTTCAGGTCAAACGGAAGCAGGGCGGTTCAAAATCCTGCCCGCAATCAATCAGGAACAGAAACATGGCATATGATGTAGTGGTAATCGGTACGGGTCCCGGCGGTTATGTTTGCGCGGTCAAGGCGGCACAGCTTGGCTTGAAGGTCGCAGTGATCGAAAAGCGCGCGACCTATGGCGGCACCTGCCTCAATGTCGGCTGCATTCCTTCCAAGGCATTGCTGCACGCTTCCGAAACCTTCGCGCATGTGGCCCATGGCGTTGATACGCTTGGTATCGAAGTCGCCGCTCCGAAGCTGAACCTCGAGAAGATGATGGGGCACAAGGACAGCGTGGTGAAAGCCAATGTCGACGGCGTTGCCTTCCTGTTCAAGAAGAACAAGATCGATGCTTTCCAGGGCACGGGCAAGGTTGTATCCGCCGGCAAGGTCTCCGTCACCAACGACAAGGGCGAGAGCCAGGAAATCGAAGCCAAGAACATCGTCATCGCCACCGGTTCTGATGTTGCTGGTATTCCCGGCGTCCAGGTGGATATCGATGAAAGCGTCATCGTTTCCTCCACCGGCGCGATTGCGCTTTCCAAGGTTCCGGAAAAGCTCATCGTGGTGGGCGGCGGTGTCATCGGCCTCGAGCTTGGTTCGGTCTGGTCGCGTCTTGGCGCGAAGGTCACCGTCGTCGAATATCTCGACACCATTCTCGGCGGCATGGATAGCGAAGTCTCCAAGCAGGCTCAGCGTCTGCTCGCCAAGCAGGGTCTCGATTTCAAGCTCGGTGCCAAGGTGACGGGCGTTGAAAAGACGGGAACCGGCGCAAAGGTGGTGTTCGAGCCGGTCAAGGGTGGCGCGGCTGAAACGCTGGAAGCCAACGTTGTGCTGATCTCCACCGGTCGCAAGCCCTATACCGAGGGTCTCGGTCTTGCGGAAGCCGGTGTCGTGCTCGACAGCCGCGGCCGTGTCGAAATCGACGGCCACTTCAAGACCAATGTGGATGGCATCTACGCCATCGGCGACGTGGTGAAGGGCCCGATGTTGGCACATAAGGCGGAAGACGAGGGCGTCGCTCTTGCGGAAATTCTCGCCGGCCAGCGCGGCCATGTGAACTACGATGTCATTCCGGCCGTGGTCTATACGCAGCCGGAAGTCGCTTCCGTCGGCAAGACGGAAGAAGAACTGAAGGCCGCTGGTGTCGCCTACAAGGTCGGCAAGTTCCCCTTCACCGCCAATGGTCGCGCCCGCGCCATGCAGGTGACTGATGGGTTCGTGAAGATCCTCGCTGACAAGGAAACCGACCGGGTTCTCGGCGGCCATATCGTTGGTTTCGGCGCTGGCGAAATGATCCACGAGATCACCGTGCTTATGGAATTCGGTGGTTCCTCGGAAGATCTCGGCCGTACCTGCCATGCGCATCCGACCATGTCGGAAGCGGTGAAGGAAGCGGCGCTGGCAACTTTCTTCAAGCCGATCCATATGTGATTGTAGCCAATATTAAATTTCAGCCATAAAGCGAACCCCGGCTTGCAATGCAGGCCGGGGTTCAGCATATTTGCGCCATAGCCTGTCTAACCTTTTGATAAAAGGCAATAAAATGGCGTCCTCCACTCAAGTTTCCTTCTCCGTTCCGCAGCGTATCCTTCACTGGACGATGGCGCTTCTGATCTTCTTCAACCTGTTGTTTCCGGACGGCATGGCCCATGCGTATCGGTTGATGCGGCGGGGTGAAACGCTGACGCCGGACCAGATCTCCTCGGCCAATATTCACGCGTATGTCGGCTTTGCCGTCCTGTCCCTTGCGGTTCTGCGCCTCTGTCTGCGGTTTTTCCAGGGGGTGCCGCCGCATCCCGCCAATGAACCGCGCGCTTCTCAAATCGCCGCGAAGGTCGCGCATTTCACCTTTTACGCGCTGTTTTTTGCCCTGCCATTGTCGGGCATTGCGGCCTATTATTTCGGCGCGCGAGTAGCAGGAGAATTGCATTCCGGGCCGTTCAAGGGGCTGATGTGGGTGTTGATCGCCGGCCACGTCGCCGCAGTTCTGGTTCACCAGTTCTACTGGCGCACCAATGTTCTGAAGCGTATGACGCACGGCTAAAGCACTCCCGCTTTTCCAAAAGCGAGAACGCTCTATCTCTCTGTCTCTTCGTATTTTCTGAAGCTAAACCCGCTCGAATTGCCATTAGCGGCGGTTTGTCACGTTCCTGGATGATCGGAAATAGTGATGATGAGCCTCGCCACACAAGGCGGCAATGAGGTTATGGGATGCGGGATAGCGAAGACATATTGCCGGGCGCGGACTGGCGGGATTGCTTTGAAGGAGAGATGGTGACGGCCGTATCGAGTTCACTCGATGTGAGCAGACTACTCCTCGATCATCCTCCGGCATGGATCAGCGGCCTTATGGCGCTTCGAAACCGTCTCGTATCGCTTTTTGGTCTCAGAACGGTCGAGCTGGCGGCGGGTACTTCGGCGGGCGGATTTCCAGTGCTGTCGTCTACTGCGGACCGGACCGTGCTCGGCTTCGACGACAACCATCTCGATTTCCGTATCGTCGTCGATGTGGAACAGGAGCCTGGTCGGCAGATCGTGAAGGTCACGACTATCGTCCGGCGCAATAACCTGTTCGGGCGTCTCTATCTTTTCGTCGTCGGGCCGTTTCATCGTCGCATCGTGCCGGCGACGATGCGGCCGTTTTGCGCCAATGTCCGCCCCGTCAAGACCGGAGACGAGTGGATCAGTCGACCCGTGTGAGGGTAAAGCCCTGCGCACGCAGGAGTTCAATTACGCCTTCTTCGCCCGGCAGGTGCAAAGCGCCGACGGCCATGAAGACATTGCCTTTGGCAAGCTCAGGGGCCGATCGCTCCGCCATGACGTGGTTGCGATCGGTGATGATGCGTTGCTCGAAGGCGGCGTAGCCCTGGTCATTTTCAGACGCTTTCTTGGGATCGATGCTCTTCAGCATGGGCATGGTCATGCCGATATCACCGCTGACATAAAGATCGGTCATTGTCGTCATGATGTCATCCATGCGGTCGCCCAATTCGAGCGTTTCGATCAGCGCCTGCAGATGAAATTCCATTGGCAGCTCAGACATGGCCGCAAGCTGCTCCACCATGGTCTCCAGCCCGACAAGATGCTTTCCGTCCGCGACCGCATCTTCAGCGAGCTTCTTATCCAGGAAAGACAGGCCAGTGGCCTTGCGGGCAAATTCGCAGGCGGGAAGGGCGACGAAACTCGACAGCATCCATGGCTTCATGCGCGAAACGGCACTCAGCGGAATGCCGCGCTCCTTAAGACCCTTTTCAAGGCGTGCGACATTTTCGGGTGACAGGATGTCGGTGATCGACTTGCCGTCCAGAAACATGGTGAGGTCGGGTCTTGTCAGCAGCGATGCCGCAATTTTCTTGTCATCGACGATTTCGTCCGATTCCACGATGACCGTCGCGGCTTTTTCAAACGCGGGTGTTGCGGCGGCTGGCATGCCAAGAACACGTGGATCGGTGACATGCATGGTGCCGAGAAGAAAGGACGGTGCCGTCCCAGCTTTTTCGATGCGCCAGAAGTTGCCCTTGCCGTTCGGGATAGCTGCCGCTTCCTGTTCGATCTTCGCGAAGCCCTGCGGGTCGCTCTTGCGCATCTCCACGAGAATATCGCTGCCCGTGCAGCTTATCTCCTGTTCGGCGGCTTGCGCCTCACCCAACGATAGCAACGTCGCGAAGAGGATTGCGACAGCAGTGACGTGCAGCGCGGCGAGCAACCAGAGCAGGGTGTCGCCGGTCTTGCCCATCAGGGTGGCGGTGAGATTTTGTGGCTTTATCAGGCTTTGCATAGGTACTATCCGGTTCTAGTCCACTTATAGAACGGCGGCTTGGACGTCTGATTAATGACTATGGTTAAGCATTTCCTGCTTCATGCGCGCGGGTGGGCATTATCGTAGATTTCCAGCAATCTTGCGGTATCGACGCCGGTATAGATCTGCGTGGTGGAGAGGCTGGCATGGCCGAGCAGTTCCTGAATGGTGCGCAGGTCGCCGCCGCCGGCCAGTAGATGGGTGGCGAAGGAGTGGCGCAGCGCATGCGGTGTGGCGTTTTCCGGCAGGCCGAAAGCGCCACGCAACTTCTGCATCTCGCGCTGGATGATGGCAGGTTGCAGCTTGCCGCCGCGCGCGCCTAGGAATAGCGGCTGGTCGGCAGCCAGATGATAGGGGCAGAGCTTTTTGTAGGCCTCAACCGCTTCCGTTACCACCGCCAGCAAAGGCACCATCCGGGTCTTGTTGCCTTTGCCGGTGATGCGAAGGCTGCGGGCGTCGGGCGTGAAATCGGCCGGAGCCAGCCCGAGCGCCTCGGAGATGCGAAGACCGCAGCCATAAAGAAGCGAGAGAACCGCAGCGTTACGGGCGGCAATCCACGGCTCTTCATTCAATTGTGCCTCGGTGGTGGTTATTTTCAGCGCCTGCCGGTCCGTCAGCGGTTTCGGCAGAGATTTCGGCTGTTTCGGCGAGCGCATGGCGGTGGCCCCGGCCGCATTCACCAGACGTTTCTTTTGCAGATAGTGGAGAAAGGAACGCAGGCCCGCCAGATGCCGCCCCAGCGAGCGTGCGCCGGCGCCTTCCCTGCGACGACTGGCCAGAAAGGCGCGAAGATCGACCGGGCGCAGATCGGCGATATCGGCGATTGAAGCTGACTTGCCGATGTAACCGGTGAGGAATGTCAAAAACTGGCGAGTGTCGCGCTCGTAGGCCTCGACGGTATTGTCCGCAAGGCGGCGTTCACCGGCAATCGCGGCAAGCCAGGATTGGCGCTCGTTCAAGAGATCGGGTGTGGCAAAAGTCAGAATTTCGGTCACGGGGCGCTCCATTCCTCTCCCAACGCTATGCCCTTATGGTCAGTATTTGGTTAAGGCTTGCGCCTGGGCTTTGCATCTGGCGTGGACTTTACCGGGGTCAGCCATTACATCCGGGCGGTTTCCTTTTTCATTCCGCCGGGGCATGTTCGCCACATCATGGCAAAAGATTCGTCCGATCTGTTTGGGGCTCTGTTCGACCCGCCGTCGCTCACGCGCACGGTGCCCGTTCTCGTGCCGATGCCGGCGCCTGGACCCTACAGTTATGCCGTGCCTGACGATATGGTGGTGGAGACCGGCTCCATCGTTCAGGTGCCGCTTGGACCACGGCAGGTCTTCGGCGTGGTGTGGGACGATGCAGGAGAGAAGAGCGTCGATCCGAAAAAGCTGCGGCCCATCACCAAGAGTTTCGAGTGCCCGCCGCTGAAAGCGGAAATGCGGCGCTTCATCGACTGGGTTGCTGCCTACACGCTTTCTCCGCCCGGCCTTGTGGCGCGCATGGCCCTACGCGCGCCCGCCGCCTTCGATCCCGAGCCTATGATCGAGGGGCTGCGGCTGACCGAAGGCAGGCCGGAGCGGCTTACTCCCGCCCGCGAGAGAGTGATGGAACTGGCGGCCCAGGGCCATGGCTGGACGAAGAGCGGCCTTGCCCATGCCGCCGGCGTTTCTACCAGCGTTGTCGATGGTCTGGTCAAGCAGGGCGTATTCGAGACGGTTTTTCTGCCCGCGCCGCCTGTTGTGGCCGAGCCTGATCCTGACTATGCCGAGCCGCGACTGGAAGGCCCGCAGAAACAGGCGGCATCGGAAATTCTCGAGGATGTGCGCAAGGGTGGTTTCCATGTTTCACTGATTGATGGTGTGACCGGCTCCGGCAAAACCGAGGTCTATTTCGAGGCGGTGGCGGAAACGCTGCGACAAGGCAAGCAGGTCCTCATCCTGTTGCCGGAAATCGCGCTGACGGCGGCCTTCCTGGATCGCTTTCACGACCGCTTCGGCGCCAAGCCAGCTGAATGGCATTCTGACCTGTCGCCGCGCATGCGCGAAAAGGTCTGGCGACAGGCGGTGACGGGTGAGGTGAAGGTGGTGGCCGGCGCGCGCTCGGCGCTGTTCCTTCCCTTCGACAATCTCGGCCTCATCATCGTCGATGAGGAGCATGACCCGGCCTACAAGCAGGAAGACCGCGTCTTTTACAACGCCCGCGACATGGCGGTCGTCAGAGCCCGGATCGGGGATTTCCCGGTGGTGCTGGTCTCCGCCACGCCGTCAGTGGAAAGCCAGGTCAACGGCAGTTCTGGCCGCTATAACACCATCCATCTGCATACGCGCTTCGGCGATGCGGCGATGCCCGATCTGCATCTGATCGATATGCGTCGCCATCCGCCGGAAAGGGGAGGGTTTCTTTCGCCGGTTCTCCTGCGCGGCATCGGCAAAACCATCGAAAAGGGCGAGCAGTCCCTGCTCTTTCTCAATCGTCGCGGTTACGCGCCGCTGACGCTCTGCCGGGTCTGCGGTCACCGTTTCCAGTGCCCGCAATGTTCGAGCTGGCTGGTGGAGCACCGGTTCCGCAATCAACTGCAATGCCACCAGTGCGGTCACAACGAGCCGACGCCGGACCATTGCCCGGAATGCGGCACCTTCGATCATCTGGTGGCCTGCGGGCCGGGGGTAGAGCGGATCGCCGAGGAGGTGGAGAAACACTTTCCCGAGGCCCGCACCATCGTGCTCTCCTCTGACCTGATGGGCGTCAAGCGGCTGCGTCTGGAGTTGGAGGCGATCGTCAAGGGAGAGGCGGACATCGTCATCGGCACGCAGCTGGTTGCCAAGGGGCACAACTTCCCCCTTATGACGCTTGTCGGTATTGTCGACGCCGATCTCGGGCTTGCCAATGGCGATCCGCGCGCAGCGGAGCGAACGTTCCAGCTGCTCTCGCAGGTGACCGGTCGCGCCGGGCGAACCGGGCTGAAAAGCCACGGCCTGTTGCAAACCTACCAGCCGCAACACCCTGTCATGCAGGCAATCGTGTCCGGTGATGCATCTGCCTTTTACGAAAGGGAGATCGTGGAGCGGGAAAAAGCCGTTCTTCCGCCTTTCGGACGGCTTGCCTCAATCATCGTTTCCGCCGATACGCGTGCGGAGGCCGAAACCCATGCGCGGGGTTTAAGGGCGGCAGCACCGCAGGTTACGGGCATCATGCTGCTCGGCCCGGCGGAAGCGCCGCTGGCGCTTATCCGTGGCCGGCACCGTTTTCGCCTGCTGGTGCATGGGCGGCGCAATTCCGACATGCAATCCTTCCTTCGAACGCTTCTGGCCAATGGCCCGAAGGAACGGGGCAGCGTGCATGTGCAGCTCGATATCGATCCGCAAAGTTTCCTTTGAACTTTATCAATGGGGACGTTTTCCCGCTGTCATGACCGTGTCATAACGCAGCAGGCAAAAATGATTTGGGGAACGAGATGGAGTTTTATTTTCCCGCCGAATTCGGCGAGCAGCTGGCCTTCGGCGCTGCGGTGGTGTCGGTCGTGATCGGCCTCTTTTTCATGTTTGCACCAGGCGTTACTCTGCGTGCCTTCGGTCTGCAGGCGATCGGCGAGCGCCGGGATGGTTACGCGCTTGTGCGCTCGTCGCTTGCCGGTTTTTATCTCGGCCTCGGTGCTTCCGCCCTGCTTCTGGCGCAGCCCATGGTCTATCTCGCCTTCGGTGCGGCTTTCGGTCTCAGCGTGTTCGGCGGCATTCTCTCCATTCTCTCGGATGGAGGCGCAACAGTGCGGAATTTCATACTTCTGGTTGTACACCTTCTGTTGTCTGCACTGTCGTTGAGCTACGTGTTCGGACTGGTCTGATACGGGCTTTTTGGCTTTTGTGCCGCACCTGCGGCGCATCCTGGGCGGAATCGGAAAATTTAAACGCATTCCCCCTTGCCCAAACGGCGCTTTCCGCTATTACGCGTGTTGCGAGTCCCGGCGTCCTATGCTAGACGGACCGCGAAATTGGGAAAAGGCAGGGGGGAATTCCGGTCTTTTTCGGGGAAATTGAAACGATTTCAAGAATTTGATGCGGAGGATCCCCCTCGCTGATGTTCTTGGACGATTAGCAGGGAAAAAGTGCCCGTGGCAGATACCTCCCATGGAACATCCGGTGTAGCCGAAAGGTATGCATCGTCGCTTTTCGAGCTTGCTTTGGAAGCGGGTGCGGTCGAGGCAGTTGGAGCCGATCTGGACAGGTTCGGCGCACTTCTCGATGGAAGTGACGATTTGAAGCGTCTGGTTGCGAGCCCGGTGTTTTCCGCCGAGGATCAGTTCAAGGCAATCACCGCAATCTGCGAGAAGGCCGGTATTGCCGGTCTTGCTGTCAATTTCCTCAAGGTCGTTGCGAATAACCGCCGTCTGTTTGCCGTTCCCGGCATGATCCGCGCCTATCGCTCCATTGCTGCTGCCCATCGCGGCGAAATTACCGCCGAGGTCACCTCGGCACATGCGCTCGACGAAGCGCAAGAAACTGAACTGAAGGCGGCGCTGAAGAGCGTTACCGGCAAGGATGTGACGGTTTCCGTTACCGTTGATCCTTCGATCCTCGGTGGCCTGATCGTCAAGGTTGGTTCTCGCCAGATCGATACGTCTCTTCGCACCAAACTTTCCACCCTTAAGCTTGCACTGAAAGAGGTTGGCTGATGGATATCCGCGCCGCGGAAATTTCCGCAATTCTGAAAGATCAAATCAAAAATTTCGGCAACGAGGCGGAAGTCTCGGAAGTCGGTCAGGTGCTTTCCGTCGGTGACGGTATCGCCCGCGTCTATGGTCTCGACAATGTTCAGGCCGGCGAAATGGTCGAGTTTCCTGGTGGCGTTCGCGGCATGGCGCTCAACCTCGAAGCCGACAACGTCGGTGTGGTTATCTTCGGTTCCGACCGTGCCATCAAGGAAGGCGACACCGTAAAGCGGACTGGCGCTATCGTTGACGTTCCGGTCGGTCCGGAACTGCTCGGCCGCGTCGTTGACGCCCTCGGCAACCCGATCGACGGTAAAGGCCCGATCAACGCCGCCAAGCGTTCGCGCGTTGACGTCAAGGCTCCCGGCATCATTCCGCGTAAGTCGGTTCATGAGCCGATGTCGACCGGCCTCAAGGCTATCGACGCCCTCATCCCGGTTGGCCGCGGCCAGCGCGAGCTCGTCATCGGCGACCGCCAGACCGGCAAGACCGCGATCATTCTCGACGCGATCCTGAACCAGAAGGCCATTCACGACAATGGTCCGGAAGGCGACAAGCTTTATTGCGTCTACGTTGCTATCGGCCAGAAGCGTTCGACCGTTGCCCAGTTCGTAAAGGTTCTGGAAGAGCGCGGCGCCCTGCAGTATTCGATCATCATTGCTGCCACGGCTTCCGACCCGGCTCCGATGCAGTACCTTGCACCGTTTGCCGGTTGCGCCATGGGCGAATACTTCCGTGATAACGGCAAGCACGCCCTCATCGGTTATGACGACCTTTCCAAGCAGGCCGTTGCTTACCGTCAGATGTCGCTTCTGCTGCGCCGTCCTCCGGGCCGCGAAGCTTATCCGGGCGACGTCTTCTACCTTCACTCCCGTCTTCTGGAGCGCGCTGCAAAGCTCTCCGACGAAATGGGTGCTGGCTCTCTGACGGCTCTGCCTGTCATCGAAACCCAGGGCAACGACGTTTCGGCCTTCATTCCGACCAACGTGATCTCGATCACCGACGGCCAGATCTTCCTCGAAACCGACCTGTTCTACCAGGGTATCCGTCCGGCCGTTAACGTCGGTCTGTCGGTTTCGCGCGTTGGCTCTGCCGCCCAGATCAAGGCGATGAAGCAGGTCGCCGGTTCGATCAAGGGTGAACTTGCCCAGTATCGCGAAATGGCCGCCTTCGCCCAGTTCGGCTCGGACCTTGACGCTTCTACGCAGCGCCTGCTTAACCGCGGTGCCCGCCTGACCGAGCTTCTGAAGCAGCCGCAGTTCTCTCCGCTCAAGACGGAAGAGCAGGTCGCGGTGATCTTCGCCGGTGTCAACGGTTATCTCGACAAGATCCCGGTCGCGCAGGTCGGCAAGTTCGAGCAGGGTCTGCTCTCCTACCTCCGATCGGAAGGCAAGGCGATCCTCGACACCATCCGCACGGAAAAGGCAATCAGCGACGATACCAAGAGCAAGCTCAAGGGCGCTCTTGATAGCTTCGCGAAGTCTTTCTCGTAATTAGGGCTCTTTTACTCGGACGGATAACGGATGCCTTCACTAAAGGATCTGAAAAACCGCATTGCCTCCGTAAAGGCGACGCAGAAGATTACCAAGGCGATGAAAATGGTCGCCGCGGCGAAGCTTCGGCGCGCCCAGGAAGCTGCGGAGGCCGCCCGGCCTTATTCTCAGCGCATGGGCGCCGTTCTTGCCAACATCGCCAAGGCGGTAGAGGCGGACGTCGCTCCGGCGTTGATGACCGGCACCGGCAAGGACAACGTGCATCTGCTCGTTGTCTGCACGGCTGAACGTGGTCTTTGCGGCGGTTTCAACTCGCAGATTTCCCGTTTTGCCCGCGATCAAGCCCGCAAGCTGATTTCCGAAGGCAAAACGGTCAAGATCATCACGGTCGGCAAGAAGGGTTACGACAGCCTTCGTCGCGAATTCGCAGCTAATATCATCGAGCGCATCGAACTGCGCGAAGTGAAGAAGGTCGGTTTCGAAAACGCCGACCAGATCGCCAAGAAGGTGATCTCCCTGTTCAATGCGGGTGAATTTGACGTCTGCACGCTGATCTACTCGGAATTCAAGTCCGTCATCAGCCAGATCCCGACCGGTCTGCAGCTTATTCCTGCCGCAGTCCCTGTTGTGGAAGAGGTTGAGGCAACGCAGAGCGCCGTCTACGAATATGAGCCTGATGCGGCTTCTATTCTGGAAGACCTTATTCCGCGCAACATTTCGGTTCAGGTTTTCCGGGCTCTGCTCGAAAACGTTGCCGGTGAAATGGGCGCCAAGATGAGCGCGATGGACAACGCAACGCGCAATGCCGGTGATATGATCAACAAGCTGACGCTTTCCTACAACCGTCAGCGTCAGGCTCAGATCACCAAGGAACTCATTGAAATCATTTCGGGCGCGGAAGCGCTCTGAGGTAAGGAAAGAGGGTAAGGATAATGGCTAAGGCAGCTACCCCCAAGAAAACCGCAGCGGTGAACGGCGCGGGCAAGGTTACCCAGGTTATCGGCGCTGTTGTCGACGTGGCGTTCGAAGGCGAACTGCCTCCGATCCTCAACGCGCTCGAAACCGATAACAACGGCAACCGCCTCGTTCTGGAAGTCGCTCAGCATCTCGGCGAAAACGTCGTACGCACGATCGCCATGGACTCGACCGAAGGTCTCGTCCGCGGTCAGGTCGTCGCTGATACGGGCGCTCCGATCGAGGTTCCGGTCGGTCTGGAAACGCTCGGCCGCATCATGAACGTCATCGGTGAGCCGGTTGACGAAGCAGGTCCGATCGTAACGGCCAAGAAGCGCGCCATCCACCAGGACGCACCGTCTTACGTCGAGCAGTCGACTGAAGGCCAGATCCTCGTTACCGGCATCAAGGTCGTTGACCTTCTGGCTCCTTACGCCAAGGGCGGCAAGATCGGCCTGTTCGGCGGCGCTGGCGTTGGCAAGACGGTTCTCATCATGGAACTGATCAACAACGTCGCCAAGGCGCACGGTGGTTACTCGGTATTCGCCGGCGTGGGTGAGCGTACCCGCGAAGGTAACGACCTCTATCACGAAATGATCGAGTCGAACGTCAACAAGCTTGGCGGCGGCGAAGGTTCCAAGGCTGCTCTCGTTTACGGCCAGATGAATGAACCACCGGGCGCCCGCGCTCGCGTCGCTCTGACCGGTCTGACGATCGCTGAAAACTTCCGCGACGAAGGCCAGGACGTTCTGTTCTTCGTGGACAACATCTTCCGCTTCACGCAGGCTGGTTCGGAAGTTTCGGCTCTTCTCGGCCGTATTCCTTCGGCTGTGGGCTATCAGCCAACGCTCGCAACCGACATGGGCCAGATGCAGGAACGCATCACCACCACGAACAAGGGTTCGATCACCTCGGTTCAGGCGATTTACGTTCCCGCCGACGACTTGACCGACCCTGCGCCGGCCACTTCGTTCGCGCACCTTGACGCAACGACGGTTCTGTCGCGTTCGATCGCAGAAAAGGGTATTTACCCGGCTGTTGACCCGCTCGACTCCACCTCGCGCATGCTCGACCCGATGATCGTCGGTGAAGAACACTACGAGGTTGCCCGTAAGGTTCAGTCGACCCTGCAGCGCTACAAGTCCCTTCAGGACATCATCGCCATCCTCGGCATGGACGAACTGTCGGAAGAAGACAAGCTGACGGTTGCCCGCGCCCGTAAGATCGAGCGCTTCCTGTCGCAGCCGTTCTTCGTTGCCGAAGTCTTCACCGGTTCTCCGGGCAAGCTCGTCGCACTCGAAGACACGATCAAGGGCTTCAAGGGCCTGGTCAACGGCGAATACGACAGCCTGCCGGAAGCAGCTTTCTACATGGTCGGTTCGATGGAAGAAGCCATCGAAAAGGCAAAGAAGCTGACTGCTGAAGCTGCCTGATTATGAATTGGCGGGCGCGTGGTTCGACCACGCGCCTTGCACACGATGACGGTGAAACCGGAACGGCTTTGCCGGCGTTTTAATAAACAAGTCCGTGACGCCCGCGTAATTGAAAAGAAGTGAATAGCCATGGCTGACAGTTTCAAATTCGATCTCGTTTCCCCGGAACGTCTGCTCGTTTCCGAAACGGTTACGGAAGTCGTCATTCCGGCTACGCTGGGTGAGATGACGGTTCTGGCCAATCACGCGCCTACCATGACGACGATCAAGCCGGGCCTGGTGACGGTGAAATTCGCCTCTGGCGAAACCCATAAATACGTCGTTTTCGGTGGTTTTGCCGATATTCTTCCGACAGGTTGCACGCTTCTCGCCGAATCCGCTGTTTCGGCTGACGATATGTCCCCTGACACGCTGCAGAAGCGCATCGATTTGGCCAAGGCCGAAATTCAGGAAGGCAATCATCACCACGAGCATCTGACCAAGCTTGAAAAGCATCTCTACGAACTGACGAACCTGCATGAGGTTCTCGTCGCCGCTTGAAAGCACCGGGCGGGTTCGAAAGAATGACTGTCCACACAATATCCAAAACAAAAAAGCGGCCGTTTCGGTCGCTTTTTTGTTTTCGGCCACTGCCTGTTTTCTTGAGCAGGCAGAAAAATCTGAGTTCTCGTTCCAGTAAAAGCGCCTCGGTCCGCTCATTACGTTTGCGGAAATCGATTCCGATTTTCAGGGCGATAGGCTAGACATGATGGTGAAAAGTAACGTGCTGCTGCCGGTCGGGAGTAGGCGAGAAGGCGTGTTTCTTGTCATGGAGGGATGATCGCCGTGTCGATAGAAGCCAGTTATCGAAGGGTCGCAAGATCCGCGCTGCGACAGGGCGTCCTTAGCACGGGTGAGCGCGCCGTGCCGGAGGAGGTGCCGGTTGCCTTTTCTTACGGCGGCAGCACCCATGCCGTGATGATGGCTAGTCCCGCTGATCTTGTCGATTTCGCCGTCGGCTTCAGCCTGACAGAGGGCATCATATCGGCACGCAGCGAAATCCGGGCGATAGAGGTCATTGAAGCCGGGCAGGGCTATGATGTCCAGGTGGATCTGATGGACGCCGAGGCTGATGCCCTGCGGGCGAGACGGCGGCATATGGCGGGTCCGGTTGGTTGCGGTCTGTGCGGGATCGAATCCATAGAACAGGCGGTTCGCGTGGTCCCCGATCTCAGCGGCGCGAGAATGTCGATCCACGGTGATGATATCGTTGCCGCGGTGAAAGCACTGAGCGACGCACAAAGCCTCAACCGCGAAACCAGGGCCGTTCACGGTGCGGGTTTTTACAGTCCTCAAGATGGTTTGCTTGCGGTGCGCGAAGATGTCGGTCGCCACAATGCGCTCGACAAGTTGGCCGGTGCTGTCGTGAATGCCGGTATTTCCGCCAAGACAGGCATTGTTGCCGTCACCAGTCGCCTGTCGGTGGAGATGGTTCAGAAGACAGCGATCCTTGGTAGTCCGGTTATGGCAGCAATTTCGGCTCCTACCGCGCTTGCCATCGAAACCGCCGAGAGTGCGGGCATCACGCTTGTTGCGCTGGTGCGGGGTGAAGACTTCGAAATCTTCACCCGTGTGGACCGCGTCATTTTATAATGCCAGTTGCCGACCGGCATTGGCATCCGGGCTTCGAAGCATACTAAAACTCCGCCCATTCGGGCGCAGCATTTCCGTGAGACGTCGCCGTTGCGTATCGCGGCTGTGGTGCTGTCAGCCTCGTTATTGCAGCGGCTCTTTTATTGATCGGCTGGGCAGATGATATCTGTCCTTCGCGCGATATTCTGAACTGCCGTAGCAATTCGTGCAGGTTGTCCGCTTCATTGGCGAGGCCGTGGCTGGCGGCAGTGGTTTCTTCCACCATAGCGGCGTTTTTCTGGGTCGCCTGATCCATAACGTTGACAGCCTGGTTGATTTCTCTCAGACCGTTGGCCTGTTCGCGCGAGGCCTCGACGATGGCCGAGACGTTGGCATCGATTTCGCCCATTTGCGATTGAATATCCCGCAGTGCACCGCCGGTTTTGCCAACCAGATCGACGCCATTGGCGACCTGTTCGCGGGAGGTGTTGATGAGGGACTTAATTTCCTTGGCAGCAACTGCGGATCGTTGCGCGAGTTCCCGCACCTCTTGGGCAACCACCGCGAAACCCTTGCCCGCTTCACCGGCACGAGCAGCTTCCACGCCCGCATTCAGCGCCAGAAGATTGGTCTGGAATGCGATGTCGTCAATGACGCCTATGATGTTGGTGATTTCACCGGAGGAGCGCGAAATCGCGTCCATGGCGGAAATTGCCTGCTGAACGACTTCACCGGAATGTTCGGCATGTTCTCTCGTGCGCAACACCAGTTTCCCGGCCTCGCCGGCGCGCTGGCTGGCATCGGTCACGGTGGTGGTGATTTGCTCCAGCGCCGCTGCGGTTTCTTCCAGCGAGGCCGCCTGCTGTTCGGTTCGCTGCGAGAGTTGATCGGCGGCTATGCGGATTTCACCCGAGCCGGATGCGATTGTCGAGGCATTGTGAGCGATCGTCTGCATGGTGGACTGAAGTTTGCCGACCACGTCGTTGAAGTCCTGGCGCAATTTCTCCATGCTGGGCACGAAGCTGCTATCGAGGCGCTGCACCAGGTCACCCTCGGCCAGTGCCCGCAAGGCATCGGCGAGAAGGGTGATGGCGCTCATACGCGGTGTCACGTCGGTTGCGAATTTCACAACCTTCACCACCTTGCCTGTCTCATCCAATACCGGGTTGTAAGCGGCCTGGATCCATATCTCCTTGCCGTTCTTTCCATAACGAACAAATTCGTCTGAGATGAATTCTCCGGATGCCAGCCGCGGCCAGAAATTGGCATAGGCTGGCGATGCTGCATAGGCCGGATCGCAGAACATACGGTGGTGCCGGCCTTCGATTTCCTTGAGGTCGTAGTTGACAGTGGCGCAGAAATTCGGATTGGCGGTAATGATCGTACCATCCGGCAAAAATTCGATGGTGGCCTGGGAGCGTGAAAGCGCTTCGAGTTTGCCAGCATCTTCTACAGCCTTGATCTTCTTGGCTGTGATGTCGGTCGCTATCTTGACAACCTTATAGGGTTTGCCTGACCTGAAGACGGGGTTGTAGGAGGCCTCGATCCATATGGTCGATCCATCCTTGCGTATGCGGCGATATTCCTTGCCCTGAAATTCGCCGCGCGCAAGAGATTCCCAGAATTCCTGGTATGCGTGCGATGCGACAAATTCCCGGTCGCAGAAGATACGATGATGCTTGCCGACGATCTCTGCGAGATCATAGCCCAGCGTCACACAGAAATTGCTGTTTGCCGTAAGAATATTGCCTTTAAGATCGAATTCTATGACTGCCTGCGATCTGGATATCGCATCGAGCATATTTCGATTGTCTGCGCTTTTCCCTAACCCCAGCATTAACGTCCCCCAAATTGCGGCCTCGGCGCGCGCTGCCGCACAGGAGGTGTGGTCGGCGCCGTATCATGTTGAACAACGAACAGGTTCTGCCGCCAAAGGCAGCAATGCAGGCACTTGCGACTTGTCAGCCTCGGTCAGGTATCGGACCCCGCGTGATGTGATGCAGGCGCGGTACTGTTCGTCGGCTCTTAATATTAGATATCTATAATATTAAAATGTTCTTATTTAATAAAAGAGACGGTCATGAAAACAAAAACCGCCGGGCAGGTGCTCCGGCGGTTTGGTTCAATGGTCAATAGTCTCGTATTTGAGCCTTTGTTCTTACGTTGCCTAAGAACGCGAACCGGCCGTCATGCAAAGGAATTGCAACGATCAGGCGGCGAGATCTTCCGCTTCGGTTCCCTTGAACATCTTTGCAAGGTTCAGGAAGCAGATCATGCCATGTTCGTTGGCAATGATGCCTTCGGAGTAGGACTTGTCGAAGGAGGCCGAGATTTCCGGAACCGGCTGGACCTGATTTGCCGGGATCGTCAGAATGTCCGAAACGCGATCGACGAGCATGCCGATGACCATGTTGTGCACTTCGGCCACCACAATGGCGCTTCTTTCATTTGCGACGGTGCTTTTCATTCCGAGTTTGTGTGCGAGATCGATGATCGGAATAACCGAACCGCGAAGGTTCATGACGCCGATGACGTCTTTCGGCGCGTGGGGAATGGGCGTTGAAGGCGCCCAGCCGCGAATTTCGCGGATAGTCGTCGTCTTCACGCAGAATTCCTGATCATGCAGGCGGAATGCGATGATTTCGAGCGTCTCGCCGCCAAAGTTGGTAGAGTTTATCATTGCCATCAGAATTCTTCCCAATGCTCGCTGTGGAGGCCAGCGCAAGTGCACCGACACTTGCATATGCGAATTTGGCGTTCTGCCTGGTGCCTGAACAGCCGGAAACAATATTTTCCGCCTTCAATGGAAGATTCGTAGCATGAGATGGTTTCGCAAACCTAAATGCGAAGACTTCAATATTCTTTCTCGTAAAATATACCGGCTGCACCTTCGCCATTACCGCCCGCTTCACCGCGCAGCTTCACGCCGCGCCCGACATCGAGGTTGATGATGGCCTTTGCGCCGGAATCGCCGCTTTGCTGCAGCTCGAGATAGGTTCGCTCGTTGAGATATTTGCCTGCGGAAACGCGGGCCTGGCCTTCGGAATCCGTCGAGATGTCGAGATCGTCGACACCGAGATTGCTTCGGAGCTTGTCGAACAACGAGGTGGAGCGCCCGCCGGCAAGCTGGGCTGCCGCATCCGCCAGCCGCGCGATCTGCAAGGCCGAGAGCTTGGACATGGATTGGCCGAAGATCAGCTGTGCCATAACCTCATCCTGCGGCAGAGCCGGGGTTGAGGAGAAGGCGAATGTCGGGTCGTTGGCATTGCCGGAAACCGCAACGGTGATGGTGGCGGAACCAGCGGTGGACTGCGCCTCCATATCCAGAACCGGCACGAGGCCGCCGCCGAAGGTTATCTTGCCCGTATTGAAATCGAGACGGCGGGTGAGAATTTCGAGCCGTCCACGGCGCATTTCAAAACCGCCGGAGATGACGGGAACAGCTGCCGTACCGCGAATGGTCAGATTGCCGGTCAGTTCTGCGTCGATGCCGCGTCCGCGCACGAAGATGCCGCTTGGTGCGTTTACCTGAAGATCAAGATTGATAGTGGATGAACTGCCACTGCCACCCTGATCGTTACCGAGTGCCTTTACCTGCGCCCGCACCTGCGGCGGGGCGTTCTTGTGCTTGACGTCGATTTCCGTCAGCGAGGCTGGAAGTTTCTCCGGGATGGTGATGGCGCTTCTGTCCAGCGTCAGCTTGCCGCCAAGCACGGGCGAATTCAGAAGCGGGCCCTTCAGCGTCAGCGTGCCGCTTACGATGGTCGTCACCAGCGTGCCATCATTGTAACCGGCGCGGTCCAACGTGATCGTGATGTCGGCTGGAAAGCCCGAACCGCCCGTTATACCGACGCTACCCGTTCCCGAGATCGTTCCACCGCCAGCAAGCTTTCCCGTCAGCCGGGATATGACGGCGCGATCACGATCGAAGGTGACCGTTGCTGCCAGCCCGTTGACCGTGAGGTTACGGCGCACATCGGTCAGGCGCGTACCATCGGTGGTGATGCTGCCGGTAACGACAGGCGCGGAAGCGCTGCCGGAAATCTTCACATCGATGGCGGCGGTGCCGTCCACATCGAGGCCCTGTGCTGCGGTTTGTGCGGCAACGGCGGAGAAGGGCAACCTCCCGGAAAAGGCCATGGAAAGCGGACGGTTACCGGCAATGCCGAGGGAGCCGCCGCCCGAAAGCGACATGCCGCCCTGACCGGTTACATTCGTATCGATCTGCAGGGTGCCGCCGGCGAAACGACCGTTTGCCTTGATGCCGAGCGCTGCAAGCCCTGCCGCACGCGTCTGGGCAACCTCGGCATTCGTCCAGTTCAGATTATAATCGACCGCCGGGTCTGAAGCCGTGCCCTTGGCGCTGACTGTCCCGGATATACTCCCCGCCGCATCCAGCCCGGTGGCGAAGGCATTTGCGAGGTTCGCGGGAAGCGAGCGGATATTGGCGTTGATGTCGAGTGTCGAACCCGCCGTGCCGTTTACCTCGACGCGCCCGTCGCCGGTGATGATAGTCAGACCGGAGATGCGGGCCGTGCCGTTTTCGATCGCCATTGTACTCGGCTTTTCGAGCCGTACGGCAATGCCCTTGGGGGCGGCCGAGAAGGCATCGAGCCGCACGGTCATCGGCGATCCTGCGGTATTGGCACTGCCCTTTACCACGAGCGGCGCATTGTCGTAGCGTCCGTTGACATCGAAGTTGGTGGTCGTGCCGGAATGGCCAATGGTCGCATTCAGCGCCGAAATCGCCGCGGTGCCAGCATTGACGCTGTCGGCGCTGACCTTGCCGTTGATGGCGAGCGCCCGAAGGTCGTCAATGGAGATATCGGCAGCGAGCTTCGAAATAACCGTTGTGCCCTGGCGGATGCTGCCGCCATTCGCCTTTATCGTCGCGGCAATCCGGCCGTTATCGTTACTGAGTACGATGTCGCCGGCAATATCGCCATCTGCCTGTTGCGCGGCAAGTGCCGCCAGCAGGGCCAAGTCCGGGAAATTGAACGAAAGATCGCCAGATGGCAGGAATTGTTGCGAGAATTGCAGCTTCCCGTTCAAGATGTTGCGACCCACTGCCACATGAAGCTCGGGTATTGCCGTGCCGTTTTCTGTCTGCACCACATTGGCGTTGGCGTCGATCTTCTGCCGGTCGAGGCTGCCGCTGGCGGTCAGTTTTGCCTGCGGTGCGGCCGGATCGGCCTTGCCTGAGGCATTGACCTTCAGCGCTTCAAGCTTCCGTCCGGCAAGAGTGGCACTTTCGGAGCTTAAGGTGACATTGAAGTCGGGCGCGGCAAGCGCGCCGCTGGCTTCAATTGCAAAATCGGCAACGCCCTTTGCCTGTGGCGTCAGTTTTTCGAGAGCGGGAAACTTGCCCGTCAGATTGGCGCTCAACGCGTCGTCTTCGAGACTGACATCACCTGTCGCTTCAATTGTTCCGGATTTGACCACGAGGTTCTGAACGCTTGTGCGCCCGCCAATGACCAGGTCGATATCGCCCTGCAAAGCGATGGTGGTATCGAATTTTTCCGCCAGCGCTGGCGGCAGGGTGGCGGGCAACGCGAAGAGCTGCACGCTGGATGTCAGGCGATTGTTGGCGAGGTCGAAACTGCCGTTCAGCGTTCCGCCGACACTGGCGCTCTCCAGCGTCGCGCCGTCAAAGCCGATGGTCGACGAGGTGAGGCTGACCGGCGCCTTGATGGTGACCGGCGCACGCACCAGCCGGTCAATATCCGGGCTGACGAAGGACGATTGTGCCACGGAGAGAATGGTGTCGATGGTGCCGCTGCGATCGGCAATGTTGAGATTGCCGCTCCTGGCCGTCAGCTTGACATCATTAAGCCTACCCTGTGGCAGGGAAAGGCTGCGCAACGATGCCGTGGTGTTGAGATGAGCGGCATCAGCGTTGCCCTTCAGGGAAAGATCAATGCCATTGATGAGGGCCTGGATCTCGCCATTGTTCAGCGGCCAGCGGAAATCCACTGGCCCGGCGGTGCCGATGAGGTTGGCACTAAGATCGTTCTGGCCGTTCGGATCCACGGTGCCCGAGGCCGTCAGCAGCAATGTGCCGGTTTCCAGCGTGCTGCTGCCGATTTCGATGCGCCCCTGCGGTGAGAGCGTGGCGTTTGCATCAAGTTTCGTCTCGCCGGCGAAAAGCTGTCGGAAAGCGGGGGGCAGAAGCAGATCGGGCTGGCCGCCGCCTGCGACCTCGATACGCCGCGTGCCGTCGTCTCCAAGTAGATGGTGGCCGGTGACGTTGAGCACGGGGTTGCCGGCGACGTTGCCGCGCAGAGTGCCGGTCCAGTCAGAAAGCGGACCTTCACCGTTCACATCGATCGCCACGGCGGGTGTGCCCGGAAGCGAGAGCAGCGTGGCCAGAAGCCCGCCCTCGGGCTCCTTCATCTCCGCTTTCAACTTCAAGACATTTTCATTCGGCAGAAACGCGATGTCTGCATTGACCGCAGCGTCCGGCGTGCTCTGCCGGTGGGCGGTGAGCGATAACCTGATATCGTCCTGCGCGGCCTTGAGATTGCCCTCGGCGGTCAGCTCGAAGTCGCGGCCAAGAAGGGATTGTCCGAGGCTAATATCGGAGAAATCGAAACTGTCGATGTCGATTTCAATCGGCAGGGACGAACTGCCGGAGCTTTTGGTCGATGTTTGCTCAGCGGGAAGCGGTTTGCGATCGACATCAATCGATCCGGCCGACACCCGGTCGGCGTGGAAGGTTCCGGCAAGAAGCGAGAGCGGCGACCAGTCAACGGCGATCTGGTTCACACGGGCGTAAGGTCCCTGCCGATCCGAAAGGGTGACATTGTCGAGCCGCAGGCGACCGGTCAAAAGACCGCTGGGTGGAGAGATTTCGATTGTCTGGTCGGGCGTGGAAACGAGCGATGAAATCTGCTTTGCGGCAATTCTTGCACCCATCGGGGTGAGACCGACGAACAGAACCGCAAGCAACACCAGCACCACGCCGCAAAGAGCAGCGTAGCCCAGCCATTTCAGCAATCGAATCAACGTTCTCATCAAGCGTAATCTACACTCTGTTGCTAGGGTGTTCGATGGCGGCGTTTAAAAAGACTGGCCGATGCCAGCATAAATGCCGAAATTGTTGCCACCATCATATTTTTCAAGCGGCATGGCGACATCAAGACGCAAAGGCCCAAAGGGCGTTGCGTAACGCAAACCAATACCGGCGCCAGCCCGGATATCGGAGAAATCAGGGGTTACGCTGTCGGATACCACACCCGCATCGATAAAGGGCACGATTCCGATCGTATCGGTGACCTTGATACGGGCTTCGATGGAGCCAACCACGTAAGAGCGGCCGCCAGTTGCATCACCGGCTGCATTATAGGGCGATATTTCCTGGTAGCTATAGCCGCGGACGGATCCGCCGCCGCCGGCATAAAAGCGCCTTGTGGTCGGTATGTCCTGCAGATTGCTGCCGCCGACGAGCACGCCGCCGGAAAGCTTTCCGGCCATGATCAAGCGATCTTCGGCGCCGAGTCCCTTATAACCCGAAATAGAGCCTTCAAAGGAGGAAAAGAAGGTGCCGTTCAGCGCTTCATAGCTGGGCTTGGCGGCCACCGATGCACGAAAGCCTTCAGTGGGGTTGAGCTTGTCGTCGCGCGTATCGCGAACGAATTCCAGCGGTATGGAGGTGGTCAGATATTTGTTCTTGCCGAATGCGTCTTCGGTATCTGCCCACTGCACCTCGAGACCGGCTGCTGCGGTATCGGTGTCGTTCAGCTCATAACTGAAACCGGCGGCTCCAGTTATGGTCTTGGCCTCATAGGTATCGGGATGTTCGGTCTTGGCGATCAGGCTGGTCTTGAATGTGGTGCGCGGATTGAACATGCCGGGCTTTGTGAAGGTGATGCCCGCCGAATAGTCCATGCCTTCAACGCTCGATGCTTCGGCGATGCGTGAAACCGAACCCTCGATCCGCAGCGATTCCGCCTGCCCGAACAGGTTCCTGTGGCCCCAATACCCCTGGAGGCCAATGCCTTCCGTGGTGGAATATTGTGCGCCGACGCCGAAATAACGATGCTTGCCCTCTGACACCTCGATGGTGAGCGGAATGGAGCCATCGCGTGACAGTGTTCCTGCTTCCTTGATTGTCAGGCTGGAAAAGACCCCGAGCTGGCGTAGCCGGTCTGCGGCCTTGCGCAGTTTTTCCGGGGAGTAGGGTTCGCCGCCATTGAGGCGCGAATAACGGCGGATGAAGTCGCCGTCGACGGTTTTTTCGCCGGTCACGGTGACCGCGCCGAGGGGTGCCACGGGGCCACCTTCGGCAGCCATGGTAATGTCGACCGTGTTCGTCGCGTGGTTTGCAACGGCCTCGCGTTTCGTCAGCTTCGCAAGCGGGCGGCCTTCGGCTTTCAGATCATCGATCAGCTTGTTGCCGGCGCGGATGATTGCCAGGGATCCGGCCTCGCCGCCGGTGACGAGACCGTATTCTTCAAGGTTGCGGCCCGTCACATCGCCCTCGAGCCTGATATTGCCGAGCGTGAAGACCGGGCCGGGGGTGACGGTTATGACCACGGGCACCGGAGCGGAGTGATCGAACACCGGATTGGGCGGCAGATCGTCCACATCCTTGCCGGCGACCGTGACCTTGACGATGCCGCCATATCGGGCGTTTTCGTAAAGCGCTGCGATCAGCCTGTCCCTGTCATCACGCGCCTTGATCAGAAGGCCGAGATCGCCGGAGGCCGGTTTGTCCTTGTCGGCCAGAAGAAGCGAGCTGTTTTCCAGGCTGCCTTTGAGAGATTTGTCTGCATCGGCAGCATTCAGCGTCACGGCATATTTGACCGGATTTATAACTTCGATCTCCGGTTCTTCCGAACCCCAGAGACGCACGCCGAACAGCTTGAAAGCAAAAGCATCGCGAGTAAACGCCGGGTACAGGGCGAACGTGACGGCAACCGCAAGAGCGGTGCCAGCTTTCCGATACGCAATACCTGTCTTCGGGTTAGTCCGTGTTCTTCGCATAAGCTGCTTTATGGTTGAGCATTTATTATGGCTCTGACCCGTTTCCTGTCCGTTAACAGTGCAGTTTAATCATAAATAAACGGCGTTGAGGACCCTTCGGACTGTGTTTTGCCCGCCTTAACGCAAAAAGCCCCGGATGACCGGGGCTTCTGTGCAACGGTATCTCGTGCAGCTATTAACGGCAACGCGCCGTGTAACGCTGACCGTACTGGTCGCGATAATAGCAATAGCCAGGTTCGGATGCATTGCCGATCAACGCGCCGCCAACGCCACCGATCGCCGCGCCTACTGCCGCGCCACGAACGTTGCCCGTGATAGCGCCGCCCAGGACCGCACCGGAAACGGCACCGATCGAAGCACCCTTTTCAGTCTGCGTGCAGCTTGCAAGCGACAGGCCGACCAGCGCAAATATGATTGCCTTTTTCATGAAACTCTCTCCAACGTTACAATGAGCTCTTCGGCTCGGTAGGCGTCCCATATTTATCTGCGGCGACTGCTACCTCCGACCGCCACAGATAACTAACAATTCGATACCGTTTAGGGAAGCCTCCTCTTTCAGGCGTTCTTCCGCGCGTAAATCGATTGCGTCCCAAACAACGGCGCCGTTTGAAAAAGGTTCCAAATTTCCGGGTTTTTTGATGTGAATCAATTTTGTACTTTTCATCGGCGTCTATAAACGGTTTATTGGAATGGTTCAAAACAACGGCGAATTGACGCAGACGTGGTTAAAGCAGCTCGCAAGGGTTGACGGTCCCGGTGTCGAGGCAGAAAACGATCTGGTCAATTCTGGAGCATGGCATGGACTTCGAGGCATTTTTTACGACGGAACTGCAGAGCCTGCATTCTGAGGGACGCTATCGCGTTTTTGCGGATATCGAACGCCAGCAGGGCAATTTTCCCCGCGCGACACGGTACAACGCCAATGGCGAGCGCAAGGACGTAACCGTCTGGTGTTCCAACGATTATCTGGGCATGGGCCAGAACCCCAAAGTCATCGAAGCCATGAAAGCCGCCATCGATCACTGTGGCGCGGGTGCGGGAGGCACCCGGAACATTTCTGGGACCAACCATCATCACGTCCTGCTGGAACAGGAACTTGCCGATCTGCACGGCAAGGAATCGGCGCTGATCTTCACGTCGGGTTACGTTTCCAACTGGGCGACACTCGGCACACTTGGCCAGAAAATTCCGGGCCTCATCATTTTCTCCGATGCGCTCAACCATGCCTCGATGATCGAAGGCATCCGTTACGGCCGTTGCGAGCGGGTGATCTGGAAACACAATGATCTCGAAGATCTCGAGGCGAAGCTCAAGGCAGCCGATCCAAGCGCGCCGAAGCTCATCGCCTTTGAATCCGTCTATTCGATGGATGGCGATATCGCCCCTATCAAGGAAATCTGCGATCTTGCCGATCGTTATGGCGCCATGACCTATCTCGACGAAGTCCATGCCGTTGGCATGTACGGACCGCGCGGCGGCGGCATTGCCGAGCGCGAAGGCCTGATGGATCGCCTGACGATCATCGAAGGAACGCTCGGCAAGGCTTTCGGCGTGATGGGCGGTTATATTGCCGGGTCCACGGCGGTCTGTGATTTTATCCGTTCTTTCGCCTCCGGTTTCATCTTCACGACGGCCCTGCCGCCGTCGCTCGCTGCCGGCGCAATCGCCTCGATCCAGCATCTGAAGGCAAGCCCCTTTGAGCGCGCCCGCCATCAGGACCGGGTGCGCAAGCTGCGGGGGCTTCTGGATGCACGCGGCATTCCGCACATGGACAATCCCAGCCATATCGTACCGGTCATGGTGGGCGATGCCGCCAAGTGCAAATGGATTTCGGATATCCTGCTCGACAATCACGGCGTCTATGTGCAGCCGATCAATTATCCAACCGTGCCGCGCAAGACCGAGCGTCTGCGCATCACGCCGACACCGCTGCACACCGATGCCGACATCGAACAGTTGGTGGGCGCGTTGCACCAGCTCTGGTCACATTGTGCGCTGGCGCGTGCGGTGGCTTAAGGCCGCAGTTCAAACAAGAGAAAATCTGGCCGCGTTTACGCGGCCTTTTCTTTGCTGGCAATCAGTTCCCGCGCGTGATTGCGGGCTTCCCCGTCCGCCGAAAATACGTCTTCAATGCTGTTGGCTGATCGGCCGTCATGCATGCGGTCCATGACCGTTTCGACGATTTCGGCCATATCGAGAAAACCGATGCCGCCTTCGACGAAGGCGTGAAAGGCGGTTTCTTCGGCGGCATTCAGGGCCGCGCCCTGCAAGCCTCCGCGCTCCAGCGCCGTGCGCGCCAGTCGAAGCGCCGGAAACCTGGCCTCATCAGGCGCTTCGAAATCGAGCCGCGCCAGCTTGGCAAAATCCAGGCGCTCGACATTGAGATTGCCGCGCTCAGGATAGGTGAGGGCATAAGAGATGGCGGTGCGCATATCGGGCGAGCCGAGCTGGGCGATATAGGAGCCATCCGTGTAACCCACCATCGAATGTATGATCGACTGCGGATGGACGATCACCTCCACCTGCTCGGGCTTGAGATCGAAGAGATATTTCGCTTCGATCATTTCCAGTCCCTTATTGAACATGGAGGCGCTGCCGATCGATACCTTCAACCCCATAGACCAGTTGGGATGGGCACGGGCGATATCTGCCGTGACATTGGCCATCTGCTCACGCGACCAGGTGCGAAAGGGTCCCCCGGATGCAGTGAGTACGATGCGCTCCACGGCCTGTTTGTGATCGCCCGTCAGGCACTGGAAGATCGCGCTATGTTCGCTGTCGACCGGGATCAACCTGCCGCCGCCCTGTTTGACCGTGCGCAGGAAAACATCGCCTGCGGAAACGAGGCATTCCTTGTTGGCAAGCGCTATGTCTGCGCCGCGCCGTGCGGCTGTCAATGTCGGGGCAAGACCAGGTGTTCCGGCAATCGCTGCCATTACCCAGCCGGCCTCCATCGAGGCCGCTTCTTCGAGGCCGGATTTGCCCGCCGCAACCTCAATGCCGGTGCCGGCAAGGGCCGCTTTCAGCGCTTCGTATTTGCCGTCCTCGGCGGTTACCGCAAGCTGCGCGCCGAATTCACGCGCCTGTTGCGCCAGAAGATCGATGTTTCCGGCGCCGGTGAGCGCCAAAACCTCGAATTGTCTGCGACCACCCAGCTGACGGACGACATCCAGTGTGTTCGTACCGATCGAACCCGTCGAACCCAATATCGTCAGCCTGCGTGGCATTTCACTGGTATCTGTCATCTTCCGTCCGTCGGTCGTTTCCGGTTGCCCGAAACCGATGCATAGTTTCTGGCGACATGCACTAGCCTCTACTCGTGAAAACCCGTCATAACAAGGACACAGCCGGGCTATTGTTTTTGCGGATGGCAAAGCCATATGCAAGAAAAACGATGAGAGAATATTGATGCGACGTTTTCTGGTTTCCAGCGGTTGGATTTTTGCGGCAAGCCTTGTGCTGGTTCTGGTCTTTATTCCTTTCGACCCACGCCTTTCGGAACATGCTCAAGCCCTGCCGGGAAGGATTGTTTCCTTCAATCGCTCCATTACCGATTTTGGTACGTTCAGCTGGATGCTTTATTCCACCGGCGCTCTTGCCATCCTCGCCTATGTCGGCGCGCGTGTCCTGCAGGCGCGGACCTATGCCGGCCGGCTGAGGACGGCATGGCGGCTTCTCGCTTACTTCTTCCTGACGATCGGAACGGCGAGCATATTGGTCCACACGCTGAAATTCCTGATCGGGCGGGCGCGGCCGGAGCTTTTTCTGGAAATGGGTGCCTATAGCCTCACGCCTTTTACCGGTGACAACCTTTATGAGAGCTTCCCGTCAGGCCATTCGACGGCTGCCGGAGCGTTTTTCGGTGTTTTCGCCATGCTGATGCCGCGCTTCCGCTGGGCGTTCCTGCTACTTGCGCTTGTCATTGGTGTTTCACGCGTCATCGTCGGCGCGCATTATCCAAGCGATGTGGCCGCCGGGCTGTTGCTTGGCATGTGGACGGCCATGGCCTTCGCCTTTATCTTTGCCCGGTCCGAAATGCTTTTCCGTTTCGATGCACATGGTTGGCCACAGCCGAAAAATGCAAACCTGCCGGCGGCGGATGCACGGTAGAGACGTTTAACGGACAGGGGGGCGGTGATGGAAGAAGCGAAAGTCGTGCCGAAGAATGACGGCAGGGCCGTTCAGCACATCCGCACGTCCGTTGTCGTGGCCGGTGGCGGGCCGGCCGGCCTGATGCTCGGCCTTTTGCTTGCCCGCAGCGGTATAGACGTAACGGTTGTCGAGAAACATGGGGATTTTCTGCGCGATTTTCGCGGCGACACCATTCACCCCTCCACGCTTGAACTGATGGAGCAGCTGGGTTTCGCCGAGGAGTTCCTGAGCCTCCCGCATACGCGTGCGCCTCGGCTGAACGCAGTCATCGGCGGCGAGCGTATCACGATCGCGGATTTTTCGCGGCTGCCGGTCCATCATCGTTTCATTGCCTTCATGCCGCAATGGGATTTTCTCAATTTCATCGTCGGCAAGGCCGGGCAATATGAGAATTTCCGGCTGCTGATGAATGCGCCGGTAACCGGCCTGATCGAGCGCGACGGGCGTGTTGGTGGCCTCATGGTCAATACGCCGGAAGGCGCAATCGAGATCGCCGCTGATCTGGTGGTGGGCGCGGATGGCCGCAACTCCATCGTCCGCGAGGCGGCGGGGCTTGAAGTACAGCGCTTCGGCATCCCGACCGAGGTGCTTTGGATGCGCCTTTCGAGACAGCCGGGTGATCCGGCCGACACCATGGGCCATGCGGGTTCGCGGCAGGGTTTCGTGATGATCAACCGCGGTGACTACTGGCAATGCGGGTACGTGGTGCGCAAGGGCTTTTTCGCTGACATGAAAATTGAGGGACTTGAAGCCTTCAGGAACCGGGTTGCGGAAATCTGCCCTTTCCCGCGTGAGAGGCTCGACGAAATTACGAGCTGGGATGACGTGCATCTGCTCACCGTCCGTATCGATCGGTTGAAGCGCTGGTGGAAGCCCGGCCTGATCTGCATCGGCGATGCGGCCCATGCCATGTCGCCCGTCGGCGGTGTCGGCATCAATCTTGCCATTCAGGATGCGGTTGCTGCGGCCAATGTTCTGGTGCCGGTATTCACATCCGGCCGGACCATTGCCGATGATGACCTCGCCGCCATAGAGAAACGGCGATCCTTTCCAACCAAGGCCACGCAATTCTTGCAGCGGATGATGCGTGTCGGTCGCAAGAAAGAGCAGACGGAAACGGCGGAAAAGCCGAAAGGCCCACCCGCCATCGTTAGGGCGATCATGCGGTTTCCACTTTTTGCCCATCTGACCGGCAGGCTGGTGGGGTTGGGCTTTCGTCGGGAAAAGATCGAGACGGTGTGACGCGGCTTAAGCCGCGTTCACGATTTCCTTCGCATATTTCAGCCCGATAACGGCGGAACCAATCAGCCCCGGCTCGATCCGGCAAATGGCGGGCACGACGAGCGGCCTGTCGAAGCGCCTGAGAATGCGGCCCCTGACGGCTTCGTCCAGAGCTGTCACGAGTTCCCTTGAATTCGAAAGCCCGCCGCCGACGGGCACGATGGTTGCGCCGGTGACATTGATCACCATCGCCAGCGGCGAGGCGAGAATATCGATGAGTACATCGATGGTTCTTGCGGCTTGCGCATCGCCTGCCTGCCAGGCGGCAATAATATCCTCACTGGTCATATCCTGCCCGTGAAGATGCAGATGCAGCTTTTCCATGCCGCGCGCGCTGCCGATCGCGTCGACACAGCCGGTGAGGCCGCAACCGCATTCGAATCGCGGCAGCGATACCGGTGGATTGCCGGCCAATGTCGCGGCCACTGGCCCATGTCCCCATTCGCCGGCAAAGCCGCCGTCGCTGTTGATGAGCTTGCCGTCAATCACCAGCCCGCCGCCGACACCTGTTCCAAGGATAACGCCGAAGACGACGCGATGTCCTTGTCCGGAGCCGATTTCCGATTCGGCGATCACGAAACAATCCGCATCGTTCGAAACGATAACGGGAAGGTCCAGGGCTTTTTCCAGATCGTCTTTTAACGTTCTGCGGTGAATGCTGGGAATATTGGCGACTGTCGCCTTTCCCGTATCAAGATCGATGACGCCCGCGATCGACAGTGATACGCAGTCGGGTGTGCCGCCGCTGTTGTCGATGACGGATTTCAAGCCGGCAGCGAAGTCTTCGAAGCTGGTTTTGGGCGTTGGTATACGCGGTACGGGGCGAATATCGTCCGGGGCATGGGCAATCGCGCCCTTGATGGTCGTTCCGCCGATATCGAAACAAACGATCATGGTTTAGACTCCGGAATGTGTGGCATCGTAGATTTTTTCTCCGCTAATCCATGTTGAATGCATCTGGAGGTCTGGTGTCAGCATCACGAAATCAGCATCGAAACCGGGCAGGAGTTTTCCCTTGCCGGAGGCGCCGATTGCCTGCGCCGGATAGGCGGATGCCATTCGCAAAGCTTCTTCCAGCGGCATTTCCATCTTCTCACGCATGAAGCGGATGCAGGAGAGCATGTCTATATCCGCTCCCGCCAGCGTGCCGTCGGCCAATGTTAGCCGTCCACCGTTGCGATAGACGCGCCGGCCGTTCAGTTCGAAACCGTCATCATCCGTGCCGATGGTGGACATGGCGTCGGTGACAAGGAAGATGCGGGCCGGGCCATTCTTGGCGCGCAGCGCAATGCCGATTGCGGCCGGATCGACATGGAATCCGTCGGCTATAAGCCCGCAATGCAACTTGCCGTTCGAAAGTGCGGCCCCGACCAGCCCCGGCTCGCGGTGGCCAAGCGGGCTCATGGCATTGAAGAGATGCGTTACCATGGATGCGCCTGCATCAGCATAGGCCGTCGCAACATCGAGACCGGTGTCGGTATGGCCGAGGCTGACGACGATGCCGGCGTCGCTGAGTGCTGCAACCTGCTCGACAGTAACATTTTCCGGGGCAATAGTTGTCAGCACGAAGGGGAGTTCCGCCTTGCAGCCGGTCAGGACCGCGAGGTCGTCCGTCTCCATCTTGCGGATCAACGCCGGATCATGCGTGCCCTTGCGCGCGACAGAAAGATGCGGCCCCTCGAAATGCAGGCCGAGGAAACCGGGCACATGCTCCTTGCCCGCGGCAATCCCCGCCTGCGCCGCCCTGAACGTCACGTCCGACCGGTCGGTGATGAGCGTCACCATCAAAGCCGTCGTGCCGAACTGGGCGTGGGCGGAGCAGATGCGGGCAATGCCAGCCACATCCGGCTGGTTGTTGAACATGACGCCGCCACCGCCATTGATCTGAAGGTCGATGAAGCCCGGCGCGATCAACAGCCCATCTGTATCGATCACTTCGGCGTCGGCAGGCACGCTGTCCAGGACAGCGGCAACGCGCCCTTCGCGGATCAGGAGCACCTTGTCATCATGCCATTCGGCGCCATCGAAAATGCGGGCGCCGACAAATGCCTTTATGCCGCTCATTGGGTTTCAGTCACCTTCTTCAATGCCACGGGAGCATCCGGGTTGAAGCCTCTTGCGCGCGACAATTGCTCGATGAAGCCGTAAAACGGTGCGATAAGCAGCAATGCATCGGTCAGGGGATGGTTGGTTTCCACGAAGGGCAAGGGCTTGGCCGGGCTACCCTTGGCAGATGTGACGAAAACATTGGCGCCTTTGTGGGCAAGGCTTGCGGCAATATCCGTAACGGAGGTCTCGGCGCGGTCGCGCGCGGCAAAGGCGATTACCGGAAATTTCGGTGCGACCAGCGAAACCGGGCCGTGCATGACTTCTGCCGACGAATAGGCTTCCGCGTGCAGCTCGCAGGTTTCCTTGCATTTCAGCGCGGCTTCCGCGGCAATCGCAAGGGCGGGGCCGCGGCCCAGCATATAAAGTGAATCCTCACCCTTCACAGCCTCGCCAATATGGCTCCAGTCAAGTGCGATCGCCTTGGCGAAATTCTGCGGCAGGGTGCTGACGGCCTTCGCGAGCAGGCTGTCTTCCGTCCATTCGGCAAGGATGGCCAAACCGGCGACAATGGAGTTGACGAAGGACTTGGTTGCGGCAACTGCCTTTTCCGGTCCCGCCTGGATGTCGATGGCGTGATTGGCTGCGTCTCCAAGGGGGGAGGGCAGGGTGTTCACGAGGGAGAAGGTAAGCGCTCCGCCCTTGCGGGCACTTTCCGCCAAAGCGACGATGTCAGGGCTTTTGCCCGATTGCGATACGGCGAAGGCCGCAGCCCGTTCCAGCCGCAGTTTCGTCTGGTAGATCGAGGCGAGCGAAGGGCCGAGCGAGGCGACCGGAAGCCCCGTCTGTAACTCGATCGCATATTTCAGGAAATGCGCGGCGTGATCGGACGATCCGCGCGCAATGGTGACGATAACGGCCGGGTCACGGGCTTTCAGCTTGTCTCCGGCCTGCCGGAAGTCGGCACTAGTATTGTCCAGCAGACGGGCGACGGCATCGGGAATCTCGTTGATTTCCTGGCGCATCAGGGTTGTCATCGTTTTCTGTCCTTGGTCGATGTGTTTCAGTCGGAGGTCATCGTCAGTTCGGCGACGAGGTCGTAGGCGTCGCTGCGATAAAGGGCGCGCGATATTTCCATGAGGCGGCCGCTTTCGAGATAGGCCATGCGCTGGACGGAAAGTGCAGCAGACCCGGGGGGAACCCCAAGCAGCATCGTTTCCTCATCCGTAAGGTTGCGCGCAGAGATGCGCTGGATGGCGCGGACGGGGCGAATATCGCTTTTCGCAAGCTCCTGATAAAGCGAGTTTTCCACCAGCTGTGGGTCCGGCAGAATATCGCCCGGCAGGCTCGTGACTTCGAGTGCGATCGGCTGGTCGTTGGCAAGGCGCAGTCGCGTCAACCGGGCAACCATGGCGGATTGGGAAAGGCCGAGAGCCATCATCTCGTCACCGGTCGGGTAAAACAGGCCTCTTTCAAGCCAGCGCGTGCTCGCCACCATTCCCCGGCGGCGCATATCCTCTGTAAACGAGGTAAGCTTGGTCAACGGCTGCTGCATACGGGTGATCGGTTTGACGACAAAGGTGCCCGACCCATGCCTGCGCACGAGAAGTCCGTCGCGAACGAGATCGTCCACAGCCTTGCGCACCGTGACGCGGCTGACGCAGGCGCTTTCGGCAATGTCGCGCTCGGGCGGCAGGGCATCGCCATGTTTGAGGCGGCCGCCATTGATGGCGTCTTCAATCGTCTGACGCAGTTTCAGGTAAAGCGGGCCGCCGCCTCCCGATTGCAGGTCGTCCAGATTAAGCGCTGCCCCGTTCATCCATAACCTCTGTCACAATCGATGTGGCGAATTCCGGCTATACCATATGCGTCACAATCGGCAATACCAAAATAGAACCATTAGTGGATTTGTACGATTAATCGGTGGTTTTTTCGATCATTTGCCGAATAATAAGGCCTCTTGCTTGAAATTTCTGCATTAACCAAAAAAAATTTCCGGCAATTGGAATTGCTATAGACGATTGGCATTTTTTTGGTATTGTTTTTGTATCAGTGGCTGACGGCGCTCTATCTTGCGCCTGTCTCCGCTGGGGAAATCGGTCTCCGGTCCTCACTAGGATTTGCGAGATCGAATTTAACTTGACCGTTATGAAAATTAATTTCATCGTGGCGGAAAATTATCGCAGATATCAGGATAACCAGCACAGAAATGGTTGCCTCTGCGAAAATGAATTACGAATGAACAGGGAACAAAGTTCATGAAGGTGGGAATTATCGGACTCGGATTCCGTCTCGGTTATCTGGGCTACGTTTTTCACGAGATCGACAAGGATTTCGAGATCGTCGGTTATGTCGATCCTGCCCCGGCCGGTCTGCCGGGTCTTGAGGAAAAGGGCATTTCGGCTGGCAAGGCCTATGACAGCCCCGAGGCGCTGATTGCCGGCGAGACATTCGACCTTTTGATGATCGGCTCACCGAACCATATGCATCTGGAGCATATCCGCATCGGGCTTGAAGCCGGTTGCACCATCTTCTCGGAAAAACCCATCGTCGTCAGCATCGAGGAAAGCCTCGAACTCGCCCGGTTGCTCAACAAGCATGGACATGAGCGGCTGCTGGTCGGTCTGGTCCTGCGTTACTCGCCGCTTTACCGCGATCTGCGCGCCGCGCAGGCCGAAGGCAAGCTGGGTGACGTCGTCTCCATCGAGGCTTCGGAACATATCCCGCCCTATCATGGCGCGTTCTTCATGCGCGACTGGCGGCGTTACGAGAACTATTCCGGCTCCTTCATGCTGGAAAAATGCTGCCACGACCTCGATCTCTATAATGGCGTGGTGGGTGCCCGGCCGCGTTTCGTGTCGAGCTTTGGCGGGCGCAAGAGCTTCACGCCTGCAAATGCTCCGCAAAATGACGGCATCAACGACATGGAAGTCTACCATCGCAAGCCGAGCGGCTGGATGGGTTCCGACAAGGTTTTCGACAGCGACGGCGATATCATCGACTACCAGACCGCGATCGTCGAATATGAAAATGGCGCATCGCTCGCCTTCCATACCAATCTGAACGTTCCCGACGATTTCCGCCGTTTCTGCGTCATCGGCGCCAAGGGCATGGCCGAGGGCGATTTCGTGCGCGGCTTCCTGAACGTGCACAATGCCCGCACCAACGAAAAGACCGTTGCCAAGACCTATTCGGCGGCAACCGTGCTCTCCCAGCATTATGGCGCTGATGAGCAGATGGCCGAGGACGTGATCAACCATGTCGTCAAGGGGACGCCCCTGCCGGTTTCCGCGCTCGATGCGATCGAGGCCGGTATTCTGGCGCTCGCCATGGACGAGGCGCGCCATGGCCGCAAGGTGGTCGATCTCAAGCCGGTGTGGGAGGAATATGATCTGGCACTCCACGGGCAGTTGAAGTCGCCCGCCGTGAAATCGGCTTAAGGGGGCGCTGCGATGGATGCGAAACGCAGCGCGGTCATCTTTGCCTGGCTTCTTCTTTTGCCGGCGCTTTTATACATCACTGTTATTGTTGCTTATCCGCTCGTCGATACCTTCATCCTGTCCTTCACGGACGCGTCGTTGAAAAAGACGACGAACTGGGTGGGTTTCATCAATTACGAGAAGATCTTCAACGAGACTTTCGCCGGGGTCATCACGCGGACCTTTATCTGGACGTTCTTTTCCGTCTCGATAAAGATGATCATCGGCACCTTCGGTGCGGTGTTGCTGAATTCGGCCGTTCCCGGTCGGGCCCTGTTTCGCATCCTGACGATGCCGCCATGGATCGTGCCGATGGCTATCGGCATCTTCATGTGGGGCTGGATGTATAACGGCCAGTTCGGCATGATTTCCGGTGTTCTCCAGAACCTTGGCCTGGTGGACGGTCCAGTCGCCTTCCTCGCCTATGGCAGCACGGCTTTCTGGGCGACCATCATCACCGACGTATGGATCGGCGTGCCGATGGTGACGCTTTATCTGCTGGCGGCAATTCAGGCCATTCCGCAGGATCTTTACGAGGCAGCCTGGACCGACGGCGCCAGCCGCACCTACCGCTTCCGCCGCATCACGTTGCCGCTGATGCTGCCGGCCATGATTACCATGTCGATGATCTCGCTGATTTCGACCTTCAATTCCTTCGACATCATCTGGATCCTGACACAGGGCGGACCGACGGGCCAGACGACGACCATGATCATCGACACCTACAAGACGGCAATCGGTTCCTACAAATACGGTGAGGGCGCAGCGCGTGCAGTGCTGATCTGCATCTTCCTGTCCATATTCACCTACTTCTACTTCCGCATCACCAGCCGTATCTCGCAGGAGACCAGCCGATGACCGACAAAAATGCGATGATCAACCGTTACAGATGGTATGAGATCGTCGGGATTTATTGCGGCATCGCCGTATTCCTGACCTTCGTGCTGGCGCCGTTTGTCGAAGGGTTTCTGGTTTCGCTGAAACCGCTCAGCCTGCTTTTTTCGTCACCGTATAAGTTTTGGCCAGAAAACGGCTCCTTCGAAGCTTATCGGACCATGTGGGTCAGCGTTCCCGGCTTTGCCCGCTACGTCTTCAACTCCTTCTTTATCTCGACGATATCGACGATCATCGTTCTGCTTCTGGTGGTGCCGGCGTCCTATGCTTTCGCGCGGTTCCAGTTTCGCGGTCGCGGACAATTGCTCGGCGCGTTTCTGGCGATCAACATGTTCTCCGGTGCGGTGCTTCTGATCCCGCTTTACCGGCTGATGCGCAATATGGGCGTGCTGAACACCTATCTGGCGATGATCATTCCCGGCGCCGCCTTTTTGATCCCCACTGCCATCTGGCTTTTACGAACCTACATGCTGCGTATTCCGCGCGAACTGGAAGAGGCGGCCTATGTGGACGGCGCGAGCTATTTCTATACCTTCCGCCGGGTGATCCTGCCGCTTGCTATGCCTGGCATCGCCGTCGTCTCCATCACCACCTTCATCGGTGCTTATGCGCAGCAGTTCATCTTCGCGCTCACCTTCAATTCCAAGACCGAATATATGCCGCTGCCCATCGGCCTGTTTGCCTATTTCGGTCGTCAGGAAGTCGTCTGGAATGAGTTGATGGCGGCCAGCTTCGTCGGCATTGCGCCGGCCATGGTCGTCATCTTCTTCATGCAACGCTATCTCGTCAGCGGGCTTACCGCAGGCGCGGTGAAATAATCAACAATAGGAACGACCACCAGAAAACGGGAGACTATCTATGGCACTGAAACATTACGGATTGGCGCTTTGCGCCTTCGCATTTGCCGGTTCCACTGCCCTTGGCACGGTGGCGGCACACGCCGCCGACAAGGAGATCAGCTGGATCTATTGCGGCGACAAGATGGACCCCATCCATGAAAAATACATCAAGGAATGGGAAGGCAAGAATGCCGGCTGGAAGGTCGTTCCGGAAGTCGTCGGCTGGGCGCAGTGCCAGGACAAGGCAACGACTCTCGCAGCCGCCGGCACTCCGGTCGCCATGGCCTATGTCGGTTCGCGCACGCTGAAGCAGTTCGCACAGAACGACCTCATCGTTCCGGTGCCGATGACCGAAGACGAAAAGAAGACCTATTATCCTAACATCGTCGACACGGTTACCTTCGAGGATACGCAGTGGGGCGTGCCCGTCGCCTTCTCGACCAAGGCGCTCTATTGGAACAAGGACCTCTTCAAGCAGGCCGGTCTCGATCCGGAAGTGCCGCCGAAGACCTGGGCTGAAGAGATCGCCTTTGCCAAGCAGATCAAGGAAAAGACCGGCGTCGCCGGTTATGGCCTGCCCGCAAAGACCTTCGACAACACCATGCACCAGTTCATGCACTGGGTTTACACCAATAACGGCAAGGTCATCGACGGCGACAAGATCACCGTCGACAGCCCGCAGGTTCTTGCAGCTCTGAAGGCCTACAAGGACATCACGCCTTACTCCGTCGAAGGTCCGACGGCCTACGAGCAGAACGAAATCCGCGCCATCTTCCTCGATGGCAAGGTTGGCATGATCCAGGCGGGATCGGGTGCTGCAACCCGCCTGCAGGAAACCAAGATCAACTGGGGTATCGCAACCCTGCCGCTCGGCCCTGAAGCCAAGGGTCCCGGCACGCTGCTCATCACCGACAGCCTCGCGATCTTCAAGGGAACCGGTGTCGAAGAAAAGGCGACCGAATTCGCCAAGTTCATCACTTCTCCCGGCCCGCAGGGCGAATACGAACTGCAGGGCGGCGCTGGCCTGACCCCGCTTCGTCCGTCGCCGAAGGTTGATGAGTTCATCGCCAAGGACCCCTTCTGGAAGCCCCTGATCGACGGTATCGCCTATGGCGGTCCCGAGCCGCTCTTCACTGACTACAAGGGCTTCCAGGACACGATGATTGAGATGGTGCAGTCTGTCGTTACCGGCAAGGCGACACCGGAAGATGCCGCAAAGAAGGCATCTGCCGCTCTCGAGCAGTACAAGTAATCCACATTTATACGGTTGCGGGCGCAGGTCGCCCGCAACCTCATAATTCGTTGCGAGAATACCCGCCGCTATGACGGCAGGAGCTTCTCGTGTGTTTTAACGGTTCCGATAAGGCGCGATTTTCCCGTGTCGCGGAACGTCTCTGAACGCAGCCTGATGTCGGCTGGTGACGGGAGAGGCAAGTTTTGGGTCAGCTTTATCTCAACAACGTCCGCAAGAACTATGGACATTTCGAAGTCATCAAGGGCGTTCAGCTCGACATCAGGGATGGCGAGTTCGTCGTTTTTGTCGGCCCCTCGGGATGCGGTAAATCCACATTGCTGCGCATGATCGCCGGCCTTGAGGATATTTCCGCCGGCGACATCGTTATCAACGGCGTGAAGGTCAATGACTTGCCGCCGGTTAGACGCGGCATCGCCATGGTGTTCCAGTCCTATGCGCTCTATCCGCATATGACGGTTTTTGAAAACATCGCTTTTCCCCTCCGCGTCGAAAAGATGGAAGAGGGCAAGATCAAGGAAAAGGTCGAGGCCGTCGCCAAGATCCTGCAACTCGACCAGCGCCTGCAGCAGCGTCCCGGCATGTTGTCCGGCGGCCAGCGCCAGCGTGTAGCGATCGGCCGCGCCATCGTTCGCGAGCCGAAGATCTTCCTGTTCGACGAGCCGCTTTCCAACCTTGACGCCGCACTTCGCGCCGACATGCGTATCGAGCTCACCAATCTGCATCGGACGCTGAAGGCGACGATGATCTACGTGACGCATGACCAGGTGGAAGCCATGACCATGGCCGACCGCATCGTGGTGCTGAATGCGGGCGAAATCTCCCAGGTCGGGGCGCCGCTGGAACTTTACCACAAGCCCGCAAACCTGTTCGTCGCCGGTTTCATCGGCAATCCGAAAATGAATTTCCTGAAGGTCACCTGCAAATCCGTCAGCGCCGATGGTGTGACCGTGGAGTATGAGGGCCAGACAATCACCGTGCCGGTGGAGCCGCGCGCCGGTCTTGAAGGCACGCAACTGACGCTCGGCATTCGCCCGGAACACACCGGTCTCGAAACGGCCGACCTGAATATCAAGGTCGCGCCCAGCGTTATCGAGCGGCTGGGTGTGAATACGATCGCTTATGGCGTCGCGCCCACGGGTGAAAATTATTGCGCGCTTCTTTCCGGTTCTGCGCCTGTTGTCGTCGATGAAACCATCGTCACCGGTATCAAGGCGTCGGATTGCCATCTGTTTGATGAAAGCGGCACATCGCTCGAACGGCGTGTCGATCTTTCTGTCCTCAAACTGATACAATAAAGGCGGGAACCGGGCCATGAAATCTGTCTCGCCATGCCCGGTTTTCTGCGACGCTATCGGTTTTCAGCGGTCTTCGTCTTCCAGACGAAAAAGCAACGCCGGGCTTTCGGCCCGGCGTTCAAAACGGTCTGGCAGGTCCGCTGGATCACGGCATGGGATTGGGCATGTATCCGGTGAAACCGCTGATTTTCCAGCGGCCCTCATGCAGTCGGCAATAATAGAGCGTCTGCCATTTCATGACGTCGAAGCTGCCGTCGGCCTTGCGAAGCCCGCCGTCGAACTTCTTGCGAACCAGCGCGGTCTCACCTTCCACTTCGATTTCTTCCAGCGTGGTGGTGGTGAAGATCGCATTGCGCGGGTCTTCAGCGAATTGCTGGGTCTGGAAATCCTGCGCCTGTCGCAGCCATTCGTCGCGATAGGCGTCAAGCGAGGGGAAGGACAGGCGCCAGTTGTCCGGGTTTGCATCCCGGTTGGCGTTGATGCCGAGAAAGCCGTCCTTTACGAAATCATCCGCGACTTTCGACCAGTCGGCAGTGAGGAAGGCGTCGATATCCCGCGTTACCAGCATGTCCCAGATGGAGTGGCGGGCGACGTCTGTTTCGGGAAAAGGGTTTTTGAATGGGTCGCGCATGATTCAGGTCCGTTGTTGAAATTATTTTCAAGATTTGGATATTTCTCTGGCGAATATTGTTGGCATATGCTCATCTCGCAATCAACAGAGAAAATAATTTTCAAATCAAAGGTGTCCGGCGTGTCGTCAACGGGGCGAAACATGGTCGATTCATGGGTGTGTACGGTTGACGGGCGTCTCGGATTAGGGTGCATCGGAAACGGGGCCAAGCCTTAAGTTTTGGCGGAACGGAGACCGGTGAGCATGGATATTTTCGCAAAGATTCAAGACGACAGGGGACAGTTCTCGCAATCGGAGCGGCGGATCGCCGATATCCTGGTTTCGGACTTCGAGTTTGCGGTCAATGCATCGATCATCGAGCTTGCCGCCCGCGCCGAGGTTTCCCCGCCAACTGTGACGCGGTTCTGCCGCCGTCTGGGTTGCCAGAGCTTTTCGGATTTCAAGGTCAGCCTTGCCAAGACCGCTTATGTCGGCATCCGCTACCTCACCTCGGAACCGACCAGCACGGGCCCGTCGGACGTCGCCGAAGAAGTGCTTGCCAAGGCGCAGGAGGCGCTTTTCCTGCTGCACAAGACGCTCGATCCCGCCCTCGCCGACGAAGCGGCCGTCCGGATTGCCAATAGCGGCATGATCTACGCGTTTGGAGCCGGTGGTAATTCCTCGATGATCGCATCGGAAATCCAGAACCGGCTGTTTCGCCTTGGCCTGCGCGTTTCGACCAGCGCCGATCACAGCATGCAATTGATGATGACTGCCGCTGCGCGGAAGGAAGACGTCATCATCGGATCCTCCTTTTCCGGCCGCAACATGGAATTGGTGAAGTGCTTCAGGCTGGCGCGGGAAATGGGGGTCACCACCATCGCGCTGACCCAGAGCGATACGCCCGTCGCCTTGGCCGCCGATATGGTGGTGGCCGTCAACGTGCCTGAGGGAAACAATATCTTCCGCCCAACATCATCGCGTTATGCCTATCTGGCGGCGGTTGATGTTCTGGCGACGCTAGCTGCCTATCACCACCGGCAGCGGTCGATGGTGACCCTGCGGCACATCAAGCAGCAGCTTGTGGAGCATCGTGATCCGGACGACCGGCAATTGCTGGGTGACTAGAGCATTTCCAGTGAGCCGCGTAGCGGTTTCACGCCCGGAAAATGCATAAAAACAAAGATGTAGAGCGGCTTGACCTCAAAACCCGCTCTGGAAAGCCTCGAAGGAGTAGCATGACATGCAGGACAGGAAAGACCAGGTCGCCGTCGTAACGGGCGCGGCGGGCGACATCGGCCGGGCAATTGCCGCGGCGCTTTCTGAAAGCCACGCGAAGGTGGTGTTGGTGGATATCGATCCCGACGCCCTTTCCAATGCGATTTCCCTGCTTTCCGGTTCCGCCTTCGTTTCGAGAACCTGCGACGTCACCGATCCGCAGGATCTTGCAAGGCTGGCCTTGGAGGTTGCGGAGCTGGGTGATGTCGCGACCCTCGTCAACAATGCTGGTGCTGCAAGGGCCGTCAGCCTGCACGACACGACCGCAGAGATATGGCGCAAGGACAATGCCCTTAACTTGGAAGCACCGTTTCTCTGCTTCAGGGCTTTCGAGGACGCGCTTAAGCGCACGCAAGGGTCTGTCATCAATATCACCTCCGTCAACGGCATGGCTGTGTTCGGCCATCCCGCCTATAGCGCGGCAAAGGCAGGCTTGATCCATCTGACGAAGCTGATCGCTGTCGAATACGGAAAATTCGGCGTTCGTTCCAATGCTGTTGCTCCAGGAACCGTGCGCACGCAGGCTTGGGAAGCGCGGGCGGCAGTCAATCCTCAGGTCTTCGAGGAAGCGAAGCACTGGTATCCGTTGCAGCGCATCGTGAGGCCTGAGGATGTCGCCAACGCCGTCGCTTTTCTAGCCGGGCCACAGGCAGCGGCCATCAGCGGCGTGTGCCTGCCGGTGGATTGCGGCCTGACGGCAGGGCAGGCGCCGCTCGCCCGCACTTTCTCACAATCCGAACACTACTGACCGAAGTCCTCTCGGGCTTGAAGCACAATAAAGGGGAGAATCATGGCGCTCGCACAATTTCGTCTCGAAAACTCATGGCATCCGCTCGAAGATTCCGCATCGGGTGGCTTCACCTTCACCCTGTTCAATCTTTCCAGCGAGCCGGTGAAGGATTTCCGGATCGTCTATACGTCGCTGACGCGGACCATCGACAAGCCCGTTTGCGGCAATGCCGTCTATCTGCGCCGCAATGCCAATTTCCATGAATTTGCGCCGCCAACGGGTTTCGTGCTCGAAGCCGGGAAATCGTGGCGTTTCACCGTTGACGGCCTGCTCAGGCCTGCCCGCCATCGCACAGACGGTGCGAAATCCGCCTATATCAGCCTTGCCGACGGCACACATCGCGCGGTTGATGTCGCTGACCTGATGCTTGACGGGCGCCATAGCGAGCCGGCGCCAGCCCTGCTTCCTGAAGGAAAGCTCGATCTGCCCTTCGCCATCCAGCCCTGGCCTGCGGAAATCGATGCCGCGCCGGGCGAAGACTTTCCCGTCGCACTCTTCCCGACGGAAGAGGCAGGCAAGGAAGAAGTGCTTGCGGTGGAAACTGTTTCGTCGCTGTTCCGCAGGCTTTTTGCCGTTGGTCACGTGCCTTTCAGCCTCGCGCCTGTTCATGAGGGCAAACCGCTTCGTTTCAAGCAACATAGCGGTCTGGAAGCTGAAGGTTATCGCCTGTCTTTCTCTGATGACGCCGTCGTCGTGGAATATTCGGCCGCTGCAGGTCTGCAATACGGCCTGACTGTGCTCGCGCAATTGCTGCACGGCGCGCGCACCGATACCAAATTCCGTTTCCCGGTTTCCGGCACCATCGCCGATGCGCCGCGTTACAGCTGGCGCGGTTGCCATCTGGATGTCTCGCGACAATTCTATCCGACCGGTGATGTCGTGCGGCTGATCGACATTCTTGCATGGCTGCGCATGAACCGGTTCCATTGGCACCTGACGGATGACGAAGCTTGGCGTCTCGAAATCAAGGCTTACCCGCTGCTGACGACAGTCGGCGCGACGCGCGGCCCGGATGCGCCGCTTCTGCCGCAGCTCGGCAATGGGGCTGAGCCGGTTTCCGGTTATTACACGCAGGATGATGTTCGCATGGTCGTCGCGCATGCGGCGGCACTGAACATCGAAATCGTGCCGGAGGTCGATATTCCCGGCCACAGCACGGCGGCTCTCGTTGCCTATCCGGAGCTGACGGATGGGCAGGAAGCGCCGGACAGCTATCGCTCCGTACAGGGCTATCCCAACAATGCGCTCAATCCCGCCATCGAGCCGACCTATGAATTCCTTGGCAAGATATTCGACGAGATGGTGGAGCTTTTCCCCTCGCGGCTGATCCATATCGGCGGCGACGAGGTAGCAGATGGCTCCTGGCTTGCCTCGCCGCTTGCCAAGTCGTTGATGGAAAAGGAAGGCCTCGACGGCACCTTCGGCATTCAGTCCTATTTCATGAAACGTATTCAGGGGATGCTGCATGAGCGCGGCCGCCAGCTTGCCGGCTGGGACGAAGTTTCGCACGGCGGCGGCGTCGATCCCTCGGGAACATTGCTGATGGCCTGGCAGAAGCCGGAAGTTGGCCTGGAGCTTGCAAAGCAGGGCTATGACGTCGTGATGACGCCGGGACAGGCCTATTATCTTGACATGGTGCAGGATGAAGCCTGGCAGGAGCCGGGCGCAAGCTGGGCCGGCACCGTTCCGCCGTCGCATACATATGCTTACGAGGCAGTCGGTGAGTTCCCCGAGGAATTGAAGGAGCGAATGAAAGGCGTTCAGGCCTGCATCTGGTCCGAACATTTCCTCAATCGCGCCTATTTCAACCATCTGGTTTTCCCGAGACTGCCCGCCATTGCCGAGGCGGCGTGGACGCCGAAAGCGCAGAAGGACTGGCTGCGTTTCTCCGCCATCGTCCGCTTGAGCCCGGTCTATTGAGAGGAAGGCGAGATGCGTATTGCCGTTGGTGGAATTCATACCGAATGCAGCACCTATTCGCCGGTGCTGATGCGTCAGGAAGATTTTCGCGTCTTTCGCGGGGCGGAGTTGCTGGAAGCCGAATATTTCAATTTCCTCGGTGAAGGCGGGGCGGAGGTGTTGCCGCTTCTGCATGCGCGGGCGGTGCCGGGTGGTCCCGTGTCGCGCGCGGCCTATGATGTGTTCAAGCAGGAATTCTTGGAGCGTCTCAAGGCTTGCCTGCCGCTCGACGGGCTTTATCTCGCCATGCATGGCGCGATGAATGTCGAGGGAATGGACGATGCGGAAGGGGACTGGATTTCCAGCGCCCGCGCCGTAGTTGGACCGGATGTGATCATTTCCGCCAGCTACGACCTGCACGGCAATGTCAGCCAGTCGATCATCGACCAATTGGATATTTTCGCCGGCTACCGAACTGCGCCGCATATCGATGTGCGCGAGACGATGGTGCGGGCGTGGACTATGCTCATCAAGGCTCTGAAAACGGGCGAGAAGCCCGGTGTGGCATGGGCGAAAATCCCCGTTCTACTGCCGGGTGAAAAAACCTCCACGGAAGATGAACCGGCCAAAAGCCTCTATGCCGTCTTGCCGGACTACGACGCGCGGCCCGGCATTTGGGATGCGAATTTCATGATCGGCTACGTCTGGGCCGATGAACCAAGGGCGACGGCCTGCGCTGTCGTGACCGGGACGGACAAAGATGCCGCGCAGGCGGTCGCCTCGGAGATTGCGCAATCCTACTGGAATGCCCGACAGGATTTCCGTTTCGGTCCCGTGACCGAACCGCTCGAGGTCATCATGGATATTGCGGAAAAAACAACAACCGGGCCGATCATTCTTGCGGATTCCGGCGACAATCCGACCGGTGGCGGGGTGGGCGATCGCGCCGATGTTCTGGCGGCGTTGATTGCGCGCAATTGGCAGGGCGCGTTGATCGGCGGCATCACCGACAGGCCGGCGGTCGAGGCCTGTTTTGCGGCGGGCGAGGGCGCGGCGCTTTCCCTGAAGATCGGCGGCAGTCTCGATCCCGAAAGCCCTTCCATCACCGTCGAAGCCAAGGTCCTGAAACTGGACGATCCAGGTGCTTCCGATCAGCGGCAGGCGGTCGTCGTCATCGATGGCATTACCGTCATTCTGGCTGCAAGGCGCAGGCCCTATCACATGATCGCGGATTTCACCCGTCTGGGCTTCGATCCGAAGGCGGTAAGGCTGCTGGTCGTCAAGTCAGGTTATCTTTCGCCGGAGCTTGCGCCCATCGCCAATCCCAATCTCATGGCGTTGACGGAGGGGGTTATCAATCAGGATATCGAAAACCTCCCCAATCGCCGCCGGGATGGCGATTTTTACCCATGGAAATCGCATTTCAACTATATCCCGAAACCCATCCTTTCGGCCCGCTGGCGATGACAGCGGTTCGATAGCATTTCATTCAGCGATCCGGCCGTGCCGGATCATCTCAGGCGAACCTTCATGCCGTCGGCTCTTTCCATCGTTTTCAACAATCCGTCGATCCGCATCGGGGCGCTCGCCATCCTGTTCTTCGGATTTTCGAATGCCGCCACCGCCCCCTATCAGGCGGTGATCGGCATTCGCGAAATCGGGCTCAGCAACACCGTCTATTCCCTGCTGATGCTGTTTGCCGCCATCATCAATGTCAGCGCCAGCGTGCTGATGGGCATCGTTGCAGACCGGCTCGGCGAATATCGCAAACCCATGTTGCTGATCGCGCTTTTCGGCGTCAGCGGCTATCTGCTGGTTTATCTCGTTGGTAATGCCACCGCCTTCGTGACCGCGAAGCTGCTGCTCCTGCCGATTTTCGGGGCAATGAACTCTCTGATTTTCGCGCATGTGCGCGCCGATGCCCGCAATCTTTCGACGGGCGACATGATCGCCGTGAATTCGATCATGCGGGCCACGATTTCGCTTTCATGGGTGCTGGTGCCGGGCATCGTCGGTATTTTTCTGGTAAACTCCGGCAATATGCTGATGGCTTTCCTGTTCTCAGGCATTTGCGCGCTTATCTGCTTTCTGCTTGTCGCTTTCTGCCTGCCGCGCACGGCGACGCCGGCATCGGTGAACACGCAGGCACGCTTCGGTGTCCGCGCTTCACTTGCGGAAATCGGGGAGCGACGGGTGCTGCTGCGGATCATCGCCATTGCGCTCATCTGCTCGATGCTGCATCTCAATGATTCCATCCGCTCGCTCATCATAACGGGTCAGGCAAAGGGAACGGTCGCGGATATCGGTATCGTCGCTGGCATCGTTGCCGCGCTGGAAATCGTCTTCATTCTGCTGTGGGGCTGGATCGAAAAGAAGGTGCCGCAAACGCTGACCCTTGCGGCGGGAGCGGGGCTTTATGCCATCTACCTCATCCTGCAGGGGCTCGCGACGGCACCTTGGCATATCTACGCGCAGACCTTGATCAGCGCGCTCGGCGCAGCCGCCATCATTAGTATCCCGATCACCTATCTGCAGGAACTGATTGCGGATCGGCCGGGGCTTGGAAGCTCGCTGATTGCCGTCAACATCTTCCTCGGCGCGGGTTTGGGTGCGCTGATTTTTGCCGTCGGCACGCTCGTCACGAGCTATTCAGGCACTTCAATCCTGGGAGCGGTTGTGGGTCTCGGCGGCGTTTACATGCTCTACGCGCTTGATGGGAAGGGCCGCCGCAGGTAGAGCGTCGGACCGAAAAGTGTGGGCGGTTTTCGGATAAGCTGGCGCGAAAACACGGCACATTCAAAAGAAAGAGGTTACGATGATTCTCGAGATTTGCGTGGACGACGTGGCCGGTCTGGAAGCGGCGGTCAGGGGTGGTGCCGACCGAATAGAACTTTGCGCGGCATTGTCCGGTGGCGGTGTGACGCCATCTGCGGGTTTCATGCACCGGGCGGCGGCCTACGCCCTGCCGGTGAGCGTGATGATCAGGCCGCGCGCCGGGGATTTTGTGTTCACGCGCGACGAAGCCGATGTGATGAAACGCGATATCGATGCGGCGCGCGCGGCGGGGCTTTCCGGCGTGGTGCTCGGTGCCTCGCTTGGCGATGGCTCGCTCGATATTCCCCTGCTCGAAGAGCTGTGCCGCCACGCCGACGGGCTCGATATGACGCTGCACCGGGCGATCGACGTCGTTCCCGACATGGATGAAGCTTTGGAGGCCGCTATCGCGCTGGGTTTCCCGAGAATTCTGACCTCCGGGGGGGCGCGTTCGGCGCTTGAGGGCATCGAGACCTTGGCGCGATTATCCGAGCTTGCCGCCGGGCGGATTGTCATCATGCCGGGGGCCGGGGTGCGTCCACCAGTCGTGCAGACATTGCTGGACCGCTTTCCCATTACGGAGATCCACGCATCCTGTTCCGCCATTCCGTTTTACGATCCGGAAAGCCGGGTGGCGAAACTCGGTTTCACCGGCGCGGGGCGCAAGGGCACGGATGAAGAGGCCGTTCGAGAGTTAAAGGCGATCCTCACCGCTCATCAAAAAGGCGGCGCAAAGCTCTAGCCGTTCCTGCGGCGCCATCGAGATCGAGGTGGATCACGTCCGGTCCCGGCAGGGCCAATGCCGCCCTGATGGCATCGGCCATGGATTGCGCAGAGATATCCTTCTCTTCCAGAACCTGTGCCAGCCCCAGCCGCGCCAGCCGTTCGGCGCGGGCGCTCTGTTCCGTTTCGCCATCGGCCGCAAACGGGATCAGAAGCGAGCGGCATTTTGCCTGTAGAATATCGCAGACGGTGTTGTAACCGGCCTGCGAAACCGAAAGCCGCGCGCCGGCAAGCAGGCTTGCGAAATCCTTGCGGAAGCGGAAGATGGACACATTTTCGGGCGCCTGCGCCGAGATCGCATCGAAATCTGCCTGCGGCATGTTGGGGCCGGTTATGAGGCACCAGCTTTTGATCTCTTCCAGCAGAGGCGATGCCTCAAGTGCGGCCCGGATAAGGGCTGCACCAACGGCACCTCCGCCAGCGGAAACGACGATATCGAATTTTTCCGCCGGTTCCGGCGGTGGCAGCGGCGCGACGAGGCCGGTATAGACAACGCGCTGGCTGATTTCGCCGGCAAGGGGAAAGGTCTCCTCCAGCCGGACGAAATCCGGATCTCCGTGGACCAGCACCGCGTCGAAATGTTTCTTCACCAGCGACACGGTTTCTTCGTCCCGGCCGGGTTTGGTTTTTTCCTGCAGAATATCGCGCAGCGACGTCATGACGAGCGGGCGTGGTTCACTGTCCTCGATCTCGTGCAGAAGCGGCAGCAATTCGAAACGCACCTGCCTGCGGCCGAAGGGGAAGGCCTCTATGATGACGATATCCGGCTTTGCGCCGTGATAGGCGCCGATCAGCATATCCGTTCGAAGCTTCTTGAAGTCGTCATCGACCGGTTTGCCGGAACTATCGACAAGGCCGGAAAAGCTGCCGTCGCTGACGGCGATCGGCGGCAATTCGACATGGCGGATGCCTTCGCCCGGAAAGCCGGGAACCGGGGTGCCACCTGTCACCAGAACGACATCGAAACCATCTGCCTGAAGGGCATTGGCAACGCGGCTGGCGCGGGCGATATGGCCGATGCCCAGAAGGTGCTGGACGTAGAAGAAAACGGAAGGGCGCTTTTCCGTATCGGTCATGGCGTTTTTTCCCACTCGGTTTCGAACAGCGTCTTCAACTCGGCAATGCTGGTGCGGTTGTCGAAGGCGGTTCGCACACGGTTTTCCGCCGCACTACCCAGACGCTCACGCAATTGTGGATCGGTAATCGCCGTGCGCAGAGCCTCGGCGAAGGCAACCGGATTTTCGGGCTCCGTCAGCAGGCCGTTTTCACCGTCCACGAAGAATTCCGGAATGCCTGATATATTGGTGGAAATGCAGGTCAGTGCCTGGCTGGCGGCCTCGACCAGCACATTGGGAAGACCGTCTCGGTCACCATCGCTGGTGATGCGGCAGGCAAGGGCGAAGAGGTCGGCCTCGCGGTAATTCTCCAGCACCTGTTTCTGGTCCATGGCGCCGGTCCAGACGATCCTGTCGGCGATGCCAAGCTCGTCGGCGAGTTTTTTCAACCCGGCAAGTTCGTCGCCGCCACCGATATGGGTGAAACGCCAATGGATGTCCTGTGGAAGCGAGGCCAAAGCCTGCAACAGAATATCGATGCCCTTTTTCTTGACGGCCCGTCCAACACTCAAAATCCTGACCGGATCATGAGCGTCCGATCCATCTCTTTGCGGACGCGGCGTGTCGAAATGCGGGAAGCGGGTGAGATCGAGACCGTGATAGCTCAAATGCACATTCTGCTTGACGCCGGAAAGGGTGCGAAGATGCTGAAAGCCGCTTGCGGTGCAGGTCACGGCCCAGCGGGCACTTTCCAGCTTTGCGGCAAGGTCCCGGTCGCTGGAGGTCCAGATATCCTTGGCGTGGGCCGAAATCGTCCAAGGCGTGCCGGTGATAAGATGTGTATAGGCGGCGACCGAGGCGGGTGTGTGGATGAAGTGGACATGCAGCCACCCGGCATCTACAGGCCATTCGTGCGCCAGCACGGCCGCCTGCCCGAAACGGCGGAAGCGGTTGCGGCTGAGATCATGCGGCAGATCGCTGAAAAACCGACGCAGCGCCTTGGTGAAGCCTGGCTTTTTGCGGCATGCCCACAGGGCCTTCAGCACGCGGATGGGCTCGTCATGCAGATATTCCGGCAGGTAGGTCACGGGTGCGCGGATTTCATCGTGAACGGGGTGGCGTTTTTTATCCGTCGGGCGGCGCATGGACATGAGTTCCAGCGTAAGGCCAGCCTTTTCAAGCCCCAGAAGTTCCTGGGCAATGAAAGTCTCGGACAGGCGCGGATAGCCCTTGAGGAGCACCACGATTTTTTTTGTGTCGGTCACGTTGCGCGTGTCTCTTTTGAAGCGGTGGTTGTCGGGGAGCCGGTCACGCCGTCAGCGTTATTGGCACCTTGTCGCCCTCGGGCGGCAGCCATTCGGCTATCCGTTTCGAAATGTTTTCCAGACCATCGAGCTTCAGGTCCTGCGAATTGACGGAAGGCGGCGCGCGATTCGGCAGCGCTTTAAGAGCTGCCGCCATTTTTGCCGGATTCTCGGCATCCTCAGGTAAAAGCATGTCGAAAAGGCCGAGCTCCGACGCGCGGCTTGCGCGGATAAGCTGCTCCTCCCTCGGCACCGTGCGCGGCACGACGAGGGCAGGCTTGTCGAACGACAATATCTCGCAGACGGTGTTGTAGCCGCCCATCGACACGACGGCCTGAGCGCCGGCAACGAGGTCTTCCATGCGGTTGTCGAATTCGATGATCTCGATGTACGGAATATCGGCAACACTGCTCATGAATCGCTGGCGCTGGTCTGCCGGCATGTAAGGGCCGAGCACCACGAGCGCCTTGTGCGTCAGTTCGCTATCATGACGGTAGGCATTGATGACGTCATCGATCAATTCGCTGCCGTCACCGCCGCCGCCAGTGGTGATGAGAAGATAGTCGCCCTCCGGCCGGTGCGCCACGGTTTCCGCCTGCGTTTTGGAGCGTTGCAGGAAGCCGACGAAATCCATCTTGTCGCGAACGGTCTGGGGAACGTCGAGCCCCGTCAAGGGGTCGTGGAAATCCGGCGGGCCATAAATCCAGACGTGGTCATAGAACTTGCCGATCTTGGTCATCACGTCATTGCGCTTCCACTCCGCCTCAAGCAGTTGCGGTGCATCCATGACGTCACGGAGGCCGATGACAAGCTTGGTTCCCTGTCCCTTGAGATACGCAAGCGTTTCCTCCACCTCGCCACGAAGACCCATGGGCTCCTTGTCGACGATGAAGATATCCGGCTGGAAGCTTTCGGCAGTGTGATAGATGATGGAGCGGCGCATCTTCAGTGTTTCCTGAAGATCGATATGCCGGTCCATGGAGGTGTATTCGCCGTTGCGCAGCTTGATGACGCTCGGGATTTTCACGAAATCGACACGAGCGCGATAATCAAAGGCGCCGGCGATAGTCGCACCCGAAATGATAAGCACGTTGAGGCCGCGATAATCCTCCACCAGCGCGTGAGCGATCGTGCGACAGCGCCGCAGATGTCCGAGGCCGAAGGAATCGTGGCTGTACATGAGGATGCGTGCGTCGTTCAGACGGGAGGTCATCGGCCACACCTCTTTTTGCCTTTCCCAAAAAAGGCGATGGCGGAAGAGCAGTTTATCAAGGCGTGTTCCATTTTATCTGAAGGGATCCGCAGCATCACGTAGTCCGTCACCGAAGAAATTAAAGGCCAGAATGACGAGAACAACCGGAATCGTCGGGATGAGAAGCCACGGATATAGCGCAATGACGCTGACGCTGCGCGCCTCCGTGAGCAGAATTCCCCAACTTGTGATCGGCGGCCTGAGGCCGAGACCAAGGAAGCTCAGCGCGGTTTCGCCGAGAATCATGCCCGGTATCGTCAGCGTCGCCGAGGCGATCAGATGTGACATGAAGCCGGGGATAAGGTGCCTGCCGATGATGCGCGGTGTGCCGGCGCCCATCAGTTGTGCAGCCAAAACATAGTCTTCCTCGCGCAATGCCAGCAATTTGGAGCGCACGGCGCGCGCCAGTCCCGTCCAGTCTAGCATGCCTAGAATGATTGTGATGCCAAGATAGACGAGGATCGGACTCCAGGTCACCGGCATGATTGCTGCGAGTGCGAGCCACAGCGGAATGCTCGGAATGGATTGCAGGACTTCGATGATACGCTGGACGATGAGATCGAAAGTGCCGCCGCGATAACCTGCAAGTCCGCCGATCACAATGCCGAGAACGAAGCTCATGGCGACACCGAGAAGGCCGATCGTCAGAGAGATGCGCGCGCCGTAGATGATTCGCGACAGCACGTCTCGTCCAAGCCGGTCGGTGCCGAGCAGGAACATTTCACCACCTTCGGCCGGACATACGAGGTGGGTTCTAGCCTCGATCATGCCCCAGAAATGATAGGTATCGCCCTTGCAGAAGAATCGCAGCGGCTGGATATCCGTCGGCACATCCCGGTAGACGCGCCGCAGATTGTCCATGTCGAGCGTCATTTCCCGACCATAGACGAAAGGCCCGACAAATTTTCCGTCATTGAAAAGGTGAATGGCCTGGGGTGGGGCGTAGATATGCTCGATATTGCGGGTGTGAAGATTGTAAGGCGCGAGGAACTCGCTGATCAGGATCGAAAGATAAAGCACCACCAGAAAGGCGCCGGACCAGACGGCGATCTTGTGCTGGCGGAACTGCCACCACATGAGCCGCAGCTGCGACGCCTTGCTGAAGGCCGCCATTCCGGACGTATTGGGTTCGATGAGCGACGGGTCGAACGGCGCCGTCGAAACGTAGTGGGGCAGTGCTTCGCCGGATGTCGGGATGGATGAAGTCATTTGACGTTACCACCTCCGAAGCGGATTCTCGGGTCAAGTATGGCAAGGGCGATATCCGACACAAGAACGCCGATCACCGTGAGGAAAGCAAGGAACATCAGGAAGGAGCCGGCCAGGTACATGTCCTGGCTTTGCAGCGCCCGGATGAGCATCGGACCGGTTGTTTCGAGTGACAGCACGACTGCAGTGATTTCCGCGCCTGATATGATGGCGGGCAGGATCGAGCCGATGTCCGAGATGAAGAAGTTCAGCGCCATGCGCAGCGGGTATTTGATCAGCACTTTGAAAGGGTGAAGCCCCTTGGCGCGGGCGGTTACGACATATTGTTTCTGCAACTCGTCCAAGAGGTTGGCGCGCAGGCGGCGGATCATGCCGGCCGTGCCCGCCGTTCCGATGATGAGGACGGGTATCCAGATATGTTCGAGAATCGATTTGAACTTTGGCCAGCTCATCGCCTGGTTCAGATATTCCCGATCCATCAGATGGCCGATGGAGATGCCGAACCAGATATTGGCGAAATACATCAGGATCAGCGCCAGCATGAAGTTGGGGATGGCGATGCCAAGCAGACCGAGGAATGTCAGGCCGTAGTCGCCCCAGCTATATTTGTGCGTGGCGGAGTAGATGCCGATCGGGAAGGCAAGAATCCAGGTGACGATGATGGTGACGAAGGACACCAGAACCGTCAACCACAGACGGTCTCCCACAACCTCGTTTACCGGCAGCTGATATTCGAAAGAATAACCGAAATCGCCGACCAGCATGCCGGTTGCCCAGCGGAAGTAACGGATCGGCGCCGGCTGGTCGAAGCCATAGCGGACGCGCAACTCCTCGATTTCGGCAAGGTTTGCGGTCTCGCCCATGGCGCGCAGTTCGGCGACGTAGCTTTCGAAATAATCGCCCGGCGGCAATTCGATGATGGTGAAGACCAGCATCGAGATCAGGATCAGCGTGGGGATCATGACGAGGATGCGCTTGAGAATATACCGCAGCATATCAGGCGTCTCCGTCATACCAGAAGGCATCCGGCATGTAGATGCCGAGATACGATGTGGGTTCAAAGCCGAAAAGCGCCTTTTCCGGCACGTTTCGCATGCGTTTGACATGGACGACGGGTTGCAGCGCGCCGTTGACGATGCCGATGGAAAATACCTGCTGCGTGTAGATACCAAGCATTTCCAGCCAGATTGCCTCGCGCTCTTCCTCGGTGACGCTTCGGCGCCATTTTTTCAGGAGATCGAGCAGATGCGCTGCTTCCGGCAGGTCAGGCTCCTTGCCCTCGCGCCCGCCGGACAGATAGTGGATGCCCCAGACCGGCCATTGCAACTGGTCGTCGCCGGTGGGCGCAAGGCCCGAAGGCAGCATGTCGGGGGTCGGCACGCCATTGTCCATGCCCATCCACACCGACATCAGCACCTCGCCGCCCATGGCGCGCTTGCGGAAGACATCGCGCTGGGTCGGGCGGACCGAAACCGCAATGCCGATATGCCGCCAGTGGTCCGTGACCAGTTCCATCACGTCGGTTTCGAGCGTGCTTTCGCCTGTGGTCTCGACGATGATATAGGCTGGACGGCCGTCCGGCAGAAGCCGGTTACCGGCGCTATCGCGCTTATCGAGACCCGCTTCGTCAAGCAGCCTGTTGGCCATCGCCCGGTCGAAGGCACTCCAGGCCTCGGCAAATTCCGGTCGGTAAAGCGGGCTTTCCGGCAAGACGGTGTCGGCGCTTTCCTTGGCCAGCCCGTAAAAGCAGACCATGTTGATTTCGTGCCGGTTTATAGCGAGCGACATTGCGCGGCGCACGCGCACGTCCTGGAAGCAGCTCCGCCATACCGGATCGGCGCAGTTCAGATTGGGCAGAAGCGCAATGCGCGACCCTTGAGAGCGCTTGTAGAGGTTCACCTTCAGAGGAAAGCGTTTTTCGGCATCCTTCAGGAAGGTGTAGTCGGCGAAATCGAGGCCGAAATATTGCAGATCGCTGTCACCGGACGCCGTCTTGGCCGAGATGATGTCGGAGGAGGTGACATTCAGCAGGAACCGGTCGAGATAGGGCAGTTGCAGGCCGTTTTCGTCGACACGGTGATAATAGGGATTGCGTTCGAAAACGAACTGTTCGGCCGGTGGCGAAGTCGTATTGCGCCAGGCGTCCAGCGTCGGCAGAGCGGGATTTTCCGGACGGACCTGCCGCGACATCTTGATATGCAGCCCGCTCCAGTCATCCGCCTTGTTCTTCTTGATGAGCTTGGCGAGGTTTTCCGCGGTCTGATATTTGATGTGGAACTGCTTCATATAGGCGGCGGGCAGGAAAAGCCGCGCGGGCGATGCTGCTGCGAGCTTTGCCAGAAAATCGGGGTTCGGACCTTCCCAGGTATAGCGCACCGTCAGCCGGTCGATGACTTCGATCTGGGGAGGATTGTTGTTGACCAGCAGTTCGATTGGCGGGCCGCCTTTGTGAATTTCCTTGTTGAGAGCGACATCCTCCCAGAAATAGCGGAAATCCTCGGAGGTTAAATCGCTGCCGTCGGACCATTTGTGGCCTTCTCGCAGCTTGAAGGTGAAGATGCGTTCGTCCTGAACGTCGTAGCTTTCCAGAATGTCGGGATGAAGCTCGAATTTTTCGTCGTAACCAACCAGGCGGGCATAGTTGCTGATGGGCATAAGCCGGATATCGCGCTGGCCGCCGATCAGCATGCGTACGGAACCGCCGTGTTTTCCGGGCTCCCGGCCAAGCGCCTTCATATCGATGACGCGCGGGTTTTTCGGCAAGCGCTCGGCAATATCAGGCAGCTCACCTTTTTCCCGCTTTTCCTTGAAGTAGGCGGGGTCGGTATAGGCAGCGCGCGCATAGGTCGGCAAAAAGACGGAGGCCATCAAGGCAAGGGTGGTGCGGCGCGTAATCACGAGCGAAGCTCCCTGATGTCGGCATTGCCATTTGCGAGAACGAAATGGCCATCGCCAAGATCGGCAGAGATCATTTCGCCGTCACCCTCGTCGCGGAATTGCTTGCCCCAGTCGAACTTGCCCGTCGCGCTGATCTTGCCGATGGTGCGGAAATCGAGCGGACGGTCGAGATCGGGAAAAGGCACGGCCGCCAGCAACGATTTTGTATAGGGGTGAACCGGAGAGCGCATCATGATTTCCCGCGGCGCCAGCTCGACGATGCGGCCCTCGCACATCACCGCCACGCGGTCCGCCATGTAATCCACCACTGCCAGATTGTGCGAGATGAAGAGGTAGGTAAGTCCGAGGTCCTTCTGCAAATCCTTGAGCAGGTTGAGGATTTGCGCCTGCACCGAGACATCTAGGGCAGAAACGGGTTCGTCGCAGATCAGCAGTTCGGGACCCAACGCTAGGGCTCTGGCAATGCCGATACGCTGCCTCTGGCCGCCTGAGAAACTGTGCGGATAACGGTTCAGCGCGCTTTCTCCAAGGCCGATTGCCTTGACGAGATTACGGACTTTTTCCGCGCGGTATTTCGCATCGCCCCGTCCATGGATTTCAAGCGGCTCGCTCAAAATATTGCGCACGGTCATGCGCGGTGAAAGCGATGAGATCGGGTCCTGGAAGACCATCTGTATCTTCGACCGCAGTTCCTTTAGATCGCCGTCCCTAGCATTGAGGACGTCGATATCGCCCTGCGGCCGGTGAAATGTCACGGAGCCTTCATCCGGGCGAACGGCGCGCATGAGGATTTTGCTGACGGTTGTCTTGCCGCTGCCGCTTTCGCCGACGAGGCCAAGGCATTCTCCCCGGCGGATTTCAAAACTGACGCTGTTGACCGCCTTGGTGGCATTGGCATCGCGGCGGCTGAACCAGCTTGACTTCCGGGTCGTGAAGGTCTTGCTGATATTCTCCACGGTCAAGAGCGGGCCGGGTGTCTTGTTCACTGCGGCGGTCTTCTTGCCGACAAGGCTTTCGTGGTCGACGGTGATCTCACGAAGCGCCTTCAGCCTCTCACCCGGCTTCATGTCGAAATGCGGCACGGCGGCCATCAGGCCCTTGAGATAGGGGTGGCTCGGTGCCTTGAAAATATCGTCGACCGTTCCGGCTTCCATGATCTCGCCCTGATAGATCACGGCAACCTCGTCGGCGATGTTTGCCACCACGCCGAGATCGTGGGTGATGAGCAGCATGCTCATGTTCAGCCGGCTCTGGAGATCGCGCAGGAGTTTGAGGATTTGCGCCTGTATGGTTACATCAAGAGCCGTCGTCGGTTCGTCGGCGATCAGAAGCGCGGGGCGACAGATCAGTGCCATGGCGATCATGGCGCGCTGGCGCATGCCGCCCGACAATTCGAAGGGATACATGTTCACGACCTTCTTCGGGTTGGAAAACCCTACAAGGTCGAGCGTCTCATACATTTTTTCCGCTCGCTCGGCCGGCGACAGGATGCTGTGGATTCTCAGCGCTTCGTCAATCTGGTTGCCGATCGTATGCAACGGCGAAAAAGACGTCATGGGTTCCTGAAAAATCAGCCCGATGCGATTTCCGCGTATAGCACGGATGTCCCGGCCGTCCTTCGGCAGTTGCAGCAGATCGACGGGGCCGGCTGCGGCATTTGCGGGATCGGTAAACAGCACGCGGCCGTTCACGCGCGCCGTCTTGGGGTGGATGCCCATGATGGTCTGGCCGATGACGGATTTTCCGGAGCCGGATTCTCCGACAAGCGCGGTCACTTTTCCCGGAAGAATGCGAAGGCTGGCACCCCTCACGGCGTCAATCGTGCCACCCATAAGAGAAAACGAGACCCGCAGATTTTCAATACGGAGCAAATCTGCGCCTGCGCTCATGCTAAAGGGTTCCTTGCCGTCTCTCTTTATCGTTGTCTTGTGACAATTTGCTCAGGAGGGCTTAAAGGCACGTTATCGTAGGGTTTGTTGTCTGTCTATGCCTCTGAAACATCGAATTGTTTAGCAAATTCAAAGCCGGCTTCCAAATTGCAATGGCTTGCCTGATGGCTTGTGTTTGGCGATATGTTAACGAACGTTCCCGGGTGAGGATCCATGTCCGACAAGAAATATTACGATGCCCAGCTGGATAGAGCCCGGCAGTTGCAAAACCAAGGACAATATGCGGAAGCGCATGCGCTTCTCTTATCGCTGGTTGCAGTAAAGGACGGGCACCTGATGGGTGAGCGGACAGTGCTCGGTCTGCCGCGCAGGCTGCATGCGGCACGGCTGCGTCTTGCCAAGGCTGAAGGCGATGTGGTCGCGAGGATCGGCTATCAATACACGCTGGTTCCGCCGCCGCAGGTGCTTGCAAAATATGCGCATTTTTCCCCGGAGGAGCACCGCGCTATCAATCTGAAAAGCAGGGAGGACGTGCCCAGGCGCATCCACCAGATTTGGATCGGAGACAAGGCCCCGCCCGTATCGGTCAAGGCCTGGGCCGCCCATGCCGCCTCGCATGGTTACGAATATCACCTCTGGCGGGAGGCCGATCTTGAGCGGGAAGGCGTGTTTTCGAATGACGTCTTCAGGACGATGCTGGAAGATGGCGATTATCCCGGCGCTGTCGATGTGGCCCGCTATGTCGTGCTGGAGCGTTTTGGTGGCATCTATCTTGATTGCGACTGGTATCCGGCGCGGGATGATGCGAGTTTCGATGCTTTCCTGCCAATGGTAGGGCTGACGGCGTTTGATGAAGAAACACCGCGCGATACCGGGCAGGGCAGCATGCTTCTTGCCAACTCTTTCATTGCGACACCTGCTGGCCATCCGGTCTTCCGCAGGATGCTGGAGGCGTTTCCGAGGATTCTTGAGGAAATGCCGCGTGCGCCAGCCTGGTGGTCGACGGGTCCGCTGATCTTTACCGTTATCGCTCGGGCTGGGAGCATCAGCCTTGCGCCAGCGGGGTTTGTTGCCGCTTCTCTTGCCGATCGCGCCGCGTTGCAGGAGGTCGAAGCTGTCAGGCGCGAACTTGCCACCAAGACGGGTGGTTTGCTGATTGCCTGGAAGTCATGGTGATATCTGGTTGATGAGTTCCGCCGAGGAACGCCAGCGCGCGGCAGGATGTTTGCCGGTAATTTCGAACAGCCGTTTCAGAAAACGCCAGACGTTGTCATCATGCACGAGATGATGGGTGAGGATGCCGGTCGTGCCGCCGTGCTCCGCAGTCTGCAGGATGCGGGCGGCGGTCTCGGCGAAAAGGATGTCGTCTTCGCGCCCACCGCGGCTGCCGTGCCAGTCAATCACGTCGACATGGGTGTTCAGGCAAGGTGGCACGGCGTCTTTCTCCGGGCCGAAAACCGAAAGCGCTCGATATCCGAGGTCTGCCAGTCCCTGCACCACATTGGCATCTATGCGGTTCCACGGCGGAACGAGCATAGGCACGAAACGCCTGCCATGCAGATCGTGCAGTTTTTCCAGCCCGGATTGCAATTCGTCGAGAACGATGGACAGGTAACGGTGTGATCCGAGTTCCTGTTTCTTTTCTTTCTCTGTGGCATAGTTCGTATGGGACCAGCCATGCACGGCGACATGGGCAATGTCAGTCGTATCCAGGTGCTGCGCGAGCTTGTCCGTCGTCATCTCGGGGATAACCGCAAGCGTGACCGGCGCGGAAAAGCTGCTGCAAAGATCGAGCAGCGTGTCGAGCGCCGGTGTCGGTTCCACCGCATCGTCGTCCCTGAGCCAGAGATCGGCGGTTATGCCGCGTCGTCCACATTCATCCAGTGCCGCTACGAGTGTTTCCAGACTCATGATGTTCGTGCCTTTGCTCGCAACAGGATATCGTTCAGTTCTCTTGCGGCGTTTTCCAGAGATCGTTCATTTTTTACGAATTGGCGGGCTGCCCTTGCCAAGTCCTCCCGCCGCTTGTCATCGCCGAGCAGAGTTTCGATTGCTCCAGCATAGACGGCTGTATCATTTTCCGGTGTCAGTAATCCGGTGGTTCCGGATTTTACCACTTCGGGGACGCCGGCCACCGCTTCGGCGATAACCGGCAGGCCCGCAGCCTGTGCCTCGAGATATGCGAGACCGTAGGCTTCGCCATGCCCCGGCCAGACGTAAACCGATGCTTTTGAAAGAAGTTCTGCGATTTCGTTTGCGTTTTTTTCTCCGTGCCAGACAAGACGGCGATCGGGGAAAGAGCTAAACATGGCTTGTACGGCAGCGCGTTCCGGCCCGTCGCCGATGATATCCAATGTCCACTTCAAGTCCTGAGGCAACAGCGCAAGCGCTTCGCGAAGCGCGCGATAGCTGTCGAACTTGTCGCCCGCCCGCATCATGGCGACGGTGATGAGTTTTCCCGGTGTGGGGCGCGGAGCAATTTCAAGAAAATTACTGGCATCGATAAAGGGCGCCAACATCGCCGAGCGGAGTGCGGGAGAGGCGCGGACAAGCCCGTCGCGATCACGCGCGGTGAAGCAGATATTGATGGCGGCAGCGTTCAATGCGGCCAGTAACTCGTCCTGAACCGCCTGCCAGCCCATGCCATTGCGCTTGGGGGAATAGGAGGCCTCGGCGGTGACGTAGGCAATACCGAAACGTCTGCTTATTTCCGGCCCGAGCAAGTCCGGGGCCTTGTAATAGGGGTGATAACAAAACCACAGATCCGGCGCGCCTTCCCGCTGCCAGCGCTCCGTGATGGTCTCGATTTCGTGCGTCGCCGCATCGGCAAGCAAGGACCGCGCCGGATCGTCAGCCTGTTTGAGAAAGCTGCGCAGCTCGGAAGCGACGGAAACATCGTGGCCGCCCATCGCCATCGCCTGCATCAGCAGGCGGGCCATCAGCCGGTCTCCGGAGGGAACGGGATGGTTGGGCGATTTGAGCGGTGAATAAAAAGCGATCCTCATCCGGATGGTTGTGCGTCGCCCATGGCTCTGGCGTCAACCGGAATTTGAGAGGGCAGAGCCTTGACAGCCTGACCATTCTTGCCCAACTGAAAAGCATCTTTTGCACATGCGCGGAGCGTGACACGCTTTGACTTCCCCAGTCGTTTCCCAGAACCTGCTTTCCAGCATCGAAAACAAGAGCGCCAAAGCGGCGGTGATCGGCCTTGGCTATGTCGGTCTGCCGCTAGCCATCACGATCGCCAAGGCCGGTTTCAAGGTCGTCGGTTTCGATATCGATCCCGGTAAAATGGTCGCGATCGATGCCGGCCGCAGCTATATCGAGGCGGTTTCGGACGAGGTGCTGGCAAGCGTCAGGCGCGATGATGGCTTCATCGCAACGTCTGATTTTTCCAGACTGGCTGAATGCGATGTGATTGCCATTTGCGTGCCGACGCCCCTGACGAAATATCGCGAGCCGGACCTCTCCTATGTCGAAAAGACCTGCCGGGACATTGCCGCGCATCTGCGCAAGGGGCAGCTTGTGGTGCTGGAATCGACCACCTATCCCGGCACGACCGACGGAGTTGTGAAGACCATTCTGGAAGCTACCGGACTTGTCTCCGGCGTCGACTTCTTCATCGGTTTTTCGCCCGAGCGGGAAGATCCCGGTAATCGCGACTTCGAGACCTCGACCATTCCAAAGGTCGTTGCAGGCGATGGCGAGGCTGCCGGAAAACTGATGGCGGCATTCTACGGCTCAGTGGTCAAGAAGATCGTTCCGGTCTCGACAAACGCCACGGCCGAGGCGGTGAAAATCACCGAAAACGTCTTCCGCGCTGTCAATATCGCGCTCGTCAATGAACTCAAGGTCGTCTATGAGGCCATGGGCATCGACATCTGGGAAGTGATCGACGCGGCGAAAACCAAGCCGTTCGGTTTCATGCCGTTTTATCCCGGCCCGGGTCTTGGTGGCCACTGCATACCGATCGATCCTTTCTATCTCACCTGGAAATCGCGAGAGTACGAGTTGCCGACGAGGTTCATTGAGCTCGCCGGCGAAATCAACACCGGCATGCCGCGTCATGTCATCGGACGGGTTGCGGAAGCCCTCGACATCCGTTCCGGCAAGGCGCTCAGCCGCTCCAAGGTGCTGGTGGTCGGTCTCGCCTACAAGAAGAATGTGCCCGATATTCGTGAAAGTCCTTCGCTGAAACTCATAGAACTTATTCAGGAGCGCGGCGGCGAAGCGGCCTATTATGATCCGCACGTGGCAGAAATCCCGAAAACCCGGGAACATAGCCACCTGATGGGCATGAAATCCGTGGCTTGGGACAAGCAGACCGTCAGCGCCTTTGACGCTGTTCTGGTCGCGACCGATCACGACAATGTGGACTATGCCGCTCTTTGCGAATGGTCGCCGCTGATCATCGATACGCGAAACGTCTTCGCACGTCGGGATATCGCCGCAAAACACATCATCAAGGCCTGATCGCCTTCTCCCGGGCATTTCCGGCAACATCGCCATACGCTTTTACTGAAAATGCCCGGAATTCATGAACGGACGGACTATGAGCAGATTGGACAGTTTCATTCGCCGGTTGACCGCGCAGTGCGATATCCTCAACCACGTCAAGGCCGATCTTGATCTGCCTGACGAAGGCGCGATCATGGAAATCGGCCTTGGAAACGGGCGGACGTTCAATCATTTGCGCGAACTGTTTCCGCAACGCCGTATCGTTGCCTTCGACAGGGCCATGGGCGCACACGCCTCGTCTGTTCCGGCGCAGGAAGATCTCGTCATCGGTGAAATATCGGAAACCGCTCCCGCCTTCATCGGTGTGGAGGCGGCCATGGTGCATGCCGATATCGGCACGGGCTACCCCGAAAAGGATGCCATTACCCTGACATGGCTGCCGGACCTTGCCGCGGGCATGCTGGCAAAAGGCGGCGTTGCGGTCAGCGGTCTGCCTCTGGATCATCCCATGCTGAAGCCTCTGCCGGTGCCGGAAAGCGTGCCGACCGACCGTTATTTTCTCTATCGCAAGATTTGAGGCCGGATGGCCCGTCAGAGAGAGCGCCGGGGTTGCCTTATAGGTAACGCTCGCTCTCTTCTTTCGAGAGCAGGAAAACTTTCATTTGCGAGTTTCTCCCGCGAATGGCGATTTTTTCGCTTCGCAGATCGGCAATCTCCTGTCCCGCCTGAATGATGGCGGGTTCGGAAACGACAATGGCGGCGCCGAATTCCTTGGCCTTGGATTCCAGCCTGCTCGCCACATTCACGGTGTCGCCGATGGCGGTCAGGGTTTTCGCTGCGCCATAGCCCATGACGCCGACTATCGTCGGGCCAGCGTGGATGCCTACCACCACTTCCAGCCGGACGGCAAATTGTTTTTCCAGTCCCTCATTCAGGATTGAAAGCTCCCGCAATATGATAGCGGCGGCCTTCATGGCGTTGCGGCAGGCATTTTCTGCATCGTCACCAAGTCCGAAAAGAGCCATGGCGCCATCACCGATGAATTTGTCGAGATGTCCTCCGGCCTGTTCTACGGCCTGCCCGACGATGGTGAAGTAGCGGTTTAGAAGAAACACGACGTCATATGGCAGTTTCGCCTCGGAAAGCGCGGTGAAATTGCGGATATCACAAAAGAGGATGGCGATCTCCTCTTCCTTGCCCGGCCGTGCCGGTTGCGCATCCGCTGGCAGGTCGCTCTGTTGGGGCGGTGATACCAGAAGCGCTATTCCAATATCCTGGGTGGGCCGCAACTGGCAGCCGAGCCGCACATCTGAATCGGCATGGATGCGCCTCAAAGTGGTTTGTTCGATATCTCCGGGAGGCGGAAGCGGACCTTTGCTTTCGACAATCCTGACCCGGCAGGTCGAACAGCGTCCTTTGCCGCCGCATACGGAATAATGCGGTACGCCCGCGAGTCTGCTGGCCTCCAGAATGCTGAGCCCGGCAGGGACGCGCGCTTGCGCGCCATGCTCATAACGGATCTCGATAGCCGTCGATCTCTGTCGCCAGCTGCGCACGCCGCGCAAGACGAACACCAGCATGACCGCGCCGACAAAAATCGCTTCCGTTGCGTCGGTAACGAAACGGATACGCGTCTCCATCTCCCGTTGTAACGGTATGTCGTCTCTTTGAACGGTGGTATCTGCAAGCCCGGGAGGAAGCGAGTATTTTCTGTCCACCTCCTCCAGCCAGCGGCCGGCATCGCTGAAGCCCAGAAGCGCCAACAAAGGCAGCATCACCGCCACAGTCATGAATATCCCGGCAATTTTGGGATACCAGTCCCGGTAACGCAACCAGAAAAACAGGCCGATACACCCGTGGGTCCAGATCACGATCAATGCGAGGCTTTGCCACGCGCCGGCCATCGGGTTGTTGATCCAGAGCCGGCGAACGACCGAGTAATATCCCACGTCGATGTTGTAGATCATGTGCGACACGCGAATATTGACGGCGTGGCTGATGATCAAAAACGGGATCGACAGGCCAAGTATGGCTTGCAGCGCTTCGCGAAGCGGCATGCGCAATGTCCGGCGCTGATAAAGCGAGCGCAGGACAAGACAGACGTGCACCACAACCGACCCATAAAACAGCAGGCTGCTGACGGGATTGAGCCAGATCAGGCTGAACCATTTTCGCGCCCGCTCGGCGGTATCGATGGAGATGAGAGCGAGCGAATGGTTGAAAAGATGGGAAAATACAAAGGCAAAAATGATGAGGCCGGACAAGATCCGGGCGCGTCTCAAATTGGTCTCCGAAAAGAAACGGATCATGCAAATCCCATCATGCGGTCATTTGGCGCAGAATCATCATTAAGTGTGCTCTGGTGTCTTTAATGCAGGGTATCTCGTGGCAATATCGTGGAGCAATGGGCCGGCGATGGTCAATTGTGCGTGTTCGAACGTCTGTTCGCCGCATGATACAAATCAGGCTTCAGAAAAGCGTCAAACGCACGCCAGTAACACGAGATTGGTGACCGCGATCAGAGGTCGATGATCTGGCCGTCCATTGTCGCGAATGCACCGCTGAACTGGGCTTTTGCCTGTTTTTCGATGTCATCCAGCTCATCGTCGCTGCGGCTTGGGGCGTGGTGGATGAAGCCGACATTTTTTGCGCCTGCCAGTTTGGCAAGGCGGATCGCCTCCTGCCAGGACGAATGGCCATAACCGCGATAAAGGCCCATCTCCTCATCGGTAAACATGGCGTCGTAGAGGAAGAGATCGACGTCCTTGATCAGATCAAGCACGTTCTTGTCGATATTGCCCGGTTCATGTTCCGTATCGGTGATGATGGCGAATGACTTTCCCGCCCAGTCCAGGCGATACCCGATGGCGTTGCCCGGATGATTGAGCATTCCAGTTCGGATCGAGAGGCCCGGATGAACATCCAGGACGTCGCCCGGCATAAAGTCACGGGTTGCCATTTTTGCGCAGCAGACTTCCAGCGGTACGGGGAACCATGGCGGGCTCATGAAGTCCTTGAGCATTTCCCGCGTTGTCATGGTGCCAGCAAGATGACCCGACCAGATGGCGACATCGTTGGAGCTATTGTAGAACGGCTTGAAATAGGGAAAGCCGACGATGTGGTCGTAATGGCAGTGAGAGAAGAACAGGTTGACGTCGGTAATACCTTCCGCCCGCAACGCCAGACCAGCAGGGTGTAACCCCGAACCCGCGTCGAACAAAAGAACATGATCTCCGCATCGTACCTCGATGCAGATGGTATTCCCGCCATATTTTCGGAAGTTTTCACCTGAAACAGGAAGCGTTCCCCGCGCACCCCAGATCTTTACCCGAAAATCTTTATTACCTTCCCGACTTACTATGTCGGAATCGAACGCCATGACACACCCCGATTACAACGGAATCTTGCACGCTTCCTCCCATGAAGCCCGTTGTCTCTACAGATTATTATATCCGCTCTCTTTTGGCGGACGCCCTTACCCTTATTCAGTCAGCATTTCATTTATATTGCAATGGTGCGACATTTATTTTTCCAACATCGCCATCCACGGTAGCAAGAAATTGCGGCTCATGTTCTCGCGTTTGCACGCGCTTTGCTAAGCTCCGTCGTCGTCTGGGTTAGACGTTCGGCAAGAACGCGCATGACCTTGATGGTAATGTCAGGGAAATCGGACATGAGCTTGAAGAACTGTTCCTTGCCGATACGCAGGGCTTCCACGTTGGTGGAGGCGCGCACGGTTGCGGTTCTGACGCTGTCGCAGAGAATGGCGATTTCACCGACGATCGCATTACCGGTCATTTCGGCCACTTTTAACGTGCCCGACGGAGAATCGACCAGAACATCCACTTTGCCGGTCAAAAGGACGTAGGCCGCATCGCCGACATCTCCCTGCCGGAACAACATGTCGCCGGTGTGATAGGACACGCGGTCGGATGCGAATGCGAGAAGTTTGAGCTTCGACGGTTCCATTTCCGAAAAAAACGGGACGCGTTTCAGCATTTGAATTTCGTCTTTGAAAAGCATTGCCTTACCCTGTTCTTGTTCCACCTCGGTCACTTTCTTGGATTTATGTTGCGACCATATCCTTGAATGTACCGTTTTCCTGCGCAAGAGTCTCGTAACTTCCATCAGCGCTGATAAGGCCCTGATGGACGACGATGACCCGGTCGAACATGCGCGAGAGCGTCGCATTCGACAGAACCCACACGATCGCCGGGTTATTATTGTTCTGTTTCAGGAATGTGATGACCCGTTCGACAATTTCCTCCTGTTGCCGCGGATCGAGGCCGGGAAGGGGGCGATTGAAGACGTAATAGTCGGACTTGCGGATCAGCGCCCTTGCGAGATTGAGCTTCTGCCGCTGGAGTGGCCCGAGCCGCTTGCCGCCGGCGCCGAGGTTGAAATCCAGACCCACCGCAAGCACACGCTCATAGACGCCCTGCTTGCGCATGACCTCGGCCACGATGTGGGTGATGCGCCGTGATGCGTCGGTATAACGATGGCTGACCTTGCCGAAGAGAATATTGTCCAGAAGGCTGGTGGCACTCATGTATTTCGTCGGATCGTAGATTTCGATCACGTTCTTCAGGCTGTCCGGCAGGTTTTCATGGAACATGTGCCGGACTTCAACGATCCGGTTCATGATTTCCGGTGACAGCAGGCCGAAACGCTGCCGGGGCTCAATGTAGAAGAAGCTCAGCCGCAGCATCGCGCGTCTTTCGCTTTCATTGGCCTCGTCGAAACTCCTGCTCTGAAGACGTTGCAGCATTTGCTGATAGACCGGAACATCGTCGGGCGTCATGAATGTGAGCTGCTGGAAGAAGGGGTGGTCACCCGGCAGGTCGGCGAAGATTTCCACGATGTTTTCGGCAATCGTATACCCCATTTCGAACAGGGTTTTGACGAGGCCGGTTTCGCGCATCAGCGAACGGAAATATTCGCTTTCTATGACGGTCCTGATCGACTGTGATGAGTCGCGCATGGTACCGAACAACAGGTTCTCGCCCACGGTGGCCTCGCTGTTGTAGCTCTCCAGCTCAAACGGAGCGATGAGGCCGCTCAGGTTCTCCTTTTCCAGTTCGGCGCGCAGGACATGTCGCAGTTCCACAATGCGGGCCGCAAGATGCAGGTCGGTCAAGGGGTCGATCGTCGAGCGCAACGCGAATTCCAGAATATCCTGTGAAAGTTCCACGCTGTCGAGCACAGCCAGAACGGCCTGAATGAGGTTTTCCGGTTTGCCATCACCGGCCGGGCTTGAAGCGTAGTCGATCCATTCGCTGTTGATGTCGATCGTCGGATTGCCCGCAAGCTTGGCTTCGCGGATCTCCCATTTGCGGTGTTCCAGCGCTGCACCTTCGTATTGCTTTTCGACAAGCGGTGCATGCTTGAGACCGTAAAGCAGATTGTCCTTCAGGCTGGCGTGGAAAAAATAGCTGTCCGAGGACACATAGGAGATGCGCCGGCCCGTCAGCGATTCAGGCAATTCCAATATGTCGACGTCGTTGATGCTCACCTTGCCGGAAGTCGGCCAGAGCGTGCGGCCGATAGCATCCGCGAGCGCCTCTGCTCCCGATCCACCGACGATGGCGATCACCTCGCCTGCCTCGATCTTCAACGATGCCTGTTCCAGAAGCCGGCTGCCGCTATCGTCTTCCAGCGTGAGATTGCTGACGACGATCGGTGCGGCAATTGCCGCGACTGCTCCCGGTGACAGTTTTTGCACCTTGTCATCGATCATGTTCGACGCATCGAACTGCTCGAAGACCTGCTCGTATTTTACCTGAACATCTTGACGCGCCTGATCCCAGTCGATCAGCTCCTTCAGCGGTCCTGGCAGTTCCTTATAAGCGTTGATGACGGCAACCAGCTGCCCGACATCGAGGCTGCCCTTGAGCGTGAGATAACCGCCCAGTGCATAAAAGAAGAAAGGGGTGAGCTGCGCGAGGAAGTTATTGATGAATTTGACCAGAAACTTCCACTGGTAGAGATCGTAGCGGATTCTGAAGATATCGCCGAGCCGGTGCGAGGCATCGGCACGCTCGAAATTTGAGGTGTCATAGGCGTGGATGGTGCCGATGCCGTCGACCATTTCGCCGATGCGCCCGGCAAGCTGGCGTGCGCTTAGCTGCCGCTGGCGACCGAGTTCGATGAGGCGACGGCGCATTTTGGGGATGATGCCGACCTGGATGGCGGCCATGAAAGCCGCAATCAGACCCAGCCAGAAATTCTGCACGAGAATGAAGAAGAGTGCCGAGAGCGCCTGACCGCCCAGAAGCGCCGGCTGCACAAAGGCGTCGCCGGTAAATCCGCCCAGCGGCTCGACCTCGTCCTTCACCATGCTGGAGATTTCAGCACCCTTGACCCGCTTGAAATGCGTGGGCGGGAACCGCAGGATCCGATCGATAAGTTCGAAACGGATACGCCTGAGAAGCCGCTCGCCGAGGCGGCCCTTGAAGGTGTTGATATAATATTTGAAAAGCCCGTTGATGACGACAAGCGCAAGGAAGGTGAGGCTGAGCGCCATCAGCATCGACATGCGGTTGAGTTCGAGCCCGGGGAAGAGCGTCACGGTGCCCCAATAGGGAATATCGACCGTGAGATGCATGAAAAGCTGTGTCGCGTTTGCCCCTTCGAAGCCGTCTCCCTGAATAGGCCCGTTGACGATCTGTTTGGGCAGATCGAAGGCGAGGAAATAGGGGATCATGGACAGGGCGACGATCAGCAGAATGAAAAGCTGCTGCCGCTTCGTATGCGACCAGATATAACGCGTAAGGCTTTGTTCCATATAAAACTTCTATGACCTGTCGGGCAGGGCCCGGCGTGTTGGTTTGCGCGGTGTCAAGACGGTCAGGCTGCCGGGTGGCGGGATCCCCTCCTGCAAATAGGTATGTGACTCGCTATTTATCAGTATATTCAAGCGGTTTCGAGCAAAATAGCGCCCGTGCCGAGGCTGGCCCACGATCCCCGATATTTGTTTTTGTAACGTGCATTCCACATTCGATATTGAGACGACTACATTTTTAGACTTCCCTAATGTTATTGGTTTTACTGTAGAACAGGACGTTAGGACGCTCCGGTATAGTTATCCCGCAAATGGTTGAGCCGACAAAGGCGTAGTGATTGCAAGGTCGATGGCGATAGATATTTCAGAGCGTGCAAGCGGTGAATCGTCCCCTGACATGTTGTCGCTCTCGGGCATTGCATCCGATGGGTCGATCGCGCATCCGGTTTCTTTTCAAGGATGCACGGGTATTTTTCACCCGGCGCGCAAAGAGGTCAAACAGGACCATGCGGTTCTTTTCGTCAGCCCCTGGGGCATGGAGGAACTATGCACTCGCAAGTTTCAGCGGGTTGTGGCTGAACGGCTGGCGGCGGCCGGCGTCGCCAGCCTGCGGTTCGACTATCATGGCGCTGGGGATGCGCTCGATCCGGAGGATGTCGGCCGTGCGGCGGATTGGCTTTCGGACACGCGAGCGGCGCTCGATTATCTAAAACGTCTTTCCGGCTGTTCCAGGGTGGTCGTCATCGCTCAGGGTCTCGGCTGTCTGATCGCCATACAGGCGCTCGCCGATGCGGCGGCCGTCGATTCCATGGCGCTTCTGGCGCCCGTCGTCTCCGGTCGGAGCTATCTTCGCGAACTGGCGATGTGGTCGTCCATGATTGACGATGGCCTTGGTCTTCGTCCCGGGCAGCGCATGGCGGAGGCGGGGGCAATTGCAGGCATGGCCATGCCGGTGGGTGTTGCTGATGCTATCAAGAAGGTCAATCTTGCAAAGCTGGATACTGCTCCTGCGCGGAGCATTCTGGTGCTGTCGAGACCGGGCCGGGCGAGCGACAGCGATTTTGCCAAACAACTCGCCGCGATTGGTGCCGAGGTGGGGGAGGCGGAATTTGAGGGATATGACGATCTCGTATCCAGTCCTACACTCTCGAAAATACCCGGCGATGTGGTGAAGCGGCTTCGGGATTGGGTCCTGTCCAAGACCCAGACCACGGATGCGGCAGGTCCGCAGGAGGATTTCATCGTCAACGCTCCGCAGCGCGGTCGCGGTTTTCTGGAACAGCCGGTGCAATTTGGCGAAGCCGGCCGGCTTTTCGGTGTTTTTTGCGAGCCTGACGATCGGGTGGCGGTCTCCTCGGTCCTTCTGCTCGGCGCGGCCTACGACCGGCATGCGGGTTGGGGCAGGCTTTCCGTGCAAACGGCCCGTTTGCTCGCACGGGAGGGTATCGCTTCGCTGCGGTTCGACGCGGCCAATATTGCCGACAGCCCCCCGGTCAAAAACGCGCCCGATCAGGTTCTTTACGATGCGGCGCAGAATGACGACGTGGCCGCTGCGCTCGATTTTCTCAGTCGGCGTGGCAAAGGACCCGTCGTTGCTGCTGGGCGCTGCAGTGGCGCCTACCTCGCCTTCAATGGCGCGCTTGCCGATGACCGGATCAGCGGGGTGGTTGCGGTTAATCCGGTTGTGTTCCACTGGCGGAAAGGCCGCTCGGTCGATGAAGCGCTGCACAAACCGCCACGGTCCTTTGGGGAATACAGCCAGCGTTTTCGCCAGGGCGCTACGTTCAAGCGTCTCGTCAGCGGCGATGTCGATGTGGTGAGCGCTGGTCGCAATATCGCCAAGGCGACGCTCAAGAAGCTTTCGATAAAAACGGCAAGGCTTTCCCGCCGGGGGAGCGAGGAAGGGCGTGCCGTCTACGGTGCTTTCGACAAGCTCAAGACAAGGGATGTGTCCATCAGCCTGCTTTACAGTGACAATGACGACGGGCTTGAGCATTTCCGGTATTATTTCAACGCCGATGGCAGGGGCCTGTCGGCCTATCGGAATGTGTCGCTGACGATTATTCCTGACGCCGACCATAATCTTTCAACGCCTGAGGCCAGAAAAGCCTACATCGATGCGGTGAAGCTGATGGCTCTAAAAGGAAAATCGCCGGCTGGAGCCTAGCGAGACGACATCGCCGGAAGGGGGCGTTTCGGATGTTGCTGTCTCCGGGATAAGGTCGATTTTTCTGGTTTCACCGGGTGCGAGATGGAACCAGCTTTCCGAGGCGCGGTAATCTTGCGCCGTGATATGGACGGATTGCGCCAGCCGGTCCGTGCCGATCTCGAGCGACCAGATGCCGTTCGCCTCGCTCACCCCCACCTGAAGGTTGGCGGCGTGCAGTGCTTTTTTCCGACCGAGAGGAAAATGGAATGCGTCGGCGATGACAGATCCGGTCGCGACATCGCGGAGCCGGGCTACCGTCACATCATGGGAGGGCGGGCCGAAGCGATAGGCATAGGTCGTATCGAAAAAGGCGCCGAACAAATCGGTTGCGGCGATGGTCTGGCTCTGTCGCGGCGAGAGCGTGAGCGGCCGTTTGGCATGGACGACAGGTTGCGTGCCATCGCGCAGGCAGGTCAGTTCCAGCATGGCGTCAAGGTTGTCGCCGGTTTCGTTGATGACATGAATGTCCAGCCCGTTGGTGCCTTCATCGGAAAGGCTGACCTGGATGGGACGAAACGCTCTTTTCAGCGCATGCCAGACGGATTTGGGTCTGCCGGTGGCATCGATGATACCCCAGCCAGCGCCGGGAACGAGATCCTGCAAGGTCCAGACCAGGGCGCCCCGGCAAGGGGACGCGTCGCGACGCCATTCGGCGAAGGTTGCTTCCATGACCTCGGCAGTGACGGCACGAGACATGTCGAGATAGAGGCCGCCATCCTCCCGACGCAGCACGTCCGGCTCAACGTCGTAAAGCAGTTTCAGATAATGGTCGCGAATATCCTCGAAATCCCAGGAAGCGCCGCGATCGCGTGGCGTGCGCGCCTTCCAGCGCGGATCATGCACCGCCAGAGCGGGAAGATGTCTGTCCAGCGTTTCCTGTTCGGGAATATTGGCGAAGGCCAGGCACTCTGCAGCAAAGCGGAGATTGGCCCGGCGGGCATCTTCCAGCGGACGGCAATAGGCGCCCACACCGTAATAATGACCAACTCCGGCATTGGGAAAGAAGGGCAAGGCGCCGCCTGAAGGGGAATTCGCCACATAGGCCGCATCCGGCCGTTTTTCGGTCAGGACTTCGGGCAAAATTGTCTCGGTGAGGGTTCCCTTCCATATCTGTTCCGGCAGACCGAGCATCGCGCCCTGCTGGTACATTTCGCTACCGCCGCAAAAAACGGTCAGCGAAGGGGAAAGGGCGGTCGCCTCGAGGAACTGCGAGATTTCCGTAACGACGTGCTGGCTGAGCGCCTCATCCTTTGCTGGATAATCAAAATTGGCAAGCATGGCGTCCTGCCAAACCATGATGCCGAGTTCATCGCAGAGCGCGAAGAACTCCGGCGTTTCATAGGCCATCGTGCCGCCGACGCGGATCATGTTCATACCGGCCTCGGCAGCTTTTCGAAGCCAAGGCTCATAGTCCGGTCTTGTTCCCGGCAGCCGCACGATGTCGGCGGTCGTCCAGACTGCGCCCCGGCAGAAAACGGGGTGCCCGTTTATCCGGATGCCGAAACCGTTGCCGTCTTCGCCGTAATCCACCTCAACGCGCCTGAAGCCGGTGCGCCCGAGCCTGTGTTGCTTACCATCCAGTTCCAGAACGACTTCATGAAGCGCCGGTCTGCCGTGGGTATGCGGCCACCAAGTCTCGACATCGGGTATCCGGAGTTCGCCCAAGAATTCGCCGTTTTCACCTCTGGAAAGATCGGTGCTGTAACCAGCGCAGGTGAGCCGTGCGGATGGAATGTTGTGGTTCACCTCCAGGGCGATGTTGACCGTTCCCGTCCCGGTTTCGTCGAGCGAAGACCGGACTGTGCAAAGCACGTCTGCCTGTCTTATAAGGCTGATGGGTCGCCATGGGCCGGCGGCATGGATTTCCGGGCACCAACCTGGCATATATCCGAGCGCCGTGGTGCGGATCAGCCGCAGACCTTGGGTGTTCATCATCTGCGGACGCCAGCGGGCGCGGGGACCGGTTTTTTCGAGCCTTGGCGAAAGTGCCCGGAAGCAGATCGATAGTTCGTCCGCGCCTGTCAGTTCAACCGGCACTTCCAGCCTTTCGAACATGCTCTGACTGGCGGCGATCAGTTCGCCGTTGAGGAAGATTTCTGCAATCGTCGACAGGCCGTCGAAGCGCAGGATCGCCCGCTCCCGCACATCGGAAATCATCGTCAGACGGTACCAGGCATCCTTGTCGTTCAATGGTGTCGGATTGAAACGGTCAAATTTTCCGGCCAGTTCCAGAGCTTGCGCCACTGTTCCGGGAACGGATACGTGGAAGCTTTCAAGGGTTGCGGGAATTTCCGAGGGCGTTTCGCAGGCGTTGGCGGACGTCATTGTCAGCGTCCAGCCTTCGCTTAGTAATTTTTCGCTTTCGCGCGGAAGATAAGTCCTCACGCGGCCTCGCTGGTGTTCGACAATTTTGCCGCAAGGGCTTCCATCACACCATCCCATGCTTCCGCAGCCGGATCGAGCACCGAGGCGAGCGCGTCGAATTTACGGCGCGTGACGGCGCGAGCTAGCTGGAACTGCACGGTCTTGGCGACCTCGGATATGCGCAGCGCGTGGTCTCTCGCTTCAGCAAATTCGCTCTTGTCCAGCCATTCGAGGTGGCTCGCCGCCAGTTCGAAATTGGCGCCGAGCTGGCGCAGCGTATTGAAGGCATATTTGTGGAAAAAGCCGAACGGCCGGTCTGCCACCTTCTCGACCTGAGCCGGAAACACGGCTGCAAAAGACCTGACCGGATTGTCGGATGGTCGCCGTGAAAAATGAAACTTCAGCAGCCGTTCGGCCGTTTTGCGGATATGTGCCGGCGAAGGGTTGCTGTCTGCAAATTTCGCAAATTCCGTATAGGGCAGGAAGGGCGGCTCGCTCTCTGTCAGATGATGCTGGAACAGGCCGTCGAAATCTTCGCCCGACAGGTGGAAAAAGCCTGCATTATGAAAATAATCGAGTTCCCGGTTTGCAAGGTCCAGCCGGTTGATGGCGATGGTGGTCTTGCCATGTTCCTTCCGGTAGCCCACCCCGTGGGTATCGGGCATATAGAAGCTGTCCATCTCGATCAGGCAGATGCGACCGCGCTCCAGTTGCGCTTCGATATGGTTTTCCACCCGGTCGAAGATCGCAAGTTCGGTGGCGCGAACGCCATAAAGTGCTTCCAGATCTTCCAGCGGCACTTTGAAGAAGGTGAACTGGTCGCCTTCGAAATCCTGCGTCAGTGTGAAGCCGAACATGGCCTCAGGCGGCAACCCTTTCGAGGCCAGCACCTCGATCCACAAATCGATGTAGCAATTGGTCTCCGGCCACATTCTTTCCGAAGAATGAAGCGCGTGCTGCACATAATTTTTGGGATCGAGACCGGGGAAAATCTGCCGCATGAATGGTTAGCCCCAGAGTGTTTTCAAGGCCTTTTCGGGCCATGTTTTTACATCCAGTCCGTGATGCGCAAAAAGTGCCAGCGCAATGCGCTCAAGGCCGAAACCGACGCAGGCAGTGTGAGCCACATCACCATTGTCGAGGTTCAATCCCCATTTCTGGCCAAAGGCGTCCTGATGGTAATTGAAGCTCATGCAGGCCGTCGGGTTGGTGGCGGATGTGACGGGAATCAACAGTTCGAATTTCAGGTTCTGGTCGCGCTGGTTGTTGGCGAGCATTTTGCCGGCGCGGCCGAAGAAGGGATCGTTGGCCACGTCGATGGTCACTTCAAGGCCCACGGCTTCCATCATCGCCACGCCGCGATCCATCCATGTCTGGCGGAATTCGGTCACATCACTCTCCGTGCCCATGCGCACATATTCCCGCATGCGGAAAAGCTGCTGACGTGCCGGGTCCTTCGAGGGTTCATGGCGGAAACAATAGGACTGGATGTCGTAGAGACCGCCGCCGGAAGGCAATGCGCCGCGCTTGGCGATGGTCGGATAAAGAGGGTAGCAAGCGGCCGGCGTCAGCACGATATCGGTTGCTTTCTGGTCCTTTGTCCAGTCGCCGCCCTCATCCATGGATTTGAGAAGGCTGACATGGTCAAGTTCGCAACCGCAGAAGGAATGCACCGTGCCCGCAAGCTGCGGGAAGCTTTTCATGTAACCGCTCTTTTCGAAATAGGCGCGGTTGATGCCGGGCGGAAAGCGGATCGCCTCTGCACTGTCCGGGCCGCCGGTGCGGTCGATCAGGCGTTCGAATGCGGCAATGACATCCTCGAACTGGCCGCTGCGTCCGTAAAGACCATCGACACCCGTTTCAATCAGCAGGCCTTCTTCGAACAGTCGATCGAGAAACGATGTTTGCATATCCATGGTCTTATCCCAAGAGGCTGGTGTCCTGCTTGTGAACCAGCAGGAGATTGGCGGAATTGCCGAGAATACGGTCGTTGGAAATCATCAGGCGCGCGGAATGCGCGTCGCGAAGGTGTCGACCAAGGCTGTAGGGCGTGCCGTTCTTGTAGCCCATGATGCCGCAGACCAGCATCGCTTGGTCGATGATCTCCAGAATGGTTTCCGAAGAACAAATCTTCACATTGTTCATGGCAACCGCGAACGCCATGGACATCAGCTTGTCCGGGTCGCTCTTGGTGTCTTCGTAAGCCTTTACGCCCGCAATGACGTTGGATTTGACCACCTGCAATTTGGTGGAAATTTCGGCAATGTGGATAGCGCCTGGCGGTGTGACACCGGGCGACTTGCGTGCAGCCGTCCTGACGAAGGATTGCGCGCGCAGCACCGCATCCGACGCGATGCCATACCACACGGCACTCCACAGAAGATGCGAGCTTGCAAGCATGGATTGCGCGGCGATTTCCGCAAAGGGTTTTGGGAATATCTGCATCGCCGGTGCCTCGCCGCGGAACAGGAAACCGTCCGAACAGGTGCCACGCATGCCGAGTGTGTCCCAGACATGGGTCTTCTCGAGCCTGTACTGATCTTTCAGGAAGACGGTCATCACCTGATCGGCCGGGGCGGCATCCTTGTGGGCGCGCGAGGTGATGAGGATGGCATCCGCATTGCTGCCGTAGGAAATGACGGTGGCGTCCTTCTCCAGCCGGCAAATGTCTCCTTCGACCTCGATAGCGCAGATGGAATTGCGCAGATTGCCGCCGATTCCGCCTTCCGTCGTGGCCGAGGCGAGCAGAAGCTGTTCGCTTGCAATGCGGCTCATGAAGCCCGCATGCCATGGGCTTGTCTCGCCGTGTTCCACAAGGCTCGATGCCTTGATGTGGTGCATGGCGAAAATCATCGCGGTTGCCGAACAGGCCTGGCCAAGCCGGGCGCAGATATCGGCGATTTGCTGTATGGATGCGCCTTCGCCACCAAGAGAGGACGGGACCTGAATGCCGAGAAGGCGCTCTTGTCTCAGCGCCTTGACGGCTTCCTCCGGGAAGCGACCGGTGACGTCCACCTCGTCCGCGTGTTTGGCGGCAATTGCTGCGACGCGGCTTGCGCGCGCGGACAGCGTTTCATCCTGCGGCGCAACGGTCACATTCATCAGGCTGCCTCTTTACCATCCAGAATGAGCTTAACGGTGTCTTCAATGGCCTTGATGCTGGCAAAGGACTTGCGGTTCAAGAGGTTGTCGGGGAATTCGATATCGAAAGCTTCCTCGATACCCAGCATCAATTGCACCGATGCAAAGGAAGAAAGACCTGCCGCATAAAGATCTGCTTCGTTTTCAATCGTATCGACGGGGGTAGGAAGCTGGCCGAATTTTGCCAGTATTTCACGAATAGTCGCATTCATTCCGACTTATCTCCCATGAATTTAACATCAGGATGGTTTGTGCTTATCGTTAATTTGAAAACGATAATATTCGCCTAAACCGTTAGGTTAATTACCACTAACGGCGCTTTTGTTGTTCGTCCACCTTTGCCAGCCATCAGCAGCACCCTTGACAAATGTCGGGCGGTGTTTTCTCTTGTGTCCATTCACCAGGGGTGTCCCGTCAAGGGGCTGAGATTCTGCTTTTATGCGCAGTGACCCGTTGAACCTGATCCAGTTCATACTGGCGTAGGGACGGTGCAAAGACCGAAGGTCGGATTGCGTGTAACTTGCGCTGCCGACGCGTCGGTATTTTCCATCATTCCGGCTCGAACTGGGTCTCCACTGTCAAACTTTGGAGCCTCATGATGAATATCGTTGCCAAGAATATCCCGCTTGTCGTCACAACCGGGCCGCATCCCGCCTCCACGAAAATCCACAAAACCGGAATTTTGCATCCGCATATTCGCGTGCCGATGCGCGAAATCGCCGTCCACCCGACGGCGGGAGAACCGCCGGTCACGGTCTATGATTCCTCAGGCCCCTATACCGATCCATTGCATAACGTTCTGATCGAAAAGGGTCTGCCGCGCCTGCGTCACGACTGGGTTTTAGCGCGCGGCGATGTCGCGGCTTACGACGGTCGGCACGTCAAACCGGAGGATAACGGCTTTGCCACTGGCGAGCGGCTGACGCCTGAATTTGCCGTGCGCCACCAGCCGCTGAGGGCCACGGAAGGAAAAGCCGTAACGCAGCTTGCCTATGCGCGGGCAGGCATCATCACGCCGGAAATGGAGTTCATCGCCATCCGCGAAAATCTGGGGCGCGAAGCGGCGAAGGAGAAGCTGGCTCGTGATGGCGAGAGTTTCGGTGCGCAGATACCCGATTATGTGACGCCGGAGTTCGTCCGTCAGGAAGTCGCATCGGGTCGCGCCATCATCCCGGCCAACATCAATCACCCCGAGCTTGAGCCGATGATCATCGGCCGTAATTTTCTGGTCAAGATCAACGCCAATATCGGCAATTCCGCCGTCACCTCCTCCATGGCCGAAGAGGTGGAGAAGATGGTCTGGGCGATCCGCTGGGGTGCCGATACCGTCATGGACCTTTCGACAGGGCGCAACATCCACAATATCCGCGAATGGATCATCCGCAATTCGCCGGTACCGATCGGCACGGTGCCGCTTTATCAGGCGCTGGAGAAGGTCAACGGCATTGCCGAGGACCTGAACTGGGAAGTGTTCCGCGATACGTTGATCGAACAGGCGGAGCAAGGCGTGGATTATTTCACCATCCATGCCGGTGTTCGGCTGCATTACATTCCGCTTACCGTCAACCGTGTCACCGGTATCGTCTCACGCGGCGGGTCGATTATGGCCAAGTGGTGTCTGCATCATCACAAGGAAAGCTTCCTCTACGAGCATTTCGACGAGATCTGCGACATCTGCCGTGCCTATGATGTTTCCTTCTCGCTGGGTGACGGGTTGCGGCCCGGTTCGATTGCCGACGCCAACGACGCCGCGCAATTTGCCGAGCTGGAGACGCTCGGTGAGTTGACACAGATCGCATGGGCGAAGGATTGCCAGGTCATGATTGAGGGCCCCGGCCATGTGCCGATGCACAAGATCAAGGAGAACATGGACAAGCAGTTGAAGACCTGCGGTGAGGCGCCCTTTTATACGCTTGGGCCGCTAACGACCGATATCGCCCCCGGTTACGACCACATCACTTCCGGCATCGGGGCAGCGATGATCGGCTGGTTTGGCACGGCGATGCTCTGCTATGTCACGCCGAAGGAACATCTGGGTCTGCCTGATCGTAACGACGTGAAGGTCGGTGTCATCACCTACAAGATCGCGGCTCACGCGGCCGATCTCGCCAAGGGGCATCCGGCGGCACAGGTGCGGGACGATGCGCTGTCGCGTGCAAGGTTCGAGTTCCGTTGGGAAGACCAGTTCAACCTGTCGCTGGATCCGGACACGGCGCGCTCCTTCCATGACGAGACCCTGCCGAAGGAGGCGCACAAGGTCGCGCATTTCTGCTCGATGTGCGGGCCGAAATTCTGCTCGATGCGGATTTCCCACGACATCCGCGCCGAGGCGCAGAAGGAAGGGCTGGAGGCCATGGCCGCGCGCTTCAAGGAAGGTGGCGAGCTTTACATGCCGCTCGCGACCCCGGCAGACGGCCAGTAGCATGCGTGTTCTTGTTAAGGGAACGGGGGTCGCCGGTCTGACGGCGGCCTTCGAACTGGCGCGGCGCGGCGCAACCGTGGAGGTTTCGGAGCGCAATGCTGAAGCCTCGCGCGGCGCATCCTTTTATGCGGGCGGAATGCTGGCGCCCTGGTGCGAGCGTGAAAGTGCGGACGAGGCGGTACTGACACTCGGCCAGGCGGCTCTCGACTGGTGGGATGAGGCGACCCCCGGCCTTGTCATCAGACACGGCACGCTGGTCGTCGCGCCCGCCCGCGACAAAGCCGAGCTTTCGCGTTTCGCATCCAGAACCGCAAGGTACCGATGGGTGGATGAGGGTGAAATCGCCGCTCTGGAGTCTGACCTTGCCGGGCGTTTCCGCTCCGGGCTTTATTTCCCGGGCGAGGGGCATCTCGATCCGCGCCTTGCACTCAAATCGCTGCATACGCGGCTTTGCGGCTTGGGCGTGCGGTTTCATATGGTTATTCCGGTGGATGAGCAGCCGTTCGATCGGGTGGTGGATTGCACCGGCGCTGCGGCGGTGGGCGAGATTGCCAATCTTCGCGGCGTGCGGGGAGAAATGCTCTATCTAGCCACGTCAGAGGTTTCCCTGTCGCGCGCCGTTCGGCTCTTACATCCGCGCATTCCGCTTTACATCGTGCCGCGTGAGCCGGGTCGCTTCATGGTGGGGGCGACCATGATCGAGACAGAGGATGCCGGAGCCATTTCAGCGCGCTCGATGATGGAGTTTCTGAACGCCGCCTATGCCGTACATCCGGCCTTCGGCGAAGCGGAAATCATCGAGACCGGAACGGGCGTGCGCCCCGCCTATCCCGACAATCTGCCGAAAGTTACGCAGGACGGCCGGACCGTCTTCATCAACGGCGCCCACCGGCATGGCTTCCTGCTGTCGCCGGCGATGGCGCGGCAGGCGGCTGAAATCGTCTGCCAAGATATCTCTGGAAAGGAACAGGATCATGAAACTTCTAGTGAATGGCGACGAGCTTGATCTCGCCACCGAGACGCTGGCCGGGTTACTCACCAGCCTCGATTATGAAGGCGAGTGGCTGGCGACGGCGGTCAATGGCGATCTGGTGCATTCGGAAGAGCGCGCCGATTATCGATTGAAGGCGTTCGACCGTGTCGAAATCCTTTCGCCGATGCAGGGAGGTTGAGGCCATGCTGACGCTTTATGGCCGTGAGGTCTCGTCGCGCCTCCTGCTCGGCACGGCGCGTTATCCGTCTCCCGCCGTACTTGCCGATGCAGTGCGGGCCAGCAACACGGATATTCTGACGATTTCGCTGCGTCGGGAAACGGCAGGCGGCAAGAAGGGTGGCCAGTTTTTTGAGCTGATCCGCGAGCTGGATCGTTACATTCTGCCCAATACGGCTGGCTGCCATACCGTGAAGGAAGCGGTGCTAACGGCGAAGATGGCGCGTGAGGTTTTTCACACCAACTGGATCAAGCTGGAGGTCATCGGCCATCACGACACCTTGCAGCCTGATGTCTTTGCGCTCGTCGAAGCGGCGAAAATTCTCTGCGACGATGGTTTCGAAGTCTTTCCGTATACGACTGATGATCTTGTCGTGGCGGAAAAGCTCCTGGATGCGGGTTGCAAGGTGCTGATGCCCTGGTGCGCGCCGATCGGCAGCGCCATGGGGCCGCTTAATCTGATGGCGCTGAAATCCATGCGGGCGCGTTTTCCGGATGTGCCGCTGATCGTCGATGCCGGTATCGGCCGGCCGTCACATGCGGTGACGGTGATGGAGCTTGGTTACGATGCCGTTCTGCTCAACACGGCGGTCGCGGGGGCGGGTGACCCGGTCGGCATGGCGGAAGCTTTCGCCCGCGCCATTGAGGCAGGGCATCAGGCTTTTGTGGCGGGGCCGCTGGAGCCGAGAGATATGGCCATTCCCTCGACACCGGTGATTGGCACGGCGGTATTTTCCTGATTCACCTTTTGCGTTGACAGTGCCCCGTGGCGGCGGGATACCGGGAGAAAAGGGGAACGGCATGGCGGCACGCAATAATCTTCTGACGGATATCAATGGGATTTTGGTCGGCAATGTCACCGATCTTGCACTCGGCTCCGGCGTCACCGCAATCGTTTTCGAAAAACCCGTAATCGCCTCCGGTTCGGTTCTTGGCGGGGCGCCCGGTGGTCGTGATACCGGCCTGCTGGACCCGGCGATGACGGTGGAAACCGTGGATGCCTTCGTACTTTCAGGCGGTTCGGCCTTCGGGCTGGATGCGGCGGGTGGTGTTCAGGCCGGTCTGCGCGAGATCGGCCGTGGCCTGCAAGTCGGTTCCACCCGTGTTCCCATTGTGCCGCAGGCGATCCTCATGGATCTGCTGAATGGTGGCAACAAGGAGTGGGGGCTGCATTCGCCCTATCGCGAGATGGGCTATGCGGCTTTCAGCGCGGCGCGTGCGGAGCCCTTCGGGCTTGGAACAGTCGGCGCGGGAACGGGGGCGACCACCGCCATCTTCAAGGGCGGACTTGGTTCGGCAAGCGCTGTCAGTTCCGGCGGTTACAAGGTGGCGGCCATCGTCGCCGTCAATGCGCTTGGCTCGGCAACCGTTGGCACCAGCCGCCATTTCTGGTCTGCGCCTTTTGAAGAGCAGGGCGAGTTCGGCGACTGCGGTTTTCCTGATCGTTTCGAACCGGATCATACCGCGCTTCGTCTCAAGGGCGTCAACCTCACCGCGACGACCATCGGCGCCGTGGTCACCGATGCCGTCCTTACCAAAGCGCAGGCGCACCGCCTTTCCATCATGGCGCATGACGGGCTGGCGCGCGCCGTGCTGCCCGCCCATCTGCCGAGCGACGGCGACACCATGTTTTCGGCTGCGACCGGTGAGAAGCCGCTTGAGGGCGGCGCTCATTTCGCGGAACTCTGCCATCTCGCTACCATCGTTATGGCGCGCGCAGTGGCGCGCGGTGTTTACGAGGCGAAGGCTCTGCCGCAGCACGGTGCGCAGAAAGCCTATCACGATCTTCATGGCCGGGGTTTCTAGCCGATGAGCAATATACATCAGCCACTGAAGCCCGTTCTCCGCATCGATTTTCCGCCCGGAGATCGTCTCGGCCACGGTAAGATCGAGTTGATGGAGCTGATTGTCGAGACCGGCTCGATCTCGGCCGCCGGCCGAGCGATGGACATGTCCTATCGCCGTGCATGGCTGCTTGTGGATGCGCTGAACCATATGTTCAGGCAGCCGGTGATCGAATCCCAGCGGGGCGGCAAGCAGGGGGGTGGGGCCGCGCTGACCGCATTCGGTGCCGAATTGCTTGAACGGTATCGCAGCATGGAAAAGCGGATGAATGAGGCCCTGCGCAAGGATATCGACTGGCTTGAGGCCAACCGCAATCCTGATGCCGCCATCACTAATACGGATCGAGAGCCGCCGACTTTATGATCGCATGTACCGGTTTCCCGGGTTCTAGCTGGAGACGTTCGCGCGACAGATCGGTGATACGCGACTGGATAATATCGCCGCCGCAATCCACCTGAACGGTTACCATGCCATCTTCGCTGGCGGAGATACCGGCAATATGGCCTTCGAGGATGTTAAGGGCGCTCAGGCCTTCGGGCTTTGCCGTGGCAAGCATGACGTCACGCGCCGGTATCAGCACGCGTGCCGGGGTGCGGGGTGTTCCTCCTTTTGCTGGAACCTGCAGGAGCGACGAGCAGAGCCTTACGGCAGCAAGCCCGTGCCTTTCATCGAAGCTTTCGATGTGTCCCGAAAGGATGCTGCCCGCTTCTCGTCGCTCAAGATGTGCGCTGAAATCCGACCGTGACAGCACGTCGGCCGCTTTTCCCTGTGCCTCCACCTTGCCGTCCTTCATAACAACTATGCGGTCGGCAAGGCGGGCGACTTCCTGGATGGAGTGGCTGACATAGACGATCGGGATTTTCGTCTCGTCGCGCAGCCGTTCCAGATAAGGGATGATCTCGGCCTTTCGTTCCTCGTCCAGTGAGGCGAGAGGTTCGTCCATCAACAGTAGTCTGGGCGATGACAGGAGTGCGCGGCCGATGGCGACCCGTTGTTTTTCACCGCCGGAAAGCTTGTTCGGACGACGCTGGAGAAGATGGCCGATGCCAAGCATGTCGATAATGCGGTTTTCATTCGCCCGCTCAGATTTTTCCGTAGCGAACCATTTGCCGTAGTTCAGGTTCTGGGCAACGCTGAGATGAGGAAACAGCCGCGCTTCCTGAAAAACATAACCAAAATGTCGCCTGTGTGCCGGCAGGAACAGGCGCTTTCCGCTATCGGCCAGCACTTCGCCATCAAGCGATACCTGACCACTATCTGGCCGCAGCAGACCTGCGATGATGCGGATCATCGACGTCTTACCGGAGCCAGAGCGTCCGAAAAGCGCTGTAACGCCGCCATCAGAGGTGAATGACGCGTTGAGTTCGAAGGAGCCGAGGCGGTGGCGGGTGGAGACAGAAAGCGTCATTCCATGCTCACCCGTTTGCCGATGATGCGGGCCAGAAACTCCGAGACGAGCAAGGCCGACATGGAAATCACGACGGAAACGATGGTCAGCCGCAATGCGCCTGCATCGCCGCCCGGAACCTGCGTGAAAGTGTAGATGGCGGCGGACAGCGTCTGGGTTTCGCCGGGAATATTGGAAACGAAGGTGATGGTCGCGCCGAATTCGCCCATGGCCTTGGCGAAAGCGAGGATCATGCCCGCGATGATGCCGGGCAGGATCAGGGGAAGCGTGACGGTGAGGAACACCCATAGGGGGCTTGCACCCAGGGTTCCGGCCGCCTCTTCCAGCTTGCTGTCCACCGCTTCGATGGAGAGGCGGATGGAGCGCACCATCAGCGGAAACGCCATGACGGCGCATGCGAGCGCCGCCCCCGTCCAGCGAAAGGAAAAGACGATGCCGAACCAGCTGTCTAGAAACTGGCCGATGGCGCCTTTGCGGCCGAAGAGGATGAGCAGCAGAAAGCCGGTGACGACGGGCGGCAGAATGAGCGGCAGGTGGACAATGCCATTGAGCAGCGACTTGCCCCAAAAGCGCCCGCGCGCCAGCGCGACGGCAACCGCAATGCCGAAGGGCAGGCTGGCGAACATGGCGATGGAGGACACCCACAGGCTGAGCCTGATCGCCGTCCATTCTTCAGGGCTTAGTGTCCACCAATGCAAAGCCATATCCTACAATCGTCATCTCTCGCGGTCCCATACGGGATGGGACCGCGAAACGCAGTTTATTTCAAAACGGTAAAGCCTTGCTTTTCGAAGAAGGGCGTAGCCTTGGCGGACTTCAGGAAATCCAGATAGGATTTTGCCGCCGGAGATTTTGCTTCCGAGAGAATGGCGACGGGGTAGATGATCGGCGGATGGCTGTCTTCCGGGAAGGTGCCGACGATCTTCACGCCCGGATCGGCGGCCGCATCGGTCTGGTAGACGATGCCATAGGGCGCTTCGCCGCGCGACACGAGCAGCAGCGCTGCGCGCACGCTTTCCGCGCCGGCGACTTTCTTTTCCACGGATGACCAGACGCCGAGCTTTTCCAGCGCAGCCTTGCCGTATTTACCCGCCGGAACGGAATCGACCGCGCCCATGGCCAGTCGGCCATCGCCCACCAGTCCGGCGAGATCGAAGTCCTTTTTGATATCGACCGGCTTGGCCTTATCGGCCGGGGCGACGAGAACGATGCGGTTGCCAAGAAGATTGGAGCGGCTTTCGACGTTGATCAGCTTCTTTTCGGCAACATAATCCATCCAGGCGAGGTCGGCGGAAATGAAGATATCCGCCGGTGCACCCTGCTCGATCTGTTTGGCAAGTGCGGAGCTTGCGGCGTAGGACACGGTCGCTTCATTGCCGCTTTCCTTCGCCCATTCGGCATTGATCGCATCAAGTGCGTTTTTCATGCTCGCGGCAGCAAACACCGTGACTTTTTCGCCGGCATGGGCGGGAACCACCGCAAAGGATGCCGCCACCCAGAAGGATGTTGCTGCGGCGATGGTTTTGAAGAAGGTGCGGCGTAAGAGTCTCAAGGTGTGTTCCCCCGGTTCGAGATATCCTGATGAATATATCGATAGGCCTATAGGGCAATCATTATATTTTCAAGAATATATCGATGCCGTTTAAAAAAGCCGCCACGACCGGCGGCTTTCGGCCTGTTGATCAGAAGCGTTCACCGGCGAAATGGGCAATCTGTGCGCCCGCCTCGTAATAGGCTTCCTTCACTGCCCGGAAGGCCTGCGCTTTTGGTTCGGTCACGGGAAGAGGCAGGTCGTTTTCGGCGATATCACCGAGAATATGTTGCGCAATCACCTTGCCGAAGGCAGTACCGGGCGCGATGCCGCGGCCATTATAACCGGAAAAACCGACGACATTTTCCGCGAATTTATGGAAACGCGGCACGGCATTGTCCGTCATGCCGATCTGGCCGTACCATTCGCATTCGAATTCCGTCTCTCCCAGTTGCGGGAAAAGCCGCTTCAGCGATCGTTTGGCCCATGCCCGGTGAATGGCGGCACCCGTGCTGCGCAAGGCGCCGACGCTGCCGAAGACCAGCCGACCCGCTTTGTCCATGCGGAACGAGGAGAGGATTTCCTTTGTATCCCAGCAACCTTCTCGGTTCGGCAGGATACTCTTTTGCAGATTGTCGCTAAGCGGTCTGGTCGCGAAGTTGAAGTAGGGCAGGTAGGTCTGTTCGTCGCGGACGATCTGCCACGGCCCGGTGCTGTAGGCTTCGGTGGCGACGACGATCCAGTTGGCGGTCACCGATCCCTGCGGTGTTTTTACCACCCATTTTCCGCCGCTGCGTTCGGTCGACACGACGGGGCTGGCGGTGTGCAGCCGTGCTCCTGCCTTTTGCGCGGTGGCAGCCAGACCACGAACATAGGCAAGCGGCTGAAGCGTGCCGGCGCGCGTATCGAAAAGTGCGCCGGAATAGGCGGTGCTGCCGGTGTGTCTTGCCGTTTCATCGGCATCGAGAAGGCGGACGGGAGCGCCCCTGGCTGCCCATTGTTCGCAGCGCTCGCGAATTTCGGCGAGCCCTTTTTCACCGACGGCGCAATGCAATGTGCCATTCTTTTCGATCTCGCAGGGAATCGCGTGTTTTTCCACCAATTCGCGCACCAGCAACGGCGCATCACCCAGAAGGCTGAGAAGCCGTTCCCCATAGGTTTCGCCCAGCACGCCGGGCAACTCCCTCGGCATGACCCACATGCCGCCGTTGATGAGACCGACATTGCGGCCGGCGCCGCCGAAGCCGATTTCCCTGGCTTCGAGAAGAACGACATCCATGCCCTTTTCAGCAAGATGAAGGGCGGCGGATTGTCCGGTGAAGCCGCCACCGACAATCACCACATCGGCAACCGCCTCGCCTTGCAGAGCAGGCGTTGCGGGCGGCTGCGGCGCGGTCTTTTCCCAGAGGCCGTGCGAGCGGGGGTCATTATACATCGTTCCACCATTTTCCGGGCGAGTTCATTTGTTTTCCGTATGAGTCACAAGCCCTTGTTTATGAGACTTTACAAGCGGCCTCACCTGTTGAATATCGACATATCGTCAAGAGTTCATTCCGTGAGGGAATATGGTTCTGCCACCTCGGCGCTTCTTACCGTCGCTTTCACTTCTTGCGGCCTTTGAAGCCGCCTCGCGCACCGGCAGCGTGACCGCGGCTGCGAGAGAACTCGGGCTTACTCAAGGCGCGGTCAGCCGGCAGATCCTCGCGCTTGAGGAGCAGCTTGGCGTGGCGCTGTTTCTGCGCGAGCGGCAGACAATCCGGCTCACCCGGGCGGGGGAGGGTTATGCGCGGGAAATCCGGGAGGCCCTGCGGCGAATATCGACCGCGTCGCTCAATCTGCGCGCCAATCCGGATGGCGGCACGCTCAATCTCGGTGTTTTGCCAAGCTTTGGTACGCGCTGGCTGGTGCCGCGTCTTCCCGATTTCATTGCCCGACATCCGGGCGTTTCGGTCAATCTTCTTACGCGTTCATCGCTGTTCGATTTCCGTACCGATACAGTCGATGCGGCGATCCATTTCGGTTTGCCGCATTGGCCGGGTACCGAACTCGTTTTTCTGATGCATGAAACAGTCATTCCGGTGTGCAGTCCCGCTTTCAGGGAGCGCTACGGGCTTTCACAGCCGGGCGATCTGCTGCATGTGCCGCTGCTGCACATGACGACCCGGCCGGACGCCTGGGAACAATGGTTTCGCAGCCATGATGTGGTTTTCGACAATGTGCATGGCATGCTTTTCGATCAGTTCACGACGATTGCCGAGGCGGCGAGCGCCGGGGTGGGGGCATCGCTCGTTCCGTCCTTCATGATCGGGGAGGAGTTGCGAAGCGGCCGGCTTGTCGCGGCGGTTACCGGCGAGGTGGAGAGCGAAGAGGCCTATTATCTCGCCTGCATGCCCGATCGCGCCGGTTACGCTCCGCTTGAAAGTTTTCGAAGCTGGATCGTTTCTCAGGCCGCGATCGGGGCTGGTAGAGACTTTTCTGCCTAAACCGGCAGGCGGTCTTGCAAGACCGGCGCGGCTAAGCCAATAGTGCGCCATGACGCATGGCGAAGAGCCACGCACCACAAGTTCCAATACGGGAGATGTCCGTGAAGCCCATTTTTGTCCAGCTTCAATGCGAGCCCGGCAAGACCTATGATGTCGCCGATGCCATCTATAAAACGGAGCTGGTTTCCGAGCTTTATTCCACCAGCGGCGAATATGATCTGATGCTGAAGATCTATCTTCCACAGGAAGAGGATATCGGCAAGTTCATCAACCAGAACATCGTCAACATTCCGGGCATCGTCCGCTCGTTGACGACGCTGACCTTTACCGCGTTCTGACGCGCCTCTGGGCGGCGAGAGAGTCTTTTCAGCACTAGGATCTGGGCTGGCTGGTTTCCTGTGACAAGCACAGAAACGAGGAGAGGTGGGAGTTCTAGGAGCGCGTGGCTTTTGCACTCCAATCCGGATTTGAAAAAGCTATTTCAACTTAGTGCAGGGCGTATTGATACACCCCGTCGTGGTTTATGACAGACCAGTGGACGGATTGTCAGGCAATAGAAAAGCGCGCCATCGACCCGGTATTCTGGATCCGATATTGGGCGCACTTTGGTTTTGAAAGGTCCGTGAGCGGGTGATGGGTTTCCCGCATCAGGCCGCGGCCAGGTTCCGGCTGCGCACGAGATTGCGAATTGCAATCCGCACATCGTCGGCGCTGTCGAACTTCTGTTCGTCCAGGTCGTGGACGTGGAACTTCACCGCGATGAACTTCAGCCGGTCGTTGTCCGGTATGACGATGCCGACGGGTTCGCCAGCGAATTCAATAACTTGCTTTTGCATAGGTATACTCCCGCTGTGGCTCATTAACACAGCATGTTGTCGAACTGATTTTCAGAAAATTGAGACCGTCAGGTCACATTCGACAGCAGCGGGAACACGTGGATTTAAATCCAGCATTCCAGGACTCAAGACCAAGGATTGCGTTGATGCGAATATATTTTAACATGACACACTCCCTGTATTGGTGTTGATCCGGAATCAGGAGACTTGCTCTCCAGTCCCACACTGATAATCCAGACCACCATTAAAATCAATGCTGATTGTTATAGGTAGAATATTTTTCTTTATGATGACAGGAGGGGGGCGGAAATGTGAAATTTTTGTTTTCGTTCGACGCCGCTTTGAAAAGCCCGACACGGCGGGCTTTTTATGCTTTTTTTAATCGTCGCCGGATGCAGGCGGCGGGTAAATATGATCGTTTCCGTTGAAGTCCGAGACGGAGTAGCAGCCATCGCGGGTTTTTTCGGCCGCATTCGGGCCGATCGTGGCCTTGCCGTGACCGCCCGGAATGTCGAGAACGTAGGTCGGCTGGCAAAGACCGGAGACATGCCCGCGCAACGCGGAAACGATTCGCTGACCTTCTTCTATCGTCAGCCGGAAATGGCTGGTGCCGGGCGCAAGGTCGGGGTGGTGCAGGTAATAGGGCTTGATACGGTTCTCGACAAAGGCGCGCATCAGTTCGGCGAGAATTGCCGAATCATCGTTGATGCCCTTCAAAAGCACGGTCTGGCTGACCATGGCGATGCCGGCATCGATCAGCCGCGCGCAAGCACTTCTGGCTGCTTGCCCAAGTTCGCGTGCGTGGTTGGCGTGCAGGGCCACATAGGTGGTTTTGCCGCTAGCCTTCAATGCCTCGATCAGCGGCCCGTCGATTCGTTCGGGATCGACGACCGGTACACGGGTGTGGAAGCGAACGATCTTGACGTGCGGTACGTCTTTCAGCCGCGTCATCAGGTCGGACAATCGCCGCGCCGAGAGCACCAGCGGATCGCCGCCGGTGAGGATGACCTCCCAGATGGCCGGGTTGGCTTTTATATAGTCGAATGCGGCGTCCAGCTCTTCCGGGCTCATCATGCCGTTGCCTTGCGGCCCGACCATTTCGCGGCGGAAACAGAAACGGCAATAGACGGGGCAGACATGCACCGCCTTCAAAAGCACCCGGTCCGGATAACGGTGGACGATGCCATGGACGGGACTATGTGCACCGTCGCCGATCGGATCGTCCCGTTCTTCGGGAAGGTGGACGAGTTCGGCTAGGTCCGGCACGAATTGCCGCGCGATGGGGTCCTGCGGATCGCCGCTGTCCATCAGATCGGCCATTGTCGCTGTGATGGCTAACGCGTAACGCTGCGTCACCGCGCGCACGTCCTCGAGCGCCTCGGTCTTGATCAACCCCGCCTCAACAAGTGCTTCGGGTGTCTTGATGGTTTCAAGCCTTGTCATCGTCCGTATTCCGCGACGGGTGCCCACATGACCAGATCGATTCGGGGCGCGCCGGTTGCCAGCATCACTAGTCGGTCGAAACCGAGTGCTATGCCGCTTGCCGGCGGCATGATCGCCAGCGCCGCCAGAAAATCCTCGTCCAAAGGATAGGTCTCGCCGTAAACCCGCTGCTTCTCAACCATCTCCATTTCGAAACGCCGTCTCTGCTCAGTAGCGTCGGTCAATTCGCCAAAGGCATTGGCAAGTTCCACGCCACACGCATAAAGCTCGAACCGTTCCGCCACCCGCGCATCCCCAGGCGATTTGCGGGCAAGCGCAGCCTCGCTTGTGGGGTATTCATCGAGAATGGTGGCGCGGCCGAAGCCCAGTTCTGGTTCCACCCGCTCCACGATAACGCGGCTGAACATATCCGCCCAGGTGTCGTCCTTAGCCACACGAATTCCGGCATTGGTGAGGCTCGCGGCAAGGTGCTGGCTATCCGTCTCGCCGTTTCGGTCAATCGTCGCCAGAAGATCAATTCCCGCATAGCGATCGAAGGCTTCCGCGACGCTCAGACGTTCCGGTTCGAGGAACGGATCGACGCTGCGGCCACGATAGGTGAAATTGTTTGTTTTGGCGGTTTCCGCCGCCAGCGCCAGAAGATTGGCGCTGTCCTTCATCAGGATCTCGTAGGTTTCTCCTACCCTATACCATTCCAGCATCGTGAATTCTGGGTGGTGCAGGGGGCCTCTTTCCCGGTTTCGATAAACATGGGCGAAACAGAAAATGCGTTCTTCACCGGCCGCGAGCAATTTCTTGCAGGCGAATTCGGGCGAGGTGTGGAGATAGAGCGGAGCGGCGTCGCCGGCCGGCGTCAGTCCCTGGGTGGCGAAGGCATGCAGATGTGCCTCGTTGCCAGGAGAAATCTGCAATGTGGCGGTGTCGACCTCTAGAAAGTCCGCGCGCGCGAAATAGCTGCGAAATTCCGACTGGATCGCGTTGCGTCCAAGCAGAAAGGCGCGGCGGTCGGCATGGACGTCGGGCGTCCACCAGGGCGACATTGTCTCGTTGCTTGAGCCCATCTCTTTTTTCTTTTCCGTCTTACCTGCTGGCCTTGTTACGGATAAACGGCCCGCAAAACGCCTGATCGCATCATTTAAAGCAATTCCGGGCGGAAAACCGCTAGGCACTCTTCCGCGAATTGCTGTAGAAGGCTGGCAATTCGCGCGGATTTAAGGTAGTTGCGCCCCAGAAAAAAGACAAAACGTCTGCCGGGCCGGTGCTATCGCGCAGTCCTTTACGACGCATTTCATCGAGTTACAAGGAAGTCATATGGTCAAGGTTATCGCCTCATCCGTCCGCAAGGGCAATGTTCTCGACGTGGACGGCAAGCTCTACGTTGTTCTCACCGCGCAGAACTTTCACCCGGGCAAGGGCACGCCGGTCACGCAGGTTGACATGCGCCGCATCGTTGACGGCGTGAAGGTCTCCGAGCGCTGGCGCACGACCGAACAGGTTGAGCGTGCTTTCGTCGAAGACCTGAACTTCCAGTTCCTTTATGAAGATGGCGAAGGCTTCCACTTCATGAACCCGGCAAACTACGATCAGGTCGTTGTCGATGTCGAGACGATGGGCGACCAGAAGGCCTATCTGCAGGAAGGCATGACCTGCGTTCTTTCCATTCACGAAGGCAATCCGCTGGCTGTCGAACTGCCGCGCCACGTCACGCTGGAAATCGTCGAAACGGAACCGGTTGTGAAGGGCCAGACGGCTTCTTCTTCCTACAAGCCGGCAATTCTTTCCAACGGCATCCGCACCATGGTGCCGCCGCACATCGACGCCGGTATCCGCGTGGTCATCGCGACGGAAGACAATTCCTACGTCGAGCGCGCCAAGAACTGAGCCTGACGGCAGGTTAAACAAAAAGCACCGGGCGACCGGTGCTTTTTTGTGTCTGGAATACAAAAAAAGCCCGCGTCTCGACGCGGGCTTTTCATTTGCCTTGAGGCGTTTCTTACATGCCCTTTGCAGCGACCACGGTTGGGCCAGCGGACTTCTTCGGGACAGGCTGGCCAACGGCATAACCGCCGCCGAGAGCCACGTTGAGCGATACATAATCCTGCGCGGTCGTCTGGATCGCCGTTGCAAGGTTTGCCTGCGCATCGGAGACCGACCGCTGGGCATCCAGAACGTCGAGCAGAGACGACGCACCGTCACGATAGCTGGCTGTCGAGAGCTGCAGCGCTTCCTGGTAGGATGAGACAGTCTTTCTCAGCGCGTCGACGGTACGCTGGTCGCGATTGATGGCGGCCAGGGCGTTTTCGACTTCTTCAACCGCGTTGAGAACGGTTGCCTTCCAGACGAGATATTGCTCGCGTGCTTGCGAGTTCGCGATGTCGACATTGGCGCGCAGTCTGCCACCATCGAGGATCGGGAGAGTGAGGCTCGGACCGAAGGACCAGCTATTGGCCGTTCCCCTGCCGCCGCCACTCAGGAAATTGTAGCTCGGGGTGATCGCGCCACCAAGCTCGATGCTTGGATAAAGCTGTGCCTCGGTTACACCGATCGTGGCGACCGCAGCGGCGAGATTGCGTTCAGCGACGCGGATGTCCGGACGGTTGCGGATCAGGTCGGCCGGGATGCCGGTGCGGGGAACTGCGCGCGCAACAGGCTGGCGTGCGCCCTTCTGCAGCTCGGCGATGAGCGACGAGGCCGGCATGCCGAGCAGGGTCGCGATGCGGTGGGCTGACTTGCGGAAGCTGGTTTCGAGGCCGGGTATCTGCGACAGCGTTGAATTGACCAGACCTTCGGACTGGACGACATCGAGACGCGAGGCCGCACCCGCTTCGAGCTGCAGCTTCGTCAGATCGAGCGTTTCGCGGCGTGAACTCAGGTTCTGGCGGGCAATCGCCAGGCGCTCCTGATAATAGCGCACGTCGATATAGGCCGCGGCGACTGAGGAAATCAGCGTCAGGCGCTGAACGTCGACGGTGGAGTACGCGGCGTCGAGCGAAGCATCGGCGCTTTCCGTTGCCCGGCGATAGCGACCGAAAAGGTCGAGGAACCAGGAAACGCTAAGGCTGCCGTTGGACACGTTGGTGACGGGAACGTCACGGTAGCTGCCCTTGGTCTCGCTGGTCGTGTGGCTGCCACTGCCAGTCAGGCTCGGCAGGCCGCCGGCGCCGTCCACGATCACCTGGGCCTGCGCCTGATTGATGCGCTCGATTGCCTGCATCACGGTGAGGTTCTGCGCAAGGCCGGTGGAGACGTAACCGTTCAGGCGGTTGTCGTTAAAGGCCGTCCACCATGCAACGCTGCTGATGTCGCCATTACTGGTTTTTCCGGCTTCCGCGAACTTTCCCGGCAATTGAATTTCCGGCGTCTTGTGGTCGGGTCCGACAACGCAGCCCGAAAGCAGTAGCATTGTCAGGGGAATAGTAGCGCGAATAGACAGCATATAATTTTCCCAATTCTCTGGTTGGCTTACCAAGCGCGGCTTGCTGACAAATGGGCTGCGCGGTCGATATGCCCTAGAAACGTGCGTTTGCCAAATCGGCCATATTTCTAGCAGCGTATTAACGGTTGGCACAGCCCATTTTTGTTTTGTTAACGCCTTGAAAGGCGACGAATGATGACGAAAAAGGACGGAACGAAGAAAATTCCGAGCAGTGTTGCAGAAAGCATACCACCCAGCACCCCGATACCGATTGCATTTTGCGCGGCAGAACCCGCTCCGGTTGCGATCGCGAGAGGCACGACGCCGAGGATGAAGGCGAGCGACGTCATGATGATCGGACGCAGGCGCAGCTTCGCCGCCTCCAGTGCCGCCTCCACCAGACTTAACCCGTGCTCCTGCCTCTCCTTGGCGAATTCAACGATCAGGATCGCGTTTTTCGCGGCAAGGCCGATGGTCGTCAGCAGGCCCACCTTGAAGTAGACGTCGTTCGTCTGGCCGAAGAAATGGGCCGCAGTCAAAGCGCCGAGGACACCCACCGGGACAGCCAGAATGACCGAGAACGGGATCGACCAGCTTTCATAAAGGGCAGCCAGGCAAAGGAACACGATGAGAACCGACAGCGCGTACAGCATGGGCGCCTGCGAGCCGGAAAGGCGTTCCTGATAGGAGATACCCTGCCATGCCACGGTGTAACCGCCTGGCAAGCTTGCCGTCAGACGTTCCATCTCGTCCATGGCTTCGCCGGAAGCAACGCCTGCGCCGGCGGTGCCTTCAAGCGAGATCGCGCCCGTACCGTTGTAGCGTGCCAGTGACGGCGGCGCGTTGATCCACTTCACCTCGCTGAAGGAGGAGAAAGGTACCATTTCGCCGCTGGTGTTGCGGGCATACCAGAACTTCAGGTCGTCCGGCTGCATGCGATAGGGTGCATCGCCCTGAACATAGACCGGCTTGAGCTCACCGTTCAGGGTGAAGTCGTTGACATCCCGGCCGGCAAAGATCGTCGACAGCATCAGGTTCACGGAGGAAAGATCGACGCCCATGGCCCCCATCTTTTCCTGATCGAGAATGATCTTCATCTGTGTTTCGTTGTCCTGGCTGTCGCTTCGCAGAGAGCTGATTTTTGGATTGCTTGTTGCAAGCGCAATCAGGTCCTTGGAGGTTGCGGTCAGAGCGTCGGTGCCGTTGCGGCCGCTATCCACGAGATACATGGAGAAACCGCTCGACGTGCCCATGCCCTGAATTGCCGGCGGCAAAAGCGGGAATACCTGTGCATCGCGGAAGCCGAAGAACGTACCCATTGCCCGCTGCACAATGGCGGCGGCGTGTTGATCGGGTGCGGTTCGCTCGGAAAAGTCCTTGAGCTTGGTGAAGACGATCGCGTTGTTCTGACCCGAACCGCTGAAGCTGAATCCAAGCACGCCGAAAACCGATTCGACATTGGCTGCTTCTTTTTCACGGAAGTAGCTTTCGACCTGTTTTACCACCTCGTTGGTGCGTTCGATGTTCGAACCGGTCGGTGTCTGGATGATCGTCAGCAGCACGCCCTGATCTTCCTGTGGGAGGAAGGAGCTTGGCAGTTTGGTGAAGAACCAGGCGCAGCCGCCGACGACGATCAGGAAAAGAATCGTCACGCGCAGGGGCCGTTTCAGCAGATAGCCGATCGACGAGACATAGCCGTCCGTCGTCTTGCCGAAGCCGCGGTTGAACCAGGCACCCGGTCCACGCTGCTTTTTGGTATGGTCGATGGGCTTCAGCATTGTGGCGCACAGCGCCGGCGTCAGAACGATGGCGACCACCGCCGAAAGCAGCATGGCCGAAACGATCGTGATAGAGAACTGGCGATAGATGATACCAGTCGATCCGCCAAAGAAGGCCATGGGAATAAACACGGCGGTCAGGACGAGCGCGATGCCGATGATGGCGCCGGTTATCTCGCCCATCGATTTTTCCGTCGCCTCGACCGGCGACAGGCCCTCTTCCGACATGATGCGCTCGACGTTTTCAACAACGACGATGGCGTCATCCACGAGAAGGCCGATCGCCAGAACCATGGCGAACATGGTCAGCGTGTTGATAGAATATCCGGTGACTGCGAGGATGCCGAACGTGCCGAGGAGCACGACGGGCACGGCGATCATCGGAATGAAGGTGGCGCGCAGGTTTTGCAGGAAGACCAGCAGCACGACGAAGACGAGGATGATCGCCTCGATCAGCGTATGCACCACTTTCTCGATCGACAGCTTCACGAAGGGTGTCGTGTCGTAGGGATATTCGATCGAGACGCCCGCAGGCAGCGAGCCCTCAACGGCGGTAAGTGCGGACTTGACACGTGCTGCAGTATCGAGCGCGTTGGCGCCCGTGGCGAGGTTGACCGCGAAACCGGCGGAAGGACGGCCGTTGGAGCGGGAATCACCGCCATAGGTTTCCTGGCCGATTTCGATGCGGGCCACGTCGCTCAGGCGAACGGTTGCGCCGTCCTTCTCAACCTTCAAGATGACCGATTCGAAATCGGCGACGGTGGTGAGCTGGCTCTGCGCCGTCACCGTCACATTGAGCTGCTGGCCCTGGACGGCGGGAACGGCACCGAGGGAGCCGACCGAAACCTGGGTGTTCTGGCTTTCGATGGCGCCGGTGACGTCAGCCGTGGTCAGCTGGTATTTGTTGAGCTTGAACGGGTCGAGCCAGATGCGCATCGCATATTCGGAACCGAAGACGTTGATGCTGCCCACGCCTTCAAGGCGCTTGATCTGGTCTTCAACGCGCGAAGAGAACACGTCGCCGAGATCGGCCGAATTGCGCTTGCCGTCCGTCGAGATCAGCGCACCCACCATCAGAATGCTCGATGTGGAGCGGCTGACCTGAATACCGCGCTGCTGCACGGTGTCGGGCAATTGCGACTGCACGAGCTGCAGCTTGTTCTGCACCTGAACCTGCGCGATGTCAGGCAGGATGCTGTTGCCGAAGGTCAGCGTCACTTCGGCGCTGCCGGTCGAGGAAGACGAGGTCATATAGGTGAGGTCGTCGAGGCCGGTCATGCCGTCCTCAATGATGGTCGTCACCGATTTTTCGACCGTCTCCGCGCTAGCGCCGTTATAGGTTGCGCTGACGCGGACTGTCGTTGGGGCAATATCGGGATATTGCGAGATGGAGAGCGTCACAATTGCCAGAGCGCCGCCCAGCATGATGACGATGGCGATAACCCATGCAAAAACGGGGCGCCTGATAAAGAAATGGGCCATGGCAGTCCTGCCTTACCTTTTACGAGCTTCGACCGAGGGTTTCGTGCTCATGTTTATTTCGAGGGGGCGGCGGCAGGCGGAGCTTGCTGCGGCAGAACGACGATACCGCGATCGTCGATGGTCACTTCCACGGGCGCGACCGTCGCGCTGTCGGCAATCCACTGGAAGCCGTCAACGATGAGCTTGTCGCCATCCTTGACGTTTTCCGTCACCAGCCAGGCATTGCCCGACTGCTGGCTGGACGGGAAGGTGCGCGTTTCCACCTTGTTTTCCGCGGTGACAAATTTTGCGGTCAGTTCGCCATTGGCGTTCCGGCTCGCTGCGCGCTGCGGGATGCGGAAACCCGTTTCCTTACCGATGGTCAGCGTTGCGCGAACATAGGTGCCGGGAAGCAGAAGATCGTCCGGGTTATCGAAGAGAGCACGGATGGAGAAGGTGCCCGTGGTTTCGCTCACCGCCATGTCCGACATGTCGATCTTGCCGTCATGCTTGTATTCGGTGCCGTCTTCCAGCGTCAGGTGAATGCCGGTTTCCTTGGTATCGCCGCCGAGCTGGCCCGAAGAGATCGCCTTTTTCAGACGCAGAAGATTGATGCTGGATTCCATCAGATCGATGTAGATCGGATCGATGCGGCGCAGCGTCGTCAAAGCCGTCGTCTGGTTTGCCGTCACCACGTTGCCGATGCTGAAAGCGGTAGCGCTGGTGATGCCATCGAAAGGCGCGCGGACCTTGGTGAGATCGAGATTGATCTCAGCCGTTTCCAGCGCAGCCTTGGCCTGGGCCACGTCGGCTTCGGCCTGAAGCAGCGTCACCTTGGCGTTTTCATATTCGATCTGCGTTGCGCCGCTGTTGACCAGCCGCTCGTAGCGGGCAAGGTTCGCCTGGGCGCTCGGAACGCTTGCTTCGGCTTTCGCCACGCTTGCCTTGGCCTGTGCCACTTCTGCCAGATAGGTGTTGTCTTCAATCTGGTAGAGAATGTCACCCTGCTTGACCTCGCTGCCTTCCTTGAAGGGAATGTCGCGGATGATGCCGGTGACGCGCGGGCGGATTTCCGCCGTCTGGAACGCGCTTGCGCGGCCGGGAAGAACGGTGGTCAGGGGATATTCGCTCGTCTTCATCACAATGATGCTGACCGGAGACGGGGGACGCGCGGCGCCCTGGCCGGCGGTCTGGCTGCTTTCGCCGCCATCGCTGCATCCCGCGAGAACTGCGGTCATGCACAGAGAAGCAAATAGGGGTAAAATACGTCGGCTCATTGTTCTTCCCTGCGTATCGGTCGCATTCAACTATAAGCGCAGTGTCGCTCGGCGGATGCTGGTCCGGGTGCAGGAACGATGGGTGAAGGCCCTATGGGGACCTTCTTCGTTCAATCTGCTCGGACCGCCATTCGCATAGAAGCGCAGGCTTTCACGCTTCGCAAGCAATTGCGAGAAGGTGACGTAAGTTGAGAATCGTCACTTAGCAAGCGGATTGCGCAATCCTGCCTCGATTAAATCAACCAGTTGATCGCAACGTGTTGCTAAATTGCCGATATCTTCCCGTGCGATGAGGACGGGATGGATGACGCTCGCGAGTGCGTGGAGAACGGTTTCCGCCAGAGGCGGGATGTCGGCGGGGGCGTAAATTCCCTTATCTACGCCATCGCGAATAATGTCGGCCACCAGGTTTGCGATGACGGATTTGTAATAGTCACCGCACTTCATGTCCTGCTTGGCCGTCATCAGGATCATTTCGAATATATAGGGATTGTCGTTGAGGTTCTGATGGTGTTGTTCCATCAGGGTGCGGGCGAGATGGCGCAGCCTTGAAACTGGTGCATGACTTTTATCGAGCGGGTGGATTTCCCGCTCGAATGCACCGATCTGCTCAAACCCGATGGCATCGACGAGCGCATTCTTCGAATTGAAGTTCTTGAAGACGTTCGCGGGCGACATGCCGAGTGCTGCGGCGATATCGGCAATCGCCACTGCATTGAACCCGCGCTCGCGAAAAAGTTCTTCGGCTTTGGCAAGAATGTCCCGCCGCGTCTCTTCGGCGGAACGGCGAGGCCGGCGCTTGACAGGAACGTCGTTCCTCCTGTCACCCTTTCTCGCCTGTTCGATCGTTTTGCTCAAGGTCAGACTCCGGGGAAAAATTGCTCCAGGTTCCGGCGTACTCTTGCCAGCGGCGTCTCGCCGCTATCGTCGGGAACGAAGCTTTGTCCGGTGATGCGTTCGTATGCATCAATATATACCCTTGACGTCTGCAATACGAGTTCCTGCGGAATTTCCGGAACGTCGTCCTTATAGGGATCGCAGCGTTCGGCAACCCAGGCTCTCACGAAATCCTTGTCGAAGCTTGCCGGCCGTGCGCCGTTGCGGAAGCTCTCTTCATAGGTTTCAGCCATCCAGTAGCGGCTGCTGTCAGGCGTGTGGATTTCGTCTGCCAGAATGATCGTGCCGTTTTCATCGGTGCCGAATTCGTATTTCGTATCGACGAGGATGAGGCCCTGCTTTGCGGCAATCTCCTGTCCGCGTTTGAACAGTGCGAGCGCGTAACGGGAAAGCGTGTCCCATTGCTCCTGCGTCAGAAGTTTCTTCTCCACGATCTCGGCCGGCGTTAACGGCTCGTCGTGACCACCATCGAAGGCCTTGCTCGTCGGCGTGATCACCGGCTCGGGCAAGATCTGGTTGTCCTTCATCCCGTCCGGCAGGCTCATGCCGTACATCTGTCTCTGGCCTTTCTTATAAAGGGTCAGGATAGATGTGCCGGTGGTGCCGGCCAGATAACCGCGAACCACCACTTCGACCGGCAATATTTCAAGCCTCTTGCCGATGACGACATTCGGATCGGGATAGCTGACCACGTGGTTGGGGCAGATATCCTTCGCCTGCTCGAACCAGTAGCGTGCCGTCTGGGTCAATACCTGCCCCTTATAAGGAACACAGGTGAGGATGCGGTCGAATGCGCTGAGGCGATCGGTTGATATGATAATGCGGTTGCCGTCGGGCAGATCGTAATTTTCACGCACCTTGCCACGGTAGTAATTCGGCAGCTCGGGAATGACGGCTTCATCGAGAATGCGCACGGGCTCTCCAATTCTTAAGGCTATAAGGGGCGTTGGACGCCCCAGTCTGGCTGAAACTCTTATCCGTTCCTATTGCATGTTTCCCGAAACAGAACCAGTCAGCACATACAGGAGGCTCCTCTTGCCCTCCCTTGCGGTTCGCCTTGAAACTATCTTTTACTTTCATACGGTTAGCAAAAATGTCAGTTTTTTGACGATAGGTGTGTTGACTTGTTTGAGGGTGA
>NZ_JBNWDU010000005.1:0-478443 GCF_053521725.1 Agrobacterium sp. CG160-95 | reverse complement strand
CTGTTTTCTCGAAAGCCATATGCCAGCATCCTGCATCCACTTACGCAGCGTCTCACGCGAGACTGTGACGCCATGCTCTTCCTTAAGCTTCTCGGCCGCAAGCGTTGGCCCGAAATCAAGGTAGCGTTCGCGCACCAGAATCAAAACGTAATCGCGGACGCCGGTGGCGATTTTATTGTTCGACGGGCGACCAATTGCCTTGTGTCTGATCGAGGCAGCGCCGGTAGCCTCAATACGACCAATCAGTCTCTGAACATGCCGGGCGCTGATTGCCAGCACATGCGCCGCTGCGACGATGGTCATGCGGCCATCAACGACTTTCGACAAAACCTCGATCCGCTGCAAATCGCGCTCGCTCATCGTGATCAATCCCATCCGCAATCTCCCCGGTATCATTCAGATCCGGGGAGTGTGACATTCCAACTTTGCAGAAACAGGACACTTTAACTTTGCGGCTACATACGATAATCGCATAAGATAGATTATGGAACTTTTTCTGGTTTAAATGTCTTGCGTTTTCAGTCCAAATGACTCTTTAGGCAACCTTCAGAACTCGTTTTGAACCTTATCTGGTTGTCGCGTTATCGCGCTGAGTCGAAGCGTAACGAATCCTTTCGCTCTAGACAAAACACCACTCAATTTCCGCCTCACATTATTGCCTCAAGCGATACTGATGGAGGTCGCTCTTGCTGCGAGTATGCCTTGTCAGTCGATAAGCAGGCTATGATCTTCAACCATATCTACATTGTACGGTTGATCAGTATTGAGCTTGCTGACGTCAATCGGCGCGGCGCACGTCGCCGTTTCCTTCAACAGCCAAAATGGCAACAGCAAAACCCATATCTATGACCCAGAACGCCAAGGCGGTCCGCTATTAGAAGAGCCGGTAAGGCGGCGTGACGACGCAACCATCTCTGAGAAGACGGCGTCACCCTCGCCCGTTTCTCGACCTTCCACCAGGTGACGTCAGACCCGGGCCCTTCGCGGCAAGATACACGATTGTGAACCCTAAGGCGTTTTCCAGGTCTTCAACAGCATTTCCACGAATTTCTCCGCGGCGGGAGATAAGGCGCTGCTTCTTCTTTGCACGATACCGATGGTTCGGGAGACCACGGGATTAACGATCGGCCGCGTAACGAGGAAAGGATGGTCATCCTGTGGGGTAGCCAGTCGCGGCAACACGGAAATCCCCAGCCCAGCCTCCACCAGGCCAAGCGACGTGTTGAGATGGGTCACCTCGTAGAACCAGTTCAGCTTTAGATTGTGCCGCGCGAGTGCGCCATCCAGAAGCGTTCTATTGCCGCTGGAGCGATCGACGACAACCAGCGGGTAAGGCTCCAGTTGATTCCATTGGATCGTTTCGAAAGCCGCCAGAGGATGGTCTTTCCGCATCGCCAGCACAAACGGGTCATCGATGAGAGGTTCGAATGCCAGGTCTGGATCAGAATTACCCATGAGGTTTATCCCGAACTCCACCTCGCCTCGCGCAACCGCCTGCAGCCCCTCGTTTGCCGTAAGGTCTCTGATACGCAGCCTAATATGCGGATATTGCTTGCTAAATGTTTTGATCACGGTGGGTAGAAAATAAAACGCTGCGGTTGGAACGCAGGCCATCGTGATGAGGCCGCGCCGATGTGCACCATCTTTCATCGCAAAAAGCGATCCATCGAACTCCTCCAGCATGCGCCGGACAAGCGGCATTACCTCCTGACCCATCGCTGTCGGGGCAACGTGGCGTGTGGTCCTTTCTAGGAGTGGCGCGCCAATGGCCTGTTCCAGTTTCTGGATGCGCCGGGTAAGCGCCGGTTGCGAAATATGCAACGCGTCGGCAGCCCTATGAAAACTTTCAAGCTCAACTACTGCTTGAAATGCTCTTAAATCCAGAATTTCGCAATTGATGCTCATATCGCAATAATACCTCCGAACATTGCATTTAACAGATTAGATTCTTTTGCTCATATTGCAACAACAAGGCGGATTGATCCACCAAATGCAAGATTGAGGCGATAAATGAACGACCTGCTTAAGATACCCTGTGTGCTGATGCGCGGCGGAACATCTCGTGGACCGTTCTTCCTGGCGTCTGACCTTCCGCGTAATCGAGCGGAACGGGATGCGGCACTTTTGTCCATCATGGGTTCCGGTCATCCGCTGCAGATAGACGGGATTGGAGGCGGCAATCCGGTCACCTCGAAAGTGGCGATCATAGGTCCTTCCACCGTCGAAGGCGCAGACATCGACTATCTCTTCGCCCAGGTTCGTACCGACAGGCAGTATGTCGACTATTCGCCCAATTGCGGAAATATGCTGGCCGCTGTCGGTCCCTTTGCGATCGAAGCTGGACTTGTCGAGGCTCGGGGAAGCGATACCGTGGTTCGCATCCACAACGTGAACACCGGAAAATTGATCGAGGCAAAGGTGCCGACGCGTGGTCGCGAAGTAATTTATCTCGGAGACGCATCCATCGACGGCGTTCCGGGTCTGGCTGCACCGATCGCCCTGACTTTCGTGGATGCGGCGGGTGCGAAAACCGGAAAACTGTTGCCCACCGGAAACCCTGTCGACACGGTTGAGGGAATAGATGTGACGGCGATAGACTGCGCAATTCCGATGGTCCTCATGCGTGCGGGAGACCTCGGCGTCACGGGATATGAAGATCCGCAGACCCTGACTTCCAATAGCGATCTCATCGAACGATTGACCCGCATACGCATTCAGGCAGGCAAATTGATGGGGATGGGGGATGTAACGGATATGGTCATACCAAAACCCGTGATCGTAGCGCCGGCCCGCAAGGGAGGCACTCTGTCTGTCCGGTACTTCATGCCCAATGAGTGCCACCCTGCCCTGGCAACGACCGGCGCCGTTGGCATAGCAACCGCAGCGATCACGGAAGGCTCCGTGGCATTTGAACAAGCGGGAAATCGATCTGTTCCGACCCAGATCTGCATCGAGCATCCCGCCGGTCGGCTGGACGTGCAACTTGAGATGCGGAACGGAGCAATAACAGCCGGGCTTGTGAGAACGGCCCGCAGACTTTTCGAAGGCTTTGCCTTCGCCAAGCCAAACGCTGCGATTGAAGACGCAGCCTAGACAAAGCCATACTGGCTCAAAACATAGCAAAACTGGGAGGAGACCCTCATGCGTAAATACTTGCTTGCAACAGCGGCGCTCTGTGCGCTGGCAGCGTCGGCAAATGCAGAATCCGTCAGAATGAGTGTTGGTTCGTACAACCTCAACAACCTGCCTTTTCCGGTGGCGGCCAGCCTCGGCTTCTACAAGGACGAGGGCCTTGAGGTGACGACCGAGAACTTTGCCCAAGGCGGTTCGAAAGTCCTGCAGGCGCTCGTCGCAGGGTCCACGGATGTAGCCGTCGGTTTCTACGATCACACGATTCAGATGCAGTCCCAGAACAAGCACGTGGTTGGCTTCGTTCAGCTTGCCCGCAATTCCGGGCTGGTTCTCGCAGGAAAGAACGATACAGATTTCGATCCGGCAAAACCTGAAACCATCAAGGGCAAAAAGGTCGGGATCACCTCGCCCGGGTCTTCGTCCGATTTCTTCATTCGTTATTACATGAAGCAGCACAATCTGAGCGACAACGACATCGCTATCATCGGCGTTGGCTCCGGCGCTGCTGCTGTTGCCGCTCTGCAGCAGGGCAAGATTGACCTGTTGGTCAATTACGATCCGGCTGCGACGATCGTGGTTGAGCGTGGTCTTGGCAAGATTTTGATCGATGCCCGTAGCGATCAGGGCGCCAAGGACGTCTACGGCGGGATCTACCCCACCTCCGTCTTGTATGCGACGCAGGAATACATCGATGCACATCCCGAGGTGATCCAGAAGGTTACCAATGCCACGGTAAAGGCGCTGCATTGGATGAAGGAGCATTCGGCCGAGGAAATCGTTGCAAAGCTTCCCGATGATTTCGTGTCCGGCGACAAGCAGACCTACATCAAGGCCGTCGAAGCCGCCAAGGCGATCTTCTCCGAAGATGGAACCTTCAACCAGGCCGATCTGGAAACCCCGTTGGCGGTTTTGAAAAGCTTCAACGACGCAGTCGCGAAGGCCACGATCGATCTCAACACGACCTACACCAACAAGTTCGTCGAGGCTGCGGCTTCGAAGGGCGTAAACTGAGGGTCTTCAATGTCTTTGCCAATTAGAAAGTTAGAACCCGTGGCGGAACTCAATCTTCAGCCAATGGTGGCAATCGAGAACGTAACAATGGCCTTTGGCGCGTTCGTTGCGGTCCAGGATGTGAACCTGAAAGTTGGAGATGGTGAGTTTCTGTCGATTGTCGGCCCAACCGGATGCGGCAAGTCCACCATTCTCAATGCCATCGCGGGTTTGCTGAAACCGGCGCAGGGAAAGGTCTCCATCGATGGTTCTCCCGTGCAGGGCGTGCAGAACAACATCGGATATCTCTTCCAGCAGGATGCGCTGCTTCCCTGGAAAACGGCCTATCAGAATGTCGAGCTTGGCCTGCTGTTCCGCGGCGTATCCGAACATGAGCGCCGTACCAAAGTTCTGGCCTGGCTGGAAAAAGTTGGCCTGAAGGGGTTTGAAGAGCGCTTTCCGCATCAACTTTCAGGCGGACAGCGCAAACGTGTCCAGATGGCGCAGGCGCTTATCACCGAGCCGAAGGTCATCCTGATGGACGAGCCCTTCTCCGCACTCGACATTCACACGCGCCACCTCATGCAGAATGAACTCCTGAGATTGTGGCAAGAGGATCGCCGTGCAGTGGTCATGATCACGCACGATCTCGAAGAGGCGATTGCACTCGGCGACCGGGTTGTCGTCCTTGCTGCCGGCCCCAAGAGCCGAGTTATCGAGAGCTTCCCGGTTGATCTGGAACGGCCCCGCAACGTGGCCGAAATCAAGCTCGATCCGAAATTCATGACCCTATATCGCGATATATGGGCGTCTTTACGCGGCGAAGTGGAGAAAAGCTATGCAAGCCGTTAATGTTCGCATCATCCAGATCGTGCTTCTGGTCGTGCTCCTGGGTGGGTGGCAACTCGGGGTAAGCTCCGGGGCGATCGACCGCTTCTTCTTCCCGGCACCCATCGACATCGTCAAGCAGGTCATCACCTGGGTTGCCGATGCCGGCTTTTACAAACATGTCGGTATCACCTTGAGTGAAACGGTTCTCGGTTACCTCATCGGTACAGGTCTCGGCGTCGGCGCCGGTGTCTGGCTGGGCCTCAGTCCCTTTGTGGCCCGTGTGTTGGACCCGTTCATCAAGGCCGTGAATGCCATCCCGCGTGTGGTCCTCGCGCCAATTTTCGTCCTTTGGCTGGGGCTTGGCCTCTGGTCAAAGGTCGCTCTTGCGGTCACCCTCGTCTTCTTCGTGACGTTCTTCAACGCCATGCAAGGTGTTCGCGAAGTGAACCCCGTCGTGCTTTCCAACACGCGCATCCTCGGTGCAAAGCGCTCTGATCTCTTGCGTCATGTTTATTTTCCGGCGGCAGCCAGCTGGATTCTGTCGTCGCTGCGCACATCCGTCGGATTTGCGGTGGTTGGCGCGATCATCGGCGAATATCTCGGGTCTTCCGCAGGCCTCGGTTACCTGATCGCCCGTTCTGAAGGTAACTTCGACGCGGTCGGCGTTTTCGCCGGTATCATCATTCTCGCCATTTTTGTTCTCGTCATCGATCTCATTCTCGATGTCGCCGAGAGAAAGCTGATCACCTGGAGGCCGAACGCGGGCGAAGAACGGCCTGCTTGAGGTTTCGACCCAGTCTCATATCAAGCGGGGCGGCCAGTTGGCCGCCCCGTTTTTGTTCTACTGACGTCATCAGGCCGATTTCTCGGCTATCGGACGCCGGCAGACCTGCTCACGGACAATATGCAAAAAGATGGTGAATCCCCTACCCTGTAAAACAGGAATAATTCACTTTGTCGTTGGAACCAAATTCCCATTCAAACATTTTAGGGGACCGTTACCTTCAGGACCTTGCATGAAAGATAATGATCTCCTCCGGCAGGATGCTCAAGACGCTGGAGAGCGTCTAGTATCTGGCCACGCTTCTGAAGATCCGTTTGCGGCAGCCTTCAAGGCCACCCGCATGCCCATGATCATCACAAATCCACTCCTCAACGACAATCCAATCATCTTCTGCAATGCTGCTTTCAGCAGATTGACGGGCTATTCCGCCGAAGAGCTGGTTGGTCAAAATTGTCGTCTGCTCCAAGGTCCAGACACGGATCCTGGCTCAGTTACGAAGCTGCGTGAGGCAATCGCAGCCGAGCAGGATTTGGCGATCGACATCCTTAATTATCGCAAGGACGGATCAGAGTTTTGGAATGCTCTCTTCGTAAGTCCTGTTCGCGATGCTGCCGGAACCGTCATCTATTTTTTCGCCTCGCAACTCGATTTCACCGATATCAAGAGCAAGGAAGCCGAACTCGCTCGCGCCCGCCACATCGCGGAGGGAGAGGTGGCGCTGCGAACGGCGGATTTGACAGAGGCATTGCGGGCAAAAACAACCCTCGTCCACGAAGTTGATCATCGCGTAAAAAACAACCTCCTGACGATCGCCTCAATCGTGAAGCTTCAGGCGCGGATGACTGACAATGATGTTGTCGAGCGCACATTGATGTCTGTGCTGAACAGGGTCGAAGCACTCAGCACCGTTCAGCGCAAGCTTCTGAACGATGAAGATGTAGGGCATTTCGATGTCGCGGATTTTGCCAATACATTGATGCTCGACAAGATCGGCGCCTTGAAGCGAACCGACATCATTCTCACCACCGATCTTCACGAGGTTGTGGTTCCGGCGACCAAGGCCTCCCCACTTGCCTTGATCATCAACGAACTCATCGGCGACGCCATTCGCAGAGGATTGAAGGATCGTGGCGGGCAATTGCACCTGGAGGTCAAGCGCCTCAACGGCCACTTCCTTGTCAGGGTTGCCGATACCGTCACGCCGGGCGAAGTGGACAAGGAAGAAGCAGCCTTTAGCAAAAAGATGCTGGAAGCATGCGTAAAACAATTGCGCGCTACGATAGTTCGGACCGTTGAAGGTAGCCTCTCGGATGTTCGTGTCACGCTTTCTGTAAAAGACTGAAAGGATTTCTTGTGAAAATCTTGATCGTAGAGGACGAAGCTCTGCTGGCGATGGAACTTGAAAGCGAAGTGGAAGATGCCGGACACGAGATTGTGGGGATCGCTGCCGACAGCAAGGAAGCTATCGAGCTTGCCAATAAGGCACTGCCGCAATTCGCATTTGTAGACATTCAATTGCTGGATGGTCCAACGGGCATAGAAGTCGGCCGATATCTTTCCTCGAGCTCCATCCCCTATGTTTTTGTTTCGGGTAACCTGAAGAGAATACCTGAGGACTTTGCGGGCGCACTTGGAGCGATCGAGAAACCCTACACGATGAACGGTTTGCAAAATGCCTTGCAGTTCATTGAAGGCATCGTTATTGGCGCAGAGCGCTCCGCTACCCCTCCTCCCAGCCTTGTTGTTTCGCCCAAACTGCTTGCCGCCTTGTCGGCTTGACCAACGCCGCCCCTGTGCGGATAAGGATTGACCTTGAATTCACCGTCGGAACGCATTGACGCAGTTCGAAACTCTGGGCTGCTTGATGTCCAGAGCCCACCCGAATTCCAGGATATTATCGAGGTCGTCAAAACCGGCCTGAAATGCCCAGTGGCTTTGATCTCCATTCTGGACGAGCACCGGCAGGTTTTCATCGCTCATGTCGGGTTGCCACCCAAATGGGCTGAAGCAGCGGAAACGCCACTCACGCATTCATTCTGTCAGCATGTGGTTCGCGACAGACAGCCTTTGATCATCGGGGATGCGACGGTTCATGATCTCGTTAGAAATAATCTGGCCATAACCGATCTGGGCGTGATCTCCTACATGGGAGTGCCTGTAACCCTCCCTGATGGCATGGTGATCGGCGCGCTCGCAGCAATCGATGGCGAACCACGCACATGGACGGAAAGCGAGCTGCAGTTACTGAACCAGATCGGAAGGGTCGCCTCGAACCAGATTGCGACCTTCCTTTCCGAGCGACGCTGGGGTGCGCTTTTCCAGCAATTGGAGGAAGGCATCGTCGTAGGCTCGGTGATCCGTGACGTCGACGGAACGATTGTCGATTGGCGGTACGAGACGGTCAATCCCGCATGGAGCACTCTTCTTGGACTACCAGGCGATGATGTGCCTGGTCGAACCATGCGCGAACTCTTTCCAGAATTCGAGAATGAGTGGGTTTCCGATGTGGTGGAGGCCGTCGAGACCCAACAAAGCAAGCGTTTCACCCGCAAGATCGGATCGATGGACCGGTGGTTTGACGGCTATGTTCAAGCCACTGGTGAAGACACGTTCGTCATCATGTTCGTTGAAGTCACTGACCGTATGCAAGCCCAGGAGGCTTTACGCGACAGCGAAACGAAGCTTCGCCTGATCGTCGAAGGCGCTAAAGACTATATTATCATGACGATCGATGAAGACCAGCGCATTACAAGCTGGTTCGGTGGAGCGCAGGAGACATTTGGCTGGTCGGAAGCCGAGATGCTCGGACGGCCGTTTGAGTCGATTTTTACTGAGGAGGACCGGGCAGCCGGCGTTCCTGCGGCTGAAGTGAGCAGAGCCACGTCCGAAGGGGTTGCACCCGACCGCCGATGGCACCTCGCTGCCGATGGCTCCAGCATCTTTTTGGACGGCACGATCCGGCCGATGTCCAACCATTCGTCGCCCAAGGTCCCGGGATATATCAAGGTCGCACGCAACGCCACCGCTCAAAAACTGTCGGAGGACAGGCAGCTTGCATTCCTGGAACTCGGCGAAAAGATCCGCGAGCTGGATACTGTTGCGGAAGTGGCATTTGCCGCCGCCGAGATTTTGGCACGGAGTCTGAGAGGCGCGACGCGGGCGGGCTACGGCATCGTTGACCCTATCGCCGAGACGGTGCAGATGCTTCCCGACTGGTGTGCGGAGGGAATGTTCACTGTCGCGGGGCTCCATCATTTCAGGAATTACGGATCCTACATCCAGGATTTGAAGCGCGGCGAGACGGTCATCATACCCGATGTGGCGACAGATCCGAGAACCTCCGCTTCAGCCGAGCTTCTACACTCATTAGGCATCTCCGTCCTCGTGAATGTGCCAATCATCGAAAGAGGTGCATTCGCGGGGGTCATGTTCGTACACTACGACAAGCCGCATGAATTCTCGTCCGAGGAGCGTGATTTTGTGCGTGCGATAGCGGACCGCACGCGTGAGGCGATCTCCAGGATTCGGGCCGAGCAGGAACAGCAGGTTCTCAATCACGAGATCAGCCACCGGCTCAAGAACACGATGGCCATGGTTCAGGCAATTGCGACACAGACGCTTCGCCCCGTCACCGACAGAGCCCCTGTCGAAGCCTTCACGAGCAGATTGCGCGCGCTTTCCAATGCGCATGAGGTTCTCCTGAACCAGGACTGGTCGTCGGCGCGCATGGTGGCAGTGATCGATTCCGTGCTTCGCCAACTTTCTCTTCCCGAGCGATACCGCATATCGGGCACAGACATGGAAATCGGGCCCAGGACTGCGCTGTCGCTGGCTCTCCTGATGCACGAGCTTGGCACAAACGCTTTGAAATATGGAGCCTGGTCTTCTGATGCCGGAACCGTCGTTATTTCATGGACGATAGAAGATGCAGGCGGCGAGAACGCGCTTGTTCTGGAATGGAAGGAGCAGGACGGCCCGCCGGTGACCGCTCCATCGGGTAAAGGTTTCGGATCGAAGCTCATCCAGCTTGGGCTGATGGGTACAGGCGGTGTCGAGGTAAATTTTGATCCTGACGGCCTGCGGGTAACGATGCAGGGACTGGTTTCCCATTTGAGACAGTCATGATGACCGTGACCTCGAATGCTGCCGATGTGGCAACCATACTCGTCGTCGAGGATGAGCCGCTGCTACGCCTTGCCGCCGTGGATCTGGTTGAAACCGCAGGATACACAGCGCTTGCTGCGGCAGATGCTACGGAGGCGGTCAATATCCTTGAGGCACGCGCAGACATACGAATTGTTTTCACTGATATCGATATGCCACGCGGCGTCGACGGCCTGCAACTGGCAGCCATTGTTCGTGACAGGTGGCCCCCTATCAAAGTTATCCTGGTTTCCGGCCATCTCGAAGATCCCGGTCATATGATCGCGGCAGATACGGCTTTCTTTACGAAACCCTACTGCGAAGAGCAGATCGTGGAGACGATAAGACAGATGCTGCGGTAGCCGGGAATTTTTGAGGCTACCGGGATTCACCGCTCCGCTTGAAATTTGGAGATGGTGACAGAGTCGGATAAGGCTTGGCAGTCGATCTGCCGACTGATTGCCGCTGGTCGCTGAGGTTGGAATTGACGGACAAATTACCTGCTGAACTTGATGGTTTGCATCGCAATACCTTTGAATATTTCTGGTCCGGGAGCCACCCGGAGAGTGGCCTACCGCGGGATCGTATGCGATCCGATGGTGTTGCGATCCATGAGATCGCGTCGGTCTCCGGGATTGGGTTTGGTTTTCTTTCGCTCATCGTTGGTGTCCGCCGTTCTTGGATAACCGAACAGGAAGCCATCGCCCGGGCGAGCCGGATGTTGAGATCGCTGGCAAGTGTGAAGCGTTTTCATGGCGCCTTCCCTCACTTCATCGATGCGTCCAGCGGAAGAACGATACCCTTCGCGAAATTCGACGACGGCGGAGATCTCGTTGAAACCGCTCTTCTGGTTCAGGCGCTGATCTGCGTCAGACAGTTTTTTGGCGCGCAGACGTCCTCCGAAATCGATTTACGCCGGTCCATAAATGAAATCGTCGAGACGGTGGAATGGGGCTGGTTTACCAGGGGAAAGCCCGGGCCGCTGTTCTGGCATTGGAGCCGTCGGTATGCCTGGGCGAAAAACTTGCCGATTGTGGGCTGGAACGAGGCCCTCGTCTGTTATGTGCTCGCGGCGGGTTCAACGACGCATGCAATCAGCGCCGAGTCTTATCATTCCGGATGGGCAAGCGATGGCGAAATCCGGAACGGATCGATGTATCTCGGTGTTCGGCTGCCGCTTGGCCAGCCGTATGGAGGACCGCTTTTCCTGTCGCACTATTCCTTCTGCACACTCGATCCGCGCGGTCTCGGCGATGTTTATTGTCACGACTATCTGGAGCAGGTTCACGCGCATTGCATGATCAATTACCGCTACTGCCGCACGCGTTACCCAAGTGAGGCCGGGTGGGGTCTGTCTGCGTGTGATGGGCCAAAGGGCTATGTCGTAAACTCTCCGACCGACGATGACGGCATCATTGCGACAACGGCAGCCCTCTCTAGTATGCCCTTCTTTTCTCATCGCTCACGCGAGGCGGCTTTGCGTTTTCTGCAATGGAACAATGGTGCACTCATCGGCCGCTTTGGCCTCATGGATTCATTCCAACCCTCAACCGGCTGGGTGTCCGGAACGCATCTTGCGATCAATCAAGGGCCTGTTGTTGCGATGATGGAAAACTATCGCAGCGGCCTGATCTGGGATTTATTCATGAACGCACCGGAGGTGAAAAACGGCTTGGCCAAACTGGGCTTCCATCAGGACAGGTCTTTCGAAAAGTCGGGCCTGCAGGAAGGACGGACCGACCCTTGAGAACCGGCGTTTGAGTACCGCAAATGCATCCTTGAAGACAACGCCGGAAGGCCTTGGCAATTCCTTGGCAAGGCCTTCGGCGCGCAGGATATGCTGGGGTAAAGTCGTGGTCATCGTCTCAAAACTGCAGGAGTTTTGATGTTCGATGAACGGCGCGCTGTCATTCGGCTGGTTTCGAAGACGCGCTTTCGATATAGGCGATAAGATTATCCAGTTCTTCCGGTTTGCTGATGCCCGCCAAGGCCATCTTGTTTCCGGGGATTTTCTTCTTGGGAGCGCTGAGAAAGTCTCGCAGTTCCTCTGGTGTCCACACCAGCCCTTCCCCGCCTGCTTTTTTCATCGCATTCGAGTAATTATAGTCCGGATCGCCGCCCGCAGTGCGGCCGATGATCCCGTTAAGCTGCGGGCCGACCTTGTTTTTCGCGCCCTCGCCGATGGCGTGACAGGCGGAACAGCGCTTGAAGGCCGCCTCCCCCTTTGCAACATCGCCCTCTGAAAAAGCGGGAATGGCGCTTGCTGCCAGCATTGCCGCCGTGATGATCATTCTCTTGCGCATCGTGTCATCCTTGTTCTGCCGTATGAACGCGCCCGCCTGCGAATGCAGGCGGGCGGCTTGTTCTCAATTCAGGTCGTGCCCCAGGCGGGCGTACCCTTCTTGTAGGGAACGCAGGTCTCAAAGCCGCCGGGGATTTCGTCGTAAACGAGAACCTCGGTGGCGCCGATCTTCGAGGTGAAGAAACCGAGCAGCGTCAGCTGCTTGACGAGTGTGAAGGGATGCGGTGCGGTCGGTGTCTGTTCCGCCCGGGCCTGTTTGTCCAGTGCAGAAATCAGCGTCTGCCGCTCCTGCGACGTCAGCTCCAGAAACGCCTTCTTGTATTCCGTCCGGCTGCGGTTTTCGATGTCAGCCATCGCGGAGAGGAAGAGTTTCCGCTGTTCGCCCGTGTAACAATCGGCCGCATAGACTGCCATGAATGCGCCAACGGCGGCGTCCTTCGCACCCGGGGTGGATGTGCGAGGGATGATCGTTTCAGCCACCTCGTCCAGAAGCCGGATTTCCTCCGGGCTGAACACGTGGACGTCGCCGGCAGGCTTGGCGGCGTTTTCCGCCGCAGTGACCACGTCAGCGCCGATCAGCGGAAGACCGGAGGCAATGGCTATCAGTTTCAGCAGTTCACGTCTGTTCATCACAGATTCCCCTTCTTGCGTTCGGAAACGGCAAATTCGGCGGCACGCGCCGTCAGCGCCATGTAGGTGAGCGACGGGTTGACGCAGGACGCCGAAGTCATACAGGCACCGTCAGTGACAAAGACGTTCGGCGCATCCCAGACCTGGTTGTTGCCATTAAGCACGGAAGTTTTGGGGTCGCGTCCCATGCGGGCCGTGCCCATTTCATGGATACCCATGCCCGGCGCATAGCTGCCCCTCGACGGTTTGACGTTCTTGATGCCGACCGCTTCGAACATCTCGACTGCGTCATTGACCATGTCTTCGCGCATATCGAGTTCGTTCTGCTTCATCTCGACATTCATCGACAGGACCGGCAGGCCCCATTTGTCCTTCTTGTCGTGGTCCAGCTTCACGCGGTTCTCGTGATAAGGCAGCATTTCACCGAAGGCAGTCATGCCGATAGTCCAGGCGCCCGGCTGGGTCAGCGCTTCCTTGTAGTCGGCTCCGATGTTGAGTTCGGCGATTTCCCGTTCCCAGCGCGAACGGCTGGCGGATCCCTGATAACCGAAACCGCGCAGATAGTTCCGTTTGTCGTCGCCGGTGTTGCGGAAACGGGGAATATAGAATCCCGCCGGGCGGCGGCCCTTGAAATAAAACTCTTCGAAACCTTCCACCTCGCCGGTGGCGCCCATGCGGAAATGGTGGTCCATCACATTGTGGCCGAGTTCGCCCGAGCTGCTGCCGAGCCCTCCCTCCCACACGTCTGTGGCCGAGTTCATCAGAACCCAGGTCGAGTTGAGCGTCGAAGCGTTGAGGAAAATCACATCGGCGGTGTATTCATAGGTCAGGTTCGTTTCGGCATCGATGATTTCGACACCGCGCGCCTTCTTCTTGTCCTTGTCGTAAAGGATTTCCTTGACGATGGAGAAAGGCCGGAGCGTAAGATTTCCGGTGGCGACTGCCGCCGGCAGGGTCGATGACTGCGTGCTGAAATAGCCGCCGAAAGGACAGCCCAACCGGCACTTGTTGCGGAACTGGCAGCGCGTGCGCTCCTGATCGGGAAGTTCCTGGGTGATGTTGGCGCAGCGCGAATTGATGAGGTGTCGCGTGCCTTTAAAGGCGGTTTTCAACCGGCGTGCCACATCCTCTTCAACGCAATTCAGCGGAATAGGCGGCAGGAATTCACCATCAGGAAGAATGTCCAGCCCCTCGCGGCTGCCGGAAATGCCGGCGAAACGCTCGACGTAATCATACCAGGGAGCAATGTCCTGATAACGGATCGGCCAGTCAACGGCGATGCCTTCTTTGGCATTGGCCTCGAAATCGGTCTGCGACCAGCGGTAGGTCTGGCGTCCCCACAGCAGCGAACGGCCGCCGACGTGATAACCACGGAACCAGTCGAAACGCTTTTCTTCGACATAGGGCGTTTCCTGCTCGTCGGCCCACATGCCGAGCGTGGCCTCTTCCAGCAGATAGTCGCGGCTGAGAACCGGATACTTCGCCTTCATCTCCTGCGTGGCGCGGTTGCGATGGGGATAGTCCCAGGCTTCCTTGTCGGCATTCTGATAGTCGGTAATGTGCTCGATGTTTCTGCCGCGCTCCAGCAGCAGGACCTTCAGGCCTTTTTCCGTGAGTTCCTTTGCAGCCCAGCCTCCACTTATGCCTGAACCGACAACAATCGCATCATAATGATTGTCCGCCATGATAACTCCTCCGATTGGTACTTGGGTAAAAAGTCGACGAGACAATGCGCTCCCCGTCGCAACGCGGCGGAAACTTCATCATGCGTCTGTCGAACCTTATGCGCCCCGGCGAAACCGGCCGCCGAGGTGCGGTTCTGGTTTTACTGGCAGTGTTTACTGAATGGTCGGCAAGTGCTCGCTCAGGAACGCGTTGCCCTTGGTCACGACCGCTTCGGCATCGAGCGGAAGGTCGTGTTCAAGGATGAACCATTGTGCGCCGGCATTTTTGGCCGCGGGCAGGATCGTCTTCCAGTCGAGAACGCCGGTGCCAATCGTTGCAAAGCCGCGCTCGTTTTCGGCCGTGCCGGCCGGTGCATTGTCCTTGGCGTGGATTGCAAAAACCCGGCCGTTCAGAGTGCCGAGGAACTCAGCCGGATCATTGCCGCTGCGCGCCACCCAGGCGACGTCGAGTTCGCTCTGCAGTTTCGGGCCTGCGGCGTCGAGCAGCAGTTCAAGCGCCGTCTTGCCGTCGAACTTGACCATTTCAAAATCATGGTTGTGATAGGCCATGGAGAGGCCAGCCGCGGAAAGCTTGTCGGCATATCCGCCAAGTTCCTTGCCGAAGGCTGTCCAGCCTGCGGCGTCTTTAGGGCGGTCTTCGGGCTTGAGGAACGGCACGGTCACGACCGGATTGCCGACAGCCTTCTGCTCGGTGATGACCTCGTCGAGATTGCCGCGAAGCTTGTCGATCGGCACATGCGAGGAAATGACTTTGATCTTGTGCTTTTCCAGAAGCGCGTTCAGCTCGCTGGCGCTGACCTTCTGCATATCCACCGTTTCCACGGCGGAAACGCCCGCGCGGTTGAGGATGGCAAGCTGCTCCTCAAGCGTTCCGGCGTTGCGCAGTGTGTACATCTGCGCGGCAATCGGCAGCGTCTTGCTGTCATCGGCAAAAACCGGATTTGCGATACCGGCCGCCAGTCCGACGACGAATGCCATCTTTGCGAATTTTGACTTGAACGTTTTCAAACGCGTAACTCCCTTTCCGTTTGATCAATATGACGACACGCCTGCCCGTGCTCTTCCGAACAATTAGTCGGGTAATGCTGGGCACAACCTCCGATGCCCTGCGTCGTCAGTCCCCGATATCCAGTGATCTATATGTCGATCTCTACCCAGGACGAGGTCAGGCTGGACCGCACGGCCGCATCGATGAATGCGAGACCCGCAAGGCCGTCCTCTATGCCGGGATAAATCACATCCCCGGCGGCTGCTTTTCCCTCCCTTTTTGCGATGATTGCGTCTGCGGCTTCACGGTAGATCGTCGCAAAACCCTCGAGATATCCCTCCGGATGCCCTGATGGCACACGGCTGACGCGGTTGGCGGCAGCGCCTGCGCCCGCGCCATTGCGCGTAATCAGCCGCTTGGGCTCGCCGTAAGGTGTGAACCACAGCTCGTCCGGCACGCGGTGGTGCCATTCAAGGCCGCCCTTATCGCCATAGACCCTGAGCGACAGGGCGTTTTCATTGCCGACAGCGATCTGGCTTGCCCAGAGCATGCCCTTCGCGCCGCTTTCGTAACGCAGCAGAATATTGGCGCTGTCATCCAGCTGCCTGCCCGGAACGAAGGAAGTGAGATCTGCGTAGAGGCTCGCGGGAATTTCACCGGTCACGAAGGCGGCGGCGTTGAAAGCGTGGGTGCCGATGTCGCCGATTGCCCCGCCCGCGCCCGAGCGGCTCGGATCTGTGCGCCATTCCGCTCCCTTTGCGCCGGTCTTTTCGACCGCTTCGGTCAGCCAGTCCTGCGCATATTCGGCCTGGACATGGCGCAGCTTGCCGATGGCGCCGTTGGCCACCATCTCCCGCATCTGCCGCAACATGGCATAGCCGGTGTAATTATGCGTGAGGATGAACAGCCTGTCGGATGCCCTCACGATCTTCGCCAGCTCCTTGGCCTCCTCCAGCGTCGCGGTGACGGGTTTGTCGCAGATGACGTGGATGCCAGATTCGAGAAAGACCCTGGACGGGGCGAAATGCAGGTGATTGGGGGTGACGATGGCGACCGCCTCGATACCGTCTTCACGACCGGCCTCGGCCGACGCCATCTCCTCAAAAGAAGCGTAGGACCGCTCGGGCGCAATGCCGAGCAGGGTTGCCGAAGCGCTGGCGCGTGCCGGGTCGGAGGAAAGCGCACCGGCGACCAATTCGTAACGGTCGTCGAGCCGCGCGGCGATACGATGCACCGCGCCGATAAAGGCACCCTGACCGCCACCCACCATGCCGAGACGAATGCGGCGGCTATTAAATCTTGCTGTTGCGGAGGACATGTCTATCCCTTTCAAAGCCCGAGAAGGCGACGGTTGGCGGCATCATCGGCGCCGCTTTTGGCGAAATCGTCGAAAGCCCGCTCAGTCACGCGGATGATGTGATTTTCAATGAAACCGGCACCTTCACGCGCCCCGTCCTCCGGGTGTTTCAGCGCGCATTCCCATTCCAGCACGGCCCATCCTTCGAAGTCGTATTGGGTGAGCTTGGAAAACACCGCGCCGAAATCGACATGCCCGTCGCCGAGTGAGCGAAAGCGCCCCGGCCGGTCGACCCAGCCTTGATAACCGCCATAGACGCCGGACCGGCCGGTCGGATTGAACTCGGCATCCTTGACGTGAAAGGCCCGGATGCGCTCGTGGTAGATATCGATGAAATCAAGATAATCCATCGCCTGAAGCACGAAGTGCGAGGGATCATAAAGGATGTTGGCGCGCGAATGATTGCCGGTGGCTTCGAGAAAACGCTCGAAGGTAATGCCGTCATGCAGGTCTTCGCCGGGATGCAGCTCGTAGCAGAGATCGACGCCATTCTCCTCGAATGTATCGAGAATGGGCGTCCAGCGCTTGCCGAGTTCAGCAAAGGCCATTTCGACAAGACCTGCGGGGCGCTGCGGCCAGGGATAAATGAAAGGCCACGCCAGCGCGCCGGAAAAACTCGCATGGCTCTTGAGGCCCAGATGCTGCGAGGCTTTCGCCGCGCACTTCAGCTGGTTGGCCGCCCATTCCTGACGCGCCTGCGGTTTGCCGCGCAGTTCGGCGGGCGCAAAACCGTCGAACATCTCGTCATAGGCAGGATGAACAGCGACGAGCTGGCCCTGAATATGGGTTGAAAGCTCGGTGATCTCGACGCCTGTCTCGGCCAGACGTCCCTTGATATCATCGCAATAAGCCTTGGAAGCGGCAGCTTTCTCAAGATCGAAGAGCTTGGGATCGGTCGGCACCTGAATGCCCTTGTAACCAAGGGAAGCCGCCCATTGGCCGAGATTGTCGAGCGTGTCGAAGGGTGCCTTGTCCCCGACAAATTGCGCGAGGAAAATCGCCGGGCCTTTGATCGTCTTCATGTCCTTACACTCCTTGCATTCACTGTCTGGCCGCTACCGGTGCGGCGAACGGCAGGGCGCGACCGAGCCGCGCACCACCAGTTCCGTATCCAGCACGATGGTTTCGGCCGTGCGTTTGCCATTAAGCCGGTCGACCATCAGCGCCATGGCTTTGCGGCCCATTTCCTGCCGGGGCTGGCGCACTGTCGTTAGCGGTGGTTCGAAAGCATTGGCGAAAATTATATCGTCGAAGCCAATGACCGAGACATCGGTCGGCACGGACAGCCCGCGCCCGCGCAGCTCGCTGATCGCGCCAATCGCCATCTGGTCGCTCGAGGCGAAGATGGCGGTGAAGGAAATGCCGTTTTCGAGAAGTCCGGCAATCGCCTGTCTACCGGCTTCGATGCTGTAATCGCCTGTCACGACGAGTTCATCCGCGTAACCGATACCCGCTTCCTCAAGCGCGTCGCGGTAGCCCTCGAAACGCTCCTGTGCCAGACTTTCCGGAAAAGGTCCGGCGAGATGCGCGATCTTCGTGTGCCCTGCTTCGATCAGATGATGCACGGCGTTTTTGGACGCGGCGCGGTTATCGACCTTGACGGTGGGCAGCGCGATGCCTGGCACGGTTTCCGAAGCGATGACGATCGGCGGCAGCGCGTCACCCTGACCGAGAAGCTCCGAAGGAAACTGGCCGGTCATCAGGATGAGGCCGTCAGCATGTTTCTGCCTGACCATGTCGATATGTGTCGCCACGCGGTTTTCGTCGTTACGGGCGTCGCCCATGAGCACCTTGAAGCCCGCCTCCCCCGCCGCTTCCTCCACGCCCTTGTAGATCTCGAGATAAAACGGGTTGCCGATATCGCGAACGAGAAGAATGACAGTGTTGTTGGATTGACGCCTGAAGCTTGCGGCCTGGGCGTTGGGAACAAAGTTCGCCTGCCTGACGGCATCGAAAACCTTTTTCCTCGTTTCCGGGCGGACTTTGTCGGGTTGTTGCAGTGCCCGTGACACGGTCGCGATCGAAACGCCCGCGAGAGCTGCAACTTCCCTGATATTCGAACCTTGGTCTTTGCTCATCTGTCACACACGCAACTGCTTTTGGCGGCCATAAAGCAGCATCAGCGCAAGTAACGTGACACCGAATATGATCTGCCGGGCCCATACATCGAGGTTGAGCGTTATCAGTACGCTTTGCAGAATGGTGAGCGCAACTGCCCCAGCCATGGTTCCGATATATCCGCCCGCACCACCGGCAAGCGAAGTGCCGCCGATGACAACAGCGATGATCGATGGGAGGACATATTGGTCGCCGACAGAAATGAAGGAGGTGCCGGTGTAGCCGATCACGCAGACCCCGGTCAGACCGGCAAACAGGCCGGACAGGCCGTAAAGCAGCGTGCGGATCAAAGACACAGGCAATCCGACCAGCGTCGCCGCCCGCTCGTTGGAGCCGATGGCGTAAATGGAGAAGCCGAAGGCCGTGCGGCGCAGCACGAACAGCATGATCGCGGCAATGCCAAGCCAGACGAAGAGGACGCCGGGAATACCGAAAACGAGAGGCCGGTTGATGAAACCCGCCAGGAGGGGCGCCGCCGCACCTGATGGAACGCCCTGCGAATAGACCACAAGCCCGCCCTGGATCACCGCTGTCATGCCGAGTGTCATGACCAGCGGCGGAATGCGCACGAAGGTGATGCCGAGGCCATTGATGAGGCCGATCAGGAAGGGAATACCACCTGCGACCAGTATGGCGAGCGGTATTCCGACATTCTGTCCGTTCATCATGTTGCCGGCAAGGACCGCGCCGAGCGAGATCATCGCGCCGACGGACAGATCGATGCCTTCGCGTCCGCCGAGGATCACAAGATTTTGGCCTGCCGCGACGATACCGAGAATAGCGGCGATCGTCAGCAGCCGCACGATCTGCGACCCCTGTGCGAAGCCGGGCGACAACAGTTCGCCGACCAGCAGCAGGAACACTGACGCGCCAATCGCAATGGTCAGCGGATCGGTGATGATGGATTTGATTTTCAAACCGGAATTTGTCATCTCAACGCCTCGTCACCAGAACGCCGCCGGCAAGTGCCGTCAGCACGATCAACCCCTGCACCAAAGTCTGGTACTCGAAGGGCAAGCCCGCAAAGAAAATCACATTGCCAATCATGCCCAGCACCAGCGCGCCGGCGATCGATCCTGTCGAGCTGCCGAACCCGCCGGACAGTGCGGTGCCGCCAAGAACGACCGCCGAAATGGAGGAGAGCGCCAGGCTTGCACCGAGCAAGGGGTCGCCGGAGGCGGTCTCGCCCGTCAGGCACAGCGCTGCGAGCGCCGAAAACAGACCGGAAATCATGTAGGCGCCAATGCGAATGCCGGAGAGGCGCAGGCCCGTCTGGAAAGCGCCCGTGCGATTGCCGCCCACGGCCAACAAATGCACGTGAAACGGAATGCGCGACACAACGAGCGTAAAGGCAATACCAGCCAACAGCATCCACAACACGAAAGGTAAACCGATGAAACTACCGGAATAGGTCTGCCAATAGGCTTCCGGCACGGGAAGACCGGCCTGCGGCAGAACCCAGATCGCCAGACCGGCGAAGATGATGCCCGTCGCGAATGTGGTGACGATGGGCTGGAAACGCAGGCCGGATATGAACAGGCCGTTGACCAGCCCACAGATCAGTCCGACCGCAACACCCGCTCCCATACCTGCAACGACGGCACCTGCCGTTCCGCCAAGTGCAGCGATGACGCTGACGGTAACGACATTGGCGAGCGCTACGATGCTTCCGACCGACAGATCTATATCCCCGGCCAGAATGACATAGGTCTGACCGATGGCGACCAGGATCAGGGGAAGAAATGTCGTCAGGTTCGACTGCAATACGGCCGGCTGCACGAAAGACGGCTGCAGAAACGTGTTGACGCCGATGAGAACGGCCAGAACCACAAGAGTTATGATCCAGGGTTGCTTGCGCACAAAACCGAGGGAATTCATGCGGCGTCTCCATAGGCGGCGCGGGTCATGTTGACGGATGTCATGTCGGCTCCGGTCAGCTCCGCAGAAATGCGTCCGCCGTTGAAGACGAGAATGCGGTCGGCATATTCGAGGATTTCCGCATCTTCCGAGGAATAGAGAAGAATGGTCGCGCCCGCGTCAGCCTGCTGGCGCATAAGCGCGAAGAGATCGGCCTTGGCGCCAAGATCGATACCCTTGGTCGGATCATCGAGCAGCAGCAGTTTCGGTGCGGTGGCAAGCCAGCGGGAAATGAAGATTTTCTGCTGGTTGCCGCCTGAGAGCGTGCCTATCGGCATATCCATGCCAGCAAACTTCGTCTTCATGTCGTCCGCGACCTTCTGCACACGCGGCTTCAGCGTCGCGGGCCGGACCAGTCTCATCTTTTCGCGCACCATCAGAGCTGCAACAAGATTTTCGAAGATCGACCGGCCCTGAAGCGAGGCATCACGTCCGCGGTCGCCCGACACATAGGCAAAACCGTTATGAACCGCCTGCGAAGGCTTGCCGATGGCGACATCACGGCCCTCGAACTGGATTTGCCCGGCGGCAAAGGGGCTTGCGCCGAACAGGCCCTTCAGCAAGGCCGACTGGCCCTGCCCCTGCAATCCCGCCAAACCGACGATTTCACCCGGATAGGCTTCAAGACTGACACCGCGAACACCCTCGCCCGCAACGTCCGTCACCTTCAGGCTGGGCGCTGAACCTGCGCGTCCCTGCTGGCGGGCAGGCGCGGCGCGGACATCGCCGACCATGTCATGCACCACGGCCTCGCGGGTGGTAGCGGCGGTGTCGAGTTCCGAAATGGTCGCACCGTTACGCATGACGGTTATGCGGTCGCAGACAGCAAAAACCTCATCGAGCCGGTGGGAAATCATGATGGTGGAGATACCGTCAGCCTTCTTGGCTCTGAGTATCTCAAAAAAACGCTCGGACTGGCGGCCATCAAGCGCCGCCGTTGCCTCATCCATGATCATGAGGCTGGCATTCTGGGCGAAAACTTTCAGGATTTCGACGAGCTGGCGCTGATCGGGCGGCAGATTGCCGACGATCGCATCCGGCTCCAGCCCTTCGCCGGCAACCCCGTCAAACAGCGCGATCAGCCTGCGCGCCTCGGCTTTCAGGGCCTTGCCGTCGACAAAAACGCCGCGCTTCGGTTCGCGACCGAGAAAAATGTTGTCAGCGACAGAAAGCTGCGGAATGAGGCTGAGCTCCTGATAAAACAGCGCAACGCCAGCATTTTCGGCGTCACGCGGGCTTTTGAAGCGCACGTTTTCGCCGTTGAACCGGATGGTGCCGCTGGTCGGCGCGACCGCACCTGCAACGATCTTGCAGAGCGTGCTCTTGCCGCAACCATTTGCGCCCAGCAGCGCGTGAATTTCACCGCGACCAACGGTCAGCCTGCCGTCGGAAAGCGCACGCACGGCGCCAAAATTCTTCTGTATGCCGGCCGCTTCCAGAGCGTTCGCCATCGCATGTCCCCGAATTTTACTTGTCATTGTGCTTCGTCACTGGCGGACGCGCGCAATACGCGGTCCACATTCGAATTTCAGGTTTCGGGCTAGCGTTTGCGGCCAGCCCGAGACTGATCTTACTTGAAGAACTCGCCAGCCTGTTCCGGCGTCACGGTTGCTGTGACAGACCAATAGCCCGGCTTACCTTCGGCGGACTTGATGTTTTCCGCGAGGTTGTCGTTGCTGACGAAGGGGATCGGAATATAGATGGCGTTGCCGTAGGTACCGCCGAAAATGCCGTCCTTGAATTCCTTGCCCTGCAGCTTCAGAACCGCAACGTTGAGCGCGCTGGCCATGACACCCGGAGGATTGACGGAGGCGCCGGAGTTGAACTTTTCCTTCTCCCAGCGCGTCATGAAGTCCTTGCGGATTTCACCTGTCGCGGCGATGTCCTTGGTCTTGCCAGCGGCTTCGATTGCGCGCCATGCGCCATCGGCCATGCCGTCCTGCACCCACACACCGCTGATATCGGGATAGGTAGCGAGAAGGTTCTGCATGGCCTGCTGGCCCTGCGCCTGATCCCAGCTCGCATTGGCTTCGTTCAGCACCTTGATATCAGGATATTTCTTGAACACTTCGCGGTAACCGGCGACGCGGGCTTCGTTGGCGGGATTGCCGGCGATACCGTTGATCGCGACGACGCTTCCCTTGCCCTTCAGCGAATCCGCAAGCCACTGTGCGGACTGTGCCGCCCAGGCCTTCTGGTCGATGCCGACATAGATCGCGTCCTTAGAGGACACTTCCGCGTCGGTTGCGATGACGAGAATGTTGCGTGCCTTTGCCTGAGCGAAGATCGGATCAAAAGCAGTCGGGCTACCGGGATTGATGAGGATCGCATCAACGCCCTGGTTCATGAAATTGCGGATGTGGCCGATCTGCCCCTGCACATCGACATTACCGCTCTGAACGACGACTTCGACCTTCACGCCCTTTTCGCCCCACGCCTTTGCGGCAGCCTGGGCTTCCTCGATCATCTGCGTGCGCCACTCGCTGCCGACGAAAGAATTGGAAAGACCGATCTTGAAGCTCTGTTCCTGAGCCTGCACGGACGTGCCCGCCGCCAGCACCATAGCGGCAGCAGCCATCAAATGTTTAAACATGAAAATTTGCTCCTCCAAGCACGGTTTTTAACCGATGAAACCGTTTACATCAGTGAATGTAACCGGTTTCATAAATGAGTCAACCCAGCTGGGATTTTTTATGCACCCGTTGCCACAGCGAATTGCCGACCCTTGGCGGAGAGATTGGGTAGCAATTTAAGGAGGAACAGCGGCACCATATTGGCGTGGATTGCCGTGCTGATAGCGCCCAAATTTTGTTCATGTGCGGACAGCTTGAAGCTCCGCTACTTCAACAAGAACAAGCTGCTGGCGTGCGTCTATAGACCGGTTGGCGTGAGACTAATTGCCCCCATCCACCATCTTGGTACGGGCCAAAGTATCCGCGAGATCGTTCCCGGCTATACCGGAATGCCCCTTGCACCACGCTATCTCGACGTTCGGATTACAAAGGAGCAAACGATCCACATTCTGCCACAGACCGCCATCTGGTATCTGTCGTTTGCGTTTTCGCGAATCTGGATTGATGCGTTTCCACCCGTTGCTACGCCAGATTTCGCGCCAGCGATGGCAACCTTCCATCACGTGAGCGGAGTCTGTCCAGAGCTTGGCTGGCCGGCCTGGAGCCTGTGCATCGAGCCATAAAAGTGCATTCATGACCGCCATGACTTCAAACGAATTGTTCGTAAGTCCGATTTCCGTTCCTCGCGCAGCATGGATCTGCCGCTCGGTTTCAAACACGATGAATGCCCAGCTTCCCGATAATGCAACAGGGTTGTATGAACCATCCGCGTAGATGACGAGTGGAGCAGTCATGGATCTCGTTTCCTTGCGTCAGAGGCGCTTGGAAAGAATGACAGCGCTTTCGGGTGTTTGTAGATAGCTTGTACAATCATCTTATTCGAGTCAGATTCACGTCCAGGGATGAAACATGATCTTCAAACGCATCGTCGCAGGAATAGTCGATCTCATCTTGCTCATCAGTGTGGCGTTTGCACCGACATTCATCGCCGCAGAATGGCTACCGCAGTATATGGACGCTCCAGCGGGGCAACCGCCGACACCTCTGATGGGTGTAACGCTTTTATGGCTGGCATCCGTGTTGTTTTGCTATTTCCCGGCCTTCGAAAGCAGCGCCTTCATGGCAACTCCCGGAAAACTGCTAATGCGATTAAAGGTCGTCCGGCGCACCGGCGAAAGACTGACCTTTACGCAAGCGCTCTATCGCATGGTCTTCGGCCCGCTCGCAATATGGTTTCTGCCCTGGTACCGCGACCATTTCTCGGGTGGTGCAATTGTAAAAGACCGCTGAGTTCTTGGTTGTGTGATTTCACACTCGGCCATCACCTTTCCCGTTTCCCTTTACCATTCCCGTTTCAAGGACGGCGGCAGGTCAGGATGAAACGACGGTAGACGAAAGTTCGCAGCCTGTTGCGCAGGTTGGTGTTTTTCCGCTGCGCTCTCGCAATCGGGGCATGTGAGTGCAGTTCTATGCCGGTAAAGCCGGCGGCGATCAGGAGCGGCGTCAGCATCTGCGGGCGCAACCCCTGCCCGAACGGAAGCGCCTTCATGATTGCGGCATGATGGCTGCTTTGGGCACCATCGTAATTCTTGTCGGCCCCCACCGAAAGATCGATGAGCCGGATCAAAAGGCTGGCAAGACGCCCTGCCGGTTTTGGCGTTGCCCAGTCACCATCGAAAAACAGGAGCCGACCGCCCGGACGAAGCAGCCTGAACCACTCGCGGAAGGTCTCCTCAGGCTGCGTCAGTGTCCAGACCAGATGCCTGCAAATGATCGCATCATAGGACGCATCCGGCTCCATGGTGTTTTCGGCACCCGCCATCACGAAACGTAGCCTTGGTTTTCCCGCATGTTTGGCGCGCGCTACGGATAACATCGCTTCCGAAAAGTCGAGTGCCGTGACCTCATGGCCGAGATCATGAATAAGCCGCGTCACCTCGCCGGTGCCACAGGCCAGTTCAAGGATATGTTTCGGCTCAGGTCCCACCAGGTCGCGGATCGGCTTCTGCCATGCATTGGCCTCGGCGCCAGCTGCTATCTTGTGTCCAAAGGCCAGATCGAAAGTCTCTGATCTTTTCGACCAATAATCGCGGATTTCCTCCTTGAGATCGAAGTTGCCGCCATCCATGGTCTATTCCTTTGAGTACTCAAATCGCATCCGCTGCGGCGAATGACAGCTTGCTTCACAATGTGATGCCAAGTTAACCCATGCGACATCGCTGGAAAATCAGAAGTCTGTGGCCCCGAGATATAGATCATAATAAACCTATATATTTCAAGATATAAGTGCAGTTTCCTGATGTGATTTATAACTCTCCTGACGCCTCCCGGCGCCTTTGCTCGAGCTCTTCGCTATACCGCCTCAGCGTATGGCTTTCCGTCAGCAGGCCCACGGGTCGGTTTTCGATCTTGTCGTTGACGACAACCAGAGCTTCGCTTTCGGTAGCATCGAAGGCTGCCGCCGCCTGACGTGCGTTCATCGCAGGCAGCAGCACGTCGTTCTTGTAATTGAGGTAGGTCTCGAGGCTGATCTTGGAGGGATCGCGATCCATCGGATCGGCGTAGATTTCCGGCACGAGGACCATGCCGGCATAACGCCCGTCATCGTGTGTCATGATAACCCGCTGCGTAGAGCCTAGCGGAAACTTCTCCTTGAAGGCCGGAAGTCCCATGCTGACATTGGCCTTGCGAATATCGGCGCGCATCATCTTGCCCACCGTCAGGTCGCGGATCCAGCCGATATCGTGGGCGCTGCGAATGCTTTCGCCCCGCAGGTGAAAACGCCAGGTGGCGAAGGAGTAACCGAAGGTGGTGCGTACCACGAGCGATGTCGTGATGACGGCCGCCAGCACCAAAGCCGTGATCTGGAAGTCTCCGGTCAGTTCCAGCGCCAGAAACGTCATCGTCAGAGGACCGCCGATAATGGCGGCGGCAAAAGCACTCATGCCGACCACGGCGTAGACCACGGGTGCTGTCGAGCCATAGCCGATATAGGGTGCGCAGAGTGCGAAAATCTTGCCGACCAGCGACCCCATGAACAGCGAGGCAAAAAACAGGCCGCCGCGGAAATTCGAGCCGATGGAAATCGCGCTCGCCGCAGCCTTCAGCAGGAAAAGCCCGGCCAGCCCGTATATCGTCAGATCGGCATCGATGTTGAGATGGAGCGCACCGTGGCCGCTCGACAGGACCTGCGGTGAGATCAGCGCAAGTGCGCCCACCGCCACGCCACCGATTGTTGGACGCAGCCAGCCGGGAATGGCGCTTTTGCGGGCGGTTTCCTCGATAAGGGAGACCGTCTGCATCAGCACGATGCCGATAAACGCACATACCACGCCGAGAAAGATGGCCGGTACATAATCCGGAGGCGTCACACGGCTGGCATCGTAGATATCGATGGACAAGCCATGTCCGCCGATAAGCCCTGCCACGATGCTGGCAACCAGCGCAGAGACAATGAGCGGCGCGAGTGTCACGACGGTATAGGTGCCGATGATGAGTTCTATGGCATAGAATGCCCCGGTCAGAGGCGCGTTGAAGGCCGCGGCAATGGCACCAGCAGCACCACAGCCGACGAGGATGCGCATGTCTCCTCGTCTCAGCTTAAGCTTGATGCCGATCTTGGACGCCACACCGCTGGCGATCTGCGTATAGCCTGCCTCAAGCCCGACAGATGCGCCGAAACCGTTTGAGACGATGTTCTGCACGCAGACGATGATGCTGTCCGTCAGCGAAAGGCGGCCGCCATGCAGCGCATTTGCCTCGATGGGGTCGACCATTGGCTTTTTGCGGGTTTTCGACAGAATGAAGAGGATCAGGCCGAGTACGATGCCGCCAATGACCGGCCCGGCAAGCACGATCCAGCCGGAGAGTTCACTGCTGCTCAGCCGCTCGACACCGAAGACCAGCACATGAAGGGCCGTACTCAATCCGCCAATCAGCGCCACCAGAAGGCCGGCCGCTATGCCGATGAGGACGGCGAGAGCCACCAGCCCCAGCTCGCCGCGCCGGAACATCGCCCGCAGGCGACTGGAGCGCAGATTGTCGAAGAAGCTCGCCATACTGGGTGCACGGAAAGGCCGGGTCGACATGCTGTTCCTTTTCAGGCGGTATTAGGGCGCTTCAATCTCAAGTTCGACTTCGAAACGCATCTGGTCGTAAGCCGGTTCAACATGATCAGGCGTTTCGCGCATCACCGTGTCATAATCGAGCGGAATGTGCATATGGGTCAAGATCGCCCTTTTGGGTGCAAATCTATCGATCCAGCCGAGCGCCTGTTCGAGCGAGAGATGGCTGGGGTGATAACGGTGCTGCAGCGCATCGATGACGAGGACGTCGAGACCGGCAAGCTTGGGCACGCTTTCGGTCGGAAAATCGCTGACATCTGTGCAATAGGCGACATTGCCAATCCGAAAGCCGAGCGAGTGCACGTCACCATGCTGCTGCATGTGCACGTTGAAAGGTATCGCCCCGCCTGCCCCGTCGATGATCAGGGTCGCGTCGATATCGGCGATGATCCGCGGCTCGACGATCGGCGGATAATTGCTGCCCGGAGGCGTTTGCAGGCAATAGGCAAAACCATCCCAGATGCGCGCCATGGTGACTGGATCGGCATAGATCGGAATGCGGCTCTGCTGAATGGCGAAATAGATGCGCAGATCGTCAATACCGTGCAAATGGTCGGCATGGGCATGAGTGTATAGAACCGCATCGACTGCCTCCACTTTGGCGGCAATCATCTGCTCGCGAAAATCGGGCCCGGTGTCAATGACAACGGTGGTCTTACCGCCATCAGGTCCGATCTGCTCCACCATGAAGGCCGCCCGAGTACGCCGATTCCTGGGGTTTTCAGGATCGCAGGCGCCCCAGTCGCCGTTGATGCGCGGCACGCCGGGAGACGACGCACATCCGAGAACCGTAAAGCGGCGACGGTAGATTGCCACGCCTACACCCTTGTCATCTTCGAAAAGCAGCGGAAAGCATTCTCGGTGCTGATTTCGGCCATGCGCTCGAACGAGATGCCATGTACCTCGGCCAGCACTTCCGCCGTGTTCACCACATAAGAAGGCTCATTGCGCTTGCCGCGCCAACGCTTGGGCGCGAGATAAGGCGCATCCGTTTCCACCAGCAGACGGTTGAGCGGCACGGTGGCTGCAATATCGCGGATATCCTGCGATTTCGGGAACGTCAGAATGCCGGAAAAGGATACGTAACCGCCAAGTTCGACGCCGGTTTTGGCGAGATCGGGACCTGCGGAAAAGCAATGCAGAATAAAGGGAAAAGCACTCTTGTCGCTTTCTTCACGCAGAATCGCAGCCATGTCCTCATCAGCGCTGCGGCTGTGGATGACGAGCGGAAGCTTGGTTCTCCTTGCCGCCTCGATGTGGCGAACGAGGCCGGTCTTCTGGTCTTCCGGCTTTTGCGTGTCGTAGAAATAATCCAGCCCCGCCTCGCCGATCGCCACGATCTTGTCGTGGCTCTCGGCAAGCCGCACAAGCTCGTCGGCCGAAATGTCGAGTTCTTCGTCGGCATTGTTTGGATGCGTGCCGACCGAGCAGAAAACCGACGGATATTTTTCCGCAATCTTTAGAAGCTCGGGCAGACGGCGCACCCGGGTCGAGATCGTCACCATCTGGGCAACGCCGGAAGCATGGGCGCGGGCGATGATATCGTCGCGCTCAGCCTCGAAATCGGGAAAATCCAGATGGCAATGCGTATCGATCAGCATGGTCGTCGCCTTCACGCTTCCGGTGCGACGTAACGCGGGAAGACCGGCTTCGGTGCCTCAAGCGGCGTTCCCGGAACCAGACGTCCGGCTTCGCCGAGTGCGGCAAAATCCCGTTTGTCGGCAGGGGCAGCAATGAGATCGAGCAGCTTCTCGCAGGATCCCGGCATGAAGGGCTGCAACAGAATGCCGATCTGGCGGACGACTTCCGCCGTCACATAAAGAACGGTGCCCATTCGTTCTGGGTCGGTCTTCTTCAGAGCCCACGGCTCCTGCGACGCGAAATAGCGGTCGGTTTCCGAAACGACGGCGATGATGGCTGCAAGCGCGCGATGGATGAGCTGTTTGCCCATCTCCTCACGGCAGAGTGCCAGAAGCCCGTCGGCGGAGGCGAGCATCGCCTTGTCTTCATCGGTCAACGGCCCGGGCGTCGGGATCTGTCCGTCACAATTCTTGACGATCATCGACAGCGAGCGGCTGGCCAGATTACCGATGCCATTGGCAAGATCTGCGTTGATGCGGGTGGCGATGCCCTCTTCGCTATAGCTGCCGTCCTGGCCGAAGGAGACTTCGCGCATGAAGAAATAGCGGACCTGATCGAGACCGAAATGGTTGACCAGATTGACCGGATCGACGACGTTACCGAGCGACTTAGACATCTTCTCGCCCTTGTTGAGCAGGAAGCCGTGCGCATAAACCCGCTTGGGCAGCGGCAGCTTGGCGCTCATCAGGAAGGCCGGCCAATAGACCGCGTGGAAGCGAATGATGTCCTTGCCGATGATATGCACGTCGGCCGGCCAATATTTTGCGCGCGGACCGTTCTTGTCTTCGATGTAACCCGTAGCGGTAATGTAGTTGGTCAGCGCATCGACCCAGACATACATGACATGCTTCGGGTCATCAGGAACCTTGATGCCCCAGTCGAACGTCGTACGGGAAATCGACAGGTCCTTGAGGCCGGATTTGACGAAGGAGATGATCTCGTTGCGACGCTCAGCGGGACCGATGAAATCCGGGTTTTCCTCGTAGAGCTTCAGCAGCTTGTCCTGATATTCGGAGAGCTTGAAGAAATAGCTCTCCTCCTCGACCCATTCGACGGGCGTGCCCTGCGGCCCATAGCGAACGCCGTCCGCGCGCACTTCCGTCTCATCCTCGCCGTAGTAGGCCTCGTCGCGCACTGAATACCAGCCGGCATAGCTGTCCTTGTAGATGTCGCCGCTGTCGGCCATCAGGTTCCAGATATTGCGCGAGGTCTCGTGGTGACGTTCTTCCGTGGTGCGGATGAAATCGTCGTTCGAGGCGTTGAGCAGCTTGCCCATCTCGCGGAACTGGTCGGAATTGCGCTGCGCCAGCTCTTCCGGCGAAATGCCTTCCGCCCGCGCTGTCTGCTGCATCTTCTGGCCGTGTTCGTCGGTGCCGGTCAGGAAGAAAACATCCATTCCGTCCAGGCGCTGAAAGCGTGCCATGGCATCCGTCGCAATCAGTTCGTAGGCATGGCCGATATGCGGCTTGCCGTTAGGATAGGAGATTGCGGTGGTGATGTAGAAGGGTGTCTTGTCTGTCATGACGGTCTATCGACTTTACAGGCTGTTTTTTGGATAGACCGCTCTTAAACGATTGTTCGCAACAGCGAAAGCAAAAGCGTACGTTCCGTACGATCTCTTGGGTCTCACACGCCGCGAACATCTTCCAGAATGGAAAGCACCATCTGCTTCTTGTCGAGATTATAGGCCTGCGCCACGGTAATGCGTTCCGAAAGCGTCGACGAAAGGCGCGCATGTTTCTCTGCCGCCGCGATATCACCGGCCATCGCCGCCGCTCTCGCACGCGCCATCAACTCCTCCGTCACGTGCTCCATGAAGAAGCCAAGAACAATATCGCCGTCCTTCTGTGCCAGAACTTCGGCAAGCTTGTGCATCTGCTTGCGTGCACCGGGCCCTTCGGCCGTCATGACGGAGGCGAGCGCCTCCACAATGTCGGAGCCGCCGTAATTCATCAGTTTTAACGCCTGCGCGACGCTGCCCTTGGAGGCGGAAAGCAGCGAATCCCGCTTTTCGCCAGCCGGGCTGATACCGAGATGATCGAGCGACTGCACCATATCCGCATCCGAAAGCGGCAGCAGCCGGAGCGGCATGCAGCGCGAGCGGATGGTCGGCAGCAATTTGCCCGGCGCATGCGACAAAACGAGGAACATCGCCCGCTTTGGCGGCTCTTCCAGTATTTTCAGAATGGCGTTTGCGGCATTGCGGTTTAGATCGTCAGCCGGATCGATGATGACGATACGCCAATTGCCGGTGCCCGAGGTTTGCGAGAAGAAGTGCCCTGCCCGCCGCACCTCATCCACCGTGATGGCGGATTTCACGCGGCCGGTCTTTTCATCCGCCGGGCGGGTCAGATGCAACAGATTATGCGACGCACCGGAGGTGATCTGCCGGCTGACAAGCGATTCTATATCGGGATCGGCCAGGAAATCCGGTGCGGTGGCTGGATCGGGATGGGTAAGTACGTGGTTGGCGAAACGGAAAGCGAGTGTTGCCTTGCCAATGCCTTCAGGGCCTTCGATCAGGATCGCATGGTGGCCCTTGCCGGAGCGATAGGACTGCGCAAGAAACGCCTCCGCTTCGCCATGGCCGAAAAGCTTCGTGTTCTGCTGCGGCGCAATTGCGCCGTCGAGAACGCCCTGAACCTCACTCATGCGCCGTGCCCGCCGCAGTCTCCAGCCGCTCGAGCAAAGGCTCGACAAATGACATGACGTCTTCCGTCACTTTTTCTTCCGGCTGATCGGCATTGACGATCCGACAACGACGCGGCTCGGCAAGCGCAATATCCAGATAGGCTTCACGCCGCTTCTCGTGGGTCTCGATTTCCTCTTTTTCGAAACGGTCCGGTGCGGCACCCTCATCCGCACGCTTTCTGGCCCGGGCAAGGCCCTTTTCGGCGGCGATATCGAAGATCAACGTCAGTTCCGGTACGACGCCATCAATAGCAACGCGTTGCAGCGTCTCGATGAAATCCGGCTCCAGATTGCCGGTCGTACCCTGATAGACACGTGAGGAATCAAGAAACCGGTCACAAAGCACGATTGCGCCACGTTCCAGTGCCGGGCGAATGACCTCCTCGACATGGTCGTTGCGCGCTGCCGCAAACAGGATTGCCTCCATGCGCACGCCGAAGGATTCGGCAGCACCCGACAGCAGAACATGGCGAACAGCCTCCGCCCCCGGCGAACCGCCCGGCTCACGGGTTACGATAACATCGAAACCACGGCCGCGAAGCGCCTCGGCAAGCGTGCGAATCTGCGTCGACTTGCCAGCGCCTTCGCCGCCCTCGAAGCTGATGAACAATCCGGTCTTTTCGGCCAATGTCACGTCCTGTGAGGAATTCTCAGAAATATCGAAATGCCTGTTTACAGCATCGAACCGAAAAGTGTGAAGCGCTTTTCAGAAAATCCGATGTCTGAACAAAAGCATAGGGAAAGTTGCGGCTTGCGGGATAGGCATCAGAGCCAGAACAGCAGCAATTCCTTGAGCGCGCCGGCTGCATTCTGGGTCAACGTGCCCTTGCCGACTGCTGTTCTCGTGTAAAGCGGCACTTCCCGCAACAGCTTTTCGCCCGAAAAAACCTTGAGTGTGCCGACATTCGCACCAGTGTCGAGCGGTGCATTGAGCGGCCAGCGATAGACGATCCGCCCGGAAATACGCTCGGGATTATTGACCGGTACCAGCACGCTGACATCTTCCCGGGGCGACAGGTCTATATGCGAGACATCGCCACCGTAGACGCTGACCGAACCGACAGCTTCGTCCTTTGCAAAAAGATGGCGTTTTTCGAAGGCCGTCAGCCCCCAGTCAACCACCCGGCGTGCTTCGTCCTGCCGCGTCTTGTCGTCAGCGATGCCGCCAAGCGCCAGATAGACCCGGCGCCCTTCCCGCTCTGCCGAAACGACTGCCGCGAAACCGCTGCCTTCCGCAAAACCAAGCCCGAGACCGTCTATGCCGTTACCCAGCAGAGAGTTCTTGTTGCGCTGGAAAATCCGGTTCCATTCGAAATCCGGCTTGGTGAAAAGCCCATAGCGATCGGGATAGGTATCGCGCAGATGCTGGGCGAGAAGCACCATATCCTTCGCGGTCGTCTGGTTGCCCGGATCGGGAAGACCCGTCGAATTGGCAAAGACACTGCGGTTCATGCCGAGTTCGCCGGCTCTCACCGTCATGCGCTTGGCGAAAGCGGAGTCGGACCCTGCCATGCCTTCGGCGACAATGATGCAGCCATCATTGGCGTTCTGCACAATAATTCCCGTCAGAAGATCGTTGACGCTGACGGAGGATTTCAGCGCTGCAAACATGGTCGAGGTCCGCGACGGCGCACCACCCGTGCGCCAGGCATATTCAGAAACGGGATAAGCTGTCTCGGGCGTTACCTGCCCTTTGGCCAGCGCATCCAGCATCACCTCCACAGTCATCAGCTTGGCAAGCGAAGCGGGCGGAAAGGATTGATTTTCATTCTGGGAAAGCAGCACCGTGCCGGTTTCGGCATCGATCATATAGGCCTGTTCGGCCTTGGCGATGAAAGGTGCTGTTTGTGTTTGTGTTTGCGTTTGCGCTTGCGCCGGACCGTTACCGAAAAACGCAAATGCGAGCGCTGCCGCGACCGGGAGAAAAGAACGATGAATGGCCTTGTGCATGAAACCGCCCAGCTTTCCCTGCCGCAACCCGCCGCTCGCGACGAAAACGCAAGTCAGCCATAAACTCTTCAACCCGTCAGCGCGTCTTCGCCTGCTGACGCTTCACATGGGCAAGTATGGAATCCTCGTTGAGCGCTCCGCGATCGACGAGCACGCTGTCGAACGCACGTGAGGTTCTCGAAACCGCAGAGGATTCCTCGGAATAAGCCGCTGCATATTTGGACGACGGCGTTGGCACGCGCAGATAGTTGCCGCCAGGTGCTGCCGGCTCACGCGTGAAATTGCCTTCCGGGCGTTCCGCCAGGAACGGACCGATTTCCGGCAGGATTGCAAATTGTTCGAAGGCCGGTGCGGGGCCGTTGACCAGCGGCATGGCCTGGAGCGCTGCATTCTTTTTGGTACCAACCAGCGCCGTCTGCGTCGAAGCACCGTAATTCGGGTTTGATGTCGGGGCCGGCACGAAATTCGGCGAAGCCGAAGCCACCATGACACCAGTCGCGATCTGCCCTTCCGGCGCAACACCCGGAGAACGAGAGCCCTTCGGAACATAGGACGCCATCAGATAAGGCATGTCGTGCCCATCAAGCGGCGCGCGGCCTGCATATTGCACCCGCACATTCGCCGTTCCAGTGCCCTTCATGTCGAGAAGATCTGCGGTCTTGCTGGAAACGTCGATCAGGCGACCTTCATGGAAGGGTCCGCGATCGTTGACGCGCACCAGAACCGATGCACCGTTTTCCATATTGGTGATGCGCGCATAGCTCGGTAGGGGAAATGTCGGATGCGCAGCGGAAAGATGTTCCTTGTCATAGACCTCGCCATTTGCCGTCAGGCGGCCGTGGAAGGCGGAACCATACCAGGAGGCAAGACCGGTCTTGTTGTAACCCGGCTCTTCCTTCGGAAAATAACGTCGGCCCTTGACGGTATATGCATTGCCGAGAAGCTCACGCCCGCCGCCCTTGGGAATGTTCTGGCCGTCGGCCACGCGCGGGCTGGCTTTGACGCCATATTCCGATTCGGAGAAATATTCCTTGCTGCGCTTCTGCTTCGGTTTGGTCTCAGAGGTGGTGGAACACGAGGCTGTCGCGGCGCAAAGCACGGAAATTGCAAGCCACTTCACGCCCGATCTGGCGTTGATGCCGAGTTTCTTGACCGTAGATTTCAAATCGTCTGCCCCACGCTGCTTGCAGGCTCGAAGAACCGCACCCTCATTTGCCTCGATGCATGCCCCTGCCATCGAAGCACCTAACAGTCGCTTAATCTTGTGCATAACGTGGCAAAAATGCGAACGACTTCTGCAAATTCGATAAAATTGTAATGAACGTGGTTAACGATTTATGTCTTTTCCGCAGCGCGGGAAGCCCGACGCGCCTGTAAACGCGCGGTCTCGAGATGTCTCCTGCTCAAGGAACAAACGAAGCCCGACCGCGTTTTCCCCTCGCAAACACACGAGCTTCCGCCGGTTTTCGGCTGAGTGAGGGAACATGATCAAGTCAATAAAAACCGCCGGCCTGGCACTCGGCATCGCGTTGGTGTCCATTGCCGCGCCTATTCACGCAAGTGCGCAGGACATGGAGCTGCGGATCGGCCCAGACGGCGTTCGCCCGGTTATACGTGATCGCGACCGCGACATGGACCGACGAGGACCTCCGCGCATGCGTGGCTGCGGCGAACGCGAAGCCCGCGCCGCCGCCCGCGAGGCAGGCCTGCGCGACCCCGAAATCGTGCGCGTCACACCTGGTCGCGTAGTCGTCCAGGGCTTCACCCGCCGAGGACCGGAGCGCATCACATTCGCGAACGAACGCGGCTGTCCAGAACTCTAATACATTAATCAACGGAACCCGCCGACAGGCGGGTTTCTTCATTTCGGTTATACAAGAAATTTCCAAGCTAAAAGCACCACGCGTCGCTAACGCTGCCGGTTCTGTTGATTTCAAACTGTCTGTTTGGAATTTCATGGCAGATGGGGTGTCTGTCACGTTTAAGCACCTATTACGTTGAAATTGGCTCCACAATTTTTTGGTCATTTTGAAATGTACTTGGTTTTATACCCGGGAATATTTTTCAGTTTTCAGGAAGCCTTTTTCAGCCTTCCGACTGTCTGGCGAAACGGGGGCACTCCAGGTGTTGCCGACCAATAGCCGTGGAGTTGCTCGAGTAGACGACCGCCGGGTGATCAACGGTATCCTTTGGCACTTTCGGACCGGCTCATCCTGGCGTGATGTACCGGAGCGCTACGGTCCGCGCAGACGCTACACAATCGCTTCTCGCGGTGGCGCAAGGTGGGCGTATGGGATCGTCTTCTCGGTGCTGTTTCAAGGCATTATTCCGGAGAGATCGTCATGATCGATTACCCCTGTGTCCGCGTTCACAAGCATGGTGCCAGCGCAGAAAAGGGGGATCTGCCGATCCTTGCATGGGACGTTCGCGTGGCGGCCTGACGACAAAAATCCACGCGCTCGTTGATGCTGATGGTTTGCCTGTTCGACTGGAATTGAGCGCGGGTCAAGCTGCGGATGCTCCCATGGCCGAAAAGCTGCTAAGTGACATTAAGCCTGGTTCGACGCTGCTTGCCGACAAGGCCTATGACAACGACGCGATCCGTAACTTTGCCAAGCAACGTAAGTGCTGGGCAATATCCCCGCCAAAGCCAACCGCAAACAGACCTCCAGTTTCAGCCGCTGGGTATATCGCCAACGCAATCTGGTGGAGTGTTTCTTCAATCGCATCAAACAGACGCGTGGTCTGGCAACGCGATACGACAGACGTGCAGATAATTACCCTGCCGGGCTCAAACTTGCCGCGACGAGGATCTCGCGTCAGCTAGTGAGTCCGCGTCTTAGCGCAAACCGGCATATCGATACTTACTACAGTCGCGATCCTGCCATCGATTCCATCTTTTGCGGCTTAATAGTTAGTCGACGATAACTTTGGTTTATTGGATACTCAATGAATTTATACGAGGCCAAACCAAATATCGTTGTCATCGCCAAAGCGCACAAAACCATTATCACTAGCGCAACCAAACCGGGCGTAAAAAATACACCTACCGCTTTTACGGAAACCTGAATCATCAGATTATGAACGAGATATATCGAGTAGCTCGCGTTTCCAAGTTGGATCAAAAATCTGTTTCGTGCAACCAAGCCAAGTTCCTCGAGAAGCACGCAGCCGTAAATCAGCAATACGCCAGCCAAGCCCCAAGTCATTGGGCGCAATATATTACTACTTGAGCTAAGCCCCAGTCCGCTGCCTGTTGCGGCAATAAGAAGTGCTCCTGCGGTTATCAGAAGCCACGCGCCCACTTTCTTTCCTGAGAGAGAACTAGCGCGTTTCGAAACATAGTAAGCTCCAAATCCTGCTCCAAAAGCAAAATCCAATATTACGGGGCTGGCATAATATTCGAGGTACGAGTTCAGCGAGAAAACCATTCCAGCACCAACGAGGAACGTTAAAATTGCTACCAGAAGAGATATTCTAAATCTAAAATTAGGCACAATAAGCAGCAACGCAAATAGCGTATAAAAAAACATTTCAAAATTCAGCGTCCAACCAACAGATAATATTGGCTCCCACAGGCCGTTGCGAGTAAACGGGATAAATAAAAGTGATTTCCAAATGTAGCTTATTTCCATATCGAGCACGCCAATGGGGCGAAACCCGATCAAGAACAGGGCAACGATAGCTAATGTCATTATCCAGTATATAGGTACGATACGGACAATTCGATTAACGAAGAACTTCGCTGGGTCACCATCTCTATCGAACGTTGTTAACACCATAATGAACCCACTGAGGACAAAAAAAATGTCCACCCCAGCAGCTCCGAATTCATAGGCTTTTGCCCCTGGAAAAACTCGATCTATATTTGGAATAAAATGATGAAAAAAAACCAGAAAAGCCGCCACTGCTCTTAAAACTTGCAAATTCATTATCATAATATGAAGTCCTCAGAATATCGTTACAAAAATATATCTCACGAGAAAATTAATGCTGACAAAGTCTTTTTCCCACTTCGCATTTCCAGGCTGCCTGGTCGCTCTGCTAATCTTCGCCAGCCCTAGTCATGGAACGTGTTTATCTGACCAAATTATTGTCACGCCCAATTCAGAAATCGTTTTTGAAGGAGATAGCTTAACCTACGGCTTTGATGAAAGCGAAATTGCGGGTGAGCCAAAAATCAACGGCGCATGGCCACGAAGAAGCAAAGTTCCTTTTCCGGAAGAGGTAGGCAAAATTCTAAAGGATTTGCAAGTCACTAATCATGGCTTCCCAGGTGACAGAAGTGTCGACGGCATCAAAAGATGGGCGGCAAAGAAAACTGCCAGTCTGACAGTTTTGATGTATGGGACCAACGACTTCGGCAACTTCGGGAAACTGGAGAGGTCGCTTACAACAGAAGAATTTAAAGTAAACTTAGAACGGTTAATCAAGCGCCGCACACTCGCGGGGGGCCAAGTTCTTCTCGTGACGCCTCCCCCTATTGCCACAGGCGCAGTAGACGCGGGTTTAGAAGCGTATCGCGAGGTCGTTCGGAGTTCGGCGCGCGAACGGAACATGTTTTTCGTCGATGCCTCGGCAGCAATGTCAGATGTCCCCCAAAAATGGGTAGACGGCTTGCACCTAAGTGCGGCGGCCAATCAAGCGCTTGCGCGCGCGGTATCGAAGAGAATTTGCATACTCGCGCTTGATCCTGTCCGCGACTAAACCTCATTTGCGTTTATTCGGAGCGCTCTCGACGCCAGCCAATTTCGCAATACTTTGTTTGCGGGGACTTCAAACCGCTGCCATGTTTGTACACTGGTAAGAAGGGTCAGCCCAATCCCGCCAACCACAGTCAGAACGCAAAATAGTGGGCGATATTCCACGATGTGCGATGTCACCTTCGCGACAATTTGTAACACAAATGGATGGATGAGATATATTGCATAACTCGCTGAGCCAATCATAAGCACGGGTGAGTAATTTACGGATATGCCTCGTTTTTCTAAACCCAACAGCGCAAAAATTACTAAACTTCCTCCAACCCCCCAAGTTGCAGGCCTAGTAAACCCCTCGTACGACGGAAGGGAAATAATATCGGGTAGAGCAATGAGTACCGCCCCCGCTAACATGCTGCTTATCAAGCAGTAAGCTGGCAGACTTCTGAAATCGTATGCCAAGGACAAGCGTGCGAGCCAAACGCCTAACGCGAAGTCTAGTATAATCGGGTTCGTGTAAAATCGTAAGAATATGGAATCTTCAACATTCAAAACCAAATGTAGTGCGGCCAAAATTATTAATATCAGCGTAACGAAAAGCGATGCAGAAAATCTGTCTTTTATCCAAACGAAAATTCCAAATACAAAATAGAAAAGTATTTCGTAAATCAAGGTCCATCCTACATACAAAATAGGATACTCGACGCCATTTCTATGGACCGGTAGAAACAAGAAGGACTTGACAACATCATCTAGCGGAAGGGTGGTGACGCCAATCGGCCGCAGACCTAAAAGATATGCAGCACAGATGAGCAGATTGAGTAGCCAATACAATGGCACTATCCGTGCCAATCTATTGAAATAAAAGTCAAATATTGTTGTTTTTACCTTCTCGACGCTTGTTACCATAAGGAAGCCGGACAGCACAAAAAATATGTCAACGCCCGCATTTGCAGAGACAAAGATTGGAAGATCGGGATATGCACGTCGTAAGTCCGGAACGATGTGTACATAAACCACCATCAGTGCGGCCACAGCCCTGAGGGCATGAAGGTTCTTGATCAAGGTCGCTTCCTAGGCTAAAAATGTATTTTGGTATTTTTTGATATTTTAAGAAAAAAGATTGGGATAAAAATGAGTTCGGTAGTTATGCCGTCACTACTATATGTCACTCTCTTAGAGATAGCTGCATTCTTCAAACGTAACAAGCCCAAGCGCGATCCGGATGAATGGGTTCCCGCGCACGTTTTCCTTACCGTAATATCGATTGATGGTGAGAAACTTTCGCATGTGGTTATGCGGCGAGGTGGCGCCAACAACTACGAATATAGTACTTTAAGCGAAGATGAAAAACAGGAAATGTTTTCCGATTTAGCTTTATGAGTCTAGCGACAATATCTATGCATAAGGCTTTCCAAAGTGCAGCGACTAGAGCTTAACAGACCGCGTCAAGGCGATGAATTGCCCAGTTTCATTGAAGCGCTACCTATGTATCCCGGGCGGATAGTTGTGTCCCGTGGAATGATACGTTTATTTATATTCGTTTTTGGTTTCTTGTTGCAATGTAACGTTATTCCGACAGCCTTTGGGCTTCCGTTTCTTCGAATGACGGACATGATCGTTATAACAACAATACCTATATTGTATATAGTTTATATTAGGATGTTCAATTTTGCAATTATCCTAATTCATCTTGTTCCTGTGATTTTTGCACTCCTGATGTCGCTGACTTTTTTTAACGATAGAGGCAATGGGGAGTTATATTCATCCGTTTTTACGTTTTTATATATACTTTATTTTCTCCCGTTTACTTTCGCATTACTCCGGGAAGACTCTCTAAATTTATTTTGCTGGGGAATTTTGGCAGGATTTGTAGCGACAACGGTATTTTTGTTTGTTGATTTGTACGCTCCATACACGCTTACAAAGGTTGGTTTGGCCCTTATCTTTGACTATCAGGCAGTAGCTGATGCTGCAGCAAGCGGCGACTATAATGCACCTTTACTGCGCTTCGAAAAAGCTGGCGGACTTTGGACGCACGGAAATGAAGCTGGTCCAGTGCTCGCCTTGGCAGCTGCGGCCGCTGCATATCTAGCAGAGAGGCAGCGTAGCTTTCTTATATTTGCATCATTTTTAGCTGTATACCTCATCTCGTTTACTGCCACATTAAATAGATCAGGGCTGGGCACAGTGATTTTAATAGGACTACTGTCGTACACGTCTTCTATTTCGAGCCGGAAAATGGCTTTGACATTGGTGTATGCCATTATTGGAACTTTAATTATTTCAGTTATGTTGTCTTTTGGAGCATTTGATTGGCTCGATGACGCGATCTCGAAAAGGTTTATTGAGGATGAGAACGCCACCTCAAATATTTTTGAGCGACTTGAATCGCTAGGCTACGGCATCCAAGTAGCTCTCAACAACCCTTTTGGCGTAGGACTTATGGCTAGGGTTGCCGAGATGAAGATGCTCAGCCACTTTGGCACGCCTCATAATGGTTTTATTTCGACTGCATTTACTGCCGGCATATTGGTTTGTATTTTTGTTGTAAGCTCTGTCGCGTATATCGTGTTTCGTTTTAGAAAGGTTCGTTTTTTTCTTTACGTCGCAGTCACGCTGACTTGTGGCTATCTTTTTGAGGAGTTGGATGTCAACGCTGTCTTTATGGCTTGGGTAGGTTTGATGATCGGCTACACATGCTTGGATCTCGATTATCGATTGGTTCGGGGGCGGGTAATTTTGCGCTACTTGTCAAAAAGACTTTCTGAGCAGCCTCCCATTAGCTCCGACGTCACTAGCTTACCTGCTTTTAACTCCTAGATGGCCCGCTTGAGCGCTGTCAGTCGTAGCTCACCGAAGCGAAATTCGCCCAGCTCTGCGCCTACATCGCCACGAACGCCGCAAAGTGGGCCCGTGACATGCTCACCATGCCCAAAGATCACAATCAGCCGGTGGATGCGAAAACAGTGAAACGCTTCACCGATGAGATGCGAGCCCGCCTCGACGCCTGGACGAGATGTCCGGCGGGTAAGCCGCTATCCGCTTCTTTCTCGAGGAGGCCGGGTTCGGCCCTTTTTTACTGGTCTGGACAGGCCCATTTACTAAATCCTCGAGCGCCGGCACGCCTTCCAGCATTAGATCGGCGTAGATCTGCGCCAAATCCTTTCGGCGCTCGATGTGAAGCGCACAATTGTAGGCCGCTTCCACCTTGTCTTTCGATGTTTGGGCCAGCATCAAATCGATGACATAGCGGTCTTGCGGGTACCCATCATTCATGATTGACGAGAACGACGAAAGCCATGTGGCACATGCTTTTCGTAATAATCTGCCCGGTTCAGGAAGTAGCCCATGGCATTTAAGGACATCGGTTGCGTCGGCCGCCGCGGATTCGGAAAGACAAATTCGCCCCTACCCGTCAGCCTTCGCAACAGAGAGATAATCTCCATCGCTTGCCGAGGTAGCGGCACGAGGTGATCGTAAAGATCGTCTTGTTTCCGATCCAGCTTGAGCTTCATCCGTGACGCGAGGATGCGCCAAACCGGATTGTCTTCGTCCAAATCGTCCCATTCAGCCCAAGGCGTAGCTGCCTGGCGCCCAAACAGTGCTGGCAAGGTCGAACCACTCCTTTGCCACAACTTCAAATGTCGCTACCGCGTCAGAGCGCTGGATCGCCTTTTCAAGCTTTTTCTGCGCTGACGGGTCTTTCCCGGATTTGAGGAGCTGGCGCGCCTCGTCCCTCGCACGCCGTGCATCGAGCAAACCCATCTCAGGATAATCACCTATGACGAGCGTCTTTTCCTTGCCGAGAAACTCGTAGCGGTACCGGAAAATTTTGCCACCGGCTTTCGTGACGTAGACGTGCAGTCCGTTAGTGTCAGAAAGCTTGCAAGGCTTGTCCTGCGCCTTAGCTTTTCGAATCGCCGTGTCGGTTAGCACGCCCACCCCATCGATACCCGGTTTTCGCCACCTGATACCCGGTTTGGTACCCGGAAATGACCGGGATAGTACGAAACGTTATGGGAACCAGTGGGAATATATGAACCGGAACGATCGAGGCGCGCAAGGGCCAATGAGAACATATGGGAACATATGCGAAACGAAAGTGGCAGATGGGGTGGGATTCGAACCCACGGTACGCTCTCACGCACGCCGGTTTTCAAGACCGGTTCCTTAAACCACTCGGACACCCATCCATCGGTGGTGAGGCTTTATAGCGTTTTGAAAAAGGCCGTCAATCCCGATGGCGCACGCGCGCACAGCCTCTTCGCATCCGTCAGCACCTCATTGTCCTTGTGTCGTTGCAGGCGGCAGCAGAGACCCCTCGCCCGAAGGAAGTGCCGGACTTTGCTGAGGTGAGTGGAATAGCGCCAGACTCAGCACGATCGCCACAAGCACCAATAAAAGCGCCACGAAGAAGATTCCGGATTTATCCATGCGTCTGCTCATGTCCCGTTATGTTAGGCGCGAATATGTGCAATTCGAGGCAATCAAAGAATAAAACGACCTCCTGTCAAGTTGCCTGACAGATTTGTCCAGTTGATATTCCTAAATTCTTCCTACTTGAGCAAATTTTATGCGTCGGCGTACTGTTTGGGACGGAAGTGGCCTATCGCGTCAGTAATATTGTCATTTATATAGCCGCATCGCTCCCGGGCATTGCCCAACTTTCCCCGAGCGATCAACCTGCCCCGCCCGTTTGCGGGGCTTTTTTCTTTTATACTACCGAAAAACTGCGACCGGCGGATAAAGGCTGGGGGTGCGTTACCTGCTTTATGGTTTAGACACCGATGCTCGGTCCGCCATCGCCGTGCCGAAAACCGCCCCGGAAAATATCCTCGAGAAGGTTCAGCAGCGCCGGCGGTAACGTGTCGGACAGCTCTAGTATGATCTCGTTGGCGCGATTGTAGGAATAGATGGCGCAAAGTGTCAGCACCAGCAGCACGATCCACGGCCAGATTGGCTTGCGCTTAGACGGCGCCCCATTGGGTTGTTGCGGTACAGTCATCCCGGCACCTTCCGTTCAGGCCTTGACGCGCGGTTCGCCTCCCGGCGCATAGGCGGTTTTTTGCAGGAAACGGAATATGTTGCCGCACTGACCGCAGCGGATCATGAATTCCGTTGGATCGACCGAGGCACGCTCGGTGCGGAAGCCACGCGGCATTTCGTCAACGCGAAAATCGAGGTTACGGCGGTCTTTCTCATCCGATTCCGACACCTCGGCAAAACCCTGATGACCGCATTTGGAACATTCGAGTTTCCGGGAATATCTGTCGCGCGCTGCCATATGCCGTCCTTTGCTTGCACCCTATCAGGTAGCAGCGGCAAAACAGCATTTCAATGGCGATCGCCGCAGGTTAAAGCTTTGCCCGTCTGTTTTCAGCGTGGAAAACGCGTCCAGTGGCAAGAACAAGTCGGAAGCTCATGCACAACGAAGCCCCCCTGCTTTCATCCTCCCTGATACGGCGAGCAATCATCATTGCCGTCATTATTATATGCTTTGTTGCTGCCCTTAATATCGGCGTTAAGTGGTACGGCGAGCGGATCCTTCAGGCGGGCCATACAACAGCAACCGATGCGGTGGAGATCACAATCGGCAATGACCGGCTGAGACTTGCGAAAAACACGCTGCGTGTACCTTCCGACCGCCATGATGGAGAGCGTGAGCGGGCCGATCTTTACCTCACCTGGCCGGATCTCAAGGGATATGAAGACTCCAATCGCGCTGTTTTCGATGATCCGGCGCAGGCAGCAGGGCTTATTTTCATCCAGCTATCGCAAAGCACGATGTCTGAGGACATGTCCGGCCGTTTCGGGCCGATCTATGCCCGGTTGACGGAAGGAGAGCCTGTGCCGCTGAAACACGGCCTCACACTGCACCGCCTGCGTGCCGACGCAGGTTACGGCAAGGAAGTCATATTGACCGGGCAGCGAGAGGGCGAAAGTGACTATGTCGTGCGCTGCCTTCTGCCGCAAACCCAGCAGGCGTCGACGGGCAGCGACTGCCAGAGGGATATCCACGCCGGCCAGGACCTCAGCCTGTTCTACCGATTCTCCGCAACCTTGCTGCCACAATGGAAAGAACTCGACGCAGGTGTGAAACGCTACATCGAGCAGCGCCTCGTAAAAGACTGAAATCCGTGAAAAGGCGTGAGACAGATTGCGCCCGAAAAGTCGCATTTTATGGAGCGTGGATACCTTTCATAAACCACTTGGTAACGCCATCCCGATAAAGTTTCTTCCCGGAGCACTCGGGCGGGGCGCGTCCGAGCGGAACAGAAATATGCGATTGAAGAGTTCAGCAGTGTTGAAAAGTCTATTTGGGGCAGATTCGCGCAAAGCGGGTGCGACGTCTTTGGTAAGGTTCGTTGCGTTGACCCTTGCTGCGGCGTTCATAACCGCAACATCCGTTGGCACCGCACAGGCGGACCCGAAATATGCGGGCATCGTCATTGATGCCAAGACCGGCAAGGTTCTCTATGGCGAAGATCCGGATGGCCTGCGCTATCCTGCCTCGCTGACGAAGATGATGACGCTTTATCTTACGTTCGAGGCGCTTAATTCCGGACGCATTTCGCTCGATTCCAAGGTGCCGGTTTCGGCCAACGCCGCCAAGGAGCCTCCTTCCAAGCTCGGCGTGCGCGCCGGTGGCAGCATCACGGTCGAGCAGGCAATTCTTGCGCTCGTCACCCGTTCCGCTAACGACATGGCCACCGCACTCGGTGAATATATCGGCGGCTCCGAAGACCGTTTTGCCAGAATGATGACCGCCAAGGCCCGTGCGCTCGGCATGACGCGCACGACCTATCGTAACGCCAACGGTTTGCCAAACACGGCGCAGATGACGACGGCGCGTGACCAGGCCCGCCTTGGCATCGCCCTTCGCCAGCATTTCCCGCAATATTACGGCTACTTCTCCACGCGCACCTTCAATTTCGGCAAGCAGGTCATCGGCAACCACAATCGTCTCGTGGGAACCGTGCGCGGCGTAGATGGCATCAAGACCGGTTATACCCGTGCTGCCGGAAGCAATCTTGCAACATCGGCACAGCTAGACGGTCGCTCCATCGTCGCCGTCGTTCTTGGCGGCCGCTCGAGCGCTGCCCGTGACGCCACCATGCGCAAGCTTGTTGCGACCTACCTGCCGCAGGCCTCCCGCAGCGGCAACAGCAACCTGATTGCGCAGACGAGATCGGCACCTGTCGAAGAGCCAGTCGCTGTGGCTGTTGCTGCTCCACCTGTGGCAGTCGCGGCTCCGTCCGCAGCTGTCGCTGCGACAGATTCCGGCCTGCCGCATGCCGGCCCCGTACCGCAGACCCGTTACGAGGACGCGCCGGTTACTGCCTTTGCAGGCTCCTCTTCAAATGCGGCCGTAAAGGCCATGGAAGCCGCCACCTGGCAGAAGGGCAAGGATCCTATTTCTCAGGTAGCCGTCGCGCCTGACCGCAAGTTGATTACCAACTCGACCAAGGTGGACAATATCGTCACCGCGTCCACGCCAGCATCTGTACCCTCCACCCCTTCCGTTTCGGCAAAGGCTGAAGCTCCGCAGGGCGGCTGGGTGATCCAGATTGGCGCATCGCCGGATGAAAACTCGGCACGTGGCCTGTTGCAGAATGCGCAGGAAAAAGGCGGCGCCGCCCTTCGGTCCGCAAAACCCTTCACGGTGGCCTTCAGCAGAGAAGGCTCCCAGGTATACCGCGCCCGCTTCGGCGGCTTCGACGGCCAGGCCGCCGCGGTAAATGCATGCAATGCATTGAAAAAGAAAGGCGTCAGCTGCTGGGCGTCACTCCAGTAATCGACGTTCGTGCAGGCGGTGTCTTATTTGTTGAAACATCGCCTGTCTCCTCGAATTGTGTAATGTGTAGCGAGGCTTTCCAAGATGGCAGTTAACGAGAACTATTCGGACATTGCGTCTGGCAACGGGCAAGGCAGTCTGTCGGTTCTGCATCCCATTCACGAGGCGGCAATGCGCATTGCCGATCTCGGTCTTAACCGCTCCAAGGCAAAGACGCGTGATCTCGTCAGCCTGCTTCTGTCGCACGTCGCCCGCGCCTGGCGTGCCAATCAGCCGGAAGCAAATATCCACCTTCATGTCGGCCGCCGCTCCGGGCGTGCACCGGTCCATATCCGAATCCGCTGACAAACCGAACATAACCGGACGAGACAAAGAAAACCCCGCGGAGCCTGTGCACCGCGGGGTTTTTGTTGATTGACAATGAAGAAACGAGGCGGCTTACGCCTCGCTCTCCGGTGCCTCTGGCGTATCCGGCAGAGTGTCTGCCACATCTTCGCCATTGCCGTTTTCCGCCTCTTCGTCGCCTTCAGGCTCGTTGATACGTTCCACGGAAACCACCTTCTCATCCTTGGCGGTGGAGAAGATCGTCACGCCCTTGGTGGCGCGGCTTGCGATACGGATGCCGTTTACCGGCACTCGGATCAGCTGGCCGCCATCGGAAACCAGCATGATCTGGTCGCCTTCGTCCACCGGGAAGGCCGCAACGAGTTCGCCGATTTCCGTCGTCTTCGAGGTATCGGTGGCGCGGATGCCCTTGCCGCCACGACCCGACGTGCGGAAGTCGTAAGACGAAGAACGCTTGCCGTAGCCTTTTTCAGAGACGGTCAGCACGAATTCTTCGCGTGCCTTCAGTTCCTGATAACGCTCTTCGCTGAGTTCGCCTTCTTCCGCGACTTCCTCACCAACCAGTGCGATATCTTCCTCATCGACCCCGGCGGCACGCCGCTCGGTGGCCGAACGCTTGAGGTAGGCCGCACGCTCCCACGGTTCAGCTTCCACATGGCCCACAATGGTCATGGAGATAATGCGGTCGCCATCGGCCATGTTGATGCCGCGCACGCCAACCGAGTTGCGGCCGGCGAAGACGCGGACATCGTCGACGGGGAAGCGGATGCACTGGCCGAGTGCCGTCGTCAGCAATACGTCATCCTGGTCGGTACAGGTCTCGACGGAGAGGATTTCATCACCCTCCTCCTCCAGCTTCATGGCTATCTTGCCGTTGCGGTTGACCTGCACGAAATCGCCGAGCTTGTTGCGGCGAACCGTGCCGCGCGTCGTCGAGAACATCACATCGAGCGTTTCCCAGGTCGTTTCGTCCTCGGGCAACGGCATGATGGTGGTGATGCGCTCGCCGGGTTCCAGCGGCAGCATGTTGATGAGGGCCTTGCCCTTCGACTGCGGCGTACCGATCGGAAGGCGCCAGACCTTTTCCTTGTACACGATGCCGCGCGAGGAGAAGAACAGCACCGGCGTATGGGTATTGGCGACAAAGAGACGATTGACGAAATCTTCGTCGCGCGTCGCCATGCCGGAACGGCCCTTGCCGCCGCGACGCTGTGCCCGGTAGGTGGTCAGCGGCACGCGCTTGATATAGCCGAGATGCGAAACGGTGACGACCATATCTTCGCGGGAGATGAGGTCTTCATCATCCATGTCAGGACCGCCTTCGACGATCTCGGACCGGCGTGGCGTGCCGAACTCGTCGCGGATGGCGATAAGCTCATCCTTGACGATCTGCATGATGCGCAGCCGTGAAGACAGGATTTCGAGATATTCGCTGATTTCCGCGCCGATCTTGTTCAGCTCGTCGCCGATTTCGTCGCGGCCAAGCGCCGTCAGGCGGGCAAGGCGCAATTCGAGAATGGCGCGTGCCTGCTCTTCGGAGAGATTGTAGGTGCCGTCTTCATTGATGCGGTGGCGCGGATCGTCGATGAGACGGATCAGGCTTTCCACATCCTGCGCCGGCCAGCGCCGCGTCATCAGCTCTTCACGGGCCGAAGCCGGATCGGGAGCATGACGAATGACGCGGATGACTTCGTCGATATTGGCAACCGAGATCGCCAGACCGACCAACACATGCGCGCGGTCGCGCGCTTTGCGCAGCAGATACTTGGTGCGGCGGCTGACGACATCCTCACGGAAGGACACGAAGGCGCGCAGCATGTCCAGCAGCGTCATCTGTTCCGGCTTGCCGCCGTTCAGCGCCACCATGTTGCAGCCGAAGGAGGTCTGCAACGGCGTGTAGCGATAGATCTGGTTCAGGATAACTTCGGCATTGGCGTCGCGCTTCAGCTCGACGACGACGCGATAACCCTGGCGGTCGGACTCGTCGCGCAGATCGGAAATACCCTCGATGCGCTTTTCCTTGACCAGTTCGGCCATCTTCTCGATCATCGTCGCCTTGTTCACCTGATAGGGAACCTCGGTGATGATGATCTGCTCGCGGTCGCCGCGCATCGGCTCGATGGTCGCACGGCCGCGCATGATGACCGATCCGCGACCCGTCTCATAGGCAGAGCGAATGCCGGAACGGCCCATGATGAGCGCGCCGGTCGGGAAGTCCGGGCCAGGAATGATCTGCATCAGTTCCAGCAGCTCGATCGCCGGATTGTCGATGAGGGCGATACAGCCGTCGATGACTTCGGAAAGATTGTGCGGCGGAATGTTCGTCGCCATGCCGACGGCGATGCCGCCCGCCCCGTTGACCAGAAGGTTCGGGAATTTCGCGGGAATGACGACCGGCTCATGCAAGGTGCCGTCATAGTTATCGCGGAAATCCACCGTTTCCTTGTCGAGATCGTCGAGAAGCGAATGCGCTGCCTTTTCGAGACGGCACTCGGTGTAACGTTCGGCCGCCGGCGGATCGCCGTCGATGGAGCCGAAGTTACCCTGTCCGTCGATCAGCGGCAGGCGCAGAGACCAGTCCTGCGCCATGCGCGCCAGCGCATCGTAAATCGCCGCATTGCCGTGCGGATGGAATTTACCCATCACGTCACCGGTGACGCGGGCGCATTTGACGTATTTCTTGTTCCAGTCGATGCCGAGTTCGGACATGCCGTAAAGAATACGGCGATGAACCGGCTTCAGACCGTCACGGACATCGGGAAGCGCGCGGGAAACGATAACGCTCATGGCGTAATCGAGATAGGACCGCTGCATTTCCTCAATGATGGAAATCGGTTCAATGCCTGGCGGAAGTTTTCCGCCGCCGGGGGGGCTCTGGTCAGTCAAAACGGATCACATTCTCTGTTAAGAATCGGATGGATTTTTATAGCGGAAACAGCCACGTTAAGCCAATTTCCCGGCGAGTTTTGAACAGTCTTTTGCGTCATTTGCAAGACATACCCCGCTTTTCGCCATTTAGGTTGGCAAAAGCGACGCCGCTCCCTTTCAAAGCGAGTACGACTTGCGTAGGCTCCGGCCTAAAAACAGAACAGGCGGGGAAAGAATGGCCAGCAGCGAAACGCTCATCAACGCGCTTACAACACTTCTGGTCACGCTCGATCCGCCCGGTCTCGCGCCCGTATTTCTCGCACTCACGGTTGGAATGACGCGCGACCAGCGCGCCCAGGTGGCTCTGCGCGGTTCAATCATCGCCTTCGGCATTCTCGCCATCTTCGCCCTTTTCGGTCTCACCATCCTCAACCTTCTCGGCATTTCGCTGGGTGCCTTCCGCATCGCCGGTGGCCTGCTGCTGTTCTGGATTTCCTTCGAGATGATTTTCGAGAAACGCCAGGAGCGCAAGGAAAAGACCTCGGAGATCGCCATCACCAAGGACCATCTGCACAATCTGGCGGTCTTTCCGCTCGCCTTGCCGTTGATCGCCGGGCCTGGCGCCATTTCCGCGACCGTGCTCCTGGCGGGAACGATGAAGACGACGCTCGAAATGGTCGTGCTTATTCTCATCCTCGCCTTCGCCATGGCCCTCGTCTACGCCACCCTGATCGTCTCGGAACGCATGGACCGTTTTCTCGGCAATACCGGCCGCGCGATTCTGACAAGGCTGCTCGGCGTCCTTCTTGCCGCGCTTTCCGTGCAGTTCGTAGTGGACGGCATAAAATCGGCCTTCGCATTCTGACGACCATCGGTTCACAACAAAATGCCGCAAACGGCCGGATTTGCGAAAAATCCGCCCTTTGAATCCGGCTCCTGCCTCGGTTAAAAGACGCGCGTCTTTTTTCCGCACCAGAAAGCTCTCTCCATGCGATCCACGCTGCGCCGCCTCATCCCGGATGCCGCTCCCGTCAGTAACCGGGAAAGGCTGCGCGCGGCGGCGGGCGCCTTCGTCGGCATTTCGCTGACCGGACTTCTGGGCAGCCTTGCTTTCCGCTTAGACCCTACCCTGCCCGCCATGATCGCGCCGATGGGCGCCTCGGCGGTGCTTTTATTCGCCGTGCCATCCAGCCCCCTTGCGCAGCCCTGGTCGATCCTCTGCGGCAACATCGTGTCGGCTTTCGTGGGCGTGACGGTGGCTCTACTCGTTCCGGATATTTTCCTTGCCAGCGCGCTTGCCATAAGCCTTGCCATTGCTGCCATGATGGCGCTGCGCTGCCTGCACCCGCCAAGCGGCGCGGTGGCGCTGACGGCCGTTCTCGGCGGTCCCGCCGTGCATAGTCTCGGCTATGGCTTTATTCTCTGGCCGGTCGCCGGAAACTCGCTCATCCTTCTCATCCTCGCGCTCGTTTATAACAATGCCACCGGCCGCGCCTATCCGCACGGCCTGAGGTTGGGAAAGGCCAGCCACGGCACGGCAGACCCGACGCCAATACAGAAAATCGGCTTTTCCTCAGCCGATCTGGACGAGGTGCTGAAGGAATATGACGAGGTTCTCGATATTGATCGCGATGTGCTGGAGATGATTTTGCGCAAGACGGAATTGCGCTCCTGGCGCCGCCGCGCCCTCCACCTCGATTGCGCCAGCGTCATGTCACGCGATGTGGTCGGCGTCGCCCCGGATGATAGCCTGCGCCACGCTCATTCACTGATGCACAACCACCATTTCAAGGCGCTGCCCGTGACCAACGACAGGGCCGAAATCGTCGGCATCGTCACTCAGACGGATTTTCTTGAAAAGGCTAGCTGGAGAAACGGCCGCCCTTCCATCGGTTTCCTGCAGCGCCTGCGCCTTATTCTCTCAGGCACAAGCGCACCCAACGATACCGTCAAGGATATCATGACATCGCCTGTTAGAACCGTGCAGCCGGAAACGGCGATCGAGGAAGCAATCATCCGCTTTGCGGAGGAAGGGCTGCATTACCTGCCGGTGATCGACGCCAACGGCAAGATGGTGGGTATTCTTTCGCAGTCCGATGTCATGGTTGCGATGCTGGCGGACAAAGCCGCGGCATAGGTCGTCGCGACCTTGAAGCGGGCAACCGGTTTCGACCGGCCCCCGCCCCGTCAATCACGGTTCCGATCAGAACGGGATATCGTCGTCCATGTCACTGGAGAAGCCGCCGGAAGGCTGGCTGCCGCCACGCGAGGCACCGCCGCGGGCCGCCGGCTGCTGGTCGTAACCGCCACCGTAGTTACCGCCGCCGCTGCCATAATCTCCACCGCCGATGTCGCCACCGCTGCGGCTGCCGCCGCCACCTTCGCCGCGACCGTCGAGCATCGTCAGCGTGGAGTTGAAGCCCTGCAGTACCACTTCGGTGGAGTAACGGTCGTTACCGGTCTGGTCCTGCCACTTGCGCGTCTGCAGCTGGCCTTCAATGTAGAGCTTGGCGCCCTTTTTCACATATTGTTCGACAACCTTGCACAGACCTTCGTTGAAAACGACGACCGTGTGCCATTCTGTCTTTTCCTTGCGCTCGCCGCTGTTGCGGTCCCGCCACGTCTCTGAGGTGGCGATACGCAGATTGGCGATCGGACGGCCGTCCTGCGTCCGGCGAATTTCGGGATCGGCGCCAACGTTCCCAATCAGAATTACCTTGTTTACGCTACCAGCCATCTCGTCATCCTGTCCGCCAGCCATCGTGACCGGCAATTGTATTTCAAAAAATCCCGCACACAATAACCATCGCCGCCCGCAAAGGGCACCGCAACGGGGAACAATCCACAGCGAATAATCCCGACTTTCTCAGAGAGTATATTCGCACTTGCAATTTGTTCCTTTTTTGTTCTATTAAATCACGAAATTCGAGTCAAGTGAGCCGAAAAGCCATCGATCGATAGGGAATAAACCTCGACACGTCCGGTTGCGTCACTACATAAGGACGCGCCGCCATCAGGCCTGTTAATTTTGTCCGAGCTTTATCATGAGTGAACTGAAGACGATTTCCATCCGTGGTGCCCGTGAGCATAACCTCAAGGGTATCGATCTGGATCTACCGCGCAATAAGCTGATCGTCATGACCGGGCTCTCCGGCTCGGGCAAGTCGTCGCTCGCCTTCGACACAATCTATGCCGAGGGCCAGCGCCGTTATGTCGAGAGCCTCTCGGCCTATGCGCGCCAGTTCCTCGAAATGATGCAGAAGCCGGATGTAGACCGCATCGAGGGGCTTTCTCCGGCGATTTCCATCGAGCAGAAAACCACCTCGAAGAACCCGCGCTCTACGGTCGGCACGGTCACGGAAATCTACGACTATATGCGCCTGCTGTTTGCGCGTGTCGGTGTGCCCTACTCGCCGGCGACGGGCCTGCCGATCGAGAGCCAGACGGTCAGCCAGATGGTCGACCGTATCCTTGCCTTCGAGGAAGGCACGCGCCTTTATATTCTCGCGCCGATCGTGCGCGGCCGCAAAGGCGAATATAAAAAGGAACTCGCCGAACTGATGAAGAAGGGCTTCCAGCGCGTCAAGGTGGATGGCCAGTTCTACGAGATCGCTGACGTTCCCGTCCTCGACAAGAAGTACAAACACGATATCGATGTGGTGGTGGACCGCGCCGTCGTGCGCCCGGACATGGCAGCACGCCTTGCCGACAGTCTCGAGACCTGCCTCAAGCTCGCCGACGGGTTGGCAGTGGCCGAATTTGCCGACAAGCCCCTGCCGCCGGAAGAAACCTCGGCTGGCGGCTCCGCAAACAAATCGCTCAATGAGACCCACGAGCGTATGCTGTTTTCGGAAAAATTCGCCTGCCCGGTCTCCGGCTTCACCATCCCGGAAATCGAGCCCCGGCTTTTCTCCTTCAACAATCCCTTCGGCGCCTGCCCCACCTGTGACGGTCTCGGCTCGCAGCAGAAGGTGGACGAAAACCTGATCGTGCCAGAACCTGCACGCACCCTGCGGGATGGCGCGATCGCCCCCTGGGCCAAGTCGTCTTCCCCCTATTACAACCAGACGCTGGAGGCGCTGGGCAAGGCCTTCGGTTTCAAGCTGTCGAGCAAATGGACGGACCTTTCGAAAGAGGCGCAGCACGCCATTCTCCAGGGCACTGACGACAAGATCGAGTTCAACTATCAGGACGGCGCGCGCTCCTACAAGACGGTGAAGAATTTCGAAGGCATCGTTCCCAATCTGGAGCGTCGCTGGAAAGAAACCGACAGCGCCTGGGCGCGCGAGGAAATCGAGCGTTATATGTCGGCGGCCCCCTGCCCGGCCTGCGCCGGCTATCGCCTGAAGCCGGAAGCGCTCGCCGTCAAGATCAACAGAATGCACATCGGCGAAGTCACCCAGATGTCGATCCGTATGGCACGCGACTGGTTCGAGACGCTGCCGGAAAATCTGAACGCCAAACAGAACGAGATCGCGGTTCGCATCCTCAAGGAAATCCGCGAACGTCTGCGATTCCTCAACGATGTCGGGCTGGATTATCTCAGCCTGTCACGCAATTCCGGCACGCTTTCCGGCGGAGAAAGCCAGCGCATCCGGCTTGCTTCGCAGATCGGTTCCGGCCTCACCGGCGTTCTCTATGTTCTGGATGAGCCGTCCATCGGCCTGCATCAGCGTGACAATGCCCGTCTGCTCGATACGCTGAAACATCTGCGTGATATCGGCAATACGGTGATTGTGGTCGAACACGACGAGGATGCCATTCTGACGGCGGATTATGTTGTTGATATCGGCCCGGCCGCCGGCATTCACGGCGGTCAGGTGATCGCCGAAGGCACGCCGCAGGAGGTCATGGCCAATCCGAAATCGCTGACCGGCAAATATCTATCCGGCGAACTCGGCGTCGCCGTGCCGGCAGAACGCCGCAAGCCGAAAAAGGGCCGCGAAATCAAGGTTTTTGGCGCACGCGGCAACAACCTGAAGAATGTGACTGCGGCCGTTCCCCTTGGCGTTTTCACCGCCGTTACCGGCGTGTCGGGTGGTGGCAAATCCACCTTCCTGATCGAGACGCTCTATAAGTCGGCAGCACGCCGGGTGATGGGCGCGCGCGAAATTCCGGCCGAGCATGACCGCATCGATGGTTTCGAATTCATCGACAAGGTGATCGATATCGACCAGTCGCCAATCGGCCGCACACCACGATCAAACCCCGCCACCTACACCGGCGCATTCACGCCGATCCGTGACTGGTTCGCCGGTCTGCCAGAGGCGAAGGCCCGCGGTTATGCACCTGGCCGTTTCTCCTTCAACGTCAAGGGCGGCCGCTGCGAAGCCTGCCAGGGCGACGGTGTCATCAAGATCGAGATGCACTTCCTGCCGGATGTTTATGTCACCTGCGACGTCTGCCACGGCAAGCGTTACAATCGCGAGACGCTGGATGTGACCTTCAAGGGCAAGTCCATTGCCGACGTGCTGGATATGACGGTGGAAGAAGGCGTTGAGTTCTTCGCCGCCGTTCCGGCCGTGCGTGACAAGCTGCAAGCGCTGTTCGATGTCGGCCTCGGTTACATCAAGGTCGGCCAGCAGGCCAATACGCTCTCCGGCGGCGAGGCGCAGCGCGTCAAGCTCGCCAAGGAACTGTCGAAACGCTCCACCGGCCGCACGCTCTATATTCTCGATGAGCCGACGACGGGTCTCCATTTCCACGACGTCAACAAGCTTCTGGAAATGCTGCAGGCGCTGGTGGATCAGGGCAATTCCGTCGTGGTAATCGAGCACAATCTCGAAGTCATCAAGACGGCCGACTGGATCATCGATATTGGCCCCGAAGGCGGCACGGGCGGCGGCGAAGTGGTGGCAACCGGCACGCCGGAAGACATCGTCAAGAACGAGCGATCCTATACCGGCCATTTCCTGAAGGAACTTCTGGAACGCCGGCCGGCCGGAAAACGCGAGGCTGCGGAGTAATCCGCACCTTTCGCAGCAAGGGTAGGTAAGGCCGATAGCCCGAGGAGGAACAGTATATGTCGACATCAGGCACGATCCGCACCGGTATCGGCGGCTGGACTTTCGAGCCGTGGGAAGGCACGTTTTATCCGGAAAAACTGCCGAAGAAACGCCAGCTGGAACATGCCAGCCGGCAATTGACGGCGATCGAGGTGAACGGCACCTATTATAGCAGCCAGAAACCCGAGACCTTCGCCAAATGGACGGCGGACGTGCCTGAGGATTTCGTTTTCTCCCTGAAGGCAAGCCGCTTCGTCACCAACCGCAAGGTCCTGGCCGAGGCGGGTGAATCCATGACGAAGTTCCTGACGCAGGGACTGACGGAGCTCGGCCACCATCTCGGCCCGATTCTCTGGCAATTCGCGCCGACTAAAAAATTCGACGCCGAGGATTTCGGGGCGTTTCTGGCATTGCTGCCCGAAAAACAGGACGGCGTCAGCCTTCGCCACGTGGTCGAAGTGCGAAACCCGACATTTCAGGTGCCGGAATTCATCGATCTTCTCGCCAAACACAAGGTCGCGGTCGTCTGCGCCGACCATCACGATTATCCGATGCTGCCTGACGTAACTGCCGATTTCGTCTATTGCCGCCTGCAAAAGGGCGAAGACGATATCGAGACCTGTTATCCGAAGGCCGAGATTGACCATTGGGCAAAACGGGTCAAGACCTATGCGGCGGGCGGTGTTCCGGATGACCTGCCGCTGATCGCTCCCGATAGAAAAGTAGAGAAGACCCCTCGCGATGTCTTCGCTTTCTTCATCACCGGCGGCAAGGTCAATGCACCAAACGGCGCACAGGTATTGCAGAAATTGGTCTGACTGGCTCAGCCAGCCATTTCTTTCGCCGGGTTGAAATCGACTGCCGCGAACGCCGCCTCGATCACCTCGGTTCCAGCGCCCGGCCGTGTGGCGTCGCTGGAAAGGATTTGCCGGAAACGGCGCGCGCCGGGCATGCCCTGAAACAGGCCGACCATGTGGCGGGTGACGTGATTGAGGCGCCCGCCGGCGGCAATATAGTCGGCGGCGTAGGCCATCATCGCATCACGCAGCCCCATCCAGTCAGCTTGCCGGGCCTCTTCGCCATAAATGCGATGGTCGACATCGGCAAGGATGGACGTATTGTGATAGGCCGCACGGCCAAGCATCACGCCGTCCATATGCTGCAGATGGAGGCTTGCCTGATCGAGATCGGAGATACCGCCGTTGATACCGATGAAGATGTCAGGATTTTCCCGCTTCATGCGATAGACGAGATCATAATCGAGCGGCGGCACCTCACGGTTTTCCTTCGGCGAAAGCCCTTGCAGCCAAGCCTTGCGCGCATGGATCCAGACCGCATCCGCGCCCGCCGCCACGACCCGCGAAAGAAAATCCGGCAGCACGGCTTCCGGCTCCTGATCGTCCACGCCGATGCGGCATTTGACCGTGACCGGCACCTTCGCAACGGCCTTCATCGCCGTCACGCATTGCGCGACAATCTCGGGTTCGCGCATCAGACATGCGCCGAAAGTGCCGGATTGCACCCGGTCCGAAGGACAGCCGACATTAAGGTTGATCTCGTCATAGCCATAATCGCCGGCGATCCGCACCGCCTCCGAAAGCTTTACCGGATCCGACCCACCGAGTTGCAGTGCAACCGGATGTTCCTGAGTATGATAGCTGAGCAACCTGTCGCGCTGGCCATGGATGATGGCGTCTGCAACGATCATTTCCGTGTAAAGCAGCGCACGCTTCGACAATTGCCGGTGCAGAAATCTGCACCTCGTGTCCGTCCAATCGATCATCGGGGCCACGGCAAAAAATTTTTCGCCTGATTTCACTGCACTTTCGTAAAAATTCAACGCTTTAGGTCCACTATCTCAATGTCACTGGTTATCGTTTCCTGTCGTACTTTTTCACGATGTTGCACCCAGTTTCATAGTCAAGTACAACAATGTCGTACCGAGAAAGGAATGTTGTACCGATGGGCACCATCACCGCGAGAAAACGAAAAGACGGTTCAGTTGGTTATACCGCGCAGATCCTTCGAAAAAAAGGCGGGCGTATTGTTTTCCGGGAAGCCAAGACTTTTGATCGAAAGCGCGAGGCGGAGGCGTGGGTTCGATTTCGCGAGACTGAAATCGATAAGCCTGGCGCGCTGGAGCGGCTGAATGCGAACCGCTTCACCCTGGCAGACGCCATTGATCGGTACGTGAAAGAGAAAGAAACGATGGGAGCCACCAAATATCAGGTGCTTCGGACGATCAAGACCTTCAAGCTCGCCACGATGGACTGCGCAGATATTCGAAGCGACGACATCGTCACATTCGCGAACGAACTGGCCGAGGGCCGTAAGCCGCAGACGGTCGGAAGCTACATTTCGCACCTGTCTTCCATATTCTCCATTGCTCGGCCGGCGTGGGGTATGCCGCTAGATCCTGTTGTAATTCGCGACGCACAGACCGTGCTGCGGAAACTCAATACCATTGCAAATTCGGAGAGCCGAACGCGCCGCCCTACCCTAGCCGAACTCGACAAGATCATGGAATACTTTACCAAGCGAAATCAGGCCACGCCGCATGTGTCGCGCATGGATCGGGTTGTCGCCTTCGCTATTTATTCGACGCGCCGGCAAGAGGAGATCGTTCGCATAGAATGGGAGGATCTGGACGAGGTTCACAGCCGCATTCTTGTCAGGGATTTAAAGCATCCTGGCCAAAAGAAGGGTAACGACGTGTGGTGCGAGCTTCCACCTGAGGCAATGCAGATCATCAAAGCTATGCCTAAGAATGGGCTACGGATATTCCCCTACGGTACAGCTGGGGTCGGCGCCGCGTTCACACGTGCCTGCCAGTTCCTTGAGATCGAAGACCTACATTTCCACGACTTGCGGCACGAAGGGATATCGCGCCTGTTCGAGATGGGAAGGACGATCCCACTCGCCGCCAGCGTGTCGGGCCATCGAACATGGAACAGCTTGAAACGGTATACGCAGATCAGGGAGAGAGGAGATAAATTCGAGGGTTGGAAGTGGTTGAAGACGGTGACGGAAAGCTAGACCTTAGCCAGCAAAATTGGTCACTCGGCAGGTGGGCGCCAGCCGGTCTGATCCATGGCCAACATGACCAAGGCAACAAGGCGCGGGACCTGTACAGGGTTAGTTTTTCGCTCAAATTCAGAAACGCGGATCGCTGAGCCGTAGCCCAAGAGCGCGGCAAGCTCAGCTTGATTGAAACCGAGCCGCTTGCGGATATCTTTGAATTCTTCCCGTGTCATTACGCTGCCCGAAGATAGTCCATGCCGTACACATTGCACATCACGTCCAGATCGTCAGCAACTTCCTGCGCCTGCATGATCAACATGAAAGCCTTGTGTTTGGAAACTTCGCGGTAAACTTCATTGTCGACGCGCACGTCGAAGGCAAAGACCTTGCAGTCACGGTCGAAGCGGCGGGTAACGTTTACTTTGATTGCTGCGGTGCTGTCGGTCATTTGCTTGCTCCCTGTTGATGATTAGAAACTAACGGATATCCGTTAGTTGCACAAGAGGGAAAATGCAATGGACGACAAACAATTCACCCGCCGACTTGGTAGGTCGACGGGTGAGCAGCGGTGGTGGCGCTTAATCCAGCCGCAAAAGCGCGACTAGGCCTCCTCGGTAATAAAGGACCGGGTGCTGCCCGAAGGCGCACACCGGCAAGTTGGCCGACCTCCATGTCGTAAGGCCAGCTGGGAAAGTGGAGCCCCTGGCCCGATTCGAACGGGCGTCATCCTCTACGGTTTCGCGGGGGTAGAAGACCCAGGCCGATACAAGGGCAGAGAATTTATTTCTTCTTGCGCTCCTTCATCCAAACCTCCCTCAGGACGTCCAGACGCGCCTCAATCTCCTCAAGCCTTTCACCAGCGAGATCGGCCGTAGCGGCTATGGCGCCGAGTGCCACAGTGCTCGCGGGGTCCGCGCCTTGCGCAGCGATTGATATCAGATGAACAACCTTGCGGACTTCACCGAGCAAAATAGTAGCGTCATCCAAAGCGAGTGGGCCGGGGTCAAAGTTATAGGTCATGACCGAGCCTCCGCACGCATCGCAGCCCACTCATCATCACGGAACTTGAAGAGTTCGCGAACCGCTATCGCTGCCGCTTCTTCCTCATCACAGATGATCCCGTGCGGATCCTCAATGAGCATGGCAGCAAAGCGAAACTTCCCAGCAATGTCAGCCTCGGTCTTCACCGGTGCTTTAATAACCGCCCGCCGCACAATGCCCGCCGCTTCGGTTATGTGGTCCATGGCGTCGTCAGGCATGTTGCCAACGCGACTGCCAATCGTGTCGAGCTCGATATAAAGGCGGGTCATGCGGGATATGAACGATTCTGGGATGCCTTCGGCGTTCGCCGGTAATGCGTCGTTTACCATATTCTAGATCCCTTATTGATTAATTTAGCTCATTGAGATAACTATTAATCAATGAGGTTAATACGTCAAGCGGAAATATTCACAATGAGCGAATTTAATCAAGTTTCGGGCAAACAAATTGCGGCGGCACGTGCGTTGCTTGGCATTGGTCAAGTCGAGCTTGCTGGAAAGGCGAACATTTCGGCGCCTACCCTACGCAGAATGGAGGCGAGCGAAGGCGGGGTGTCGGGCATGACCAACAACGTAGCGGCCGTGGTCCAAGCTCTCCTTGATCTGGGAATTATTTTCATACCGTCGAACGGCAACGGCCCGGGCGTGCGGTTGCGCGATCGCGCTTGACCTACGCACACGATACTGGCTAACCTATCTTCGCGGCCACCAAGCGCACCACCACCACCACATGAGGAGACGACAAAACGCTTTCGGCATTCTGCCGGCGGCAGGTCGCTCCTTTGCGGAAGGGTTGAGCAATGCGTGACGCAAACTTAAAGGGCCTGGCCACGGTCAAGAAGACTCTCGCCAGCGGCAAGACCGTCTACTACTGCTATGCGTGGCGCGGTGGGCCGCTGCTAAAGAACGACAAAGGCGAGCCGATCCAGCCCGGCGATCCTCTTCTCGATGGCGCCTTCAAGCTAGCCCACGAGCAGCGCAGAGCGCCCTCACCTATCAACCTATCGACGCTTATAACGCTCTATCGCGGCTCTTCTGATTTTCGCCGAACCGAGCTCAGCACGCGTAACGAATACGATCGTTATCTCGATAAGATCCGAATGCAGTTCGGTGGCCTATCGCTTGAGGAGCTACAGCGGCCGCCGACGCGCGGCGCGTTTAAGGAATGGCGGGATTCTTTCGCGAGCACCCCAAGGACGGCGGACTTTGCGTGGATGATTTTGGTTCGTGTGCTGTCATTTGCAAAAGACCGAGGAATGATCTCGGTCAACATCGCAGAACGAGGCGGCCGACTGTACCGCTCGACGAGACGCGATCAGACGTGGGCTGACGCCGACGTAGCGGCTTTCGAGGCCGTGGCGCCTGTCTACATGCGTTTAGCCATTCAGTTGGCGTTGTGGACCGGTCAGCGCAAAGGAGACCTTCTGCGGCTCTCCTGGAGCGATTTTGACGGTTCCAATTTGCGGTTCACTCAGTCCAAAACGAAGGCACGCGTTTTGGTGCCCATGGGTCCCCTCGCTGAGGTTCTCCGCTCACAGGTCGGTAGTGGCGCTATCCTGCGAAACAGCCGCGGCGCAGCCTGGACAAGCGACGGGTTCAATACCTCTTGGAGAAAGTGTTGCGCGAAGGCTGGCATCACTGACCTCACCTTCCATGACCTTCGTGGAACGGCGATCACGAGGATGGCGCTGGCTGGCTGCACGGTGCCAGAGATCGCCGCAGTTACCGGCCACAGCTTGAAGGATGTCGAGGCCATACTCGATATGCACTATCTGGGAGGGCGTGCTGAGCTCGCAGCGAGTGCGATGCGGAAGATGATTCAGGGGCAAAGGGTGCCTGCCGGTGTTCACACTGGGGCCTCCTCTACACGCTGAAGCACCAAAGAAGAGATTCACACCCTTGGAAGAAAGACTTGGTCAGCGATTCCGTCTAGGTCGCCTAACACACGCTTCACCCTCTCATGGTCGATGTCCGCGCTGATCCCAACTTGACCCGACCACTCCCAGAGAAGCGATAAGAACACTTTAGTTACAACCTCATAGTTTTGATTAAGGTTGCCTAAGAAGCGCTCCATTCGATCTAGACCTTCCTTGGACTTGTAATCAAAGCCGCCCATTCGCCCCAAATCGTGAATAAGGATGTTGCGGTCCTCGAGATAAGCCTCCAGCACTTCTTCGAAATCGGGAGAAAGCGCTGTCCGCTGTTTCATGACGGTTATTAGTCGCCCAAGTGTAGCTTTGCGCAGGCGTTTTTTGTCCCTCATTAAGCCGTCAAGCGTGAGAAATTGGCCATCAGGAAGAGCGAGCTGCAAGGACGTGTTGATGAGGTCTTCCGTCTGCTGCATTCCAACGACCAAGAAACCTATGACCCGAAGGATCGAGTCTCGGCGCTTGACGAAGCTGGTCGATGCTACAGGCATTTTGACGCCCCCCCTTTTCGTCGGCGATGACCTTAACTGACAGTCGCTTGATAGTGCCGCCCTGAATAAAACACAACTATCGTGCGGCAACCCATCCAAGGCAATTGGCCGGTCTGACTTGACTCCTCCTCAATGCGGAACATAATAAGAACATCGCCAGCACGAAGGGCGCGTGCTTCCCGAGCTAAATATGCGGCTGTTGGACCTCTGAAAAAGGAGAATGAGAACGTGCGCCCAGAAAGACGAGAACCCGAAGCCGATCCGGTGGACCACATCATTGCATGGCACGATGGAGATAGCCGAGCCGCCATTGAGACGCTCATGGAGGACATTCTGCATCTGAGGATGCAACTCGCTCTGGCAACGGCTGCAATGGGCCGAGGCTTTACGAGGGGATGGATGCCGGAAGCAGATCGAGATGCCAGGTGAAGGAGCGTATTGGCTGTCGGATTACGGCGGCGAGCCTGTCGGAGTTTTATGCGAGGATTGCGAGCTTCTCAAATTCATCTGCTCGGGAGAGCTTATGATCGAATATGGCGACCACTCAATGCCATCCCTGCTCAACAAGATAGCAAAAGACATAATCAAATGCCCCCGTCCCTTCGAAGGATTTTCGGATCGATGCAGACTTAGATACCACGCCCGCGCACGCAGCCTCATCGAAACATTGAAACAAGCGCCGCCGACGGCCGTTAAGGTCAAGGAAATACGGAACTGGGAGATTGTCGTTGCCAAGTGCAACTACTGCGGTCACGTTTCGAATATCCAGCATTGGCAACTGAACCGCGTGGCTAAAACCGATACCACCGTCGACGATATTGCCAAGCGGCTAAAGTGCAAAAGGTGCAACACCAAGGGTGACGTCAAAATCACCATAGCCAAGATGCCGAGGTGAGCATGTGTAATTTGTACCGTGTGAAGACCAATCAGGAATCTATCCGCGACATCGTGGGAACCATGCAGGAGCGGCTTAATCTGGAACCAGACGTTGAGGTCTATCCAGATCGGCCGGCGCCAGTGGTGCGCAACGGTGACGCCGGACGGGAGTTGATCGGCCTGACGTGGGGCATGCCCTCGCCGCAGTTCGTCACGCAAGGCAAGCCTGACACCGGCGTGACCAACATCCGCAACGTCACTTCACCGCACTGGCGGCGCTGGCTTAGGCCTGAGAGCAGATGCGTGGTGCCTTGGACGACCTTTTGCGAATGGGAAGACACCAAACCCCGTAAGACGAAGCGCTGGTTTGCGACCAACGAGGAAACACCCCTCGCCTTCTTCGCCGGCATCTGGACGGACTGGCATGGCGTTCGGGGATCGATGAAGAACCCGCGCGAAGGCGATCATCAGCTTTTTGCGTTCTTGACGACCGACCCGAACGGCATTGTTAAGCCGATCCACCCGAAGGCCATGCCGGTAATTCTGACAAACAAAGATGAAATTGAGACATGGCTTACGGCGCCATGGGAGGAAGCGAAAGTACTTCAGCGGCCATTGCCTGACGACAGCCTTGTGCTGCTGCCAGTTGAGGAAGAAAGGCCGCAACAGGATCTATTTGGATAGGAGGCAAACATGCGCATTCGTCCATACTTGCTTGAAAAACATGGCGTATACGCAAAATTCCCGCTGAATGAAGGCGACTTCGTGGGCGCAACGAAAGCCAGCCACGACGACCTTGATCCGCGCATCCTCGATGAAGTCGACCGTGACTCTGACCTCACATCCTTCACCGGTTACTTTGCCACAGAACTACTCGCTGACGATGACGATATACCGACAGGCGCAAGAACGGAGATTTTGTTCAGCCAGCGCAAGGGGATCGCTGCCATCCTATACGACCACCCTAACATTTCAGACGCATTCATCGAATGGGTCTTTTGTTCCTCCGCTGAGGATGCTTTGGACAAATGGAAAAAGAAAGTTCGCTGGCCGTTGATTGAAACATCTAACGAGCCCATAGACATCACTGGAACCACCACCATATGAGCGACCAATCCAAAAACAGCGACGGCATTCACGAGAATCACTATTGCGAGCATCCTGGCTGCAAGAAATGGGGCGGCTTCGGGTATTCTCGATCGAAGGCCGAGAAGTCATCCTGGCATTGCTGGGCGCATTATCCACATAAGGAGCCACTACAATGATAACCCGCATTTCCCGCCAGAAGAACGCGGAACAACGGTTGGCAATGGCCCTTCGCCAGTTAAACGATGCCATCAAAGAAGTTCACAAGACAGGCCTCGACGTCGATATCAGCACCCTGATGATGCATACATCTCGTGGCCCAATGACGCAGGTAAATCTAAAGACGTTCAGAGCTGAAGGTGCGCCGCCGGTGCTGTGTGTGGTGGAATAGGTAATTTTTTCGGAACCGATTTTCAGGTCGCGAGTTTTTAAGGCCGGACGGAACCTTTCCCCCTCCGCCCATTGCTCCTAGTGCCCTTTAGTCGGCGCGATTAGAACCCTCCCCGCCGGGGGGTTTCTTTTTAGGTGAGCTCGAATATCGCCCATCGGTCTGACGGGCATGAAGCTGCGGAACAATATCAAGTGACTGGTCGTTGATATCGAAATTCTTTGAACGCATGCCGGGAATTTCGCTATGCCGCGGTACTTTTTCCACGTCCGAGACGCTGAAGGGCTTTCCGTGGATATGGAGGGTGCAATTCTCTCTACTGATGAGCAGGCCAGACATGAGGCCGTGCAAGCCGCGAGAGAAATGCTCTCAGAAAAAATCCTCAAGGACGAAGTCGTAGATGGCAGCTCATTTGAAGTTATTCGCGGCGACGGCCATTTGATCGCGAGAATCCCCCTTAAATCTGTTATGCGCTTTAAGTAAATTCGGCGCATCCTCACACTCGACCATATAGAATTCACACATAGACTCTTCGCTTGTCGCGTGTTCTCATTTGAAGAGGAGAGAACATAGTGCAGGTGGGAGGGATGAACGTATGCCTAGGGGGCTTATTTCAGAGTTGGAGCAAGCGGCGTCCGAAGTATCTAGCCTCACTTCACATCAAGTGAGAACACTGCTGAATAGAACCATTAATATGGTCCAACGACTTCATGAGGAAATACCGGGCGAACCGATCAATCGTGATTTGATGAGCTATCTCCGCACCGCATCTATGGAGACCGGCCGGCTCTCCGAAGATGAAAAGGTGCACGTACTGCTTGATGCAGCAGAAGGTATACGAATGCTATTGTCGAAGCGACCAACGAGCTTAGGAGAGCTGAGACGGACGAGTTGAAGCGGTAGCTAGAAGGGGCCGAAGCCGCGCCCAGCAAACCATAACGGTTCTTATTAGCGCTATCGAGGTGCTTTTAATGTTCTCGAGTCGTGCCAGACCAAACAAAAACCCGCTTACCTCTCGGCAAGCGGGTTGAATCAGGCTCCCCGCGTCGCGCGCGGCTTTGATTGATTTTCGACGATGCGATCCACGCGCAACGTCATCTTGTCGACGGCATCCTTCACGGCACCGATAGCGCCCATGATCTGCTCAGTCTGTTCGCGAAGGCCGGACTTTGAGACGTAGGTTTCCGCCACATGCAGGCGGTGAGCCGCGAGCTCTTCCCTTGCAAGGGACGCCATTGCCGACGCCGCAGATGCCGCGCCAGACGCCTCCATCTTTGCGGCACTGATCTTCGCATCGACGTACTTCCAGAGGCCGAAGAGGAAACCGAACAGCAGCACGAAAAACCCGCCGACAGCCATAATTTCAGGGCCGGTCATGGCTTCACCCCGCAAAGCTTTTGCAGCTTCTCATTCTCGGTGAGGATTTGCCGCTTCGTTTCACTCGTCAGGCTATCCTCAAAGGAAGGACGCACCGGTCGCGCGATGTCGCAGTAATTACCGCTTGTCGCGCATCCACTGAGCAAGACGACGATCAACATCATCGTCGCCAAGATTTTTGATTTCATGTTCGACGTCCCCGGCCTTCTTGATAGCCTTGGCATTTGCCGCAGCCTGCTCGTCCTTTGCTGCGGTGCGCCCTGCCCGCTGGCCATACAAAAAGACGCCCGCGAGGATCGCGAGCGCCGTGCCGATTGCGGCTAGGTAGCCGTTAAGCTTGGCGATGATCATCAAACCACCACCTCCTTTCCGCGCCAGCTATTCCAGCGGCGCGCGATCACATCGCGGTTGCGGTAGGCCACGTAGACGACCACGGCGACAAGCACGCCTGCGGCGATCCAGCCCCATGGGAGGCCAGCAGTGAAGGCGAGCAATCCAGAACCAGCCGCAGAGCTTGCGCCCTTTGTAACCACGTCCTTGGCCGCGCCTGCGTCGCGACGAAGCTGTGCGATGGTGGCAGGGCCGATGATGCCGTCAGCGATAAGGTGCGGGTGTGCCTTCTGATAGGCGATTACGGCAGCCTTGGTCTTCTCGCCCATCCAGCCGTCGATCGCGCCGGGATTGAGGCCAGCAGTCGTGAGCAGCTCCTGCGCTTCCTTCACAACTGGATCCGGTAGCACCGGCGGTTCCGCCGTCACTTCTTTCGTCACGCCAACGCCGGTATAGATGCCCTTCTCGAATAGAAGCGCCTCTTCCTTGCGACGGCGCACGAGGCCAGGCAGTTTCTTGCCTTTCGCAGTGTTGTAGTTGCTTGCGAGATGAGCGGCGGCCTTGTGGATCTGGCCTTTGCGCCAGAGATCAGCCCACGTCCAGTTCATCGCGCCGACGCCGAGATTGAACGTCACGGATGCAGCGGCGTCCAGCTCATGCTGTTTGCGATTCTCGGGCGAACCAGCGACGACTGCTGGCACATATTCGGCGGCTAGAACAGCGTCGAGGATGACATCGCTCTGCGATGCGGTGATCTTAGTCTTACCTGGGACAAGCTTCGTGATGCCGATCTTGGCCAGTTCGCGGCGAACTGAATCGCTGCGCATCGTGAAGCCCGTACCGATCGTCGGAATACCGACAGGGTCGAGATAGCAGGTAAGTGGATTGCCCTCGTGCAGGCGCACGAAAGCCCTCCCCTGTGTGGAGATTTTGGTGATTGGCATTTGGGAGTCCTGATTTTTACGGGTTGTTTCTCGCCCCAGAGCAGAGGCGAGTCGTTCATCTGCGGTTCATGCGGCCGAGGCCACCTTGCGCGTGGTCGCTCCGCCCAGCGACCTGACAGAGGCCCGCAGCCGCCCCCCGGCCCTGCGGGCCTCTATTTTTTCGGTCGCGAAAAGTTGATCATCGCGAACCCCTGAGAACAAAGGCTTCTCTGAATGACGGGTAACTTCTGAGATTGCAGGCATGTGGCGACGGTTTTAAAAACGCCGCCGTCGCGCGTCCCCTGAAACAGGCCGCGACATTGGGGTCCGCTGCTTGGCGGAGCGGCGGGCCTCTCCCAAAGGTTTCTGTTGACGGCTCACGGGCCCCCAACGACACTGCGCCGCCGTGGCATCCCGATCGCCACGGCGTGGAGGCCTGGCGCTTACGAGGAGCGACTGGCCTCCACCTCATGGAACGATTTCAAATGTCGCGCATTGTATGCCGCTGTGCAGTGTATCTTGTTCACAGCACTGAGGCTCGCGCTCAACACCCCCCAGCCACCGTGCGAGCCTCTTTTAGCATTCCGATCCTGACCGCCAGATACGCTACCGTCGAAGCGGAAGGTTGTCGTAGACGTACATTAAGGCACGCGCACCGATCTCATTCCTGATGATGGCGGGCTCGCTGAAAATCAGCCAGATGAGATAGACCAAACCGCCAACAAATGTAGTGCAGCCAACAGCCAGAACGGCAATACCGAGATACAAAAGCGCCAAATGACCCATGTTCATCTTTGTGCCGCCGACAGGGTTGGATAGCCGACATATTAGCTATGGCGACGATCGATTTTCAAGGTGCTTACCGGCCAAGCGATGATCACTGCGCGGATGGCGCAAGGATTCGCGCCGCTACAAGGTCGAGAGCAACAATAAAAGGTGCCGCCGAAGCGAGCCCTTTTTGTCATCAGTTTTGTGTATCACTCCCCGAAGAGCGCCTTGGCCGCATCACGCAACCGCTCAGGCAACCGTCGCTTCACTGGCGGAGGCACAGGATCGGGGATCATCTGCGGCTCTTCCGATTCCCAGAAGGAATTGTCCCAATTCGGTGGTCCAAACGCGATGATGTCATGATTGTCGCCCCATCCGCGTTCTTGATAGTGGTGAACGCGAACGCCGGGGATCTTGAAGATAATCTCCAGAAGCGTGCTTGGCCGAGTGACTGAAAGGCCATAGCTGCCTTCAATGAAGTCGTGCGACTGGCTGGGGTGATAGTCGGTGTACCCGTAGCCGGTCCTGAGATACTGATCCATGATCACGGCCCATCGGTCTTTGTCGACGTATGGGGTATGGTAGTGGAGCTTCGGAGCAAACCGGCCATGGAAGGTGGCCACAATAATCCCGTTCTCGGTCAATTGCTTCGACATAAACGTAAGCCACTTCTCCGTGATTTCACGCGAGGTATGGGTAAACAGGCTGCCGATCCAGATCAGGTCGTATTTGGTGTCAAATTCAACAGCGGTTAGGTCTTCTTGAGACATTATGGGTCTGGCGTCAAAGTTGCTGGCACAGAACTCAACGCCTTCCTTATCCAGATCGCATGCGTCTATGCTTGCCTCCGGGAACAGAGCTTTTAGATGCCGAAGTACCCTGCCGTGACCACAGGGCATGTCCAGGACAGTTTTTACTTCAGTTAGTCGACTGGAATAAACGGCGGCGACAATTGCCTCCACCGCGGACGCACCAACCCAAATATAATTTGGACCAGCCATTGTGTCAGTCGGGGACATTGTTCCGTCCACGTCCGAGACGTCATAGGAGAGCATCTGCTTGATCAATCCAATCGGCTTCAACCACTGGGAGGGATCTTTAGGGTCGATTTCTGCCATGGCGCACCTTACAAACTGTAGTTGCATGCAATTCGACTTCTATCGATCTATCCTATCTTGCGTTGTATGTCGACAATGAGAAAGGATGTGGCTCTGCTCTATGTGTTTAAGCCATGACCGCTTCCGCCCACATGGCGTCAATCTGCGCTTCAGTTAGACCGAGCGCAGCAAGCGCTGCTGTACCTCGCGTACAGCCGTCATCGAAGTTCTCCTGATGGTTTTTATAGACGACGGGTTACGCTACCGGCCAAGCGATGGGCGCAATTTCGGTCAGAAACTGCTCTACGGTCGGCTGTGGCCGCTGGCCTGCCTGCAGCTTTGCAAGCTCACCGTAAGCGTAGAACCAGACGTTATCTCGCCATGCGACGAATGCTTGCGCCTCTGCCGCCCACTTCGGTTTCGTAGACGCCGTGTAGGAAGCCAACGTCACACCATCGCGGAACTGACGCTCACGAGCGGTGCTGTCGACAAGGTTCTGGATGGCGTTTTCGTAGTCGGTGATGCGGACTGGATTGAGGAAAGCCAGGACTTCCTGATTGTCTTCCGACAGCGCTTCTTCGGCTATACCTTCTTGGAAATTCGAGTAAATGCCGTTGATTTCCCCGTCGCCATTTCGCTGAACGAAGACTCTCACGACTGACCCCTTTTATCGATCCAGCCTTTTGTTTGGAACTGGTTCACAGTTAAAGACCCAGAAAGAATAGCAACAAGGAACTGAATCTGAGAGGCGGTATTTGTGAAAATGCCGCTCGTTACGGTTGCTGAGTCGGTTTCCCCGGCAGCAACAGTGATAACTGTTGACTGCGTTGAATCTCCGGCGTTCGCTACCTGCGTTTGTGACTGTCCCGCTGCACCTTGCTGCTGAACAATAGTAAACTTTGGCTGAACAACGATCCCAGGCGGCACGGAAATTGTCAAAAGCGTCGATGCCTGCGCGGCTGTGCTGCTGCGGTCCTGAATAAAGCTGACATAATCAAAGTGATCTTCCCTTTGCCGCAACTGAGAGAGAGAACCGCTGATGCGCGGCCAACTCGCAACGCGCCTATAGTGCGTAAAGCCTGCCGGATAGTTGGGCTGGGATGTTGGGTTCAATGACTTCGAGAATCCCCGTGAAAACGTAGTGCCGTTGCTGATAATGAAGCAGTGCCACCAACCGTCACTGATTGCGGAATCGAACCGGCCACCATTGCCTGTGCCGTATGCAACATCAAGCTGCGCGGTACCGGCGGCGTGCGCCATCAAGATCGGGTTCGCAACTTCGCTCGCCACAATGCCAGCAGGGAAATCAATATCGTTCGCTGCGTCGCTCGCATTGTTCCCAAGATTGAAGCCGGGCGATATGTAGCCTGCAATTGGAACCCCGCCGATGGCCGCCTTCAGTTCGGCTTGCGTTGCCTTTCTGCCTGCCTTACCCGTAGTGTCGGCAAACGCAACAATGTCCCCAGCAGCGACGCCACCAGCAGGACCGGTGAAATCACCCGTACCGCTCCCATCCGTGCCCTTGCGGGCCAGCAAGCGCCAGTAGGCGTTACTCTCGGCCGGCAGAACAGGCGGGGCGTTGCCGGTGGTCGACTGAAGCGCAAGCCACGTCGAGCCGTTGTTGAGGACGATGTCATTTGTCTCGTAGGCAGTCGCGCCGCTGTAGGTGCCGCGATCAACAACACCAGCAGAGCCAGATCGTGTGAACAGTATCCACTGTGTGTTTTCGGTGGTTGGTAACGTCGGAGGCGCGTTGCCTGTCGTGCCTACCTTCGCATACCAAGTCGACCCGCCATACTGCACGATGTCACGCACAACGTATGCAGTTCCCGCGCTGTAGTTTCCCCGCCACGTTACGCCCGCAGGACCGGCAGGACCGGTAATGTAAGACGGTGCGCTCCAGTCACCCGACGTTGCCGAATTCTTGAAATAAAGCGCAGACCGGCCATCTCCGATATCAATCACAAGGACAGCAAAGCCCGCAGCAGCGCCATTGTAAGCCGCCCTGCCCGCGAGGTTCGCTACGAACGCATCGTACTCGACGCCCTGAACCAGCGCTGCTTTGTTGATCGTGCTGAAGACGCCGGGACCGATACCGATCAGGAGGTCATCAGTCCCAACGGACGTTTCAGCGATGCTGGACAGATTGCCGCCACTCAGGCTCAGCATCAGCCGCCGCATTGTTTCGACGGCAACGATTGTCGGGTTCGTCAACTCGATCTTGTAAGGCGCGTCCGTCTGAGCAGGACCGGGCCAATCATCGGAAAGCAACAGCTCTGTGTCACTGATGATCTGCTCAATAACGATCGGGCGGCCAACGTGAATGCCGTACTTGTCGCCATCTTTGATTGGCGTCATGCCCGCAACAGGAGTGAGCCAGCCTGTATCTGTCCCGATGACAGTGCGGGAACCAACAGCCACCGTCGTCAATCCGTCGCCGTACCATGTGATGTTAGCCATTGGCGGGGTCTCCTTCGCCTTCACCGCGCGCAACGCGCAGATCGGCCTCAAGACCGTTGATCTTGTCGAGAAGGATTTGGTTTTCCTGCTTCTGCATCGAAAGATGCTGAGAGAGCAGCAGAGTGCGCTGCTTTAAGAAGCCTTCGCGCACTTCTGCCTCGTGCAAGGCGACGAGAGCGTCGACTTGCATATGATTGCCGGTTGTCATGGGATTTCCTTGTAACTAGCGCCGAAGAACCATGGCGATGAGGCGTGCTGAGGTTGTTAGGTTTACCGGTGCGAACCTGCTTATTCTGAACGTGGTTTGCGTCCTTCCCGAAGGGGGAACGAAAATACGGAAAGATGAAGCTGACACGATATCGCCATTGTTAACGCCAGGGTTTACCGACCCGATAGAACCGATAACGCCCCCGTCGGTATCATTGTTTATGTCGTAGCGAATTTGCGCGCCGATCTGGTTATTTGCGGTGACGAGTTCGCTGGAATAAAAAAGGTATATCCTCGGAGCCCCGGTGCCATGGTTCACAACCAAGCTCTGCGGCGTACTGCCAGACTGCGAAACTTCAAACGCATCTGAAATAGCACCAGAAGCAATATTCGACGTTCCAACCTGAAGGTTGCCGATATAGGCCTCCTCAATGTTGACGTTCCCCAACACCGAAGTGAATGCCGACAGCTTGTTGACCCTGATGTCGTTAGCGTAAAGCACCCCGTCCTGAACAACGAATGGCTGCTTTATGACCGACATATCGCCGCTGGCAATGACGAATTGGTCAGCGAAGCCAACCAAACGTGTTGGGCTAGACGGGTTTGCGGGAACATCCAACAATAGTGCTGCAGAACGATATTGACCGTCGTTGACAGCTGCCGTCACGCCGTATCGAGCCGCATAGCCTGCCGGTGTGGCTAAAGCCGCGAAGGCGATATTGACTGAAGCACTATTTCCGCCCAGTGCAGCCGTAAGTGTTTCGACCTTGCCAGCTACGGCCATCGTTTCGTTAACAGCTAGCTGGATATCTTCGCGATATTCAGCTCGGGCCGCGCCCAGCTCGACAGAAAGCTCCCTGGCGAGATTTCGGGTGTCCTTGTAGGCAACCGTCGCCATTTCCATCTGCGATGCTATGAGGCCGTCAATGGCATCCTGTGCGGTACGCGTGCTGTTGCGGAGCCAGCCAAGAGCCTCACCTATGCCGGTGAGATCGATATCGACGAACACATCCTTATCGGAAAGCAGAATGTTAGGCGTGATGACCGGGATGAACCCAGACCACAAAACCGGCCTGTCGCCACCAGGAATGTAACGCCCGCGAACAACGTAGCCTTCGTTCGGCAAAAGGCTCTGAGAGATGAGCATCGAACCCACCTGCGGCTGGTCCGTTCGGCCTTCAGACACCTTCTCCAGCGACGCCTGTAATCTGACCTCGTATTCGATGCCAATCACGTCATCGAGGCGACCATCGCTGTTATCCCACGTCAGCCGGATGGCAGGTCGCCTATCGTCACCCGCCGCGTCTTTGATTGTGGCGGGCTCAGCGAACCAATCAACAATCGCCTGTGGCGATGGGCGAATTACCCCGATCTGCCCGTCAACAGGAGGCTGGAAATCAGCCCCCGTGTTCCAATCGTAGTCGGTCGGATCAACCTCGGTGATATCGATCATAACATCGAGATTGGCCCGATCTGCGACGCCATCGAGGCGCATCAGTTTCGCGATGTAACCGTTGCGCTCCGACGTCCACGAGAACACCGTGCCCGGTGTCGCGTAAGCCCAGAAGCGCGGAGGCAGAACAATCGTGTGCCTGCGGAAACGCCTGGCCTCTTCAAGGGCAGACCGTATCAGCCGCTGCACCTGCTCCGCGTAAGGAACGAAGTTCAGGTCGACGTCGGCCATAAGACGGCGATTGCCGTCTATCGCTTCAAGGTCAGTCCGGTAGAGCGGCGGCGCCGTCTTTGATACCCATCCGTCTTGCGGAGAAGGATAGTTGGCTGAAACGCCGTTGATGGTGTCCGCCAATCCAAGGAACGGCGTGAATTCCTGCTCTTCAGTGGACAGGATATCGTCGTCGGTGAATGCGATAACCGGAGCATCCGGAGCGCCAGAATGCAGGTAATAGACGCCACCAACTTCCGAGATCTTGCCTTGGCAGGCCGTGAGCAACGCCTCAACGGCAGACGTCAGCGGAGCCTCGACCTGAACTTCCCCACCGCTCCGATAGGTGTTGACCCAGCCCGTCGATTCCAGCGTGCCTGCGCGGTGCTTCTCGATCTGAGCAATCCACGCCAAAGCAGGGAGGCGGGCCGCCGCCATGTTCTGCAAGCCGTAAAACCACTGGCCGTTATAGCTGATGCCGCGCAGCAGATTGTAGATCTGCACCGCCGGCAGAAAGTCGCCGTCGCCGCCCCAAGTCGCCGGATCTGCATAGCGCTGGCCACCTACACCGCCAACGGTGCTGTCGCGAGATGGATCGTACAGGCGCATACCTTCCAGCACGAACTTGAAGGACGGCACGCCGGAGAACATGTTCTTGGAAACGCGAGCCGTGACGATCGCGTAAGCAACACCCCTACCGATACGGTCAGGGTTCCACCATCTGTTGCCGTTCGATACTGACGTGAACAGGAAGCTGTCGGCAGTCGTCTGGGTGCCATCGTAGAACTTGACCCAGAGACTGTCCGGATACTCGTTGACCGCGTAGCCGCGATCGGTGAGGCCGCCGAGCGTGACGCGCTCGCCGTTGACCCAGACTTCAGCAAGGCCACGTATCGGCATATCCGAAAGCGCAATTACCTGCGTCAGATAGGCGTTCGGTGTGTCACCATCCTGCCCCCACGTATTGACGAACACGAGAGAGCCAGCAGTCGCAGTACGACCGAGGATAAAGGAGCGCGAGATATCGCCGCCGCCTTGCAGTGTGCCGTTGATCGAGAATGTCGGGTCTTTGGTCTTGCCCGCCAAAGACTGCGCGAGCAGACTGACGCCGACGCCAACTGCCGTCTTAAGCAGAAAGGATCCAAAAGCGCCGAGGCCGCCAATAAAGCCCGAGACAGCCGATACCGCGCCGGATATCGCGGTCGCGATACCAGAAAAAATAGCCATCGATTTTCCTTGGGATGCGCCGTGCGCGCGCCAGCCGCTAAAGCGGCTTCATGAAGTGTGTTTCGACGGCGCTGTAGCCGCGCCGCTCGTAAAGGCTGGAAACGTCATTGGTTGCCAACGATGCCATGCCGACGGAGACGCAGCCGACTGAGCGCGCCCACGCTTCGTAAGCGTCGAGCATCCCGATCGCGCCGCGCCCGCGCGCCTCTGGCGACACGAACCAGACCGTTTCCTTGGCAATGCGGCCAGCACCGAACGGGTGATCAAAAGCACAAGCCATCAGCACGCCCTGCGCAGGGTTGCCGGTTACAAGAACGCACGCCAACGGCGAAGCCATATGCTGCTGAAAAAGTCGATCGGCATAAGCTGCCTGAAATGCAAAAGTGAAGCCGGCCGCTTCATGGCTCTCCTGTAAGAGCGCGACCACGCGGTCGCGGTCCTTAGGTGTGGCGGGGCGGACGTCCATCAGAAGATCCCAAGAAATTTCTTGCGCTTCGGCTGCGTTGCGACCTTGCCCTTTTCGGAACCCCAGAAGAATTCCCACTCGGACGAGGTGTCAGCGTCTGTGTAGAATGCATCACCTGCCTGCCGCAGAACCTGCGTGGCATGGCTGCGCGTCGACGGATTGGAGCGCGTCATCTCCTGAGTATGGCTTGCGCAGACCATCGTCACGCTGCCCTCCTCGTTTTCGCTTGGCGTCGTGATGGTGACTGTGTCGACAAAGCCTACGAAACGGCACTCTGCCGGCGCGACCATCTGGCGGCTATCCGGATCGAACAAGCCGCGGTAGATCTCGACGCGAGCCTGTTTACAGTCGTATAGGCGGACCAACGTCTGAACGTGCTCGCTAACCTGAGACAGGCGGATGTTGACGTTCTGCACCGACAGATTGGCGACGAGCGGAATGTCATCGATCTGGACCAGTGTGCCGGATCCGTACCAGTCACGCGTGACAGGCAAGCCCGTGTCTGGATGAACGACAGCGGCAGACACGTTGCCGACGTCCGACCACATGCCATCGGTGACCGGCGCGCCAGTTGCCCGATCGCGCGCGACAAACCAGAGGAAGTCACGCGCCACCAGCTGCCGCGCCTCAAGCGCAGCAAGGTTTTCTGCTGAGATGTTTCTCATTGATTTCCCGTTGGGATCTGGCACCAAAAATCCACCTGAGGTGGCCTAGACACAGACTTAAAGTTGAGCATTAATCCCGCCGTCACTGGGGGATTTCATGAAGTACTTTTTTCTAGCCATTGCGGCTTTGACGCTCACCGCATGCCAGACCCAAACGCCTACGGAATGGAAAGCGCAGAGGGCCATTGAAGACGGCGCCGATCGCTACTGCCGCACCACGAAAGGGAAGGAGCAGTTTGCTACGTGTTACGAGCGAGAAGTTCGCGGCCGTAAAAAATTCTATGACGGCATCATGGCTCGTTACGCCCATGTGCAACCGCGTTGAGATTTTGCTCCGGAGATTTCATGAAGTACTTAATTGTCGCGCTATTGGCCGCGTGCCTGACTGCCTGCCAACAAGGTCCCATCGTAAAGTCAGAGCCGTTCGATTGGAAAAAAGCGGTCAACAGGAATGCTGAGCGCGCTTGCCGTGAGAAGAAGGGAACCGAGCTGTATGCGAAGTGCTTTGATCGTGAAGTGGCCAAGGGCACGCGTGAATCGAAAATGATCGCGGCGCATTTCGGGGTGAAAATTCAATGACTACCTGTTCTCAATAGCCTGAAACGTAACCGTGCCACGACCCGTGGCCATGTCGGCAGTCGTCGAGATCGACCCCGGAACGATAGCCATGATGCAGGATGGCTTTGCCAACGTTGCGGCAACAGGCGCCACCACACCGGGCCACAGATGAGGGCGCACTTCAAACTGCGTCGTCACGCCACCGCCGCTAGCAGTCACTGACTCCATGACCATATGCAGGTCTTTGTCGCCTATCTGGATGTAATCGCCGACCGTGACTTTGTAGCCAGCGGGCAAGCCCGAGAGTGAAATAGCCTTGCGGTTCGATGCAATGGTTGCCACCTGGGCAACGCCGTTGAAAGCACCGCCTGTTGGCCAACTGCCGTTAGGATACGCAACCGGAAAACAGCGTGACTTCGGGAAGGCTCGGAAAGTCTTGAGGCCGTTCTCCAGACTTGTTAGCCGCGCACGCCAGTAATCCAGTTCGTTCGGCTTCATCGATCGCGATTGTGCCGTCATCTGCCAGAGCGGAGACCCCAAATCCTTGACAATCGTCTGGCCACCAGCTGTACGCGACTGCTCTTGCCGCCAAAGCAGGTTGAACTCGGTCGACCAGCCTGGGAACTCATCGAAGAAGGAAGTTGGGAGCGGGTATGTGATTGTCATTGTGTATCCGCCTTGAGTGGCCGCAAAGGAACAAAGCTCGCAACCGCGCATTTCCCCCGGCGCAATCAACAACCGGAGGAAATCCCATGAAATCGCTTGCAGACATTTTCGAGCACACGCTTCAGGACGTCTACTACGCAGAGAACGCCATTACGAAGGCGCTGCCGAAGGTAGCTAAGGCAGCCCAGAGCGCCGAGTTGAGGAAGGCCGCCGAAGATCATCTCGCGGAGACAAAAGACCAGATCAAAAAACTCGATCAGGTCTTTAAATCCATTGGCAAGAAAGCCTCCGGTGAAAAGTGTGACGCGATTGAAGGCTTGATCAAGGAAGCCGACAGTCTCATGAAAGAGGCAGAAGGTACCGCGCTAGACGCTGGCCTTCTGGCCGCCTGCCAAGCTGTCGAGCACTATGAAATCGCCCGATATGGTTCGCTGCGCGAATGGGCTAAGGATCTCGGCCACGATGAAGCGCACAAGATTCTCAGCGAAATCCTTGACCAGGAAAAAGCTACCAACAACAAGCTCACCAACCTTGCTGTTACGTCGATCAACAAGACGTCGGGCGCGAAGAAGGCTGCTTAAGATAGTTTGCAAAGGCCTCCCATTTTAAGGGAGGCCTTTTCTTCTGCCCAAAGATATCATCCCAACTTCACGTTTCGTTTTTGAGCCGATCGGACGGCAGCTTCGACGCGGCCCTGCATTTCTGCACCCTGCTTCGCGACAACCTTTTCCAGCCTGGCCACCGCAGCAGCATCAGCACCCCGCGCGTCAATGACGGGCGCGTAGTTGACCTTCACTGCGTTGTCGTTGGCTGGCCTTAGTGAGGGGATTGTCGGGACGGAGACGCCTACTGCGCCGCCGTTGGCGTAGCCTTTGAGATTGCGCCGCATTGCCTCCATCGCGGCGGGGCCGCCGGCAGCTTGAACCGCAGCCTTGTCAAAGACGTACTCGCCTTTATGAACGACACCCGCCGGCTGGTATTTGCCACCGTCGCCGGTATAGCCGCCTTCTGCAAAGCCAGAAAACAGCTTCGTAAGCCATCCGCCACTACCCGCCTGAGCAACTACCATCGCCCGAGATGCCTGCTGGACGCTCAGACCCAAAGCTGTGCCGTTGCGCGCAGCTACCAATGCCGTCTGCGCATACTGTAGATTTGCAGCTGCTGATGCCTGTATCGCTTGAGCAGATGCCAGAGCGGTACGCGCGCTCTCGACGGATGCAACACGCTGAGCCGTATTGGCGGCAACCATCTTGTACGTAGCTGCAACTGCCGCATTCGCAGCATTACCTGCGTAGTTCACAAGGAACGCGCCAGCCATGATAATCGCGGCATCGGCGACGGCACCAATGTTGTTGGATAGAAGGCCGAGGGCTTCGTTTAGCTTTGCAGATGCGCCGAATGCAGAGTCTGATCCGCCGACATACTCCATCATCTGGTTTTTCAGCCGGGTGAAGGCGTCACCGATGGTAGCGTTAGTCGCTGCGAACTGAGCTTCGATTGGTTTTTGTGCATTCAGGATTGCCTTAAAAACTCGGTCAGAGGTCAATTTTCCCTCGGCGCCGAGCTCTTTCAGCCCAGAGATTGTGGTCTTAAATTCCTTCGCAATCGCATCCGCGAGGATCGGGGCGTTTTCTCTAAGTGATCGAAGCTCGTCGCCCTGAAGAACACCGGATCCGAGTGCCTGTCCCAACTGCAGGATACCCGCTGCTTGCTCCGAAGCAGCCGCACCTCCTGCTTTAAATGCCTTTGCAACAACGCTTGTCGCAGTCGCAATTTCGTTCTCATTCTTGGCGACATTAGATGCAGATCGAATAAGACGCGCATAAAGGTCGGCATAGTCACCGAACGCTGATCTCGCTTCGTTTGCGCCATCCTTCAGCTGCGAAAGAGATCGCGCCTGCACACCCGCAGACTGGGCTGCTGCGTTAATCTTGTTGCCAGCCTCCGTCCATGCGTCCGCATATTGCGCAATTTCACGCGTGCCGAGTGCGGTTCCAATGCCTGCAACAGATCCAGTCAGCAGTCCGCGAAACGATGCATTAATGTTGGAATTCATCTTCTCAAACCGGCTCTCGATAGCCCGAGCCTGCCGGTTGGTGATCCCCTGCGCACGATTTAGCGCGTTCTGATAGCCCTTTACGTCAGCAGAAAGCTGAACGACAAGGCGTTCCAAGTCTGTTGCCATTTAGGATTGCGTCCTGATATTGTCGCGGCAACCTAGGGAGGCCACATTGAAGCTAAGGCAGAAGTTCACTCGTGTTGGAAAGTTTGGGGTGGCGCTTTTTTTTATCGGCCCGTGTCTCGCGCTGGGAACGCGAGAATGGCTGACATACACGCTCGCATCTTTGCGCGGTAATATTCGGTCTGTGAGTGAAATTCCCGACGTTACTCTCTACCACGTCATAATCACGATCGGCGTCTTGGCATTTCTAGCTTCGATACCGATGATGATGATTGGGCGAGAGTATGTTGGCGAGGAGCAGCCACGCGACAACGGTATGTGGCGCTAGCTACCCCTGCACCCAATCCCAAAGCTCATCGATTTCTTTCGTCGTGAGCGATCCATCATCAGGCGTATTCGCCTCGACGTAACCATCCACCGCAGCCATGAGCTGCCATACAGACATCTCGTTGACTTGCTGAGGCGTGAAGCCGATCACAGCGCCGGTCCCGTAGAGCGCAGCAAATCTCAGCTTTCCGTTTGGGAGTTCGTCGAGCTGTTTTCCGTTTGATTTGCTGCGTCGCCCTCCCCCACCTTCTCCTCCGGTGCGCCGGTGAGACCAGCAGACAGAATGACCTGCGCGGGAATAAGATTCTCCATCGGCGGGCGGCCCTCAACATAACGGCGCGCCAGCTTCAAGGCTGGTGCTGGCTCCAATCCGCCACCGATCAGGCCCAGCCTGATAATGTTGGTGATGTCCTCAATCCGCCACGCGCCGCTGTGCAAACGTTGCAGAATGACATATGGGCCTGCGTCGCATTTTTCCTGAAGCTCTGCCAGTTGCCCCCAAGCAAGACGGAACGAGTACGTCCCGTCTGCCCAATCGAACGTAACAGTCGCATCCCGCATTATGGCGTGACCGGCGTAGTGACGCGGACCATCTCTCCGTCGCTCTGGAGCGAGACGTTGACCAACAATCGACTTGGATCATCACCTCGCCGCCGTCTACACAATCGATAAGCTCGGCCACATAATTGGAAGGGCCAATGCTGATATACGGCTTAGCCCATGTGGACTGTGGAATGTCCCCAATCCGAGCCCCAACAAGAGCGGTAACGGCTGGCGTAGCCTTGAGGCGCATAATGATGGCGCCCTGTAACTCGAGAACTGGATCAGCCACCCGAAGCCACCTCCTTCGCAGACTTGTTGATCGCCCGTGTGATGCGAGACTTGGTCCGTCGGCGGAGCGCTCGGTAAGAGACAAAGAAGAATGGTTGTGCTTTGGTGCCCGGATGCTGCGTACCGGGGAACTGGCCAGCATTTTCGTGCGCTTTGGTGGCGAACTCTACGAGGTGGGCATAGCGCACCTTGCTGTTCCCGGCGTAAATCGTGATCACGAGTTTGCCGTCAGCGGACTTCACGGTGGCAATCTTTTGGCTATATTTTGGAGCGTCGCCCCATGTCCAGCCAATCGAATCGCGAAGTTCGCCGCTATCGACGGCGACAAGCGATTTCATGAGGGCGACAATCTCGTCGGCGCCCTGCCCCATCGCCTCCTTGATGCGCTTTCCAGCAGCAGCCGGCAGTTTAGCAAGCTTACGGTTCAGTTTAGCGAGGCCTAGAATAGTCATCCCGCCTCCCCCTGCACCACCAGCAGTTCAATCCACTGATTGCGCTCGTCGATGTTGACCGCAGCCTTGATTGCGTAGACCACGCCAGACCGCTTATTCCGCGCCCGCCACGCGGGCGTGATGGTGCGCGTGCGTTCGTTGCTGCGGACGGTCATGGTGTAGGGCTGCAAGCCCTGAAGGCGACTGGCGATAACAGTCTCGCTACCGACGCGCGGCTCGAGGCGGGCTGGCTCCACGAATTGCTCCGCGAAGTCGACCACCACGCCGCCATACCCGTCATCACCCTCGACCTCGGCCTCAAAGCCGATGCGCTCACTCAGCGAGCCTGCGCCCGCCCTCTTGCGTTTTGGCATTAGGTCGATCCTTGGTGGGTTCAGCAGCCTTAGCCGCTATCGCAGCCGCAGCGCACTTGCGCGTGACGTTGTAGAGGCCAGCCTTATAGGCGATGGTGAAGCCTGGCTGGCGCCAGTCGAACGGTTCATGGAATCGGAGCCACATAGTCGTCCGCCACTGTTCGCCAGACACGCCACGGAGCCAGAAGCATCCGTACCGCTCGCGGAAGAACCGCGTCGCCCGTTGCCTTCGGGTCAGGCTCGCGCACCTCGTAGAGATCGCCGGTCACGAGAAGGATCGTCGCCCTTGTGCGGCTTGACGTGGTCACACGTCGTTGCCTCGGTAACATCCTCAATCGCCAAGCAGAACCGGCATAGCGGCTCGGCAGCAAGCTGCGCCAAACGTAAGCGCTGCCATCGTGCCGTCTTGTACATTCGACGGTAGAGCGCGGCTTCGGCCGAGCGACCGTAGGGATTGGGCATTGCGTCTCCCGATATGGACGCCATCGTGGTTGCGCAGTGTAGCCCGACTACCTACATACAGGACAGTGACCGACAGCCTGCAATATGCGGCTCAAGTAGCGTCGGCCATATCAAGGAGAAAAACCATGGCACAACCGCAAGGCGCTTCGGCGTCCGAACAGGCTTATGACGCCAAGACATTGGCCAAGAAGCATCGCATTTCCGTGGAAGAGGCAGCTAAAATCATCTCGGAACATGGTGCCGATCGTAAAGCATCTGACAAAGCTGCTCGTCGTATCGCAGCATAGCTCCGCAGCGGATCGGCAGCCGAAGCAACCAAGAAAAACAAAAGCGGCCCGCTCAACCCAATCCGGTAACAGATCAAGGCGAACGGGCCGCACGATCACCATGCAAGCGGAGGAGAACGCGCATGGGATTGGTTGCGGAGGTGAGATTTGAACTCACGGCCTCCAGCTTATGAGGCTGGCGAGCTACCGGGCTGCTCTACTCCACGTGATAGTTACGCCCGGCTCATCGCTGGCCGAGCGTCTGTCGCAATCTTTGTGCGTCCAGAACAGCTTGGAGCCTTTCGACCCCTTCACTGTTAAAGGTGGATGAGTGGAATTTTTCTTCCCTATCCCTCCGCTGCGTACATCGCCAATTCCAACGCGCGCTCGAAATTGTCGTTGGCAGCCCTTAGAAGTGAACGTCCGGCATCCACCGCATGGCGTCCCTTGTAGCCTCGAGCCTCCCCAAGTTGAGCCAGGCTCTTTGCTTCAACGGCGTCGGCAAGGATCCTGACGTCGCTATCGAGCATGCTCTCGAGCGCGATTTCGAATTGTCGCTTGTTCTCGCTCTCGACCGCGATATCCTCCCACGCCTGCGATCCCGTCTCGCCATTCTTGCCCTTGCGGCCGGCAATGAAGAGCTGACGCAACGCTGTAGGGCCAAATGGAAAACCATCGGGGCATTTCTTGATCTCGGGCATTACCGGCGTGTTTTCGATAGCCTTCGCAAGCATTGCACGCGCTTCCGCCTTAGAAATGGCGACGCGCACTTTCGAGCGAGTCTTCCGCTTCGGCTGCCTGGCCGTCTTTCCTTTTACCATCCATCGGTAGTGAGAATTGCTGCCCGTCTCGTCGATCTCTGCGCCCTTATCGCGAGCTGATTTCTCGTTGCATCCCAACATAGCGCCGACTGGCATTCTGATCTCAGTGTCGACCGCCTCCCCTAGCACGAGCTTCTGGCCCTTTTCTTTTTGGCTGCCGTCACTGAATCGCAGCGAGCCGATCCGGACGATGCATTTGTGCCGCTTGCCTTCATCATCCACGTACGAGCCGTATTCGACCGATCCACCGACTGGTATCGCGTGAATTTCCCTTTTGCCTTTCGCGCTAAGCATCGACGGCTCTGGACGCTCGCGCACCTCGATTTTCTCTACCGATTCCATGATCAACTGTATGCTCGGCTCATACTGCACCTCGCGCTCATTGCCGAAGCCATCTTCTGTCGGCACGTTGTCGTTGGCGGGCACAATTGACCAGTTGGTTGCCAGCGCGCTGAAGCCCTTCATCCTGACGCCACTGCCCTCAGCGGCGCCTGTTGGCCTGTTTCGGAATGCCAGCAAGCCGTTCATGGCGCCTAGATCTCTATGTCGTGGGGCTTCTGTCTTTGGCTTCTTTCCGAAGATCTCGCTGTCATTCGCAGGTGCCGTCTTATGCCATTTCTCGGTTGCTGCGCGGTGTTCGGCTGGTGTGCGGTATGACGGTGTGGCAGATGATGGCGCCTTGTCCCTGCGCCTGAATAGCGCCCCTGGGAACATCGGTGACAGGTAGTAGCCTGCGGCTGGGGTGATCGTCGTATTCATTTACGTCCCTCTCGCTGTTCGTATTTGCTGAGCGCTGCTTGGCCCTTGTCGCTCGGCACCAGGTAGAATTGGTCGTCACTGCCCTTGCGCCATGCCAACATTCCGCGGGACTTCAAAATCAATTCCGTCCTGTCGTTGATGCGCTGATGCACCGAGCTGCGTCCGCGATGAAGAAAATCAGCTTGCGATGGCGTTAGCCTTAGCTCTTGCGCTGGCCAGATAGATTTGGTCGCAGGCGTTTCTGGCGGTCTTGGATTATCGTTCGCTGGAGAGAGGGAACCCGCATCCATTACATGCGGGCGCATTGCGGCTAAGTCGTTTAGCCTTTCAAAGGCTGCCCGCTCATTTCGGGGTAGTATTTTGTCGTGTGCCATCGAAGGAGCCTGCCCCTTGCCAGGGAATGGCCCGCCAATATTCTCGACACGAAGTCTGATCATAACGCCTCCATATTTGGTCGGATGCGCTCCATACAGAGCCTTAGGATATCGTGTTCTGGGTCGGTTTCTGTGATCCACGCCCATTCGCCACAGCGTGAACCACACACATACTTTCCGAGAGAGGAGCAAAAACGGGTAGTCGATTTGTGAAATATTTTTTGGCCAAAAGAAAAGACCGGCTGAACGCCGGCCTTTTTCACTAGTGCTTTTCGTCGTCCCGGTTCGGGCACCGCTTCATGAACTTGTCGATTTTTGACCGGTCCCCTCGAAAGTGTTCAAGCACCTCCACTGCCACATGCAGGCTTACGGCATATTTCTGCTGTAGCTGCTCGACGGTGTACGGCTGCATTTCGTTCTCTGGCATCTGCATTCTCCTCATCTGCGAAATGCGGATGGGGTGATGTCGGTTCCGGGTTGTAATGAATATAGCCTTCTGCCGACCGCACGTTGCCCAGTTAAAATCATCATGAGAACCGTGCGCGCGGCACACCGCCCTGCACGGTTGCACGTGTAGGGGTATATATAAATATATACCCTACTAAACGTGCACCAACCGGGCAGCGCTGTGCAGGTGTCTCCGCCCGTATGTGCACAGTTACTGCACGGATAAATAATGCGCTATCCGTGCAGTATTAGAAGTTGAATTATAGATTAGAATTTGGTTGTGTCTCAATAGGTAAATCGAACCGAATCTTATGGGCAACATATGACCGAAGGCGACGCGAACACCCCTCCCTTACAGGCAAAGCAGTTCATGAAGAATCGGGCTGAAGTCGCCGAGATCGTCTACAAAGACTACAAGGAAATGCAGCGAGTGACATTTGATCTCGCGGGTCAATATGGTCGATGGTTGCTTGCAAGCCTCCTCCTAATCCACGGGGGAGCACTTTTTGGACTATTCACTTTCCTAAGCGAACTTGCAGACAAGCCGGACGCCTTGACGCGGTATCAGTTGACGGTGTGGTGGTTTGTATCTGGCCTCATGCTTACGCTTTTCGCAGGCCTGTTCACTTGGCTAAACTGGTCAATGAACAGCAACAATTACGAGGCTTGGGCCAACAAGGCTATGCTCTGGGATCCGGAAAAATGGACGGGTGACAATGTGCACACATGGGGTGTGAACTTTTGTTACTGGGCCGCCTTGGTTCTCGGCGTGTTGTCGTCATTCTGCATCATCGGAGGAGCCTATTCCACCCTCAATGGTAACTGGGTGCAGTCAGTATCGACTGCGCTTGTGTAACAATAAAGGCCGGGGCGAAATCGCGCCAACTTTCTTGTCGCTTGCAGTCCTGTCCATCCGTGGTCAGCGCGCAAGATAGTTGCCGATAGAAATGCGTCCTAGCGGGATTTGTTACGCAAAAAAACCGCCGCGGGATTTGTATTTAAAGTTGTTATTGCCAGAAAAATAGGTTGTATTAGCTATACGCGATTTGCGTTGTGTCCAACGCTTGGGGGAGTTATGGACGAGAAACTGCTTTACCAATATTCCAATGACAGGATCGACAGCAGACAGATTGACGAGTTAATTGGGCTTGCGCGAGGCTTAGTAGCTGACGGGCAAATCAATCAGGCTGAGGTCGAATTTCTTCAAAAGTGGTTAGTGGCAAATGGAAGTGTCAGCGACCACCCTCTGCTCTCTGTTCTTTACCGACGCGTGAATGAAATACTTCACGACGGCGTAGTCGACGAAGAGGAAAAGGCTGAGCTTCTCGACACACTCAACAGATTTTCCAATCGGGATTTTGAGCTTGGTGAGACGCTCAAATCAACTACATTGCCACTCTGCTCACCCGCTCCCACGTTGTCTTTCGAGGGGATGAATTATTGTTTCACGGGCACGTTCAACTACGGCCAGCGGAAAGCCTGCGAGAGCGCAGTCACAGTCAAGGGCGCTTCTGCTGGATCGCTGACGCAAAAAACCAATTTTCTAGTTATCGGCGTCTACGCAACCGACTCCTGGAAACACTCCTCCTTCGGCAACAAGATTTTGAAGGCCGCTGAAATGAGAGCCGAAGGCAGACCGATAAGGATCGTTTCGGAAGATCATTGGGTAAGGCATCTGTGAGGGCAGACGTATGGTTACGATGACCGATCAACTCCCTCTTGTAAGATGCCCTCATTGCTCGGTGGCGTCTCCACTACTAAGGCTAGTATGGTGTACCGCTGAAGGTGAAGGAACGCCCAGATCAGATGGACAAAATCGACGGGCTTGGGCCGCCTACGCTTGCTCCACATGCGGGGGCGTCGTCACGGCCGTCGCACGCGGGCCATACTTGAGGCAGTCTGCCGAAAAGGTTTTTCCAGCGCCAAAGACGGCGCATGAAGATATTCCAGACGTGGCGAGAAATTTCCTCCAACAAGCCTTCAACGTCCTCCACGCACCTGATGCCGCCGCAGTAATGGCGGGCAGCGCTGTAGACGCGATGCTGAAGAGTAAAGAATACGTCGAGGGCAGCTTGTACACCCGCATCGACCAAGCTTTAACGGATGGCGTTCTGACGCAGGGCATGGCAGACTGGGCGCATTCTGTAAGACTTGGATCGAATAGGCCAAGGCACGCTGACGAAAACAGTCCGCATGTCAGCTATGAAGAGGCAAAACAGTCTGTCGAGTTTGCTGAAGCTCTGGGAAACTTTTTGTTTGTCCTCACTGCAAGGATTGAGCGAGGCATAGCGGCTGCTCAAACAGCTGAATAACAAAAAAGGCCGGCGCATCTCTGCACCAGCCTTCTTTTGCTTCTCTGCGCCGCCAGTACATCCGTGGTCGACGATAAAGCCGCTGCGCTAACGCGCCGCCATGACCAATTTAACGGCCCGGCGCGAGCAAGGTTCCAGCATCACCAACCCTGACGACCATACCAGTCGTCGATGTCCTTCTTGGTCTGGTCCTTCGCATAGCCATAGCGCTCCTGGATTTTGCCTTCCAGCTGCTCGCGCTTGCCATTGATGACATCAAGGTCGTCGTCGGTGAGTTTGCCCCACTGCTCCTTAACCTTGCCCTTCATCTGCTTCCAGTTACCTTCTACGCGGTTCCAATCCATTGATATGTCTCCTCTTTGTTGTGTGAGGAGAAAACGCAAGGTGGCGCAAATGGTTCCCCGATTAGTGAGAACCGCGATCAAAGCCGCCGCAGACGAGACAAAAAAAGCCGCCAGCCCCGTAAGGCCGACGGCTTTATTTTTTACCACCAAAATGGTGGTTTTCGCTTGCGAGACCACCAAAATGGTGGCATAAAGAAATCACCGAAGCAAACCCGCTTCGGCAACCCGACTGGAGGATACCATGAGCATCAAGCTCACCGTCCAAGTCCGGTTCGGCAAGTGGAGAGTAACGATCTCCATCGGCCGTTAAACTGGGGGCCGGAGGGGCTGCAACCTCTCCGGTTCCCCAAGATAACAAAAGGGAGTGTGGAATTCAATGTTTGAGAACCTGAAGAGCCTCCAATTGCTGCGCGTCCAAACTGGACTCTCACAGAGGGCATTCGCAAAAATGATGGGCGTTCCGCTTCGCACTTACGAGAACCTCGAGAGTGGTCGCACGCCTACTCGGGAAGTACACCTTCAAGCCGCAAGGATGGCGTTAGTTCAAATGTATGCGACCTATCCAACTAAATGCTCTGTCGGCGTTCCACTGGAGACTTTGGTTCATCAGACTTTGATTGTGAGCGCTGGTGCGCCAGAAGAAGTCGACGACTAAGCCGCCCTCACAAACACCGCCAACTCGCGCCGCACAGGATCCCGTTCCTCACGCTCGACGAGTGCGCCTTCACGCATCAGGGCGGACACAAGGCTGGACGCCCGCTTGCGCTGCACGTTGTCGTCCAAATCCAGCCCCACAGCGTACGCTACAGCGCTTCCGACCCAGTTCTTGGCCTTCGGTGACTTCTTGAAGTCGGACGCGCTTACAGCCGCCAGAATGGACGCACGTTGGTCTTCCGTCAGGTCTCCCGCTACTTCCTCGGAGCTCGGCCAATGCCACTCCGTAACTACCGGCGCGAAGTCCTGCGGCTGCGCAAGGCCCACAGCTCCGATATCGTGATAATCGATCCAGTCGAATTCCGTAGATCGCCAGCGTCAACCTGTGTCTTCCGCCAATGATATTTTCGATTGTATGGTTCTATCATTGGATGAGATGGCAACAAAATGACTGTCAGAGATCTTCGTCCGTGTCTCCGCTATCCATGTAGCGGAACTTCCAATCACCCGGCGCAAGGTCTAGGAGAGATCCCAAAGGGGTCTGATTACGCTCAGCAGGGTCTCGCCCCTGAACTGTTATGTGCACGGTAATTGGCCACTGTATATCGACGTCGAAAAACATTGCCTTTGCTAGAGCTACCATAGCTTCATCGACGCTCATTCCGAGTGTATCCCTCAGGAAGATTGCACATACATCGGCGTCACCCTCAACACTGTCGGCGTCTGTGTCTGTCACAATCGATACTTCAAACGTCACGCTGGACCTCTCGCTGCTGATGGCTCTGGATCAGCGCCTTGACATCATCTTGAGATATCGGTGGAAACGTAGGACGCATCTTTCTTTGATACCATTCCGGGCCTGATGGGCGATTGTCTGTGAGGTCAAACTTTTCGAGAACCCTCCAAGCGACTATCTTGATGCGATCAAAGCGCTCATATGCCGTGACGCTTTCGCCGGAATTGACATAGTAAAGCGCCCACGTCGGCGCACAATCCTCGTCACCATCAAACCAGGCCATTTTCGCCTCAATTGGAGCGACATCTTTATCAATATGACGACAGTGCTTTGACGTGTTGGCGATAGCCATAAACATCAGAAAATCGGGGTACTCGTCCAGAAAGATCCGCTTATCTCCGGTGAGTGCCGCTGTGGCCACCCAATCGACAAACGCGGATATCGAAATGCACGCATTTATCGCTGCGAAGCCTAACGGTTCCTTCTCGTCGGGATTTCGACGCTGTAAGTCTTGAAAGACTTCTACGTCCCAAAAGAGCTTTGACCACATTTCATAGGCATCTTTGACAACTACCGTATGAAGATGCGCAGCTCTGCTGCGTTTCTCTTGCATGATTCTACCAGCTCCAATCGAGCGCAGAATGCAATGCGTTAAGCCGGGAGGGAAGATTACATTACAGAATCTGTTTACTCGACCCGGGGCTACTCGGGTTGGGTATTGGCGCCCCATCGTGAGGAGATTGGCTTGGTACTACCCGTTTGGCGGGCGCATGTAGGTTCTGGGTTAATGTCACACGCCCTCCAGAGGAAGGAAGTCGTCGCTTGCGGTAAGAACCAACGGAATGCCTATCACGTCACCCGGCCCATTGATCCGGTCGATGCCTAGCGCGATGGCCAGCCTTTCGAGCTTTTTCATGCCGCGTTCCTGCATCCCTTGATCGTCGTCGCTCTGCACGCAGATAGCGTACGGCTCTGTTACGCCGTCATGGGTCTCCATGTCCAGTCGAAGCCAGTCTGAGCCGTCGTCATCGTCGTGCTCAATGTAGCTCGCCACAACTGTCATCACGCGGTCCCCAGACGCACGGGCCGGGGCGGCCGCCAGGCCCGACCCCGTGCCCGTTGCGGATGTTTCTTTTACTTTGTCTCTGGCTGTAGCCGAGCCAAGTAAAAGAGTTTGCTCCCGCGGCTGTAGGACACTAGGAAATTTTGCGTCCTGTGACGGTAGGACGATCTCGTCCCGCGGCTGTAGGACGCTTGATTTTGTTTCGTCCTGCGACGGTAGGACGCTAGTAGTGTCCGGCGACTGTAGGACGCGAAAATTCGGATGGTATTCGGAGGGCCGTTTGCCAGAACCCATGACACGGGTGAAATATCCCCAGGCGACAAGATCTTCTGTTGCGCTTGCGACGCTGCCCCTCGTGAGGCCAGTGGCTTGCCGCAAGAAACTAACGCTGGCGCGTGCGTTGCCATGCTTCTGGTAATAGCGCTTGAGAATGTGGCGCGCGGTCTTGATGTGGATGAGCCGCACGCGCTCATCGTCGATGATGGCTCCTAAGAGTTCTATACGGTCGACGGGACCGCCAGCGTGATCAAGCTTGCTCATATTTAGCCATCCGTAGTGGGTTTGTGCTTTAATCACATACCTCCTGCCGGCATTACGCCGGCAGGAATTTGAGAATGTGAGTGGCATTATGGAGCTTCTGGGTCGGTCAAGCTCGCCACACGCTCAGCAGCTTCTTTGAACTTTTGAGGAAGTTCACATCCCCGCTTCTCGGCTCGACGGAGTATCCCGGAACACGCTTTCGGGCTCAAAAAGAACCGACGGCCCACTTCGCTGTCCGGCTGGAGGACGTTCTTTAAGCTCTGAACAGACGCATCGTTAGGCCATTCCTCAACATTGATCCGGCCAGTAAGTCCCCGAGGAATGGTCTTTTTGTCGAAAGTCCAAACCTTCACAGCCCCATCATCTTGCGTGAAACTTGGGGGGGTACCCCATATATCAACGGGCTCCCGATCGATCTGTTGAAAGTGCTCATCGGCGAACAGCGATCCTGTTGACGTAGTATTCTCGTTGCGATTGGTCATAGCTTCTCCTCTCGCCGGCAGCGCCGGACGTTGAATATTGTGGTAGCCGGTGGTGGTTGGGTTAGGCGACGCCGTGCGTCAGGTGATCAAGGAACGCTTCCCGCTTCTCTTTTGACCTTAGGTCTATCGAGGCGAGACTGACGCGCGAAGCGGTACATACAGCGGTCGATCCGTCCCTAAATGTGAGCTCGGGATTGCCGTCGACGAAGTTTATGATCTTGCCTTTTATGCTGACGCCGGTGACCGCGTGATACACAACATCATTACCGATACCGTATTGCTTGAACGGGTCGATCATGCCGGCCCCCTCGCACGAGCATTGTCATTGGCGTGATCGTAGACGGCCGTTCGACGCGAACTGCGAAGCCAATCGTCCAGGTCGCTGGTTTCGTATTGCACGCGGCCTCCGGTTTTCATGTAAACCGGGCCTGTGCCGTTTAGGCGCGTCTTATTAAGCCAGGACGGCGACATCCTGAGGTAGATTGCTGCCTCGGTAGTGTTCAATCGCATGGTGACTCCTCAGTCCCAGACGGAATCTGGGCGCGAAATGGATCGATGATTTTTGAGAAGGTTCGGTTGCCGACTGATGCCGGGTTAGGTTGACGGCGATAAACGCCGGTGAGCCAGTCTTCCTGGCGCTGCGTCTTGGCGGGCACCACCCCACCAATGTCGAAACACCACAATTTCGACAACACGAATATAGACGCGTTTTACAAATTTTTCGACTGATTTATTTGTCCGCGGCAGCAATAAGTAATTTGACTGCGTTTGTAAAAAATTCCGTTTTTGTCATCGGGTCGCCAGCGCTGTCACGAAATCTGGTACAACTAGTAGTACAACATCCCTTGTCAACGGCATATTTTGCAGACTAGTGGGTCCAATCGATCATCGGGGCCACGGCAAAGATTTTTTCGCCGTTTGCAAGCGCTTGTCTGTACATGAATTAACCTCTTTGCGGCGGCTTCTACAGCAAAGGACCGCAAAAAGCCAGTTTTGCAGCTGCGGTCATTTTGAACTGGAAATCGCCCAGGAATCGGGGGACAAGACTTGCAGTTCTAAAAAAGACGACAGGAAACCCCATGGCCGCCACCGTCATTCCAGTTCCAGAACCCGTTCTTCTGCCTGTAGAGGGCACAAACGAGATGTTCCCCGTGCGGCGGGTCTATTGTGTCGGCCGCAATTATGCCGATCACGCCATCGAGATGGGCCACGATCCTTCAAGGGAACCGCCGTTTTATTTCCAGAAAAATCCGGACAACCTTCTGCCTGCGGGTCAGGATTTCCCCTACCCTTCGCTGTCGTCGAACGTGCATTACGAAGTCGAATGCGTCGTGGTGTTGAAAAGCGGAGGTGCGGATATTCTGGCAAGCGATGCGCTAGGCCACGTCTGGGGTTACGCGGTTGGCATCGATATGACACGCCGCGACCTTCAGGATGGTTTGAAGAAGATGGGACGCTCGTGGGAGGGCGCAAAAGCGTTCGAATATTCCGCGCCGGTCTCCGCCATCGTTCCCGCAGACAAGATCGGCCATCCGTCGACCGGTGCGATCTGGCTCGATGTCAATGGTGAGCGCAAGCAAACAGGCGATCTTGCGCAGATGATCTGGAAAGTGCCGGAAGTGATTGCCGAGCTTTCCAAGCTGTTCACGCTTGCCGCTGGCGATGTCATCATGACCGGCACGCCCGCGGGCGTCGGCCCTATCGTGCGCGGCGATCGGATCGAGTGTGGTGTAGACGGTGTCGGCACTCTGTCCGTTACGGTCGCCTGATCGCTATCGGCGCATAATCCAAAGGGAGAGAACCGCCATGCCGCTTTATCGCCTCGCAGATCGGGTGCCGCAGACCCCTGCCCCGGATCGCTACTGGGTCGCACCCGATGCGAATGTCATTGGCTCGGTGATACTTGCCGAGGATGTCGGCATCTGGTTCGGCGCGACGCTGCGCGGCGATAATGATCCAATCAGCATCGGTCGCGGCACCAATATTCAGGACGGCGTGATGGTGCACAGCGATCTCGGTTTTGCCGCCACGATCGGCGAAATGTGCACCATCGGCCACCACGCCATCATCCACGGCTGCACCATCGGCGACAATTCGCTCGTCGGCATGGGCGCAACGATCCTGAACGGCGCAAAGATCGGCCGCAACTGCCTGGTCGGCGCCAATGCGCTGGTGACGGAGGGCAAGGAGTTTCCAGACAATTCCCTGATCGTCGGATCGCCGGCGCGTGCCGTCCGAACGCTGGATGACGAGGCCGCCGCCAGCATCCGCCGCTCGGCGGAAAATTACATCGAAAACTGGAAGCGTTTTTCGAAGGATCTGGAAGTCATCGAAGAATGACGGATGGCGGGCAAGAACGCCCGCTGTCGCCAAACGGTGTTACCCCGCGCAGACGGCACACAGACCACGAATTTCGATAGTGGTCTTTTCCGCCTTGAACTTGCTGTCCTTGACCCAGCGCTCGAGGCGATGGTCGATCTCGTGATCGTGGAACTCATTCACCTGGCCGCAGGATTCGCAAATGGCAAAGGCGACCGTGCCATGATGATGCGAGCAGCATTCGGCTTGCGTATGGGTGCAGGCAACAAAGGCGTTGAGACTTTCAAGCCGGTGCACGAGACCATATTCCACCAGCTTTTCCAACGCCCGGTAGACCTGCAGCGGCGCGCGAAAACCATCGTCGCGCAGCTTGTCGAGGATCACATAGGCGCTGAGAGGCGCATGCGCATTCGACAGGGCATTCATGACCAGCGACTGGTTTTTGGTAAGGTTCTGCGCATTCATGACTTGCCTCCTTCATCTGCGGAGCGGGAAAAACCCGGTGCCGGCAACAGGCTTATAACGAACAGGATCACGGCGGCAACCACGATGGACGGTCCCGATGGCGTGTCGTAACTCAGCGATCCGAACAGGCCGCCAACGACGGCAACCGCTCCGATCAGAGATGCGACCACAGCCATCACCTCAGGCGTGGAAGAAAAACGTCTGGCTGTCGCCGCCGGTATGATGAGCAGCGATGTGATCAACATGATGCCGACCACCTTCATGGCGATGGCAATCACCAGCGCCATCAACAGCGTGAAGATGAGCTTGGCGCGTTCCGGGTTCAACCCCTCGGCCTCGGCCAACTCGGTATTGACTGTGGAGGCCAGCAGAGATCGCCACAGGAACACCATGGAAACCACCACCACCAGCCCGCCGCCCCAGATCAGCGCGATATCGCTGCGGGTAACGGCCAGAATATCCCCGAACAGGAAGGAGACGAGATCGATGCGCACCCAGCTCATGAAGGCAACGATGACGAGACCGATCGCCAGCGCCGAATGAGAGAGTATGCCGAGGAGCGCATCGGCGGAAAGCGCCTGCCGCCGTTGCAGAAAAATCAGCAGGATCGAAACCGCCGAGGCTACAAGAAAGACGCTGACGATGAGGTTGATCTGCAACAGCAGCGACAGCGCAACGCCAAGCAGTGCCGAATGGGCCATCGTATCGCCGAAATATGCCATGCGCCGCCACACAACGAAGCAGCCAAGGGGACCGGCGGTGAGCGCAACACCGATGCCGGCGATCATGGCGCGAACGAAGAAATCGTCAAACATGCCGCTCTCCCTGCTGGTGGCTTGAAGTGGCATGTCCGTCATGCTCGTGGCCGCAGCCGCAGTCCCCGTGGTCATGATTATGGTCGTGATGCTGCTCATGCGCATGATGATGGCCATCATCGGGGTGGCAATGTTCGGTCACCGAACCATCCGCGTGCTGCACCCGGCCATCGGGCAGATGGGTGTGGTCGTGATGGTGGCTGTAAACAGCAAGCGCCTTGGCGGCCGACCCACCAAAAAGCCGCATATACTCCGGGCTCTGGCTCACCGCCTGCGGCGTTCCCCGGCAGCAGACATGGCCGTTCAGGCATATTACGGTATCGGTTTCCGCCATTACCACATGCAAGTCATGCGAGATTAACAGAATTCCGCAATTGTTTGAATTCCTGATATTTTTTATCAAATCATAAAGCGCGATCTCCCCGGAGAAATCAACGCCCTGCACGGGCTCGTCGAGAACCAGCAGATCGGGCTTGCTCGCAATGGCGCGGGCAAGAAGCGCCCGCTGGAACTCTCCGCCAGAAAGATGCTGCACCTCCGCGTTTGCCAGATGCGCGATACCCGTGGCGTTCAGCGCCGCGTCGATTTCGCGCGCGGGAAGCGGCCCGGTCAGCGTCATCAACCGGCGCACAGAAAGCGGCATGGTCCAGTCGACCGAAAGCTTCTGCGGCACATACCCGACCCTCAGACCGGCAATGCGCGATACCGCGCCTTCGCTCGGCTTCAAGACACCGATCGCCATTTTCGCGCTGGTTGATTTGCCCGAACCGTTCGGCCCGATCAACGTGACGATCTCACCCTTGCTGACGGAAAACTCCACGCCGCGCACGAGCCAGCGACCGTTGCGCTGCACGCCGGCATTGGAAAGTGACACCAGTATCTCTTTGCCCGCATGGGCGGAATGAAGCATGGGATTGTCCGATCGGCGATGTTGCTTACCGCTATCGCATACGTTATAGAGTTACGCAATAAATGTAATAACATAACTATACTTCTTCAAGTGGAGTGCATTTCATGAGATCGTTCGTGATCCCGCTCATGGCATCGGTAGCAATAGCGGCGGCCGCCTCCGGCGCCACCGCCGCCCCAAATGTCGTGGTCTCGATCAAGCCTGTCCATTCCCTCGTCGCGGCAATCATGCGTGGCGTGGGCGAACCGCAACTCATTGTCGACGGCGCCGCCTCACCGCATACCTATAATCTGCGGCCTTCCAATGCCCGCACGCTGGAAAAGGCCGATCTGGTCTTCTGGGTCGGGCCTGGACTGGAGGCATTTCTGCAGAAGCCGCTGGAGGCGTTGACCAGCAAGGCAACAGTGGTCGAACTGGAAGACGCCAAGGGGCTGGAAAAGCTTCCCTTCCGCGAAGGCGGCCCTTTCGAGGCGCATGACGATGGCGAAGAGGCCCATGGAGAACATGCCGGCCATTCGGACAGCGAAGACGCTCATGATCATGATCATGCGCACGATGACGGCGACCATGAACACGGCGCGTACGACACTCATCTGTGGCTCGATCCGGCCAACGCCAAGGCCATGGCCCAGACGATAGAAACCGCGCTGATTGCCGCCGATGCCGGCAATGCGGAAACCTATCAGGCCAATACGAAGAAACTGATCGACGATCTCGATGCGCTCGACAGCGAAATTGCCGAAACGGTCAAGCCTGTGAGGGACAAGCCCTTCATCGTCTTCCACGATGCCTATCAATATTTCGAGCATCGCTACGGCGTAAAAACGGCGGGATCGATCACCGTCAGCCCCGAAACCCTGCCCGGTGCCGATCGCGTCAGGGAGATGCAGGAAAAGGTTCGCCAACTTGGCGCGACCTGCGTTTTTGCCGAACCGCAATTCGAGCCGAAACTGATCTCCGTCATAACCGAAGGCACGGCGGCAAAGTCTGCGACGCTCGATCCCGAAGCGGCCACGCTTGAACCGGGTCCTGATCTCTACTTCAAGATGATGCGCGGCATCGCCGACTCGCTGAAGGATTGCCTGTCCTGATCCGCACAGGCGTTCCTTCTATCAAGGCTTCGGCGCCATTGAGGACCAGACCGGGCGGCTGATGCTTTGCAGCGTTTCTGGCGGCGCACCGTTGATGCGTGCCAGCAGAGCCTTGGCAAGCTCCCTGCCCGCAAGTTTTATGTCCTCGTTGACTGTGTGGATTTGCGGCTGGATCCAGTTCAGGAATTCGGCGGACTGTTTCGACACGATATCGATATCCTTGCCGATCCTGACACCGGCTGCCTCAAACCCCGCCACAAGCGCAATCGTGCTGCTGCCGCTGATGGAGACAATGCCGTCAGGGCCATCGTCTGATTGCATCAGGCGCTTGCCGAAATCGCGGATTTTGTCGAGCGGCGTCTCGATGGTGATGGCATCCAACGGGAATTCGGAAACGCCGAAATCCCTGATACCGCGGGTGAACCCCTTGCGGGCGTGGTCGTGGAACGCAAACCGCGATGGCGGCACGATGATGGCGATCCTCTTTCGCCCACATTGCGCCAGCCGCTCCACGGCCTCATAGGCATAAGCCTCGTTATCGAAATCGTGATAGGCGTGCTCAATGCCCATGTCGGACCGCCCATGGGTAACGAAGGGCATTTTGCGCTCCGTCATGAAACGGACGCGCGGATCGTTCGGCTCGATTTTGGAGATAATGACCCCGTCCGCCGAACCGGTTTCGAGAATGTAGCGGATCGGCACCATGGAATCCTTGGCGTGGGTGTGAGGGGTAACGACGAGGTGATATTGCGTCGTCGCAAGAACCTCGGTGATGCCGAATACCATCTGGCTGGTGAAGCCCATCAATTCCTCGTCGACGCTCAGCACCAGCGCGATCACATTGGTCTTGCCGGTGCGAAGGCGCACACCAGCTCGGTTCGGCTGGTAACCGATCTGCTGGGCAATCAGCCGCACGCGCTCCTTGGTTTCCGCGCCGATGTCAGGCGCATCCTTCAGCGCGCGTGACACGGTGGTGATGCCAAGACCCGTCATGTAGGCGATGGTCTTCAAGGTCGGGCGCTCGCCCGTTGTCGCCTTCGCTTCGTCCCTGCCGGAATTACCAGTATCGTTCATGTCATTTCGCCACGCTTTGCAGAACAATAATCATAGATAGCTTTTTGTTTCTTGCAAAGGCAAACGTCGCCGGTCGCCGTCACACCCGATCCGGTCTTCGGGCCTTTGGCTATAACGATGTAGGTCGTGAAAAATATCGAACAGACTTATCCCGGATTACCGACCTTACGCGCTCTCGAAAATTCTGCTCGAGAGAGAAACAATGCCAATAAACTAGATTAATTAGTATCAATAATTAATTGATATTTATAAATAAAAGTCAATAGATATCAAGGCATCCGTACCCGTGGTTTTCCAATAGTACCAACGGGCATTTTTCGCGCATGAAGTTTCACTCCGAAGACATGACGGAACGATTGTTTTACGGTAACGTTGCCGGAGGGAGGAGATTGCCGAGCTGAGGGAGCTGGATAACGGCTGGCTGGCGGGCATGCATCTTCCCCAGATTCCGACACAAGCCTGCGTCATAATGGCCAGCTTATCCTATTTGAATTCGTCCATGCAGGGTCCCATCATGATTTCTTCCTCCACGCCCGAAACCGTCATCGATCTGGCCGGGCTCTGGCGCCTGACCTCGCTGGAAGGAGACCATACGACCGACCTTACCGTGCCGGGAGACGTTCACAGCGCACTCAAAAACGCGGGCATCATTCCAGACCCCTATCACGGTGCCAATGAAAATGCGGTGCAATGGGTCGCGCATCGGGACTGGATCATAGAGCGGACCTTCATCCTCGATGACGCCGATGCCAGCTGGTATCTCGATATAGATTATCTCGACACCGTCGCGATCGTCTTCGTCAACGATGTCCCGGTCTTGAGTTCGGACAATTGCTTCCGACGTTACCGTCCCGATGTGTCTCGCGCCGTGCGGCCCGGTGAAAACACCATTCGTATCCATTTCCACTCCAACATCGCAGCCGGGGCGGAACGGCAGGCGCGACAACCTTTTTACATTCCCTATCATGAGGGCAACTCGCCGATTGCCAACGGCAACATGTTGCGCAAGCCACAGTGCCATTTCGGCTGGGACTGGAATATCGCGATCGCTCCGCTCGGCCTTTATGGCAAAATCCTGCTGAAGCGCCTCGATACGGCACGGGTCGAACACGTCGTCACCTCACAACATCATGTCGAGGGCGGCGTCGAGCTGCATGTGGCAATCACGCTGTTTGCCGAAGGTCCGGCGAGCCTTCCGCTCTATCTTTCCCTCAACGACGAAAGGCTGCGGCTTGATTGCGGCGTGGGTGCGGGTGAGACGGTGGTGCGCCACGTCTTCTTCGTAGAAGAGCCCGCGCTGTGGTGGCCGGCGGGCAGCGGCGAACAGACGCTCTACACGTTGGCGGTGGAGTTGCCGGATGAAACCGTCACCCGCAGGATCGGCTTCAGGACCATTGAACTTCTGACGGACAAGGATGAGGCAGGTAGCCGATTTGCCTTCCGCATCAACGGCCGGGAAATCTTCTGCCGTGGCGCGAACTGGATTCCATCCGATGCGCTTTATTCGCTGACCAGCCGCGAAAAAACCGAAGACCTTCTATGTTCGGCCGTCGAGGCCAATATGAACATGATCCGCGTCTGGGGCGGCGGGTTTTACGAGGAAGACTGGTTCTACGATCTCTGTGACCGTCTCGGTCTTCTGGTCTGGCAGGATTTCATGTTCGCCTGCAACCTTTACCCCTGCAGCGAAGACTTTCTCGACAATGTCGAACACGAGGTCGACTATCAGGTAAAACGCCTGTCCTCCCATCCGTCCATCGCGCTCTGGTGCGGCGACAACGAATTGGTGGGTGCCCTCACCTGGTTCGAGGAGCCCCGCAACAACCGCGACCGTTATCTCGTGGCTTACGACCGCCTCAACCGCACTATCGAAAAGGCGCTGAAAAAAGCCGCCCCCGAAGCACTCTGGTGGCCCTCCAGCCCGGCTTCAGGCTACCTCGATTATGGTGATGCCTGGCATGCGGATGGTTCCGGCGACATGCATTACTGGTCCGTCTGGCACGAAAACAAATCGTTCGACAATTACCGCTCGGTCAAACCGCGCTTCTGCTCTGAATTCGGTTTTCAGTCCTACACCTCCATGCCTGTCATCCGCACCTATGCGGAAGAGAAAGACATGAACATCGCCTCCCCGGTGATCGAACTGCACCAGAAGAATGTCGGCGGCAATGAGCGCATTGCTGGCACCATGTTCCGCTATTTCCGCTTTCCGAAGGATTTCGAAAATTTCGTGTATCTGAGCCAGGTACAGCAGGCGCTGGCCATCCGAACCGCGGTCGACTACTGGCGCTCGCTGAAACCCCATTGCATGGGAACGCTCTACTGGCAGCTCAACGATACCTGGCCGGTTGCATCATGGTCGAGCCTGGATTACGGCGGCGGCTGGAAGGCGCTGCATTATGCTGCCCGCCGTTTCTTCCAACCGGTCTCGGTTTCCGCCATTCCCTCGGAAGACGGGCGCCGGTTAAGTTTCTCCATGGTCAACGACACGGCGGAAGATGTCGAGATCGACATGAATATTGTCGCCCTCACCATGGAGGGTAACCGCGTGCCGCTGAAATCTGCCAACGGCACGTGCGGTACGGACAAGGCGGCGACGCTGACCGAAATCGACATGGACAGCCTGCCTGATGGTTCCATTCTTGCCTGGAACTTCATAGCATCCAACGGCATGACAGGCGAAGGCCATCATGTGCGCGACACCTACAAGTCTCTGGAGCTACAGCCCGCTGGACTGACGTTCTCCACCGGCACATTGAAAAACGGCCAGCTCGAAATCGATGTCACCGCAGCAGGTCTTGCCCTCTTCGTCATGCTGGAGGCCGATCAGCCCGGGCGTTATTCCGACAATCTGTTCGATCTCGCAGCGGGCGAAACACGCCGGATCATCTTCACCCCGAAGGCGGGCAGCGGGCAGCCGCAGTTCCGTATCTTCGATCTTTATACCTGCCAATCCTCGCATTGAAACCACGCGGCGAAAGGCTTAACCATCCTTAGCGGAACGGCAGGCAACGTTGCGCCTGCCCTCATCTTTCAAAGGTTTGCCGGCTTCTCCGGCAACCATTCATCAGCAAGTGGAGGAAGACCCATGGTTTGGCAACCGGCCGAAAACCGATATACATCCATGAAATACAATCATTGCGGAAAGACTGGCCTGAAGCTGCCGGCGATCTCGCTCGGGCTGTGGCACAATTTCGGCAACGACACACCGCACCAAACCAAACAGGCCATTTGCCGCCGCGCCTTTGACCTTGGCATTACCCATTTCGATCTCGCCAATAATTACGGTCCACCGCCTGGCAGCGCCGAAACCGCCTTCGGCGAAATCCTGAAGACGGATTTTAGAGGCTACCGCGATGAAATGATCATCTCGTCCAAGGCGGGCTATAACATGTGGCCCGGTCCCTACGGTGAGTGGGGCAGCCGCAAATATCTGATATCGTCCTGCGACCAGAGCCTGAAGCGCATGGGGCTGGACTACGTTGATATCTTCTACTCCCACCGTTTCGATCCCAACACGCCGCTTGAGGAAACCTGCGGCGCGCTGGACCAGATCGTGCGCTCGGGCAAGGCGCTCTATGTCGGCATCTCGTCCTACAACTCGAAACGCACCCGTGAGGCCGCCGCGATCCTGAAAGATCTCGGCACGCCCTGCATCATCCACCAGCCGAGCTACTCCATGATCAATCGCTGGATCGAGGAAGACGGTCTGGTCGATACGCTGGAAGATCTTGGCATTGGCTCCATCGTCTTTTCGCCGCTGGCGCAGGGCATGCTGACGACGAAATATCTGGGTGGCGTGCCTGATGGCAGCCGTGCATCGCAGAGCAAGTCACTCAACCCCGCCTTCCTCAACGAGCGCAATGTCGAAAACATCCGCGCGCTCAATCGCATTGCCGAGCGGCGTGGCCAGACGCTCGCGCAGATGGCAATCGCCTGGGTGCTGCGCGGTGGTCGCATCACGTCGGCGCTCATCGGTGCGAGCCGTGTCGAACAGGTCGAGGATTGCGTCAAGGCGCTCGACAATGCCGATTTCTCCACAGAGGAGCTTGCGGAAATCGACGGTTACGCGAAGGACGCGGATATCAACCTCTGGGCAAAATCCGCTGAACGCGTTTAATACTTGAAACAGGGTGCCCGGTTTCCACCGGGCAGCCTGATCGACGCAAAAGCTGGACTGAAATCTCCAACAGAAAGATTAACGTCCCCGTCTAACCATTAACAACCATTACATAAATGTAATTTTAAATTCAGTTTCCGTTCATTCGTTTATTCGTAAGTTCTCCTTATCGAAACACGAGAGGAAACATTCATGAAAAAGTTCGTCACCATTCTTCTGGCCGCAACTGTTCTTGCTGCTCCAATGGCCCAGGCACAAAGCCGCCACGACGATCGTCATCGCGGTGTAACCGTCGAGCGTCACACGACCACCAAAAAGGTCATCGTCAAGAAGCACCGTTGGGATCGCGGTCAGCGCCTCTCGCCAGCAGAGCGTCGTCATTTCGTCGACCGCCGCGACTATCGCCGTTACCGCCTGGCAGAGCCGCGTCGCGACCAGCGCTGGGTACGCGTCGACAACCAGTTCCTGCTCATCAACGCCGTCACCGGCCTGATCGTTGGCCTTTCTGCGGCACGCTAAGTAAATCGACGGATGAAACGAAAAAGGCCCGCTTGCGCGGGCCTTTTGTTGTTTATCGTTATAGCCGATCAGAAAATGTCGGCGCCGCTGCCCCATGGGCCATGCGACTTGTCGACACCGTCGGTGCGTTCGAAGCCATGCGCCCCGAAGAAATCGCGCTGCGCCTGAATAAGGTTCGCGCTGCCGCGGGCGCGACGATAGGCGTCGAAATAACCAAGCGCGGAAGCGAGTGCCGAAACCGGCAGACCGGAGAGAACCGCGTAGGAAACGACACGGCGCAGGGCGGCGTCGGTGTCCTTGACGATGCCGGAGAAGGCAGGCGTCACGATGAGGTTGGCCACATGCGGATCCTTGGTGAAGGCCGAGGTGATCTCATCGAGGAATTCCGAGCGGATGATGCAGCCGGCGCGCCAGATGCGGGCGATCGTCGGCATCGGCAGGTTCCAGTTGAACTCCTTCGATGCGGCCGACATGACGGCAAAGCCCTGTGCGTAAGCACCGACCTTGGCGGCCAGAAGCGCGCTTTCCAGATCGGCGATAAAGGCCTTTTTGTCAGCGGGTGCAGCTGCAACGGTCGGCAGGCCGAAGATCTTCTCGGCAGCTTCGCGCTCGTCCTTCTGCGACGACAGGATACGGGCAGCCACGGCGGCCTCAATGGCAGTTGCGGCGACGCCCATGTTCTGCGCCTCGATAACCGACCACTTGCCTGTACCCTTCTGGCCGGCCTTGTCGAGGATCAGATCGACCATCGGCTTGCTGGTGATCGGATCGGCAGCGCGCAGAACCTTCTCGGTGATTTCGATCAGGTAGGAGTTGAGACGGCCCTTGTTCCATTCACCGAATACATCGGCGATTTCAGACGCACTCATCTTCAGGCCGTCACGCAGGATGCCGTAGATTTCGGCGATCATCTGCATGTCGGCATATTCGATGCCGTTATGGATCGTCTTGACGAAATGACCGGCACCGTCATTGCCGAGCCATGCCACGCACGGATCGTCATTATACTTGGCGGAAATGGAGGTCAGAACCTTCTCGACGCGCTTCCAGCTATCTTCGGTACCGCCGACCATGATCGACGGTCCGTGACGCGCACCTTCTTCACCGCCGGAAACGCCCATGCCGATAAAGGTCAGGCCGCTATCCTTCAGATTGTCGAAACGGCGGATCGTATCGCGGAAATTCGCATTGCCGGCGTCGATCATGATGTCGCCGTTCGAGAGATGCGGCTTCAGGATTTCCATCTGCTGGTCAACTGGATCGCCGGCCTTGATCATGATGATGATCGGGCGCGGAGGACGAATGGCGGCGACGAATTCCTCGATGGTTTCGCAAGGGATCAACTGCCCCTGCAAGTCCCCAGCCTCGGCGTAGAATTTTTTCGTCGCTTCAGGGGTTCGGTTGAATACGGCAATCTTGTTGCCCTTTTCCGCGATGTTCAACGCCAGGTTCGAGCCCATGACGCCGAGACCGATCAAACCGATTTCTGCCTGTTCCACGGATGTGCCTCCATCTTGCTTTTAGGTGGTCGTGTTGTGGCACTGTAATGAACAAACGGCAAGGCTAGGGGCGACTGAAACGATTAAATTTTGATGACGCAAATCAGCTTTGCATATTTGCGACAGGTCGGGGGAAGGTCGTAACCAATGCGCCTCCCCTAGGAAGGTCGTGGCCGGTCGTCGCCATCGTCCAGCGCTCGCCAGGCAGCGCCGTCCATATCCTCATATTGCCCTGATCGCACCGACCAGAGGAAGGCGAAAAGCCCGAGCGCTCCGAGAAACAAGGCGACGGGGATGAGATAGATCAACATGTTCATGCCGGTTGCGCCCCCTCGCCCGCAAATCCGGTCGGCACGCTCTGTTGCGCAGAAACGGCTTCAGCCGTTCCGGCAAGACGCAGCGCATTTGCAACAACGATGAGCGACGATGTCGACATGGCGATGGCCGCGATCATCGGCGTCGCATAACCGGCAATCGCAATCGGCACGGCAATGACATTGTAGCCGATGGCAAGCGCGAAGTTCTGCCGGATAAGCTGTCCGGCCCGCCGCGATGTCTCGATGGCGACAGGAACGGCATCCAGATTCTCGTGCATGAACACGAAGTCGGCGGCTTGCCGGCCGATATCGGCGGCGGTTGCCGGTGCCATGGAAACATGTGCTGCAGCCAGCGCCGGCGCATCATTGATGCCGTCGCCCACCATCAGAACCTTGCGTCCCTCGCCTGCCAGCGCCGCACAGCGCCCCGCCTTGTCTTTCGGCGACAGGTCGGCGTTCCATTTCGCAATGCCCAGACGCTGCGCCATGGCCTTCACGGCCGGCACCCGGTCCCCGGACACGATTTCCAGCACCAGTCCTCGCGCAGAAAGGCTGCGCAGTGCCTGTACGGCGCCAGGACGCGGATTGTCCTCGAAACCGAAACTCGCCAGATACCCGCCGTCAAGCGAAAGCACCACTTCCGATCGCGCGTCGCCGTTTTCCAGTTGCGATTCATCCGGGCAGGCAAAACGGCGGTTGCCAAGCCGGTAGGTTCCCGCCGGCGTGAGAGCCTCAACACCGGAGCCGGGAATTTCACGCACCGCGTCGTAGACCGGTAAAATTCCGCCATAGGCTGCATGCAGGGCTTTGGACAGCGGATGGCGTGAATGGGCGGCAAGGCCAGCCGCGATCGCCATCGTGGCGGGGTTCACATCGCCGGTTTCCACCAGTCGCGGCTTCCCGACCGTCAGGGTGCCTGTCTTGTCGAACAGAACGGTGTCGATTTCGGCCAGTCGCTCCATCGCCGAGCCTTCCTTGACCATGATGCCATGCCGAAAGAGCCGGCCTGCCGCCACCACCTGCACCACCGGAACAGCAAGGCCAAGCGCACAGGGGCAGGTGATGATGAGAACCGCAATCGCGATCAGCATCGCCTGCTTCCAGTCACCGCCCAAAACGCCCCAACCGAGAAAGGTCATGAGAGCAAGAAGATGTACGACGGGCGAATAATAGCTCGCGGCACGGTCGGCAATCCGCCGATAGCGCGCCCGCCCCCCTTCCGCCGCCTCCATCAGCCCGATCACTTCCGACAGAAACGAATCCTTTGCCGATGCGGTCACCCGCGCGGCGAGCGAACCGGTGAGATTGAGCGTGCCTGCCTGAAGCAGATCACCCGCCTCCACCCGACGCGGCGCGCTTTCGCCGTTGACAATGGACATGTCGAGATCGCTGCTTCCGCTGGTGACGATCGCATCCACCGCCACGCGGTCACCGGCAGCAATCGCAATCGTCATACCGGGTAGCACATCGCCAAGCGGGCGATATTCCCGCGTTCCGTCCTCACCGATAACGGTTGCGCCGCGTGGTGAAAGCCGGGCCAGGCCCGCAATGGCCGAGCGCGCCCTGTCACGCATGATATGGTCAAGCGTGCGGCCGATCAGCAGGAAGAACAGCAGCGACACGGTCGCGTCAAACCACGCGTGTTCGCCATGATGAATCGTCTCCCACAGCGAGATTGCGTAGGATAGCGTGATGGCGAGCGCGATCGGCACATCCATATTGGTGCGCCCGTGCTTCAGCGCATTCCAGGCCGACTGATAGAAGAACCGGCCGCCATAGATCAGCGCCGGCGCGGCAATCATCGCCGAAATCCAGTGGAACATGTCACGCGTCGCGGCATCGGCCCCGGACCAGACGGACACGGATAGAAGCATGATATTGGCGGAAGCAAAGCCGCAGAGCGCCACCGCCCTGATCAGTTGCGAGCGCAACACGTCCGAAGCATCCTGTCCGCTCGCGAAAAGATGCGTCCGGTATCCGGTTGCAAGGATTGCGCGGGCAAGTTCGGCGGGATCTGTCCTGATGCCATCGACATACTCTTTCCAGACAATCGCCACCCGTTTTGAGGACAGGTTCACGCGCGCCTGCTCCACCTGGCGGAGACGGCGCAGCGCCGTTTCGATGGTGGTGATGCAGGTGCCGCAATAAACGCCGGGCACGCTGAGATCTGTCTGGCGCAGCCCCTGCCCCAGATCGCGGCTTGCCAGCATCAGCTCCTCTGATGATGGTGGGTTGACCGGTTCTCCGAGTTGAAGCGACCCTTCCGTTCCCGGTGCACAGCAGCTCATTGACGCCCCCTGATCACCGCGATCCGCGTGCCTTCATGCACGATGATCCTGCCGTCTTTTACGGCAGTGACCTCGACGATCCATTGGCCGGGCAGCATGTCATGCGGGCCGGTGAAGACCCCGGTAGACACCGGGGTCAGCTCCATGTCGAAATTCTGGTGCTCGCCGACCGGCCGGCGAAAACGCGCCGTTACCGTATCCGTATCCACAGGGCCGGTATCTGGATGAAAAACTTCGTAGCGCACGGTCTTATCATCCACCACGAGCCTGCCCTTGATGCCGGTCGCGGCCCTTGCCTTGGCGGCCTCGGCCTTGGCGTTGAACTGCTGGCTGGCAACATAGGTATTGGGCACCACCAGCCCGCTCCAGCTGGTGACAGCGTTCCAGGCCATCACCATGTTGACTGTGATGACGATGCCGAAAAACATCACCATAACACCCAGCATATGCCAGCCGGTGAAAATGAAACCGGACGTCTGGCGATTGGTCGTTGTCATTTTTTCACTCCCGGAGCGTTGAAGACGGCGTCGTAACGGGCCGTCTCATGGCCGCCCGTATCGCTGACGATGAATTCGAAATTTTCAGCAGCCCGCGCGACGTGACTGCCCGGCAGGGTGACGAACACCTTCAGCGTTGTCGCCTCGTCAGGTTCCACCATCACCTCGAAGCTGCGAGAGGCTGCATCCGGCACGCCGTTTATCTTCATCACCGCACTTGGAATGCCCTCTATCGTCAGGCTCATTAGGCGCGGTTGCGGCACCATGTTGAGGATGCGAACGGTATAGCCGTTACGGATGGACCCGTTCGATTCGAGCACATATTGCGGATTGCGGTCGTGCAGCACATTCAGAGCCAGCCGCTCGCGCGTCACCAGAGCCAACAGCAAGCCGATGCCGACTGCACCCCATATTGCCGTGTAAAGAAGCGTGCGCGGGCGAAAGACGATGCGCCAGTCGAAATGGCGAATGCTGTTTTTGAACCCGCCGTCCTCGTTGCGCACATTCGCAGGCCGGATTGCGTGCTGGCCGTTGCCGGTCGCAAGCGCCATGTTGGACTGGTATTCGGACAGCGTCGCATAGGCGATCAGCCCGCGTGGCTTACCAATCTTGTCCATCACCCCATCGCAGGCATCGATACAGAGCGCGCAGGTGATACATTCCAGCTGCTGCCCGTCCCTGATGTCGATGCCCATGGGACAGACTGCGACACAAGCATTGCAATCGACGCAATCGCCGACGCTCTCCCCTGTGGCCGCAGCCTTTTTGGCGTGCCTCGTGCGAGGTTCACCGCGCCAGTCATTATAGGTCACGACCAGCGAGTTCTCATCCAGCATCGCCGCCTGAATGCGCGGCCAGGGACACATATAGGTACAGACCTGCTCCCGCATCAGCCCGCCGAAAACATAGGTTGTGGCGGTGAGTATCGCGACGGTCGTATAGGCGATCATCGGTGCCTGTCCCGTCATGAACTCCCTCGCCAGCGTCGGTGCATCGGCAAAATAGAAGATCCATGCCCCGCCGGTCAGAACGCCGATCACCAGCCAGATTGCATGTTTCATCACCCGCTTGCGCAGCTTGCCGAAAGTGAAAGGTGCTGCATCGAGCTTCATGCGGGCATTCCTGTCGCCCTCGATCGCCCGCTCGACGACCAGAAACAGGTCCACCCAGACGGTCTGCGGACAGGTATAACCACACCACGCGCGTCCCACGGCGGAGGTGATGAGAAACAACCCCAGACCCGCCATGACCAGCAATCCCGCGACGAAAAAGAACTCCTGCGGCCAGATTTCGATGAAGAAGAAATAAAAGCGCCGGTTGGCAATATCGATCAGCACCGCCTGGTCGGGCGCATAGGGACCGCGATCCCAGCGCAGAAACGGCGTCAGATAATAAATGCCGAGCGTAACCAGCATAACCAGCCACTTGAACCGCCGGAACCGGCCCTCCGCGCGCTTCGGGAAAATTTTCTTGCGCGCTTCATAGAGGGGTTTACGCGTTTTTGCGGAATTGACAGCTTCCGCCTCCAGCCTTTCGACGGGCTGTTGCGGGCGGTCCTGTCCGACGGGATAGATGTTCATGATTGCAGTCCGTTTTTATCTCCTTGCTTTCTCCCATCTCACCGGCGAAACATCCTTGACTTACATCAAGCGCGGACAAAGTGGCGCAGCCTGCGGCCTGCATTAAACAGGGAGGATGAGATGCCAGTCATGCAGTCAAAAATCATTCATCTGTCGGTGGAAAAACCATGGAGCCATGTCTTTGATTTCGCCTCCAACCCGCAAAACATGCCGCACTGGGCCGCCGGTCTAGCAGGCGGTCTTAAACCAGACGGCGAGGACTGGATCGCCGATGGCGGCCCGTTGGGTGAGGTCCGCGTCAATTTCGCGCCCTTAAACGAATTCGGCGTGATAGACCACGTCGTAACATTGCCGGATGGCATGAAGGTGTATAACGCGCTGCGGGTAACACCGAATGGCAGCGGTGCCGAAGTCAGCTTTACCCTGCTTCGCCTGCCGGACATGACGGACGAGGATTTCGAACGGGATGCGGAGATGGTCCGGGTCGATCTGGAAACACTGAAGTCGCTGCTCGAAACGGATTGAAGGATAAAACGATGACCACGAATACGAATGACCGGCGCATCGACTATGTCGAATTCAACGTCGCCGATATCGAGCGCAGCAAGGAATTTTACGGCGGCGCTTTCGGCTGGTCCTTTAAGGATTACGGCCCGCAATATTGCGAGTTTTCCGATGGCCGGCTGACCGGCGGTTTCACCACCACGGCACCTGTGTCAGCCAAGGGTGGACCGCTTGTCATTCTTTACGCCGCCGATATCGAGAATGCGCACCGGCGTGTCGAGGCAGCCGGTGGGCAGATCAGCGTCGCCATATTCGCCTTTCCCGGCGGACGCCGTTTTCATTTCACCGATCCGGATGGATACGAACTGGCCGTCTGGTCTGATCGATAAGAAAAAGGGCCGCATCGAGCGGCCCTTTCCATTTGTTGACTGTTACGTTCACTCGCCACCGCCCAGCGAGTGCACGAAGATCGCAAGCTGCTTGACCGTGGTATCACCAAGCCGTTCACCCCAGGCGGGCATGACCCCGTGTTTTGGCGACCGTATCTGCGCAACGATCCCCTGCTCGCCACTGGCCTTCAGCCAGATCGCGTCGGCCAGGTTGGGCGCGCCGAACTCGCGGTTGCCCTTGGCGTTCTCACCGTGGCACGAGGCGCAATTGTCGGCGAAAATCTGTTTACCGGGTTCTACGAGCGCCGGGTTGGAAGGCGTTCCTGTCAGGCTGACCACATAGGCGGCGACCTCGCGGATTTCCTCGGACTTGAGGATATCGCCGAAGGCCGGCATTTCCGACAGGCGCGTATCGGGATCGTCGGCAAAACGAATGCCGTGCTTTACCGTCGTATAGATATCCTCGACGCTGCCTCCCCACATCCAGTCATCGTCGTTGAGGTTGGGGTATCCCTGCCCGCCTTCCGCACCTGAACCGTGACACTGGATGCAATTGACCTTGAAGGCGGCGGCACCGCCGGAAAGGGCAAATTGCCTTAGCGTCGGATCGGCCTCAATCTCGGCGAGCGAAGAACTGGCGATTCTGTCGGAATAGACGCTCTGCGCCTGTTTGGCGTCCGCCATATCGGCGGCGATCTCGGAACGGCTGCTCCAGCCGAGCAACCCTTGCGTTGCGCCATTGATCAGCGGCCATGCCGGATAGGCGATGGTGTAGCCGATGGCCCAGAGGATCGTGAAGTAGAAGGTCCAGACCCACCAGCGCGGCATCGGATTGTTAAGCTCGCGAATACCGTCCCATTCATGGCCGGTGGTTTCGACGCCGCTGATGTCATCAATGTGTTTTTCGGACATATCCTAGTCCTCCTTAAGCGGAATGCTGGCGGCGTCGTCCGCAGCTTTTTTCGATCCGGGACGAAGGGTGAAAACGACGACGCCGGCGAAGAACAGGGTCATGGCAAGCAGGCCCCAGCTATCGGCGAAGTGGCGCATGGCCGTGTAGGTTTCCATCGTGTCGCCTCCTCACCGATATCCGGCGGCATCGTCATAGGTCGAGAAATCGACCAGCGTGCCGAGCATCTGCAGATAGGCAACCAGCGCATCCATTTCGGTAAGCTTGGCTGGATCGCCATCGAAATCGCCGACTTTCGCTTTCGGGTAACGCGCCAGAAGCTCGGTCGTATCGGCGTTCGGATCGGCCTGCGCTTGAAGATCAGCCGCTGATTTCTCGATCATCTCGTCGCTATAGGGCACGCCAACGGCGCGGTTAGCCTTCAGCTCCATGGAGATATCCGTAATCTTCAACGGCGTGGTTTTAAGGAACGCGTAGGACGGCATGATCGATTCCGGCACGACGGAGCGCGGATCGGCCAGATGCTGCACGTGCCATTCATTCGAATAGCGGTCGCCTACGCGTGCGAGGTCCGGCCCCGTGCGCTTGGAACCCCACTGGAACGGGTGGTCGTACATGGATTCCGCCGCCAGGCTATAGTGCCCGTAACGCTCCACCTCGTCGCGGAACGGCCGGATCATCTGGCTGTGGCAGACATAACATCCCTCTCGGATGTAGATGTTGCGCCCGGCCAGTTCGAGCGGCGAGTAGGGCCGCATGCCCTCCACCTTCTCGATAGTGTTTTCGAGATAGAAAAGCGGCGCGATTTCCACGATACCGCCGATTGAGACGACGAGCAGCGAACCGACCAGAAGCAGAGTGGCGTTGCGTTCGATGACGCCGTGTTTGTCGAGTATGGACATCGGCCCCTCCTTATTCAGCGGGCTGCAGCGAAGGTGCGGCGTCATTTCGGACGCCCTCCTCGCGTTGACGACCGAGGATGGTCATGGTGACGTTGTAGGCCATGATCAGCGCGCCACTGAGGAACATCAGGCCACCCAGCGCACGCATCACGTAATAGGGGAACAGCGCTGCGACCGATTCCGCGAAGGAATAGACGAGGAAGCCCTGCGTATCGTATTCGCGCCACATCAAGGCCTGCTGGATGCCGGCCACCCACATCACGGCGGCGTAGATGACGATGCCGATCGTGGCGAGCCAGAAGTGCCAGTTGACCAGTTGCAGGCTGTAGAGACGATCCCTGCCCCACAGTTTCGGCGTCAGATAATAGATGGCACCGAAGGTGATCATGCCGTTCCAGCCGAGAGCGCCGGAATGCACGTGGCCGATGGTCCAGTCGGTATAGTGGCTGAGCGAGTTGACAGCCTTGATCGACATCATCGGACCCTCGAAGGTCGCCATGCCGTAGAAGGCCACCGCCATTACCATCATACGCACGATGGGATCGGTGCGGATCTTGTCCCAGGCGCCCGATAGCGTCATCAGGCCGTTGATCATGCCGCCCCAGGACGGCATCCACAGCATGATCGAGAACACCATGCCGAGCGTCTGCGCCCAGTCCGGCAACGCCGTATAGTGCAGATGGTGCGGACCGGCCCAGATATACATGAAGATCAAAGCCCAGAAGTGGATGATCGACAGGCGGTAGGAATAGACCGGGCGGTTCACCTGCTTGGGAATGAAATAATACATCATGCCGAGGAAGCCGGCGGTGAGGAAAAAGCCGACGGCGTTATGGCCGTACCACCATTGCGTCAGCGCATCCTGCACGCCCGAGAAAGCGGAGTAGCTCTTGACGCCGAGGAACGACACCGGAATGGCGAGGTTGTTGACGATATGCAGCATGGCGATCGTCACGATGAAGCTCAGATAGAACCAGTTTGCCACATAGATATGCGGCTCCTTGCGCGTGAGGATCGTGCCGAGAAATGCAAGGAGATAGGCGACCCAGACGATCGTCAGCCAGATATCGACATACCATTCCGGCTCGGCATATTCGCGGCCCTGCGTGATACCAAGCAGATAGCCAGTGGCAGCCATGACGATGAAGAGGTTGTAGCCCCAAAATACGAACCAGCCCAGATTGCCGCCGAACAGGCGCAAGCGACAGGTTCTCTGCACCACGTAAAATGACGTGGCAATCAGCGCATTTCCCCCGAAAGCGAAGATCACCGCGGAGGTGTGCAGCGGCCGCATCCGGCCGAAATTGAAATAGGGCGCGATGTTGAGATCGGGAAAGGCAAGCTGAAGCGCCACCACGACCCCGACCAGAAACCCGACCACGCCCCAGAACACGGTAGCGACGACGCCGTATTTCACGACCTCATCGAAATATTCGGATTTCAGCCGGGCGCGCGCGGCCTGATCGACAGGCGCGAAAGAAACACGGCGCAGCAGAAGCACCGTGCTGACCAGAAGCGTAAAGAACAGCACCCACATATGGGCGGCGAAAAGACTGTCGTGAGCGAAAGCAGCCCCGAGCAGCGCGAGAAAAGCCCCAAGGGCCACGATCGCGGTTTCTAACGTGTAATTCATTGTTGGTTTCCCCCAACGTGCAAGCAGACCGACGAAAGGCTTGGCGCGCGCTTTACGAAGCGGAAACGGGCCTTTGCATCGGTTGGAGCATTGCCACCGGCGTGGGGAAGCCACCTTGATCCAGATCAAGAAAGAGAAGCTGTCGCAGCACCGGCAAAACCGAGCCGGGATTTGGCGATAAGAGGTACGTAGAAACTGAAAGAACGGACGCCGACGCGCGACACCGGCTTTATAGGGCTTGCGTCAGCCCTTCATTTTCAGCGGCAGCCCGGCTGCGACGAAATAGACTTCATCGACGATGGCCGCGACGCGCTGGTGTAACCTTCCGGCGTGATCGCGGAATTCGCGCGCCATGCGGTTTTCCGGCACAATGCCAAGGCCGACCTCGTTAGAGACGAGAATCAGTTTCGCCTTGGTGGACGCGATTGCCGCTGCCAGCGTGGCGAACGCCGTCTCGATATCGGCGTTCTCCATCATCAGATTGGTGAGCCACAATGTCAGGCAGTCGATCAGGATGACATTGTCCGGCGCATCCAGCCGTGCGAGCACGGCAGCGATATCAACGGGCGCCTCGTGTGTCGTCCACTCCTCGCCGCGCCGGGCCCGATGATGGTCGATGCGATCGCGCATCTCGTCATCCCATGCCCGGCCGGTGGCCAGATAATGCAGGCGCCCGTCGGCTTTGCCCGCAAGGTCCTCGGCAAAACGGGACTTGCCGGAGCGCGCGCCGCCTAGAATGAAAACGGAGCGGTTTTTATCTGTCATAAAGAACCTGGAAGAAAAGAATAAGACGGACCGGCATCATTGCGGTGTCGCAAGCCAGAGACAGCCGTACATGAAGGGAACGATTCGTAGAAAAAGGCGTCCCCCGGTTACTCACGCCGGACTGCCGATGATACCGGGTCGGAGACGACAAAACCTGTCCGCACGATGCGGGACATTGACAGCCTTGGCAACTCCGGATGCCGGAAACACCGGTCCTGACAAAAAGCTAGGTGCGAACGGTCATTCTGTCAATCGGCGCGCGGTGTCTACGAAAAATCAAGCGGAACCGGTACGCAAAACCTTGACCCGGAACCGGCAGACCTTTCCGTCCGCGACGGGATTGATAAAGCCACTTGGTTACCGGAACGTTAGCAGAAAACGAAATGACGAAGCTGCAACGCGGCGGGAGAATGTTTGCCCATGGAGGCCACTGCCATTGCCTTGCCATGGCCTTCAAATCAATATGGCCGCGAAGATTCGCAAACAGCAAGGTGACCTGCCCGTGATGACCGTCATGGACTATATCTCGATCGTCGTTTTTATCGTGTTATGGGCCACCTATACCCACCTCACGACGGGAACGACGCTGTTTTCGCGAACCAGCCTCAATCAGGCGATGGCGGAGCGTCGACGCGACTGGATTTACAATTCTCTCAAACGCGACTTGAAGATGATCGACACGCAGATCATGGCGGGTTTGCAGAATGGTACCGCTTTTTTCGCGTCTACCTCGATCTTTGCCATCGGCGGCTGCTTTGCTCTTCTGGGGGCGACAGATCGGGTCGAAACCGTGTTTCGCGACCTGCCCTTCGTGCAGTATGCCGGGCGCACGGCCTTTGAACTGAAGGTCATGGGGCTAACCTGCCTTTTCGGCTACTCGTTTTTCAAGTTCGGCTGGTCCTACCGCCTGTTCAATTATTGCACGATCCTGTTCGGTGCCATACCCATGGTCCATGATGTCAACGCGGATCGCGACGCTGCCGAGCGTGCCGCTGAAAACGTCATAAAGATGAACATCATCGCTGCTAAGAACTTCAATGATGGGCTGCGGACGATCTTCCTGTCGATCGGTTATCTCGGCTGGTTCATCAGCCCCTATGTCTTCATCGCAAGCACGGTCATCATCATAGTGGCGCTGTTGCGCCGCCAGTTCTTCTCCGAGGCACGCCGCGCCATCATGGACAGGCCCGGGCCTTGAAATAGCCTTACTTCACGGGCCAAGCCCTTGAGTAGACAACGGCTTCAGACAGCTGAAACAGCGGGAATTATGGAAACAGAAACAGCTGCAATCGACACCCGCCGCAAAGGCCGCATGGGCGGTCTCGATACACTGCGCGGGCTGGCGCTCATCGCCATGGCGTCTTATCACTTCACGTGGAATCTGGAGTATTTCGGCTATCTGGAGCCGGGTACGGCAACCACCGGCCTGTGGAAGCTTTATGCGCGCGCCATTGCAAGCTCGTTCCTGTTCCTCGCCGGTTTCAGCCTGTTTCTCGCCCATGGCAAAGCCATAAACTGGCCGTCCTTCAGCAAGCGTTTTGCAATGGTGGCGGGCTCGGCGCTGCTCATCACCATCGCTACCTATGTCGCCTTTCCGGATAGCTTCATCTTTTTCGGAATCCTGCACAACATAGCCGCTGCAAGCCTTGTCGGGCTGCTGTTCCTGCGGGCACCCCCGCTGGTGACGCTGCTTTTCGCGGCTCTTGCCTTTGCGTTGCCGCACTACGTCCAGTCGGATTTTTTCAACAGCAAATGGCTGGCATGGGTCGGTTTCTCCACCATGCCGCCGCGCTCGAACGATTATGTGCCGCTCTTACCGTGGCTCGCGCCCTTTCTTGCCGGACTTGCGGTTTCGCAATTCGTCACACCGCGCAGCTGGCTGGACCGTTTTCGCAACCCAAGCTCCCCCCGCAATCTGATAGCAACAGCGGGCCGTCACAGCCTTGCCTTTTACCTCATTCATCAGCCGGCGCTGATTGGCCTCGTCTACGCGGTATCACTTGTGGCACCGCCTCCTCCTGTCGACCAGGTGGAGCTTTACAAATCGAGCTGTGAAAAAAGCTGCGTCCAGCAGGCTAACGGCCAGGAATTGTGCCAACGTTTCTGCGGCTGCACGCTTGAAAAGCTGCAGGCAGAAAGCCTGTTTGACATCATGATGGAAGGCAAGCTCAGCGCGGAGCAGCAGACGAAGGTCAGCGACGTGGCGCAACAGTGCACGGTTGAGGCGCAATAAAGGACGACACACATCAATCCACGCTCTGCGTCATCCTCGGGCTTGACTCGAGGATCTATCCACGTCGCGTAAAATCAAAAGCATGACGAAGTGAGAGGTTTTCCTCTCCGCGGGAAATCTAGGGCCATCACGTCAAGCGCGACGGCGGGAAACCTGCATCAGGTCCCTACGCCGATTTCGGCAAGGCGCGTAAGGCAGGCCTCTTCGACATTGTCGAGTTCAGCCAGCGTCTCTTCGATGTCCTTGCGCTTTTGCCTGAGATCGGCGCGCTTCTCATCGACCTTCTTCATCAGAAGCACAAGCTGGCCTGATTCGCCCGGCGGCTCCTTGTAGACGTGAATGATCTCGCGAATTTCTGCGATCGTGAAACCGATACGGCGGCCGCGCAGGATTTCCTGAATGAGACGCCGATCCGCAGACCTGAAAAGCCTCGTACGCCCGCGTCGCTCAGGGTGAATGAGGCCCTCATCCTCGTAAAATCGCAAGGTGCGGGTGGAAACACCGAATTCGCGCGTCAGTTCGGTTATGCTATAATACTTGTCCAAGGGCCTATCCGATTCATAACCGGACAATTATTATTTGACCTTCACGTAAAAGTCAATTTTTCCTGCCGCTTTCGCCTGTTCTGGCCTATCCCGAAATACCGTACCACCAGGTAGCGATGCCCAGAAACGAAAAAAAGCCGACAATGTCCGTTACCGCCGTCACGAAGACAGCAGAGGAAACGGCGGGGTCTGCCCCGAACCTGTCGAGAACCAGCGGAATGAGAATGCCTGCCAGCGCCGCCGCCAGCATGTTGAGACACATGGCGGCAGCAATGATGCCGCCGATATGGACATCCTGGAACCACACGCCTGCAACGATGCCGATGGCACAGCCGAACAACAACCCGTTCAGGATGCCAACGCCCGCTTCACGCCTGATAATGCGGGCAGCGTTGTGAATATCTAGGCTTTTGGTAGCCAGCGCCCGCACGGACACGGTCATGGTCTGCGATCCGGCATTGCCGCCCATCCCGGCAACCGTCGGCATCAAAATCGCCAGCGCAATGATCTGCTGGATCGTCGCATCGAAAAGGCTGATGACGGAGGCAGACAGAAAGGCGGTAAGGAGGTTGACCGCAAGCCACGGCACACGCGAGCGCGAGGTGCTGGTGATGCTGTCAGACAGTTCTTCGTCACCCACACCGCCAAGCCGCAGCAAATCCTCTTCGGCTTCTTCCTGAATGACGTCGACCACGTCATCGATGGTGAGCACGCCAACCAGACGGCCGTTATTGTCCACCACGGCGGCGGATAGAAGGTCGTATTGTTCGAAAAGTTGCGCCGCTTCTTCCTGGTCCATTTCGGCCGGAATGGAGTGGTTGGTCTCGTGCATGATCGTTTCGATCTTCACCTGACGCTTGGCGCGCAGCACCTTGTCGAGATCGAGAGCGCCGACAAGCTTGAACGTGGGGTCGATGACGAAGATCTGCGTGAAGGAATCCGGTAACTCCTCCTCCTCACGCAGATAATCAATGGTCTGTCCCACGGTCCAGAACGGCGGCACGGCAACGAATTCCGTCTGCATGCGACGGCCGGCAGAGCTTTCCGGATAATCCAGCGCCCGCATCAGCCGCACCCGTTCGGTGAACGGGAGTTGCGAGAGGATGTCCTCGCGGTCCTCGTCGTCGAGATCCTCGAGAATGTAGACGGCGTCGTCCGAATCCAGTTCGCCGATACCGGCAGCGATCTGCTCATTCGACATCTGGTCGACGATATCGAGACGGATGCCTTCATCCACCTCGGTCAGCGCCGTCATGTCAAAATCGGAACCCAGCAACCGCACGAGCGCGTGGCGCTGCTCCGGCATGATCGACTCCAGCACGTCGCCGAGTTCAGACTCATGCAGCCGCGCCACATTCTTGCGCAGGAAAAGCAGATCGCGGTCGGCAATCGCTGCCCCCACCATCGCCAGAAAGTCGGAGCGGACAGAGCCGTCCTCGGCGTAGATATCGGAGGGTGCCTCTGTCGGTTTCGACTCTTCGGGCGCGAGAAGATCGTCGTCACGGTCTGTCATCTGGCGTCCCCTTCTTTAAATGCCGCAGTGCACGAATTTGCAGGCAGAATGGCGTTAAAAAGTATATTGTCAACAACCGGATAGGTGAAAAACAACGGGCTTAGGAACTGCGACGAAAATGGCATGGAGCGCCCTTTCGCAAGACCATGATCGAAGAGCGCAGCACTCCATGATGATGCAGCGGCAGGCAGTGCACCTCAATCCGCCTAACGTCCGGAAAGCCCTTGCCGTTCCGTCGGAACCGGTAAGATAGAGATTGACATATGTCGCCCATAGACGATTCTGAAAGAGCTTTTTTTATATATGATTGGCCGTTGCCAAACGGTAAGTATCCCTGGGCGGCCAGGAAAATTTCAGGAAAATCACGACAATGAGCAAGACAGATTTCATCGGCAAGGCTTCCGCCGCCGCAGGTGGCTGGGGCGCGCTTAAAAGCGTTGGCAAACGGCTGATGGAATCCGGCGCGCCGATTTCCGGCGCACGCACGCTGCTGAAGGCAAACCAGCCGGATGGATTCGATTGCCCGGGCTGTGCATGGGGCGATCCGGAGCATGGCTCTTCCTTCGAATTCTGCGAAAACGGCGTCAAGGCGGTCGCTTGGGAAGCGACGGAAGCCCGGGTGCCGCCGGATTTTTTCGCCACCCGCACCGTCTCCGAACTGCGCGGCTGGTCTGACTACGATCTGGAAAATCAGGGCCGCCTCACCCACCCGATGCGTTACGACCGGGCGAGCGACAAATATCTACCGGTCTCCTGGGACGACGCCTTTGCCGAAATCGGCGGCGTTCTCAACAGCCTCGACAGCCCGGACCGGGCGGAATTCTACACATCCGGCCGCGCCTCCAACGAGGCAGCCTTCATCTATCAATTGATGGTTCGGCTTTACGGCACGAACAATTTTCCCGACTGCTCCAACATGTGCCACGAGGCAAGCGGTGTCGGCCTGAAAGCCTCGATCGGCGTCGGCAAGGGCACGGTGCTCCTGGAAGACTTCGAGCAGGCAGACGCGATCTTCGTAATTGGCCAAAATCCCGGCACGAACCACCCGCGCATGCTGGGCGACCTGCGCCGGGCAGCGCTTCGCGGCGCGAAAATCGTCGTCCTCAATCCAATCAAGGAAAAGGGGCTGGAGCGCTTCGCCGATCCGCAGGACAAGATCGAGATGATCACCGGCGGCAACACCAAGATCGCCACGAATTATTACCAGCCCCGGCAAGGCGGCGACATGGCGGTGGTGCGCGGCATGAGCAAGGCGATCTTTGCAGCCGACGACGCCGCAAGGACTGCCGGAGAATCTGCCATCATCGATTACGACTTCATCGCCGAACATGCGGTCGAGTTCGAGGCTTATCGTGATGCCGTCGAGGCAACCAGCTGGGAAAGCATTCTCGACCAGTCCGGCCTCACCCGCGCAGAAATCGAAGAAGCCGCCTGCATCTACATGAATGCCGGCTCCGTCATCGCCACCTGGGCCATGGGCGTCACCCAGCATCGCCACTCTGTCATCATGGTTCGCGAAATCACCAACTTCATGTTGCTGCGCGGCAATATCGGCCGCCCCGGTGCCGGTCTTTGCCCGGTACGCGGCCATTCCAACGTTCAGGGTGATCGCACGGTCGGTATCGATGAAAAAGCGCCGCCGGCGCTGCTAGACGCACTGGAAAAAGAACTCGGCGTCGCCATGCCGCGCAAACCCGGCCACAACACCGTCGAAGCAGTAGCCGCCATGCTGGCTGGCGAGGCGCAAACCTTCATCGCGCTCGGCGGCAACTTCATGCGGGCAACGCCCGACAGTCCGCTGATCGTCAAGGCTTTTGAAAATCAGAAACTGACGGTCAATATCGCCACCAAGCTCAACCATTCGCATCTGGTGCCGGGCGAAATCTCCTTCGTGCTGCCCTGCCTTGGCCGAACGGAAATCGACCGTAATTCTGCGGGCAAGCCGCAGATCGTCACGGTCGAGGATTCCATGAGCATGGTGCATGGTTCCGGCGGCATCAATCCGCCTGCCTCGGAGGAACTACGCTCCGAAGTCGCCATCGTTGCCGGCATTGCGCAAGCGACCCTTGGCAATGCGCAGGTCGACTGGAAAGCGCTTGCCGAGGATTACGATCTCATCCGAGACATGATCGAGCGGGTCATCCCCGGTTTCGACAATTTCAACGAACGCGTCCGCGTGCCGCGCGGTTTTCGCCTGCGCAACACGGCCTCCGAACGGGAATGGAACACGCCGGCAAAAAAGGCCGTCTTTTATAGCGGCCCGCTTCCCGAACAGACTGAGCATCAGCAGGCGCTCACGGGCGACAATCTTTTCGTGCTGCAGACATTCCGCAGCCACGACCAATACAACACCACGATTTACGGCATGGACGACCGTTATCGCGGCGTTTATGGCGAACGCCAGGTCATCTTCATGAATCCTGCGGATATGGAGGCGCTGGGCGCCCACTCCCGCCAGCGGGTCGATGTCATCGGCGAATATGGCGATGGCGTGGAGCGGATCGCCCAAAATTTCCGGTTGGTCCCCTACAATATTCCGCGCGGCAGTGTCGGCGGATATTATCCCGAACTGAACGTGCTGGTGCCGCTGTCAAGCTATGGCGAAGGCAGCTTCACGCCAACGTCGAAATCGGTACTCGTCTCCTTCCGCCTGCTTGCCGGTTCCGCCTCTTGAACAGGATGGCTTGATGGGTGAGGAACAATCTGCAGCGGCTTTCATGGCAGCGGTGGAGCAGATCGTGCAAGGATCGTCGCAGGCGCTTTCGGCCACGTGCGCGGCGATCCTTCTTGCCATCAATATGGATATCGCCACCGACAGCCGCAGCATCGCCAATCGGCTGGGACTTGCGCATGCCCTCGTCCTGCGCGAAATCTCCGCCCTGTCACCGCGCTTTGTGCGGGTGACGAAACGCGACGCCCGCACCCAGCGCAGTTGGCTGGAGGTCACAGCGGAAGGACAGGCGCTCGCCGTGCTATCCTCTCAAACCTGAAACGAACGGAGCATTCCTTGGCAATCAGGCCGATCCTGTCCTACCCCCATGCCGGCCTTTCCGAGATTTGCGCGCCGGTCACTGTTTTTGACGACCACCTGCAAAATCTGGTCACGGACCTGATCGACACCATGCGCGCCGCCCCCGGCGTCGGCATCACCGCGGCTCACATCGGTGTAAAACAGCGCGTCTTCGTGCTTGAGCTGACGCCGGGAACCGTGTTGACATACATCAATCCCGAAATCGTCAGTCACTCCGCGCAGACCATGCGGCATGTGGAAGGCAGCGTCTCAATGCCGGGCTTCACCGAGGAGGTGGAACGTCCGTCTGAGGTCGAGGTGAGGTTTCAGGACGTAGCGGGCGTGGAACATCGAGAGAGCGCCAAGGGATTTCACGCCATCTGCATCCAGCACGAGATCGACCAGCTGGATGGTGTGTTCTGGCTGAAGCGCCTGTCGAAGCTGAAACGCGACCGGCTTGTGAAGAAATGGGAAAAATCCCGAAAGCCGTGACGATCAGCTAGCGATCGAAAGAGCAAAGTCCGCGTCGCCCTTCAAAGTGTTGCTGACGGTGCAGATATCTTCGGCCGCATGGGCAATTGCGGCGCGCGTCGCCTCATCGAAACTCCCGGCAATCTCCATCCTGATATCGAAACGGATGATGCGATAGGGCTCCTGCGCCGATTTCTCACCGGAAACGTCAACGAGCACGCTCTCGAAGCCGTCCAGTAACCCCATGCGGCTCGCCGCAATCCGGGCGCTGAGCGCCAGGCATGCCGCAAGCGACGAATAAAGGAGGTCGATCGGATTGAAGCCCGGTTCAGAGACACCCGTCACAATTTCCAGGGCGCCGCCGGTCACTGTCGAAATCAGTGGGCGACCAAGCCGCCCGACCTTGGCGGTGGCGCCAACCGGCCTTAACTTCACCTTTCCACCATCTATCATTCTAATATTCCTAATTTAATCGCGTGCAACCAATCGCATGGAACCAAAACCTGTCTGGCGCTTTTTACTCACACAACGGTGAACGACCGTTGAACCTTTATTATACAGGGAGCTGGGACCTATGGTTACATCTACGCTCGTCAGCATTCTGATCACCTTCCTGGTGATCGTGCTCGTCTTGTGGCTCATCGCACGACTGCCCGTCGGCGGCGGCGCGAAACAGATCGCGCAAGTCATCGTCATCATCATCGGCATTATTTCGCTGCTGAAATATCTCGCCGTCTTCTGATATCCCGGTAGCGTGCGAACAGAAAAAGGCGGCGAAAGCCGCCTCTTTTTTGCGCCATTTTTCATGACACTCGATAGCTATTGGCGCGGCTCGAACTGGTAGGTTTTTTTGAGAGTGATATCGCGAACGCTGCCGAGACCAAGAAACGGCGTATTTTCAGCATCGAAAATCGCCCTGCCCTTCGCCACGATCCAGCGGATGGAACCATCTGGCAGATGCACCTTGTAACGCTGGTCGAAAAACACGCCGGTAGTGATGCTTTCGAAAATTGCCCGCGCCACCTGATCGCGCATTTCCACATCTATTCTTTCGAGAATATCCTCAATCGACACACCTCGCGATGCCACCGCTTCGGAAAAGCCATGACACTCCGCGGTGACGGTGTCCATGATCAACCTATTGTCGGAAATGCTCCACATATAATAGCCGAGCGCATTGTCTGAATCCGCCTTGTCCCCCTGCACGAAAACCTCCAGACCTTTTTTTCTGACAAACGCTAACATCAGACCTCTAATATTCCACCCCTTGTTTTGAGGGGGTATTTAACCGGCTACTACAACGTGTATCGATATCCACCGAAATTTAATGGCGCCTGATCCGGATGCCGGTTTCGAAAGCACGATAATTTCCAAAAAAAGCGTCGCAAAGCCAACCGCTTGCACCTACATGACTGCATGATGAAATTTCGAAGGATGCTCATATGCTGCGAACCGCTCTTACTTTTGGGTTGCTGTCGGCAACTGTCTTTCTAGCTGGCTGCCAGACGTGGCAAAGCCCTTATCGCGGAAACGAATGGCGGATGGACCAGGTCATGGATGGCGACCCCTACCGGGTCGGTGACGGCAATCGCGCGGGGAGACGCTAAGCCGCAAACATCTCATCCGAATGGCGGCAAGATCGATAATCTGACGCCCTGAAATTTTACAGCCCGGGCTGCCGAGACGAAACAAGTCGAAGTCGCCCGAGGCGTATCTAATCGACGTAACTGCTTCTTCTTTTTTGGGGAGGAGCAAAGCCAAACAATTGGCAGAAAAAGAAAAAACCCGCCGAAGCGGGTTTCTTTGGTGCGGTCGAGAAGACTCGAACTTCCACGGGTTGCCCCACAGCGACCTCAACGCTGCGCGTCTACCAATTCCGCCACGACCGCATCGTGGTAGGCGTCGACTTGCGCCGACGGGGGTGCATGTAGCAAAAGGATTTTGGGTGCACAAGAGCGTCGTGACAGTTTTTTGAAATTAAAAATCGGCCCGGCCCACCCTATATGCAGGAAGCCCGGAAATGCTGGGGTTGCAGCCTTCTCATCATTTTGCGAGAAGGCTGTGGAAAGGACTTTTTCATGCTCACACGCACGGATATCGAGACAAATATGCTGCCCGTTCCCGGCTCGCCGCCTGTTCGCTGGCGAATCTCGGAAGGTCTCGTGCCTTACGAACTGGCTATAGAAGAGATGGAACGCGAAGTCGCCGCCATAGCCAATGGCGAGGCCGACGAACTCGTGTGGCTTCTGGAGCACCCGCCACTCTACACGGCAGGCACCAGTGCCGATGTTGCCGACCTCATCGAGCCGGAGCGTTTTCCGGTCTTCGCCACCGGTCGCGGTGGCGAATATACCTATCACGGGCCGGGACAGCGCGTCGTTTACGTCATGCTCGACCTGAAACGCCGGCGCCAGGATGTCCGCGCCTATGTTGCCGCGCTGGAGAATGTCATTATCCGCACGCTCGACAAGATGAATGTCCGTGGCGAACGGCGCGAAGACCGGGTTGGTGTCTGGGTCAGGCGTCCGGAAAAACCCCTGCTTCCCGATGGTAGCATGGCCGAGGACAAGATCGCCGCGCTCGGCATCCGGTTGCGCAAATGGGTGAGCTTTCACGGGCTGTCGATCAATGTCGATCCCGACCTCGCGCATTTTTCCGGCATCGTTCCCTGCGGCATCAGCGCCTATGGCGTGACCAGCCTTGTCGATCTTGGATTGCCGGTTATGATCGGCGATGTCGATGTTCTGCTGCGAGAAGCCTTTGAGGAGGTCTTTGGCCCGGCAGTGCCCGAAGCCGGCTCCGGCGGCTGAAACCCGCCGCAACTTTTTTATCGCCTGCCAGTGCATGCAATATCGATCACCAAAAGAGGAGGAACGACCATGTTCACAACGTCAGCCTATGCCTGCGATGACGGTTCTTCGCCGATGAAGCTCGCGACCATCAAGCGTCGCGATCCCGGCCCGCGCGATGTCGAAATCGAAATCGAGTTCTGTGGCGTCTGCCACTCCGATATCCATACGGCCCGCAGCGAATGGCCGGGTTCTCTCTACCCCTGCGTCCCCGGCCACGAAATCATCGGCCGCGTCGGTCGGGTGGGCGCGCAGGTCACGAAATTCAAGGCGGGTGACCGCGTCGGCGTCGGCTGTATCGTCGACAGCTGCCGTGAATGCGCAAGCTGCGCCGAAGGGCTGGAGCAATATTGCGAAAACGGCATGACCGGCACCTATAACTCGCCTGACAAGGCCATGGGCGGCGGCGCACATACGCTTGGTGGTTATTCTGCCCATGTGGTCGTCGATGATCGCTATGTGCTGCGGATCCCCGAAGGGCTCGATCCAGCAGCCGCAGCACCCCTGCTCTGCGCCGGCATAACCACCTATTCGCCGCTGCGGCACTGGAATGCAGGTCCCGGCAAGCGCATCGGCGTCGTCGGTCTCGGTGGCCTCGGCCATATGGCAGTCAAGATCGCCAATGCCATGGGCGCCACGGTCGTGATGATCACCACCTCCCCCGGCAAGGCAGAAGACGCGAAAAAGCTCGGTGCCCATGAGGTGATCGTTTCACGCGATGCCGACCAGATGAAGAAAGCGGCTTCCAGCCTCGATCTTATCATCGACGCGGTTGCCGCCGACCACGACATCAACGCCTATCTTGCGTTGCTGAAGCGGGATGGCGCACTGGTGCAGGTCGGAGCGCCTGAGAAGCCGCTATCGGTGCACGCATTCAGCCTCATCCCCGGCCGCAAGACCTTCGCCGGTTCGATGATTGGCGGCATTCCCGAAACCCAGGAAATGCTGGATTTCTGCGCCGAAAAAGGCATCGCCGCCGAAATCGAGATGATCAATATCGATCAGATCAATGAGGCTTATGAACGCATGATAAAAAGCGATGTGCGTTATCGCTTCGTCATTGATATGAAGAGCCTGCCACGCCAGAAGGCCGCCTGACCTCGTCGAGGGGGGAGCGCCCTCTGGCGCTCCCGTTTCCTCGTCGGACCTTTTGGTTGAAAGCGCAGCCCTACCATGACCAACCAGACCGGTTTGAACGATGTCGCCAAGGGCATGATGATCATGGCGGGCTGCATGTTCGTGCTGCCCGTCATGGATGCCATCGCCAAATACATGGCGGTGAGCGGCGGAATGTCACCGGCGCAGGTCACCTTCTACCGCTTCTTTTTCCAGCTTCTGTGCACCCTGCCCCTGCTGCTGCTGGTCTCACCCAAAGCGCTGTTCAGCGCCAGACGACCGTGGATGAACTGCCTGCGCGGCGTGCTGCATGCGAGTGCCAGCCTGATGTTCTTCGCCGCCGTCAAATACATGCCACTTGCCGATGTCTTTGCCATCTATTTCGTCGAGCCATTCATGCTGACGATGATGTCGGCCCTCTTCCTTGGCGACAGGGTCGGCTGGAAACGCTGGACAGCGATTGCGGTGGGTTTCGGCGGCGCTCTGATCGTCATTCAGCCGAGTTTTGAGATTTTCGGCTGGACATCGCTCCTGCCGGTCGCCTGCGCATTTCTCTACACGCTCTACCTGTTCCTTAACCGCGCTATCGGCGATGCCGACAGTCCGCTTGTCATGCAGACCATGTCCGGCATTGCCGGCACGGTGTTCATGGCGGCAGCCCTTCTGGTCGGCGACGCCTACGGTGACAAGGATTTCGCGATCTCGCTTCCGCAATCCGGCTTCACCCTCACCCTGCTCATCCTGTTAGGGTCGATATCCGGCTATATGCATCTCCTGATCGTCAGAGCCTTCAGGCTGGCGCCGCTGTCGCTTCTGGCACCATTCCAGTATTTCGAAATCATCTCGGCGACGGTTCTCGGTTATGCGCTGTTTTCGGATTTTCCGACGCCATCGAAATGGCTCGGCATCCTCATCATCGTCGCATCCGGCCTTTTCATCATCTGGCGCGAGCGTGTGCAGACGGAAGCGAACCCGCCGCTCGACGGACAATGACGCCCAGAACGCTTTCAGGCGCCCGAGGGCTGCGGTCCTTCGTCGTGATGGTCCTGCGCCTCCACAAGGCTACCGAGCAGCCACAGCGAAACCTCGGCGGCCTCTCCGGCGGATTTGAAGCGGTATGAGCCGCTATATTTCGGCGTATCGAAAAACGTGACGACGAAACCGTCACCGCTTTCCAGACTCTCGACCCTTATCCGCTCGGGATCGATCATCAGGCACACATAATGGGATCCCATATTGCGCATGAAGCCGGCCTTGTTGTCGTGCAGCCGCACGAAGGCTGCGCCGCCATCCACCGTCATATGCAGGCTTCTGATCGCCTCGGTGGGAAACGCGCGGGCAAAATCCATGATCGCCTGCCCCACATCGTGGTTATTGTCCTCATCCGTTGCCCGTGTCATGCGCCAGGCATAAACAGCGAAGACCGCAAGCAGCACGAAAACGATTATCCAGACCGCCATATTCATGCGGGAAGGCTCCCTCAGCACCGAAACATCGCGATTCGCGAATCGAAACGATGCGAACCCGGCTCAAGCTCTTAAACACCGAGGCTTGCGTGAAGTGTGGCTCTCCGGCCTCGACGCGAAAATTGCTCCGATCTGTCTGCGCGATGTGCAGGTCGAGCAATCAGAAACGCTTGAGGAAAGACGCCTTTGCCAGCAGCCATTGCCGGCGAAGCTGCGACAGTTGCACTTCGCCTTCAAACACGCCCGCTCCCGCCTTTCTGGCAGCGGCGATGACCGGGCCGGACAAGGCAACGGGAAGATAGGCCGCAAAGACATTCCGGGACATCTTGGCGCGTCTCGCCTTCTCGATGTGATCAAGCGCGTGCGTTGCAAAAATCTCGATGGCGATGCCGATGCGTTGTTTGTCGTCGCCTTCCAGAAACGTCTCGCGATCAAGCCCAGCAGCCGCGAGCATATCCGCAGGGATATAGACCTGCCCACGACGACGGTGCAGCGGCATCAGCATTAGAATGCCGGCCATGGCCTGCGCAACCCCCGCATGTCCCGCAGCTTCCGCACTTGCTGGAGTGTCTTCCGGCGAAAGCACAAGGCTCGCCAGCTGGATCAGTGCCGAGGCGGTCTCCCCCGCATAGCCTTCGAGCGCGTTACGATCCACGAACAGATCGTCATAAAGATCGAAGATGCGCGCCTCGATCATATTGGCAAGAACCGGTCGCGGCAGGCGATGTTGCTCGATCGCCAACGAAAGAGCGGCAGCAACGGGGTGAGACTGGCTGTCCCCATGCGCATTGCCATCAAGGAGATCGCGCCACCATTGCATACGAACTTCGCCAGGCAGCGCCTCGCGCACGGAATCGCGGATTCGGGCAATTTCGGCATTGAAGGCGTAAAGCGCGGCAAGCGCTGCGCGCTTGTCGGCCGGAGACAGAAGGCACGCGAGATAGCGGTCGCGATCGGTGTCGCGCAGCGTCGCGAGGCAGACGTCTAGATTCTCTGTGGGTGCCATGTTTCCCCGCGCGAAACGTCCTGTCAGCCTTCGACGGCAATCAGCGCCGCAGCCACGGCGCGCGATTCCGAAAGCATGATATTATAGGTGCGAACGGCAGCACCCGTGCTCATCGGATCGACCGAAATGCCCGCTTGCCTGAAGGCTTCGCGCAATTCCTTCGGCAAGACCCGCATGCCATCACCCGTGCCGATCAAAAGCACCTCGATATCCTGCGCATCAGCCAGAACCTTGTCGAAATGCTCAAGCGTCAATTCTTTCACATCAACCGGGCTCCAGCCGTGAATGCCGGAAGGCAACAACAGGAGAGAGCCGCGGTGCGACATGTCGGCGAAACGGAAACCGCCATTGCCATAGGCATCGATGGGCGCCCGGCCGGGAAAATGGGCCGGGCGTATTTCAATCCCGCCGGCCATCAGACGGCAGGCTTGCCGCCGATGGCATTGCCGGACTTCTCATCCTTCTCATCTTCCGCATCCTTGCTGTCGGGACGCAGCTTGAAGGCGATCAGCACCGGAGCCGCGATATAGACCGAGGAGAACACGCCGATACCGACGCCGAACAACATGGCGAAGGTGAAGGAACGAATGACCTCGCCACCGAACAGATACAGTGCCAGCAGTGCCAGAAGCACGGTCAGACCAGTAAGGATCGTGCGCGAAAGGGTCTGGTTCAGCGAGACGTCGATGATCATCGAAAGTGGCATCTTCTTGTATCGCCGGAGGTTTTCACGGACACGGTCGTAGATGACCACCGTATCGTTCAGCGAATAACCGATGATCGTCAGGATCGCCGCGATACTGGTCAGGTTGAACTCTATACCCAGGAAGACGAACAGGCCGATGGTGAAGACCACGTCGTGCACCATCGAGATGACCGCACCCAGCGCAAACTGCCACTCGAAGCGAACCCAGATGTAGATCATGATCGCCGCCATGGCGAGCACAACGCCGATCGTGGAGGTCACGGTCAGGTCACCGGACACGGCCGGACCAACGACTTCCACGCGACGGAAATCATACTTGTCCTGCAACTCGCCGCGCACCAGGGTGATTGCCGACTGCTCGGCATTTTCGCCGCCGTCCTGCGCCTGAATGCGGATGAGAACGTCCTGCGGCGTGCCGAAATTCTGTGCCTGGATTTCACCGAGGTTCAGCTGGTTCAGACGCTCGCGAATATCTGCGAGATCGGCCTCACCCTGCTTGGCGCGCACTTCGATAACCGAGCCGCCCTGGAAATCGATGCCGAGGTTCAGGCCCTTGGCGACGAAGCCGCCGACGCAGGCGAGCATGATCACACCGGTGATCATGAAAACCACACGGCGATAACGCATGAACGGAATGTCGCGACCGTCGAACATGGCGGTGCGTACACCCTTCGGCAGATGTTTCGGACGGCTGCGGCGAACCCAGTAGCCAAACATCCAGGCCGTCAGCGTATAGGCCGTGAAGACGGTGGTGATGATACCGACCGCAAGCGTCACGGCAAAGCCCTTGACCGGACCCGTGCCCATGTAGAACAGCACGCTTGCAACGATCAGCGTCGTCAGGTTGGCGTCGATAATGGTCGCAAAGGCGCGTGTGAAACCATTATCCAGTGACTGGATCAGCGGTTTTCCGCTCTTCACCTCTTCGCGTATTCGCTCGTAGATCAGAACGTTGGAATCCACCGCCATACCGATCGTCAAGACGATACCGGCAATACCGGGCAAGGTGAGCGTAGATCCGATCACACTGAGAACGGCGATCAGCATGACCACGTTGACGATGAGGGCGATGTTCGCAAGCAGGCCGAAGAAGCCATAAAAGACGAACATGAAGATGAGGACGCCGACGGCGCCGATGGCGCTTGCCGTGAGGCCGGCGGTAATGGAGTCGTTACCAAGGCTCGGACCGACGGTGCGTTCCTCAACCACGGTCAGCGTGGCCGGAAGTGCGCCCGCACGCAACAGGACTGCAAGGTCGTTGGCGCCCTGAACCGAGAAACTGCCGGAAATCTGTCCCGAACCGCCGATGATCGGCTCACGGATGACAGGTGCGGAAATGACCTGATTGTCGAGCACGATGGCGAAAGGCTTGCCGACATTCTGCTGCGTCGCCTGCGCAAAGCGCTGCGCACCGCGGCTGTCGAAACGGAAGGTGACGACGGGTTCGTTGGTCTGCTGGTTGAAGCTTGCCTGCGCATCGACGAGGTTGTCGCCGGAAACGAGCGCGCGGCGTTCCACCAGATAGGGAACCGGCGGATCGTCCTGCGAATAAAGAACCTCTGAGGTCGCGGGCGGACGGCCATTCATCGCTTCCTGCACCGGCATGGTGGTATCGACCATGCGGAAGGACAGCTTTGCCGTCTGGTTGAGAAGCGATTTCAGGCGCTGCGGATCCTGGAGGCCCGGCACCTGTACGATGATGCGGTCGGAACCTTGACGCTGGATGAGAGGTTCGGTGGTGCCGACTTCGTCAACGCGGCGGCGCACGACTTCGATGGACTGCGATACGGCCGAGGACAGGCGATAATCCACACCTTCATCGGTCAGGTTGAGCCGCAGCAGATTGTCGCCGCCGTCGTTCATCGTCACTTCTGTGATGGAACCGCCGACCAGCGTTCCGGCGGACACCGGCTGCGTCAGGTCGCGAAGCGCGGTTTTCGCCGCTTCATATTGAGCGGGATCGCTGATGCGAACCTGGATCTGCTGGCCGTTGCCGGTAAGCCCCGAATAGCGGATGTTGGCGTCGCGAAGCTGCGTGCGCACGTCACCCACGATCGTTTCAAGCCGTTCCTTGACGATGTCGGAACGCTCGATCTTGAGCATGATGTGCGAGCCGCCCTGAAGGTCGAGACCGAGCGTTACCTTGTTGTCCTTGTACCAGGCAGGCATGCCCTCCAGCTGCTTGTCCGAAAACAGGTTGGGAGATGCGATGAAGACGCTTGCCAGCACAAGCAACCAGATAAAGACTGTTTTCCAACGGGAAAAATGAAGCATTTCGATCTCGGTCAGGGTTGGGGTTGCGCGATGCGCAACCCGTCAAATTCGGAAGCGGACGTTCGATTATCCGGCAGGATCAGGAAGCGGCTTCCGTCTTGACCACTTCGCCCTTCACGCGCACTTCGGCAATGTAAGCACGAGCGGCACGGATTTTCACGCCTTCGGCGATTTCGACTTCGAGTTCATTGTCGTCGATGACCTTGGTCACCTTGCCAACGATGCCGCCACCAAGAACGACCTGATCGCCACGGCGAATATTGGTCAACGTTTCCTGACGCTTCTTCATCTGCGCGCGCTGCGGGCGAATGAGGAAAAAGTACCAGACCACCATAAGCGGTGCAAACAGGAAAAGCATCTCAAGGCCGGAACCGAATGCAGACGCGCCGCCCGCCGTGTCCTGGGCAAAAGCTTGACTAATGAACATATAAAACTCCTCAACGATTACAGCACGACCTCGTATGCCGCCCCAGCTTTCAAGCCGCCGGAATATAGTGGGGAACGCCGGGAATGCAACAGATGCAGAAGCCACGCCGTACCGATTCCGGACCTCTTAACCTTTATGGGCCTGAAACGCCATGCTAGGCCGGGTTGAAAACATCGTTATGAACATCGGATAAGCGGAAGAAACACCATGATTCGAGAAGAGACGGCCACCCTGCTTCTTGCCGAACTGCGCCGGCTTAACGTCGCCATGGAACGGTTGGCAGGCCCGGCACCTGCTGTGAACGACTGGAATGCGGCGGATTGCTTTGTCTGGACGCCGGTCAATTCCTTTCTGCAGCCGGTCTCACGTCCGAACCGCATTGCGCTGAAACTCATTCGCGGCGTCGATCATGTGCGCGATATCCTGCACGAGAACACGCTGCGTTTTGCCGATGGTTTTCCCGCCAACAACGTGCTGCTCTGGGGCGCACGCGGCATGGGCAAATCCTCGCTGGTCAAGGCCGTTCACGAAGATGTGCGCGCCGCAAGCGGCGTTCCCTTGAAGCTGGTCGAGGTGCATCGCGAAGATATCCACACCCTGCCCGCCTTGCTGGATATATTGAAAGCTTCCGGCGAACGCGTCATCGTCTTCTGCGACGACCTCTCTTTCGATCACGACGACACGGCCTACAAATCGCTGAAGGCGGCACTCGATGGCGGCATAGAGGGGCGTCCGGACAATGTGCTGTTCTATGCCACGTCCAACCGCCGTCATCTTCTGCCGCGCCACATGATGGAGAACGAGCAATCGACCGCCATCAACCCTTCGGAAGCTGTTGAGGAAAAGGTCTCGTTGTCGGACCGCTTCGGCCTGTGGCTCGGCTTCCACAAATGCGGCCAGGAAGACTATCTGACGATGATTGACAGCTATGCCGAACATTTCGATCTCGGCCTTGATCGCGAAACCCTGCATCACGAGGCGCTGGAATGGGCGACCACGCGCGGCGGCCGCTCCGGTCGCGTCGCCTGGCAATATATTCAGGATGCCGCCGGGCGCCTGAGAAAATCGATCGACAGATAACGCCACCGTGACATCTGGCGAGAGCCGGTGTCGTTGCGGCTATAGGCGTTGTCGTATTCCCGACCGCCACATCGCCCGCCAAATGGTTTGCTGCACATATTCGGCGTAATGCCGGGTATCTGCGGCGGGCGGTGATCAAGAGGCAGGCGACGTTTGTCCAGACGCGCCGATTGTTCTTCTTTCCATCCCTTCGCCGATTGAGATTCCACGCGAGCCGCATACGGGTCCGCGCATGAGTTTTGACGATATCCTGTCCGCGGAGGAGCGGGCCGGTATTGGTGTTCAACCCAAGGAGGAGATGGATATGAGCAAAAACAGAGGCGTCGTCTATTTGCGCCCCGGCCAGGTCGAGGTCCGCGACATCGATGATCCGAAGCTGGAGGCGCCGGATGGCCGCCGTATCGAGCACGGTGTCATTCTCAAGGTTATTTCCACGAATATCTGCGGTTCGGACCAGCATATGGTGCGCGGCCGCACCTCGGCGATGCCCGGCCTCGTCCTTGGCCATGAGATCACCGGCGAAGTCATTGAAAAAGGCGTCGACGTCGAGATGCTTGATATCGGCGATATTGTCTCGGTGCCGTTCAACGTCGCCTGCGGTCGCTGCCGCTGCTGCAAGTCGCAGGATACCGGCGTGTGCCTGACGGTGAACCCCGCCCGTGCCGGCGGCGCCTACGGTTATGTTGATATGGGCGGCTGGATCGGCGGACAGGCCAGATACGTCACCATTCCCTATGCCGACTTCAACCTTCTGAAATTTCCCGACCGCGACAGGGCAATGTCCAAGATCCGCGACCTCACTATGCTCTCGGACATCCTGCCGACCGGCTTTCATGGCGCGGTGAAGGCCGGCGTCGGTGTCGGCTCCACGGTCTATGTCGCGGGCGCCGGTCCGGTCGGTCTGGCGGCTGCCGCGTCTGCCCGTATTCTCGGTGCCGCCGTCGTCATGATCGGTGATTTCAACAAGGATCGCCTTGCGCACGCCGCAAAGGTCGGCTTCGAGCCCGTCGATCTTTCCAAGGGCGACCGGCTGGGCGACATGATTGCCGAGATCGTCGGCACCAACGAGGTCGACAGCGCCATCGATGCCGTCGGTTTCGAAGCGCGTGGCCATTCGGGTGGCGAACAGCCGGCCATCGTTCTCAACCAGATGATGGAAATCACCCGTGCCGCCGGCTCGATCGGCATTCCCGGTCTTTACGTCACCGAAGATCCAGGTGCGGTCGATGCCGCAGCAAAACAGGGCAGCCTGTCTCTCCGCTTCGGCCTCGGTTGGGCTAAGGCACAATCTTTCCATACCGGCCAGACGCCGGTGCTGAAATACAATCGCCAGCTCATGCAGTCGATCCTGCACGACCGCCTGCCCATTGCCGACATCGTCAACGCCAAGATCATCGCACTCGACGACGCCGTACAGGGATATGAAAGCTTCGACCAGGGTGCCGCAACCAAGTTCGTGCTCGATCCGCACGGCGATCTGCTGAAGTCGGCCTGATACCGGCGGCTTAAGACCCGCGAGATGGGAAACGCCCGCGATAGATATTGTCGCGGGCGTTTTTGCCTGCATTCACATTGTCACCATCAGGTGAAATCATGGATCAACTTCAAGCATCGCCTCCAGCTCGGAGGTGGCCAATGGTGAGAGATAGGGTCGAAACAGGCTGGACACCTGCCGAAGTCCCCAGTCCAGTTGCTGCGGCCCGAATTCGGTGACGCCTTCCTGAAGGTTGAGATACGCCGCCCAATAGGTCGAGACGATCCAGAGATTGGTAAGAAGGGTCGCCCGCTCGGTTTCTGGAATCTCTGCAAGCCCTGCCCTCTCCATCCGGCTGACGATATCATCAACGGCAAATCGCATTGCCGCGCTTATGCCGCGAACCGGCTCCACCAGCGCAGGCGCGGAGGAAAGAAGGCCGACAAAATCACGAAACAGAAAGCGGTAGTTCCACACCAGCGAAAACCAGAGGCGCAAAAAGCCAGCATATGTCGATGCGGCTACTTCGTCTTCTTCGTCAATCTTTGCGACAACCGCCAGCGCGTCGGTCTCGAACAGGGCAAACAGCGCCAGCACCAATGCCTCCTTGGTGCGGAAATGATAATAAAGATTACCCTCGTTGATATTCACTGCCCTTGCGATCTCGGCTGTGGTTACGTGATCAGGCCCCCTCTCGTTAAATAGTTGGAGTGCGGCAGCGATTATTCTCTGTCGTGTGGGGGAAGGACGCCCCGTCGATCGTCCGGCCTCGCTTTTCTTCATTGATATCGGACCCCGCTATTGAAATCTAAGGTGCACACCTTAAATGAATAAAATAAGGTAAACACCTTAACAAATAAATTTGAGTGTTCAACGCGAATAAAGGACCTGTCCATGCCCGGAACCGACCTTCGCACCCCGCTCCCGGATACATCCGCTGCGGCACCCGTATCGAAATTCGCCACAGCACGTTTGGCCCTCTCACTCATCCGCAATCCGCTGAACGCATTGCCATCGGAGATTTTCAACGAACCGGCGGTGTTTATCCGTGTCGGCGGTACGATGCGCGTCCATCTTGCCGATCCTGCACTTATTCATGAGGCCCTCGTCAAGAACGCCCATCTGCTCGGCAAGGGTGAGGACGTGCGCCGCGCGCTTGGCCCCGCTCTCGGACAGGGCCTTCTGACCGCCGATGGCGATCACTGGAAATGGCAACGGCAATCGGTTGCCGCCGCCTTCCGGCACGAAAAGCTGCTGGAACTGCTGCCTGTCATGATCGAGGCGGCGGAGCGAACCGGCAGGCGCTGGCGCGCATCTCCTTTCGGTGACATCGATATCGGCCATGAAATGATGCGGACCACCTTCGACATCATCGTTGAGACCATGATGTCCGGCGGCCACGGGATCGATATCGGGCGCGTGGAGCAAAGCATCACCGACTATCTGAAACCGACAGGCTGGACCTTCGCGCTCGCCATGCTGGGCGCACCGGAATGGCTCCCTCACCCCGGTCGGCGCAAGGCCCGGGCCGCTGTCGGTTATCTGCGCTCCAGCCTGTCGACGGTGATTGCGGACCGGCGGCAGAACCCCGTCGAGAGAAACGATCTGGTGTCCATGCTACTTCAGGCGAAGGACCCCGAGACGGGACGCATGATGAGCGACAAGGAAATCATCGACAATCTGCTCACCTTCATCACCGCCGGTCACGAAACGACCGCGCTCGGTCTGGCATGGACGTTCAATCTGCTGTCGCAACACAGCGACGTGGAGCGGAAAGTCGTCGAGGAAATCGCAGCCGTCACGGGTGGAAATCCCGTCGCCGCAGAGCACATCGCCCAACTGACCTATACCAGACAGGTATTTTCCGAGGCGATGCGGCTTTACCCACCTGCCCCGGTGGTCACCCGCACGGCGTTGCAGGATTTCAAGCTCGGCGACCATGATATTCCTGCCGGAACCGTTCTTTATGTGCCGATCTACGCTGTCCACCGGCACACGGCGCTGTGGGACGAACCGGAACGTTTCGACCCTTCCCGCTTCGAGCCGGAAAAGACCAAGGCGCGTCACCGTTACGCCTACATGCCCTTCGGTGCAGGTCCGCGTGTCTGCATCGGCAACGCATTTGCGATGATGGAGGCCGTGTCGATCCTGGCGGTGCTGTTGCAGAACGTCCATCTCGAAAACAGATCGGCAAGTCCGGCGGAGCCACTGATGAGGGTGACGTTGCGGCCGCAAAGCCGCTTGATGATGCGTATCACCGACCGCAAAAACAAATCGCCCGCGGCGTGAACCACCGCGGGCGACTATTAATCCGGGAAAACACCCGTCACCGGGCAGTGACGATCAAAGATCGACGTCGAGGATTGCCATGGAGAAGTTGTACGAGCGGTCGCCGTCCTCGTCATCGATGTAGACAACGCCAAGGAACTCTTCGCCAAGATACACTTCGGCGGAATCGTCCTTACGGGGACGCGCCTTCACAACCATCTTTTCATTGAAGGTGCGCTTGAAATAGGCGTCGAGTTTTTTGATTTCGTCGGCTTTCACCACTATTCTCCTGTGCGGTTCGGGTTGCGCCGCTTTTGGCATGGGACAAAGGCGAAAGTAAAGTGAAAGCGGCACATCGCCAATGTCTTTCACAGGCCATGTCTTTCACGCGGAGCCTTCCACACGGACAATTGAGAAAATATCGGACCCGTCAGATATCGGCTCCGATGACCTGATCCATCAGGCGCGAGGGTTCGGAACACCCTGCCTCTCCCACCACCCGCGCCGGCACACCGGCAACGGTGGTCTTCGGCGGGACCGGCTTCAGCACCACAGAACCGGCGGCGATGCGCGAGCAGCTGCCGATCTCGATATTACCGAGGATTTTCGCGCCCGCTCCGATCATCACGCCATTGGCGATCTTCGGATGACGGTCCGCCCCCTCCTTGCCGGTGCCGCCAAGCGTCACGCCATGCAGGATGGAAACGTTGTCGCCGATAACGGCCGTCTCGCCGACCACAAGCCCGGTGGCATGATCGAGGAAGATACCCTTGCCGATGCGTGCTGCCGGATTGATATCCGTCTGGAAAATGCTGGACGAGCGGCTTTGCAGATAAAGCGCCAGATCCCTGCGGCCCTTTTGCAGCAGCCAATGGGCAAGGCGATGCGTCTGGATGGCCTGAAACCCCTTGAAATAAAGGAGCGGCTCCATGAAGCGCGTGCAGGCCGGATCGCGATCGTAAACTGCCTGGATATCGACGCGCAGCACGCTGCCCCATTCGGGCCAGTCATCCAGCATGTCCTGAAAGGTCTGGCGCAGAAGAACGGCCTGCATATCGGGATGATCGAGGAGTTCACAGATGCGATAAATCACGCATTCTTCCAGAGACCGGTGATTGAGGATTGTCGAATAAAGGAAAGCCGAAAGCAGCGGGTCCTGCGCCACGGCGCTTCGTGCCTCATGCAGCAGGCTGCCCCAGATCGGATCGACGATCGCCAGCTGTTCCGGCTGACGGGCCTCGGTACGTGCGACCATGAATGGTCTCCTCGTTTGCAGTAGTCGTTCTTTATACAGAAAAAGACGTGCATAAGAAATGGGATTCGAATGACGACTTTAAAGGCGGCAAGGCTTCAGTTTTTCTTCATGCAGCATGAAAAACCGTTTCTTGCCGCCACCAATCAAAGGCTGCGGTAAAATTCCAGAACCGCCGCCTTGAACACCCGGTCGCCAACGGCCAGCATGTGGTCACGGCCGGGAATGTCGATAGCGCGCGCATGCGGCATGATCGCCGCAAGTTCGGCACCCGATCCGGCGATATCGTCATTGGTTCCGACCGCGATCAGCGTCGGTGCATCGATCTTTGCGGCCTGTTCCCGACTGACGAGGACACGCGACGTCTCGATACAGGCTGCAAGCGCCAGCCGGTCGCTTTTCGTCTGGTCGGCAAAGGCGCGGAACATGCGGCCGCGCTCATGCGTGACGACATCGAGCGAGGGGGCCAGCAGCGCTTCGGCGATCGGATCCCAGTCGCCCACACCTTCCACCATGCCGATGCCAAGTCCGCCGAAAACCAGTGAGCGGACACGCTCCGGATGTGCCATCGCCAGAAAGGCCGAAATGCGTGCGCCCATGGAATAGCCCATCACATGAGCCTCCGCGATGCCGAGATGATTAAGCAGCGCCACCGCATCGCCGGCCATGACGGGCGGATAATAGGCTTGCGGATCATGCGGCTTGTCGCTTGCGCCATGGCCGCGATTGTCGATGGCAATCACCCGGTAACCGGCGTCACCAAGCGTTTTCAGCCAGCCTGGATGCACCCAGTTGACGTTGGCGCTGGAGGCAAAGCCGTGAATCAACAGAACCGGATCGCCCGCCGGATCACCTTCATCGAAATAGGCAAGGCGAAGGCCGTCATGGGAAAAATCGGAAAATTGCGGCATGTTGAGATTCATCAAGGACATCCTTTTTGCCGGACCATATGGCAGGAAATCGAAATTTTGAACATGTTTTCCTGACGATTTTTATGGAGATGCAATGCGTTTGAGGCTACATATCCGCAGCAATAAGCCCATGCTCGATGACGACCTGCGGCTTAACCACGATATTGCATTTGGAGACGAACATGGCCGGGCATTCCATTCCCCACTTCCAGAACGATGGCGGACACAGCGTGATCGAGATCGGCGTCAAGGAATTCATGTGCACCGGCGCTTCGGTGCCTTTCGATCATCCCCACATCTTCATCGACATGGGCGACGACAACGAGAAGGTCTGTTCCTATTGCTCCACCCTTTACCGCTACAATCCGTCGCTGAAGGCCGAGCAGACCAATCCTCCAGGCTGCGTCTTCCATGTGAAGGCCGCCTGACCTTCCACCTTTCCTGATCGGGGCGCGACATGCCCATCAAATCCGTAGCCATCGTCGGTGCCGGCATCGCCGGTCTCACCGCAGCGCTTTCTTTTGCCCGCCAGGGCATCAGCTCTGACATCGTTGAACAGGCCGGCGAACTGACGGAAGTCGGTGCGGGCCTGCAAGTATCGCCCAATGCCGCCCGCATCCTTGCCGAACTCGGCGTGATGGCTGAGATAGAGGCGCGTTGGACCGAGCCGGTCAGTGTCGATCTGGCCCATGGCAAATCGCTTGCCACGTTGCTGTCTTTGCCCGTGGGTGCGACGGCCCGCACACGCTGGGGCGCACCTTATGGCGTGCTGCATCGCTCGACGTTGCAAAACGCGCTTCTCAATGCGGTAACACGCAATCCGCTCTGCCGCCTGCATCTTGGCAAACGTATCGAAAACGCGACGACAGACGTCATCGCTGCAACCACGTTCCGCGATCACGACCTGATCGTCGGCGCAGACGGTGTCTGGTCCGCGGCCCGTTTCGCTGTCCCCTCCGCCCCCACTGCCACTTTCTCCGGCAATATTGCCTGGCGCTTCACGGTCGCGGCAAAAGATGTGCCGTCAGCCATCAACAAAAGCGCCGTCACCGCCTATCTCGGTTCGGGTGGCCATATCGTCGCCTACCCGCTGAAGGAAGTCGGCGGCTTCAACATTGTGGCCATCGCACTCGGCGCCGATCCCGGCGCAACATGGCGGGCGGAATCGAGCGGCCAACAGAAAGCCATGCTGCTCGCGCAGTTTCGCGGCTGGAGCCCGGATATCGTTCGGCTGCTGGCATCGTCGGAAAATCCGACCTTCTGGCCACTTTATCAGGCCGGTCCCGGACGCTGGCACAATGGTCGCGATACGGTGCTGATCGGCGACGCTGCCCACGCGATGATGCCCTTTGCGGCACAGGGGGCGGCGATGGCCATCGAGGATGCTTTTGAACTGGCGGGCACATTGACCGGAGCATCCCTGCCCGTACCACAGGCCCTTGCCGCCTTCGAAGCCCTGCGTCTGCCGCGCATAGAAAAGGCCCGCAAGCGGGCCTCTCTCAATCGTTTCGCCTATCACGCCACAGGCCCGGTTCGGCTTGCCCGGGACTTCGTCTTTTCGACACGTCCGAGGGAAGCCTTCCTGAAGGACTTCGACTGGCTATACGGCTACCGCGCCAAAGGCTGAGGTCAAACCCCGGCTGCCGCCGCAAACCCGGCCTCGAGATCCTTCTTGAGGTCGGCGATATCTTCAAGCCCTATCTGCAGACGGATGACCGGACCTTCCGACGGGCCTTTGGCAATCGTCCTGTCGACAAGCGACACCGACACGGCAAGCGATTCGTATCCACCCCAGGAATAGCCGAGCCCGAAGAAGGTCAGCGCATTCAGGAATGCCGCCGCAGTCTGCTTGTATTTGCCCTCTTCGGCCTTCAGCACGAAGGAAAATACGCCGCTCGCGCCCTTGAAATCGCGCTTCCAGAGTTCATGCCCGGCAAAGCTCGGCAGGGCCGGATGCAGAACGCTCACGACGTCGTCGCGGCTTTCCAGCCAGGTGGCGATGTCGAGGGCGCTTTTCTGGTGGTGCGCAAGTCGAATGCCCATGGAGCGCATGCCGCGCAGTATCTGATAGGCGTCATCAGGCGTCACGCAGATGCCAAGATTGGTGTTCGCCTGATAAAGCGTCTTCCAGTGCTTTTCATTGGCGGAAACAAAGCCCATCAGGACATCGGAATGACCTGACGGATATTTGGTGGCGGCATGGATGGAAACATCGACACCGAAATCGAGCGGCTTGAAATAAAGCGGTGTCGCCCAGGTATTGTCCATCGTCACGACGCAATCGTGCCTATGGGCAATCTCGGTGATCAGCCGAACGTCCTGAATCTCGAAGGTATTGGAACCCGGCGCTTCAAGATGCACCAGCTTGGTATTCGGGCGGATCAGCGCTTCGATACCCGTCCCGATCGCCGGGTCGTAATACTCCACCTCCACACCAAGCTTCTTCAGCATCGTGTTGCAAAAGCGGCGTGTGGGAAAATAAACCGAATCGACGATCAGCGCATGATCGCCGGCGCCAAGATAGGCGAGGAACGGCACGGTGATCGCCGCAAGGCCCGATGGCACGAGAATGGTTCCGAAAGAACCCTCCAGCTCATTGACGAGATTGCATAGCGCATCGGTCGTCGGCGTGCCGTGGGTGCCATAGGTGTATTTCTGGTTTTCGGTCGAAAGCGTCTCGGCATCGGGGAAAAGCACGGTAGAACCGCGCACGATGGGCGGATTGACGAAACCGAAACAGTCGGCGGGATCGTTGCCGCCATGGGTCAGGCGCGTATTCATACCTGCGGTGGAAAGCAGGTCATTGGTCTTGGTCATTTCAGATCAGCTTTCGAAGGGATATTGACGCGAGCGACAATGCGGAGAGCCGGAGGCAAGGTCAAGTCCCGCAGAACATTCGTAGATGGGAGGATTGATCCACCCGGCAACAGCATACAAGAAGTATACAAAAATCGTGCAAGTGTATTTTTCCGCAAAAATATGCTTATATTTTCACCCTTTGCACACTTCCCGACCAAAATTTGGAAAATTCCGTTTTATAGGCACAATTATTGTCAGCATGTCTTGACCCCGCTGCCAATTACGATTGTGATAGAAAAAGCGGATCGAAAAGATCTGCTGAAGGGGGGAGCTGGGGCAAAAACAATATGCCGGTCCTCTTCCGATTGACGATAACAAACAAAGGTTGGGAAAAATGAAAAAGGCAATTCTGTCGGCCGTTATCGGCGCAGCAGTTTTGGGAGGAGCCTCGGTCGCTTCGGCTGCGACGCTTCAGGACGTGAAGTCGAAAGGTTTCGTCACCTGCGGCGTGAGCGCTGGCATTCCGGGATTTTCCAATCCCGATGACAAGGGCGAATGGTCCGGCATCGACGTGGACTATTGCCGCGGTATTGCCACTGCGGTTTTCGGCGATCCTACAAAGGCTAAATTTGTCGCTCTTTCGAGCAAGGACCGTTTTCCGGCTCTCCAGTCTGGCGAGGTCGACGTTCTGACCCGTAACACCACCTGGACGATCAGCCGCGACACATCGCTCGGCTTCAACTTCCGTACCGTCAACTATTATGACGGCCAGGGCTTCATCGCCAAGAAGGGCCTCAACGTGAAGTCCGCGCTTGAGCTTTCCGGCGCCGCCGTCTGCGTTCAGACCGGCACGACCACCGAGCTCAACCTTGCCGACTACTTCAAGACCAACAACCTGCAGTACAACCCGGTTGTTTTCGAAAAGGAATCCGATGCGACTTCGGCTTATGATTCCGGCCGTTGCGACGTTTACACCACCGACCAGTCCGGTCTGTACGCTATCCGTCTCAAGCTGAAGAACCCCGATGACAACATCGTTCTGCCTGAAGTCATCTCCAAGGAGCCGCTTGGACCGGCCGTTCGCCAGGGCGACGACCAGTGGTTCGACATCGTGACGTGGGTTCACTACGCGATGGTCAACGCCGAAGAGCTGGGCATCACGTCGAAAAACGTCGACGAGCAGAAGAACAGCGCCAACCCTGATATCAAGCGTCTGCTTGGCACTGAAGAAGGCACCAAGATCGGTACCGATCTCGGCGTGACGAACGACTGGGCCTACAACATCGTCAAGAAGGTCGGCAACTACGGCGAAGTCTTCGACCGTAACGTTGGCGCCGGCTCGCCGCTGAAGATCGAGCGTGGCCAGAACGCGCTTTGGACCAAGGGCGGCCTGCAATACGCACCGCCGGTTCGTTGATCGGCACTATCGTTGGCTAAGGACTGAAGGGAGGCTGGGCAATGCCCGGCCTCCACTTGAAATTATAGAATAAGCTCGCAAAGAGCATATAAAAGGGAAAGGTGCCTATGGCAGGCAACGCGGTCAGTTCGCAACGATCGCGCGCGCAAAGCGCGTCGTCACTCATTTACGATCCACGCATACGCGGAATTTTTTATCAGGTTCTGACAGTCGTCATCCTGACCGCCTTCGTCTGGATCATCGTGACGAATACGATCACAAATCTTCAACGGTCAAACATTTCGTCCGGCTTCGGCTTCCTCAATGGAAGAGCCGGCTTCGATATCGGCCAGTCGCTGATCGCTTACACCAGCGATGCGACCTATGGCCGGGCATTGCTCGTTGGTATTCTCAACACAATTCAGGTCGCATTTTTCGGCATCATCGCCGCGTCGATCATCGGTTTCATCGTCGGTATCGCCCGGCTGTCCAACAACTGGCTAATCTCGAAGCTGGCGCAGGCCTATGTGGAAATCTTCCGCAACATCCCGCCCCTGCTCGTCATCTTCTTCTGGTACAAGGGCGTCATCTCCGTTCTGCCGCAGGCCCGCGATTCGCTGCAGCTTCCACTTGGAACCTACCTCAACAATCGCGGCTTCTTCTTTCCAAAGCCTCTCTGGGGCGAAGGGACGTGGCTGATACCGCTCGCTTTCGTGGTCGCCATCGTCATCAGCGTCTTCATTTATCGCTGGGCGAAGGCCAGGCAGGAAAGAACCGGCGAGCAGTTCCGCACCGGCATCACCGCAACACTTCTCATCATCGGCCTTCCGGCTGCGACATTCCTCGCGCTCGGCTCACCCCTGACATTCGATTACCCGATTGCCGGGCGGTTCAACCTTGCGGGCGGTTCGGTCGTCGCACCTGAATTCATGTCGCTGTTTCTGGCGCTCTCCTTCTACACCGCTTCCTTTATCGCCGAGATCGTTCGCGGCGGCATCAAGGCCGTGGCAAAAGGGCAGACCGAGGCAGCGGAGGCATTGGGTCTTCGCGCCAGCACGACGACACGTCTGATCGTCGTTCCTCAGGCGATGCGCATCATCATCCCGCCGCTGACAAGCCAGTATCTCAACCTGACCAAGAACTCATCGCTCGCGGTCGCGGTCGGTTTCGCCGACATCGTCTCCGTTGGCGGCACGATCCTGAACCAGACGGGACAGGCGGTCGAAGTTGTCGCTATCTGGCTCGTTCTTTATCTCTCGCTGTCCATTCTCACGGCCGTGGTCATGAACTGGTTGAACGCGAAAATGGCCCTGGTGGAGAGATAATAGATGACGATCAGCAATCACGCGTTCGTGCGCCACACCATTGAAGAAGCCAAACCCGCGCCTTCAAGCGCGGTTGGTATCAGCCATTGGCTGCGCACTAAACTTTTCGCCACGCCGAAGGACACCGTCCTTACGGTTCTTGCCATCGCGTTCCTCGCCTATCTTTTGCCACCAATCTTCAAGTGGCTGTTCGTAGACGCGGTATGGACCGGTACGGATCGCATCGCCTGCCTCACCGCCTCCCAGGGCGGTGCGCTGGCCGATGGCCAGTCCGGCGCATGCTGGGCCTTCGTTTCGGCGAAGTTCGGCCAGATCATGTTCGGCCGTTACCCGATCGATGAACGCTGGCGTCCTATCCTTGTGATGGTCATGTTCACCATCCTCCTGGTGCCAATGCTCATTCCGAAAGCGCCGTTCAAGCGGCTCAATGCGCTGGCGCTTTTCATCATCCTGCCAGTCATTGCGTTTTTCCTCCTCATCGGCGGCGTCTTCGGCCTGCCGGTGGTGGAAACGCAGCTCTGGGGCGGCCTGATGGTTACCCTGATCCTGTCTTTCTTCGGAATTGCAGTGTCCCTGCCCTTCGGCATTCTTCTGGCGCTTGGCCGCCGGTCGAACCTGCCGGTAATCAAAATGCTGTGCGTGCTTTTCATCGAAGTTATCAGAGGTATTCCTCTGATCACCGTCCTGTTCTTCGCCAGCATCATGTTGCCGCTGTTCCTTCCCGACGGTTGGACCTTCGACAAGTTCCTGCGCGCTCTGGTCGGCGTGTCGCTCTTCTCGTCCGCCTATATGGCGGAGGTGATCCGTGGCGGCTTGCAGGCCATCCCGAAGGGGCAATATGAAGGGGCAGACTCGCTCGGCCTGAACTATTGGCAGAAAACCCGGCTGATCGTGCTGCCGCAGGCGCTGAAGCTCGTCATTCCGGGCATCGTCAACACCTTCATCGGTCTTTTCAAGGACACGTCGCTGGTCTCGATCATCGGCATGTTTGACCTGCTTGGCATTGTCACACTCAACCAATCGGATGCGAACTGGGCGACACCTGTCACCGCAATGACGGGCTATATTTTCGCCGGGTTCATATTCTGGATATTCTGCTTCGGCATGTCGCGTTATTCGCTGTTCATGGAACGGCACCTCGACACCGGGCATAAACGATAAGGGACGCTCAAAATGGCAGAAACCCAAACAAAAAAACTGGCCGTTTCGACAACGGACGTGGCAATCGAACTCGTCGGCATGAACAAGTGGTATGGCGACTTCCACGTCCTGCGCGACATCAACCTGAAGGTGATGAAGGGCGAGCGTATCGTCATCGCCGGTCCTTCGGGATCGGGCAAATCGACCATGATCCGCTGCATCAACCGGCTGGAAGAACATCAGTCGGGCACGATCAACGTCGACGGTATCGAACTCACCAACGATCTGAAGAAGATCGATGAGGTGCGTCGTGAAGTCGGCATGGTGTTCCAGCACTTCAACCTCTTCCCGCATTTGACGATTCTGGAAAACTGCACGCTGGCGCCAATCTGGGTTCGCAAGATGCCCAAAAAGGAAGCCGAAGAAGTGGCGATGCACTATCTGAAGCGCGTCAAGATCCCCGAACAGGCGCATAAATACCCTGGCCAGCTCTCCGGCGGTCAGCAGCAGCGCGTGGCAATCGCCCGCTCGCTGTGCATGAAGCCGAAGATCATGCTGTTTGACGAGCCGACCTCGGCGCTTGACCCGGAAATGGTCAAGGAAGTGCTTGATACCATGGTCAGCCTTGCCGAAGACGGCATGACGATGCTGTGCGTGACCCACGAAATGGGCTTTGCCCGCCAGGTCGCAAACCGCGTCATCTTCATGGACCAGGGCCAGATCGTCGAACAGAATTCGCCTGCCGAATTCTTCGACAATCCCCAGCACGAGCGCACGAGGCTGTTCCTCAGCCAGATCCTGCACTGAGACGCTGCAATCAGCTAACATCATGGAACGGGGCCATTTCGGCCCCGTTTTCATTTGACGACAACCTCTCCACGCTCGACCTCATCCATGGGCTTGTCCTAAGGATCTAAGTAACAAAATCGAGCGGTTGCAGATCTCGGGAAAAACCCAAGGGTGACGCCGGAATGTTTGGCAAGGTTCGCCATTCATTTTGATGGCTTCTTTCGCACCATAAGCCCCGTTGAGTGAATCACCGGCCCCGGCAAATCGTCGTCTCACGTCGTTCTTCATCCGCGAGAAGCACTGAAACTGCCAAGCCGACCTCGGTTTAACCATTTGTTACGAAACGGAAATCCTTGTTTTCCAAGGGTTCTGACAGCCAATGTCATTTTTTTGTCAAATCATGCATTTTTCCGCTTGCGGACCACGGGGAGCCTGACTATAAGGGCGCCACACCACAAGCGCACGCGCCCTTCGTCTATCGGTTAGGACGTCAGATTTTCATTCTGAAAAGAGGGGTTCGACTCCCCTAGGGCGTGCCACTTGCCTTCGTGTTTCCCCCTTCGAAAATATAAAGCAGCTTCGCAGATAGCGAATTCGTCACGCGTGATCGATGCGCCGGAACCGATTCCCGGGCGATACGTTAGAGTGCTGTCCCCCCGATGGAAGGCGAGCCGGATGAATCGCCAGCGGGCAAATCGACCGGCTTGCCTTTCCCCTTCCAGCCAAATCACATCGTCGGTTCTTTCTGGCGGGCAGCAGATGCCAGCTAAGGGTTGGAAAACCACGCCCCGAGGCCTTCCACGAGTCATGAAGGCATTGCCGGCGCGCAGTGATAGCGGCGAAATTTCAAGGCCTTGGCCAGTGCCGGCGCAGTTTTCCACAGCCGGTCCGGCCTCCATAAAAAAACTCGCCACGAAGCGGAAAAAATCAATTTTTCCGCTTGCGGAGCAACGGGAGCCTGACTATAAGGGCGCCACACCACAAGCGCACGCGCCCTTCGTCTATCGGTTAGGACGTCAGATTTTCATTCTGAAAAGAGGGGTTCGACTCCCCTAGGGCGTGCCACTTGCTTCTCCTTGAAAATCAGTATTATGCGTTCAAATCTTCACGTGATGTGTGAGATAGAGAATTCACGCCGTTTCCGGCCGTCCTTCAGCTTTTCCCGTAAAATCAAGCCTCGATCTGTGCCGACTGTCAGGGCGCGAAAGCCGCGTCCAGAACACGCAGCTGCACACGCCTCTGGCCCTGCCAGAGATCGGCACCCACGGTGCCTGCCACGTGGATGGACCTGCCACGCGCATTCAGCAGCATCTGCCCCAGAGGGGCCTCTGCGGCGCGGAATGCGATGCCGTCCAGCCGTGAGCCATCCATGGCCTCCAGCGTGATCTTGACGTGGGAGGTGCCGACCAGACGCACATCGCGCAGCCGGTGGGCAGGCACGGCAAAAATGGGCTGAGAATGGCCGGAGCCATAAGGACCAGCCTGTTCCAGCTGATCGACAAGCTGCAGGGTCGCACCAGACGCGCCGATTGCGCCGTCGATCTTCAGCACGCTGCTTTCCACCAGCTCGCTCACCGTCTTTGCGGCGGCTTCCTCGAAGAAGGTCCGGAGTTTGCCGAGATTGGCGCGTTCCACCGTCAGGCCCGCGGCCATGGCGTGACCGCCACCCTTGACCAGCAGGCCGGCATCCACAGCGGCGCGGACCATTCTGCCCATATCGAAACCATTGATCGAGCGGCCGGAGCCTGTGCCCTTGCCAGAGGGATCGAAAGCGATTGCAAAGGCCGGGCGGCGGAAACGGTCCTTGAGGCGTGAGGCAAGCAGGCCAACGATCCCCGGATGCCAGTTTTCCCGTGCGGTAACGATGACGCCAGCGCCAGACCCGTCGCCATACTCATAAAGCGCTTCCGCTTCGGCTTCCGCCAGCATCACGGCTTCCATCGCCTGTCGCTCGCGGTTCAGCTCATCCAGCTTTTCGGCAATCACGTCGGCCTGTGACGAGTCGTCGAGTGTAAGCAGACGGCTACCCAGTGCGGCATCGCCAATACGGCCACCGGCATTGATGCGTGGCCCGATCAGGAAACCGAAATGATACGGTGTCACCGGCCCGCCCAACCCCGCCTTTCTGAACAGCGCCGCCAGCCCGGCATTGTTCATATGGCGCGCGGCAATCAACCCCTTTACTACATAGGCGCGGTTCAGCCCCTTCAAAGGCACCACGTCGCATACGGTTGCGAGTGCGACTATATCCAGCAGCGCCAGCAGATCGATCGTGAACGCCTGTCTGTTGCGCCTGTCCTTCAACAGCCTGAGGGTGGCGACCAGAACCAGAAATACCACGCCTGCGGCGCAGAGATGCCCCTGCCCCGAAAGATCGTCTTCGCGGTTGGGATTGACCAGCGCCACCGCCGGCGGCAGTTCCGAACCGACCTGGTGGTGATCGATCACCACCACATCTGTTCCCGCATCCTTTGCGGCATTCAGAGATTCATGGCTGGTGGAGCCGCAATCGACCGTCACGATCAGGGTCGCGCCATTGGCGGCAAGCTGCTGCATCGCCGCCGGGTTCGGCCCATAACCCTCGAAAATACGATCTGGAATATAGATTTCCGGCGTCAGCCCGAAATGTGCGAGAAACCGATACATCAGCGCGGAAGACGCGGCGCCATCGACGTCATAATCGCCGAAGATCGCCACCTTCTCGCCGGTCTCGATGGCGCGGACCAGCCTTTCGGCAGCCTTTTCGCAATCGGTCAGCACATGCGGGTCGGGCATCAATGAGCGAATGGTCGGATCGAGGAAAGCGAGAGCCTCATCCACCCCCACCCCTCGCCCGGCCAGCACCCGGGCAATCAGTTCGGGAATGGCATGGATCTGGGACATGGCCAGCGCACGGTTCTGTGCGGCCTGATCCAGCCGCGAAACCCAACGTTGCTCTGTCGCCGACCGCTCCACGCTTAGAAATGCGCGGGCCACGGTATCGGCCGGCTCCATCATTGCCATCCTGTCCATCGTCCTGTCATGCGAATGCGTATCCGCGCCTTGTCATGACAACGGGCTAAATGGCGATGGCGCCTTTTTCAAGCAAAAACGCCCGTATGAGGTTTCACACCGAGAAAATCGAGAAAAACGGGCTGACGATCGATACCGCGCCGACCAGCAGCAACAGGGAAAACACCGCAAGTGAACACCAGTTGCGCTCATATTCAGCAATATCGAATTCCATGCCTCGAATATTGTCGTTGGCATTGTGAGGCCGCGCCCGATGATGGGCGGCCAGAACGCTTTCGCGCTTACTGTCCTTGAAAAGGATAATCGATGTCACAGCCACGCCTCCCTCGCTTGGTAACATGATTAACCATAGAGCCGAATCGCGTTGTTTTCCAGCGGTTCTGAGGCGATCCCCTCAAATTTTATGGCGGCTTATCCGGTGGTCGCCAAAACGGGTTTCGGGAGAAAAAAGACCGCGCCTCCATGTGGTGGCGCGGCCCTCAAATTCAGAAAAATCGTAAAGCGTCTCAGGTCCGCTCGATGCGGATGACCTGCGGTTCGCTGACCAGATATTTCTCGTTCTTGATCGCCTTGACGGCCTTGCGGATCGCATCTTCCATCGTCGCGTGGGTCACGAGGATAATCGTCTGCGGCGCGCCTTCCACATGCACGCGCTGGCGCTGCACAATGGATTCCAGCGAGATGTTGTTATCCGCCATGCGGGTAGCGATGGAGGCGAAGACGCCCGCCTGGTCCTTCACCGTCAGCCGGATGAAATAGCCGCCTTCATGGCTCTTCATCTTGGCGCGACGATAATCGGTCAGCGACTTCGCCGGACGGCCGAGCACCGGAACCTGCTGGGCACCGGGACGGCTCTTGGCGATATCGGCGATGTCACCGAGCACGGCAGAGGCCGTGGCATTGCCGCCCGCCCCTGGGCCAACCATCAGAAGTTCGCCAAGAATATCGGACTCGATCGCCACCGCATTGGTAACGCCATCAACCTGCGCGATAACGGAATCGAGCGGCACCATGGTCGGATGCACCCGCTGCTCGATACCGGATTCGGTCACCTGCGCCACGCCGAGAAGCTTGATGCGATAACCGAGCTCGGCGGCCGCCTGAATGTCCTCGCTGGAGATGTTGGTGATGCCTTCGAGATAGATGTCGTCGGCCGAAATCTTGTTGCCGAAGGCAAGCGTCGTCAGAATGGCGAGCTTGTGGGCGGTGTCGTTACCCTCGATATCGAAGGCCGGATCGGCTTCGGCATAACCCAGCCGCTGCGCTTCTTTCAAACAGACCTCGAACGACAGCCCTTCCTTCTCCATCTTGGTCAGGATGTAGTTGCAGGTGCCGTTCATGATACCGTAGATGCGCGACACGTTGTTGCCGGTGAGAGATTCACGCAGCGCCTTGATGACGGGAATACCGCCGGCCACAGCCGCTTCGAAATTGAGAAGCGCACCCTTGTCTTCGGCAATCGTCGCCAGCTCGACGCCGTGCTTGGCAAGCAGCGCCTTGTTAGCTGTCACCACATGGAGACCGCGCGAAAGTGCTGCGCGCACAGCTTTTTCCGCCTGGCCGGAAGCACCGCCGACCAGTTCCACCAACACGTCGATATCGGCTTCGTTTGCAAGCTGCTCCGGCGTATCGAACCAGGTAATACCCTTGAGATCGATGCCGCGGTCACGCGAACGGTCGCGCGCGCTCACTGCAATAATCTCAATCGCGCGTCCGCAGGTAATCGCAAGTTCGTTGCTTCTCTGCTGGAGGATGCGCACGAGCGAAGCGCCGACAGTGCCGAGCCCCGCTATGCCGATTCTCAATGAATCTGCCATGGGTATGTTCCTGATTTGCTGGTGATGGTGACGGCCGGGGCCCGGCCGCCTTCGGTTGCCCTTATCTGTGGGCATTGAGCGAAACGACATTGTGCATCGTTTCGTCAGCACTCGACAGGAAACGCTTCAGATTGCGCGCTGCCTGACGAATTCGATGCTCGTTTTCAACGAGCGCGAGGCGGACGTAATCATCGCCCATTTCGCCGAAGCCGATGCCGGGAGCAACGGCAATGTCTGCCTTCTCAACCAGAAGCTTGGAAAACTCCAGGCTGCCGAGATGGCGGAACTTTTCCGGGATCTTCGCCCAGGCGAACATCGTTGCCGCCGGCGGTGGAACTTCGAAGCCCGCCTTGCCGAACGTATCGACCATGACGTCGCGACGGCGGCGATAAACGCTGCGTACTTCCGCGATGTCGGAGCCGTCGCCGTTCAGCGCGTGCGTCGCCGCAACCTGGATCGGCGTGAAGGCACCGTAGTCGAGATAGGACTTCACGCGGGTCAGCGCCGCGATCAGCCGCTCGTTGCCAACGGCAAAGCCCATGCGCCAGCCGGGCATGGAGAAGGTCTTCGACATGGAGGTGAATTCCACCGCAACGTCGATTGCACCGGGAACTTCGAGAACCGAAGGCGGCGGATTGTTGTCGTCGAAATAGATTTCCGAATAGGCAAGGTCGGAAAGCACGATGATTTCGTGCTTCTTCGCAAATGCGATCACGTCCTTGTAGAAATCGAGCGAGGCAACGTGCGCCGTCGGGTTCGACGGATAGTTGACGATCAGCGCCAGCGGCTTCGGAATGGAGTGGCGCACCGCCCGCTCCAGAGGCCCGAAGAAGCTCTCGTCCGGCTCCACATTCATGGAACGGATAACGCCGCCCGCCATCAGGAAGCCGAAAGCGTGGATCGGATAGGTGGGGTTCGGACACAGGATCACGTCACCAGGCGCGGTGATGGCCTGCGCCATATTGGCGAAACCTTCCTTGGAACCAAGGGTCGCGACGACCTGCGTATCGGGGTTCAGCTTCACGCCGAACCGGCGGGCATAATAACCAGCCTGCGCGCGGCGAAGGCCGGGAATGCCCTTGGACGAGGAATAGCGATGGGTGCGAGGGTCCTGAACGACTTCGCACAGCTTGTCGACGATCGCCTTGGGGGTCGGAAGGTCGGGATTGCCCATGCCGAGATCGATGATATCGGCCCCGGCCGCTCGCGCGCTCGCTTTCAAACGGTTGACCTGTTCGAAGACGTATTGCGGCAGACGCCGGACCTTATGAAACTCTTCCATCACTTTCCTCATGGAAATGGACTGGTTCTGCCGGCCCATAACGAAGTTCGTTCTTGTTGTTAAACGCCGCCGACACGAACCGATCCGGCGGGCGCTATTCATTGTACCGCAAAGCACAAGAAAACCTACAGCGGTTTTCTCGGTCCACGCGGCATCGCGATCATCCGCCTTGTGGCTCCGGCGCGGCCTTTTCAGACCACAGGCATGTCGAATTGCGCAATGTAATCAGGAAACCTGCATAACGCCAGATTCTTGGAAATTGCAAGGCAGACCATGGTCAAGAACGGCCATTCCGGCCGTTCAGTCACGCTCGCCCTTCACAATTGCCGCGCGGATGACGGAAAGCACCCGCTCCGGCTTGATATCGGTGCAGATGAGCTGGCTCGGATGCCCGTCCCAGTCGCCCGGCGGAAAGGCGCGGCCATCCGGCTTCTGAATGGTCTGGCCATCGGCAAGCCCGCCGCAGACGACGCGTATAGGGCCGCTGCGGGTCTCGAACAGTTCGGGCGCAACAAGGTAAACGCAGGCGCAGCTGTCATGCACCACCATGCCATCGCCGGTGCGGGTCTTGTAGAAATCGATGTAGAATTGCGACAGATCGGAAAGCAGCTGCACCGGCTTGCCGCCCGCCTCTGCCATCTCGGCCATGAAGGCGCTGGTCATCACCGTTTTCGTCGTCACGTCCAGGCCGACGACGACCACGCGCCAGGGCGCGGTGAAGACGAGATCGGCCGCTTCCGGATCACCGTGAATATTGGCCTCGGCCGCCGGGGACACATTGCCGTTGATATCGAAGGCGCCGCCCATGACGATCACCTGCTTCACCAATGCCGCAAAATCCGGCTCTTCGCGCAGCGCCAAGGCCAGATTGGTCATGCGACCAACAGCGATCAGCGTCACCTCGCCGGGATTGGCCTTGACCGTCTCGATAATAAAGCGATGCGCGGGACGCGGATCGAGCGGCAGATCGATGGTCTCTGGAATATCGATATCGCCGAGACCGTTTTCGCCATGGATGAAAGTCGGCCAGTGGCCTTCCTTGCGGGCCGGATCGAAGGTCACGCCCGCACCTTTCGCTACCGGCGCCGTCATCTGCCATTCCCGTTTCAGGAAGAGCGCATTGCGGGTGGTGATGTCGATGGGCGCGTTGCCGAAGACGGTGGTGACGCCGATCAGATCGATATCGGGGTGACGGTGCAGGAAAAGAAGCGCCATGGCATCATCTACACCGGGGTCCGTATCGAATATCACTTTATGCATAATGCCCTCATCCTGATGTCTCGTCATCGCCGCGTCTGGCGGTGCGCCACGGAAACATAACCATAAGCGGCAACACCGCAATCCCCCTGCCCGTCCCGGATCGGAGAGAAAAATATTGCGTGGCGATCTTTTCGGTGAAAGAAGAGGCCCTCTCCCTTAAGCCCGCCTGGACATGCCAAGTGCAAGACATCGCCCTCAACGTTTTCCTCGTTCTTTTCTGCGTCGCCATTTTTGCCGGATTTATCGATTCCATCGCCGGCGGCGGCGGTCTCATCACTATCCCGGCCATGCTGATCATGGGAATTCCACCGCTCGATACGCTCGGCACCAACAAGCTGCAATCGCAGTTCGGCTCGGCGTCGGCCACCATTGCCTATGCCCGCCGCGGCCATGTCAATCTGAGGGAACAATTGCCGATGGCGATCATGGCGATGGTCGGCGGCGGACTCGGTGCTTTCACCGCCGCCTTCGTGCCGTCAGACCTCCTGCGCACCATCATGCCCTTTCTGCTGATCGCGATTGCTCTGTATTTCGCCTTCAAGCCGCAGCTCAGCGATATCGACAGCCATCGCCGCATCACGCCTTTCGTGTTCGGCCTCACCGCCGCACCGCTCGTGGGTTTCTATGATGGCGTTTTCGGCCCCGGCGCGGGTTCCTTCTACATGCTTGCCTTCGTGGGGCTTGCCGGCTTCGGCATGCTGAAGGCAACCGCCCATACCAAGCTTCTGAACCTGGGTTCGAATTTCGGCGGCTTTGTTGTTTTTGCGGCTGGAGGCGCGGTTCTCTGGAAGCTTGGCATCGCCATGGGCATCGGCCAGTTCGTCGGCGCGCAGATCGGATCGCGTTTCGCGATGAAAAACGGCGCGAAGATCATCCGCCCGCTTTTGGTTCTTTCCTGTCTGGCAATGGCGACGAAGCTTCTTGCGGATGCATCATCCGCATGGTCAATCGCCACGATCTGGGAAACCATCTTCCCGAAATGACAGGAAAAGGACACGGCTCGACGCTTGCGTTCGGACCGTGAATTTATGCCGTGGCGCGACGGCGCCTACGATCGGCGATTTCGCGGATGACCACCATTGCGCCAACCAGCTTGTAGTTGGAGGAATAGCAGGGCGACATTTCAAGCGATTTTACGATCGTATGGCCGTCGTGATCTTCGGCATAGGTGTATTTCGACGTACCGCCCTTGAAGCAATTGTCGAGCCTCTCCCGCAGATCGTTCTGAAAACGGTGCACTCCGACAAGCTCGGCGATATGACATCCCAAAGGCCCTTCCGGCGTATTGCGCGGAAAAGCATCGATCCCATTGGAGAATGATACCCGATAACCGGGAGAGACGACGACCACGGGCTCGTCGAGGTCGTTCAGCATATCCTCATCGAGAATGAGATGGCGGTGGTGCCACTCCAGGATGTCCTCGTCCTCGTCGCCGATCACCTTTGCCTTGAGCGGCATGCCGACATAGCGGTCGACCAGCGTTCTCAAAAGATCGGAATTGCGCTGCACGCAGCCGAGGTCTTCCGCCTCGTGATTGAGGAGGTCGATGGCGAAACGGAATTGCTCACGAATGTCCTCGGAACTGCCGGTCTTACGCCCGATGACCCGATCAAGCAGCAGCTCCAGTTCACGCTCCAGCACTGCGATCTTGTCGGCCTCGTTCTTACCAACCGCTGATTGCAGTTCCGTATAACGCAGCCAGAACAGCTCAATCAAATCTTTCAACCCAACTCTCCCTGAACGGGCAGACAGCCCGCTCCCAATCCGAATGGATAGACACTTATCCCCTCATTGTAGCGTCTGTGCATTAAAAAATGACGTAACGACACGCAGGACCGCCGCAGGGATTAATCTCTAAAATATCATAGCTACTGCTATTTTTTCAATTTCGATAATCCATGAACGAAAAATAAGGTTCCACTAATAAGTAAAAATACTTAAAAACGCAATTTTACGGCCGAATTCTGTAAAAAATCACTAGAAATTCGGCCGCGCTGCAAATAATCAGATCTGGTGTTTAACGTCCCAACGGTCGTGATACCACAGCCATTGTTCTGGATATTCGCGGACCCAGCTTTCCACCTTGTCATTCAAAAGCTGCGCCGTCGCCTGAATATCGACATTTCCTTTTTCATCGCGCGGAATTTCAACCCTCGGCTCTATTTCCAGCCGGTAGCGGTTATCAGGCAGACGCACGCAGCGGGCGGGATAGACATCGCAATTGAACTGCCGCACCAGCTTGGCAAGAAGCGGGTTGGTGCGCACCTCATGGCCGAAGAACTTCGTCGTCAAGCCTTTGCCGAACTTCTGGTCGACGAGCACGCCGACACCGCCGCCCCTTTCCAGCTGCCGCGCAAGCGCGAAGGAAGAGCCGGCATGCGACGGCACGAGATTGCCCATGCGTTCCTTGCGGAACTTGAACACCTTGTCGGCCACGAAAGGATTATTCGGCGGCCGGAACAGCACCGTCACATCCAGACCGAAGGCAGAACTGGCCACCGGCAACAATTCGAAATTGCCGCTATGGGCAGTAAATACGATGAAGGGCCGCGGGTTATCGCGAAGCTCGATAAAGGTCGAAATACCCTCGACCCGGATACGGCCCGGCTCGCTATTTTCCGGATCGAAATCGAACAGCCTGTCGAGAAAGACATATTCCGCCGCAAGCCGCCCCATGCTGCCCCAGCTGTCCATTGCGATGGTAAGCCGCTCCTCTTCGGATTTCTCCGGAAAGGCGCGCGCCAGATTGTAGAGCATCAGCTTGTGGCGGCCGGTTTTCGGCCCCACGAAACGCGCCAGCCTGTCGGCAGCGCGAATTCCCGCGTCAGCTGGAAATATCTTCAGCAGATTGAGAAGGCCGAAGGCAAACGTCGCAATCAGCCATTGCCGGAAATGGTCCAGCTTCAGGACGATCCGCGTAATGAACAGTTTCAAGGCGTCAATCCATCCGCAGAACGATTTTGCCGAATACCTGGCGCGTTTCCATGCGCTCCAGCGCCCGGTCGATATCCTCGAAGGTGACTTCTGTGTCGATAACAGGATGAACGATGCCGCGCGCCATCTTCTGCATGGCGTTGGCCATGTTTTCCATGCGGCAACCGAAGGAGCCGAGCAGCTTCAGCTGCTGCTGGAACAGCATCATCAGGTTGATATCGGTCGATACGCCTGACGTGGAGCCGCAGGTGACGAGACGGCCGCCACGCTTCAGCGAGAACATTGATCCCGCCCAGGTGTCTTTGCCGACATGCTCGAACACCACGTCTACACCCTTCTTTTTCGTCAGCTTGCGCACGACGCCTTCGAAACGGTCGGTCCGGTAGTTGATGACGTGATCGGCACCCAGAGCCTTCGCCCGTTCGATCTTGTCGTCGGAGCCGACCGTGGTGATGACGGTGCAGCCCATCTTCTTTGCAAGCTGGATCGCCGCCGTGCCGATGCCGGAACCGCCGGCATGCACGAGGATCGTTTCGCCCGATTCCAGCTTGGCATTGTCAAACAGCATGTGTTCGACCGTGCCGAAGGTCACAGGCGCCAGAGCCGCGCCGATGGCATCGACGCCATGCGGAGCCGGAACGAGCTGGCGGGCCGGAATATTGATCTTTTCCTGCGCAAAGCCGTCGAGATGGAAACCGTGCACGCCCTGAACATGTTCGCAAAGATTGTCACGGCCTTCACGGCACGGCTTGCAGATCCCGCAGGTGCGCGCGCCGTAGATCGCAACGAGCTGGCCAGGCAGCACATTCGAAACGCCCGGGCCAATGGCCTCCACCACGCCGGAAGCCTCAGCACCGATGGTCAGCGGCATCTTGCGCTTGGCAAAAGCCATGCCGCGCCAGCCCCAGACGTCGATGTGGTTCAGCGCCACGGCCTTGACGCGCAGCGTCACCTCGCCCGGACCTGGTGCATCGGGTTCAGGCAGGTCCACTTTTTCGAGCTTCCGGTCGTCCACGAGTTGAAGAGCGCGCATGTTTTTAGTCCTTCGCCCGGAGGCGTCTATCTCAAGAGTAATTCCAGCAAAACTCTGTAACGGTTTTGCGGTCGGAATGTGTAGTCACACCAACGAGAGCGTTCCCGGGCTTCGTTCAGGCCGGAAACGCCCCTGTCTTCTGGCGGAACCGGTTAAGCCGGTTCACGCGTCATGACAAGGCTGGCATTCTGCCCGCCGAACCCGAAGGAGTTGGAAAGCACGGCATTGACCGTCGCGTCCCGCTTCACATTCGGCACCACATCGAGCGAAATGGTCGGATCGGGGTTGTTGTAGTTGATCGTCGGCGGCAGGGTGCCGGTCAGCATGGTCTGTAACGAGAACACCGCCTCAACCGCGCCGGCCGCCGTCAGCGTATGGCCGATCATCGACTTGTTAGATGACAGCGGAATGTCTTTCAGGCCTTCGCCGAAGACGGCAAGCATCGAGCCATATTCCATCTTGTCGTTTTCCGGCGTCGAGGTGCCGTGGGCATTGATGTAGCCGATATCGCTTTCAGCAACACCCGCATCAGCAAGTGCGGCGCGGATCGTCGCGATCGCCGGGCCGCCATCTGGCGAGGAACGCGTGCGGTGGAAGCTATCCGCCTTTTCACCGGCGCCCTTGATGATGCCGAGAACCTTCGCGCCGCGCGCAATTGCCGATTCCAGCGATTCCAGCACCAGCGTTGCCGCACCTTCGGCGATCACGAAACCGTCGCGGTCCTTGCTGAACGGCTTGGATGCCTTTTCCGGCGGCTCATTCTGGGTCGACAGCGCCGAGAGAAGCGAAAACCGGATCAGCGCTTCGGCGCTGACCGAACCGTCTGTCGCAACCGTCAGCGCGCGCTCGGTGCGGCCCTGGCGGATAGCCTCGACACCAAGCTGGATTGCGGTCGCGCCGGATGCACAGGCCGTCGAGAGCGTGACCGGCAGGCCGCGTGTACCAAAGCGGTCCGAGAGACGCTCCGAAATCGCGCCGAAAAGAGCCGCTTCCTGAAACGCCGGGTCCGGACGTTGACGGAAAGCCGTCAGGAACCGTTCATAGGCATCACCCGGCTGGGCGGCCGGAGGAGACCGGTCGGCAAGCTCGAAACGCGCGCTCCATTCCGGCTCGATCGGTGGTGCAGCCAGAAACAGCGGGCCATCGAAATCGCCCGATATGCCGGCCTGCGCCAAAGCCTCAATGGTTGTCTCGCGTGCAAAGGCATAAGAGCGCTCGACGGAATTCGGAACCGGGATGTCGATGAAATCGACGGTGCCGCTGATCCTTGTGGAAAGCCCCTCCGTCGGGAAGCGGGTAATCTTGTGGATGCCCGACTTGCCCGCAGTCAGAGCCGCCCAGTTATCGGCAAGACCCTGCCCGAGCGATGTGATGATGCCCATACCGGTGACTGCAACGATCGGGCGACCGAGATGATCCTTGAAGTTGGAAGTCATGGTCTTTTCTCCTCACACGTCACGGGACAGAACGGCGACACCTTCGCCGCGAACATGGCCGACGGTGGTGACGACCGCTTCGCTGGCCGCCTCGCCCATGGGCTTTTCCGCGGCGCCATCGAAAGTAGGAACCTTCGCGCCGCTTTCAAGCGTCAGGGCAGCAAGCGCCAGCCCAAGCGGGAACTGTGCTTCAAGTCCATGGCCGGTGATACCGCCGAAACCGCGAATGACGGCCTGCGGCAAAGCTTTTTCGAGAATATTCTTTTCACGCTGCGTCACGGCGTCGTAACCGCTCGCACCGGAAAACACGACGGTCGCAGCACTGTCCTTTGCAGGGGCAAGCAGCCGTTCCATGCGCTTTTCCATCTTGCCGTCATCACGGCTACCACGATCGCCCTCGATGGCGTCGATGCGGGCATAGATGCGTGCGCCGCGTTCACTGGCGTGCTTGCGCGATTCCAGCACCAGGAAGGCTCCCAGCGAACCGGAAATCATGCCGCCGCCGTCCTGGCCGCCACGCGACCACAGCGGCTGCCAATCGCCCTGCGCATGCGCGCCGATCGCTTCAAACAGCAGGATCATGTCCGGGCGCTCAGCCGAGAAGGCGCCGCCCACCAGGGCGTGGCTGGATTCGCCGGAACGGATACGGTGAAACGCAGTCTCGACGGCGGAAATGCCGGCTGCTTCCTCGCCCATGAAGGTGCGGGACGAACCGGTGACCTTATGCACGATGGAAATGTTACCGGCCATCAGATTGGAAAGCTGGGCGAGAAACAGGGTCGGACGCAATTCCGTCGTCAGCTTCTCGTTGAGCAGCACTTCGCGGTCGTTGCGTTTCAGCGCCTCATCGACAATCAGCGTATCGACATTGATGTCGCGCTCGCCACCGCCGGCAGCCACGATCATGTCCATGGTAGCGCAGGCTTCCGGGTTTTCCTTCAGCCCTGCATCATCAAGCGCGAGGCCGGCGGCAAAAACGCCGAGACGCTGCCAGTTTTCCATCTGGCGCTGGTCGCCGCGCTTGGCAATCTGCGTGGACCAGTCGATCTCCGGCATGGGATGAACCGGATAGGGTTTGAACTTTTCGGTCTCGATCACCGTTGCCGGCGCCGCAGTTCCCGAAAGAAGCGCAAGATGCGCCTGGCTGCCGACGCCGTGACAGGTCACGATGCCGACCCCGGTTATCACCACATCATTGTCAGATTTCATCGTCTGTCATCCTTTGCAGCCTGACCCATTGAAGCGGTCACGGCTATCCAACAGCGGTCGCAAACGACCACTCCATGCGTTGCGGAATAAAGCGCGCGATGCGGATTGGCAATGGTGAAGGCCCGATCCGCCAGCACAAGCCCACGATTTTCGTGAATCAAAACCGGGTCTAGGGGAAAAATGCCGTCTCCCGGCATCAGCGGAAGCGCTTATTTTTGCGCATCCACGGCAATCGCCGCCATCAGGCCGACTTCCTCGGCCCGCTTCCTGACGATAGGCGCGAGCGGAATTTCGCTGAAAGGCATTGTCCTGAGCTTCAGCTGCGCATCGCAGACCTTCTTGCCTTCGCAAGTGATCTTCGCTTTGGTGACTGCAAAACCCGAACCGTCATGTTCCAGCACCGCCTCGATATCGAGAACCGCGCCGGGCTCCACGAAGGTGCGCATCTTGGCGCCGTCAACCGACATCAGGAAGGGCATGGCGGAAAAATCGCTGAACGCCAGAACCATCATGCCGGAAGCCTGCGCCATGGTCTCGATCAGAAGCACGCCCGGAACCAGCGGCATGCCGGGGAAATGTCCCTCGAAAACCGGGCTTTTGTCGGGAACGACAGACCGCGCCTTCAATGTGCGCGTCGCCATATCCACGGCTTCGACCTTGTCGATCATCTGAAAATATTCAAGCAGCATCCGTCCGGCCCGTTTCTGGTCGGTTACGACCCGTCCCTGAAGGTCAGGTCCAGAAAAAGAAATGCCCGCTCGAAGCGGGCATTATCGCCTCAGCCCTTGGCTGCGCGCAATTCGTCGATCTTGGCACAGAGGTTCTTCAGCACGAAATATTCTTCGGTGGTAACCTTGCCTTCGTTGACTTCCTGCGTCCACTGCTCGAGCGGAATCTTGATACCGAATTCCTTGTCGATGGCGAAAACGATATCCAGAAAGTCGAGGCTGTCGATGCCCAGATCGTCGATCGTGTGGCTTTCCGGCGTAATGGTTTCGCGGTCGATTTCGCTGGTTTCGGCGATAATGTCGGCAACCTTGTCGAATGTAGCTGTCACGCCCATAATCCTTATTGTCGTTCGTATTAAATATCCTGTCTGACGCACCACATAGGCAAGTCGCACAAAAAAGCCAATGGTTTCGTGACGTAACTTTGAAATTTGCCTTAAAACTGTTGCCTAAACAGCAACCGAATGACGGCCGCGTCCGCTGCCGAGATAGGCGTCGAAGGTTGCCGCGATATGACGGACAAAGGGTTTTCCCGCCTCCGTCACGGCAAAAACATCGCCATCCATCCGCACCACACCGTCCCTGTCGCCGCCAGCGAAAAGCTGCGCCTCCATGCTGACGGAATGGCTGGCCTTGCCGAAACGCCGCTTCAAATCGCCCAGATCGAGCAAAAAATCGCACATCAGCCGCTCGATGACATAGGAGCGCAGGTGATCCTCCTCGGACAATTCTATTCCCTTTAGAACCGCGAAACCACCCTCGCCCACCATCCGCTGATATTCCCCCGTCGCCACCATGTTCTGCACGTAGCCCTGGGGCAGCCGGCCGATCGCGGATGCACCAAGCCCGATCAGGGCATCGGCCGTGTCAGTGGTGTAGCCCTGAAAATTCCGCCGCAGCTCCCCCGTCTCGACCGCCCGGCTCAGAGTGTCGGCGGGCTTGGCGAAGTGATCGATCCCGATTGCCCTGTAACCCGCCTTGCTGAGCATCTCCGCCGCCATCGTCATCTGGCGGTAGCGCTCGGCAATATCTGGCAATGCCTGCTCAGGGATCAGCGATTGGTGTTTTTTCATCCACGGAACATGCGCATAACCGAACAGCGCGATCCGGTCGGGGTCGAGTGAGATGATCTGGTCAACCGTCTGTTGCAATGTCTCGCAGGTCTGGAACGGCAGGCCATAGAGAATGTCGCAATTGACCGAGTGAACGCCCCTTGCCCGCACGGCATCTACCACCGATTCCGTCTGCTCGAAGGTCTGAATCCGGTTGATGGTTTTTTGCACTTTGTCATCAAAGTCCTGCACACCGAGGCTCGCGCGCGTCATGCCGATGACGGCAAGCGCGTCATAGCGACTTTCGTCAAGATCGTTCGGGTCCATTTCCACGCTGATTTCGGGCGCCAGACCAAAGGTGAAATGGCGTCTTAGGCAGTCCATCAAGCCCACCATGTCTTCAGGCCTCAGCATAGTGGGAGAACCGCCGCCAAAATGCACCGCGCTGACCACTGCATCGGGGGAAACAAGCGAGCCGACGGCTGCTATCTCCCGCTTAAGTGCCTCAAGATAAACGGCAATCGGCTCATATTTCAGCGTGTGCTTGGTGTGGCAGGCACAGAACCAGCACAGCCGGTCGCAATAGGGAATATGCAGATAAAGCGATATCCGGTTCCGGTGGCCAAGCTCGCCGAGCCAGCGGCGATAGGTGCCATTATCGATTCCCTCGTGAAAGTGCGGCGCGGTGGGATAGCTCGTGTAACGCGGCACGGCGCCCGAATATTTGCGAAGAAGTTCGGTATTCATCCCCGGATTTGCCTTTTATCAAGAAAATGTCAATTTCCTCCCCTTCAGTAACGGCTGCGACAGTTTGCAACTTTGACTTCAATCAAATTGCACCTTAAGTTCTTGCTAAAGTAGACGCGGGGGCGACGACTACGCGGCGCAAGCCTTCGAAAAGACCGGATTTTACACCTGCGGTCGCATTCGTCCCTTAAAGCCAGCATCGGAAAAGGCTGATGGACACGCTACAGAAGACCATCCACAATTCGGAATATCCCGTCGTATGCCGCTCCTGCGAGGCGCGTCACGGTGGTCTTTGCAGCACGTTGACGCCGCAGCAGCTCTGCGACCTCAACCGTCATTCCAGCCGTAAGAAGCTGGAAGCGGGCAACGAGCTGCTTGCCCAGGGGGAGCTCGTCAGCTCCTACGGCAACATTCTCAACGGCGTGGTGAAGCTCTCGAAGATGATGTCGGATGGCCGCCAGCAGATCGTCGGCCTGCAATTTGCACCGGATTTTCTCGGCCGCCCGTTCATGGCGGAAAGCAAGATGACGGCGGAAGCCGCAACCGATGTGGAAATCTGCCTGTTCCCGCGCCGCATCGTCGACCGCATGGTTTCCGAAGTGCCGGATATGGAACGTAAGCTTCACAGCCAGTCTCTGAAGGAACTGGATGAGGCGCGCGACTGGATGCTGACACTTGGCCGAAAATCGGCGCAGGAAAAGGTTGCCAGCTTCCTTTATATGATCGCCACGCATATCGATCCGGAAAAGGACGATAAATCAACGTTCGACCTGCCGCTATCGCGCGCAGACATAGCTGACTTCCTTGGTCTCACAATCGAAACAGTTAGCCGGCAAATGACTAAGCTGCGCAAGGAAGGCACGATCAGCATCGAGAACAACCGTCATATCACAGTGCCGGACCTCGATATGCTCAGCGAAGCCGCCGGAAACGACTGACCGGCGTTTTTCAACTTTTCATCGTCCATGAGGCGCTGACGTTCCGATGTTGATGTACGGCGCCCGCGCCTGCGCGGGTGCGAGCGCAAAACCGGCAAGAACCAGCAAAGCAGCGATGCATCTCATGATATTTCACCCTGTCTACCGCTTTTTCAGCGGCCTGTTTGTTATGACCGCATCATAAGCGGCAAAGCGCATCCATCCGCTTAACATCTTCAGTAAGCAGATGGTTCAAATGCAGGGTAAATAAGGGGTTATGAGAACGGCTTGGTAACAGAATGAAGCACAAGGATTGCCGTTATCCTCGGCCTTGTGCCGAGCGAATCCCGAGATCCACAGGTTGTCGATTCTCGGTAAAGGCCCCAGAACGACGAACGGAAGAACCTTACTGCGTAGCAGGCGTCGCAACCGGCTTCTGGTTTTCGCCAAGCGCCCGCAATTCCGCGACTCGGCGTTTGTATTCAGCTTCCGAAATCTGGCCGTTGCGGCGTGCAGCACCGAGGCGCGACAGGTTCGATTCCATTTTGGACGCCTCGTCATCCCCCATCTGGCTGCCGGCAGCCGTAATCGGCGCTGAAAAGCTTGGATATGTGCCGGTATCGCGTCTCTGGCTCACCACATTGTCGCTGACGGGGCGCGGGCCGACGATTTGGGCTTGCGGGTGGGGCATATGGGCCGGTGCGACGATCGGTGCCGGGGTCTTGCAGGCGGCAAGTACTGTAACGAGCATGGCGCCGGAAAGCGAAAGAAGGGCGATCCTTCCAGCGTTTTCCGCAAATCTTCCCCATGTACCCATGTGCTTGCCCATCGTCATGTTCCGCCTGTAAGGATATCGCCGATATCGAATTCGACTGCGGTTCGGCTCTTCGTGGCCTCCCCTTGCTGGTGGAACTTGTATTCGTTTTCATGCAGAATGTGCAAATACAAATTTGGTGGAGGACAGCGCATGGCAGGTGTTGACGGCGGGGCAGAGAAAAAGGGTGGCAAAACGCCCGGTTTCGACGCCACATCCGCCGGAGCTTACCTGATCCGCGACCCGGAAGCCTTTGCGGTCAACATCGCCCGCGCGCTGGAAAACCTCGGCAAAGCCGCGTCCGAATGGCTGGCACCCCGCGAACGCGGTGAAATTCCGCAGACCAGCGCCGATCCGATGACCGACCTCGTCAAGACGCTGTCCGACGTCGCCGAATATTGGATGGCTGAACCGAAGCGCTCGCTCGAAGCGCAGACCCATCTGCTTTCCAGCTATTACGATCTGTGGACAAAATCCGTGGCGCAGTTTTCGGAAGATGCCGATTCCCGCTCGGAAAAGGCCGCACAGACCGGCCCGGCAGAGCGAAAGAACAGGCGTTTTGCCGACGCGGACTGGCAGGCCAATCCGTTTTTCGATTTTCTCCTCAAAGCCTATCAGACCACCGTCGGTTTTGCCGACCGGATGGTTATGGAAGCCGAAGGGCTGGACGAGCACACCCGCACCAAGGCGTTGTTTTACATGCGCCAGGTGACGGAAGCCCTCTCGCCGGCCAACTTCGTCTTCACCAATCCGCAGGTCTTCCGCGAGACGGTCGCGTCCAGCGGCGCCAATCTCGTCAAGGGCATGGCACAGCTTGCCGAAGATGTCGCGGCCGGCCACGGCCATCTGAAACTGCGCCAGACCGATTACAGCAAATTCGTCATCGGCCAGAACATCGCCATCACACCAGGCAAGGTGGTTGCCAAAAGCCCGCTCTGCGAGATCATCCATTACGCGCCGACGACGAAAAAGGCCCTCAAACGGCCGCTGCTCATCGTGCCGCCATGGATCAACAAATTTTATATCCTCGATCTCAACCCACAGAAATCCTTCGTTAAATGGTGTCTCGATCAGGGTCACAGCGTGTTCATGGTCTCGTGGATCAACCCGGACGCTAGGCTGGCCGACAAGGGCTGGGAGGACTATATCCGCGAAGGTATCGATTTTGCCCTCGACACGATCGAGGAGCAAACCGACGAAAAAGAGATCAACGCCATCGGCTATTGCGTCGGCGGCACGCTTTTGTCTTCGGCCCTGGCATTGCATGCGCAGGAAGGCAATGAGCGCATTCGCAGCGCCACGCTTCTCGCCGCCCAGACGGATTTCATCCATGCGGGCGACCTCAAGGTCTTCATCGACGAAGGCCAGCTCGCCGCGCTCGACAGGCACATGCAGGCCGTCGGTTATCTCGATGGCTCGATCATGGCCACAGTCTTCAACATGCTGCGCGCCTCCGATCTCATCTGGCCCTATATGGTCGATAATTATCTGCGCGGCACGGAACCCCTGCCCTTCGATCTCCTCTACTGGAATTCAGATTCGACCCGGGTGACCGCTGCCTGCCATTCCTTCTATCTGCGCAATTGTTATCTCGACAACAATCTCGCCCGCGGGCTGATGCGCGTGGCGGGCAAGCGGATCAACCTCGGCGACATAAAAATCCCCGTCTATGATCTCGCCACCCGCGACGACCATATCGCGCCAGCGAAATCGGTCTTCACGGGGGCGGCACTGTTCGGCGGCCCCGTGGAATTCGTGCTCGGCGCTTCCGGCCACATAGCCGGTGTGGTCAATCCGCCGCAATCCGAAAAATACCAATATTGGACAGGCGCATCACCATCCGGAGACTTCGATGCCTGGCAGGCCGCAGCCACGGCCCACAAGGGATCATGGTGGGTGCACTGGCAAAACTGGATCGAAAGCCAGAATGGCGAGAAGGTAAAGGCAAGGGCGCCGGGAGACGGCAAGCGACCAGTACTCGGTGATGCACCCGGAACCTACGTCCTGTCCTGACCAGCCCCCACCTCTCATCTTTCAGGCCACATGCTCTTCACGCCCCCACTCGTTCCCGCCACGCTGATCGCCCGCTACAAGCGTTTCCTCTTCGACGCTGTTCTGGAGGACGGCACGGCGATTACAGGCTCCTGCCCCAATACCGGCTCCATGCGCGGATTGACCACGCCCGGCTCGCGTATCTGGCTGTCCGAGCATGACAGCCCAACCCGCAAGTACCGGCATATGCTGGAAATGGTCGAGGCCGATGGCACCGTGGTCGGCATCAATACCGGCATGCCGAACCGGCTGGCGGAAGAAGCGATCCTCAATGGCCGCATCCCGCAGCTTGCCGGCTATTCGACGATCCGGCGCGAGCAGAAATACGGCCGCAATTCCCGCATCGATTTCCTGCTTTCCGAAATTGGGCGGCCGGATGCCTACGTGGAAGTAAAAAACGTGCATTTCATGCGCGAAAAAGGTCTGGCCGAATTCCCTGATACCGCCACCAAACGCGGCGCCAAACATCTGGAGGAGCTGGGCGACGCAGCAGAGGCCGGTCACCGGGCGGTGATGCTCTATCTCATTCAGCGCAACGATTGCGACCGGATGCGCATCTGCGACGATCTGGATCCGGTCTATGCGCTGGCGTTTCAGCGAGCCATGTCGCGCGGCGTGGAGGCCTATGCGGTGAAATGCGACGTTTCCCCGGCACAAATTTCAGTCACGGGAACGGTTAAGATGGACGAATGGCGTCCGGCTGTTTTATGAACAGGGACGTAAAGAGACAGAAAGCACTATGATGGTCACCTATATCGACGCAGCCTCCGCCCCCCTCAAGAATACCGGCGTCATCCGCCTTTATACCCCTGAGGATTTCGACGGGATGCGCAAGGCGTGCCAGCTGACGGCGCGTTGCCTCGACGAACTGGCGGCAATCGTCAAGCCGGGTGTGACGACTGATGCCATCGACCGTTTCGTCTTCGAGTTCGGCGCCGACCATGGCGCTTTGCCGGCAACACTGAATTACCGCGGTTATACGAAATCCGTCTGCACCTCTATCAACCATGTGGTCTGCCACGGCATTCCGGACGCAAAGCCGCTGCGTGAAGGCGAAATCGTCAATATCGACGTGACCTATATTCTGGACGGCTGGCACGGCGATTCGAGCCGCATGTATCCGGTTGGCACGATCAAGCGCGCGGCTGAACGTCTGATGGAAGTGACCTATGAATGCCTGATGCTCGGCATCGCGGCAGTGAAACCGGGTGCGCGCACCGGCGCGATCGGCGCGGCTATTCAGGCCTATGCCGAGGCGGAACGCTGCTCGGTGGTGCGTGATTTCTGCGGCCACGGCGTTGGACGCCTGTTCCACGACACCCCCAATATCCTGCACTACGGCCGCCCGGACGAAGGCCCGGAGATTCGCGAGGGCATGATCTTCACCATCGAGCCGATGATCAACCTCGGCAAGCCGCATGTGAAGGTACTTTCCGATGGCTGGACGGCAGTAACGCGCGACCGCTCCCTTTCCGCACAATACGAACATGCGGTCGGCGTAACCGCGACCGGTTGCGAAATCTTCACACTGTCGCCGGGCGGCTTTGACCGTCCGGGCCTGCCGCCACTCGCATAAGGCCAGACCGCCATGGCAAAACGCCCTGCCCCGCCTTCCGCCGATCTTCCATCGACCTCCGGCTTTCAGGCGGGAAACGGCGATCTGTTCGACGCAACGGATGAGCGCGGCTTCTTTGCCGAACCGCGAAGTGCGGTGAAGAAGGCCTCGGAACACCCCGCAGCCGTTGCGGAGCCGGAAGCGGAGATCGCACACTATCACGGCCATAGGGACAGGCTGCGGGCGCGTTATCGCGACGGCGGCGATACCGCCCTTGCCGATTACGAACTGCTGGAGCTTCTGCTTTTCCGGCTGATACCGAGGCGTGATACCAAACCCATCGCCAAGGCGTTGATCGCCCGCTTTGGTACTCTTGGCGGGGTGCTTGGCGCGCCGCTGCCGCTGTTGCAGGAGGTGAAGGGCGTGGGTGAGGCCGTGGCGCTCGATCTGAAGCTCGTCGCCTCCGTTTCCCAGCGCATGCTGAAGGGCGAACTCCGCAACAAGCAGATTCTCGGCTCCTGGTCTTCGGTCATCGACTATTGCCATGCCGCCATGGCCCATGAAACCCGCGAACAATTCCGCATCCTGTTCCTCGACAAGCGCAACGTCCTGATCGCCGACGAGGTGCAGGGTCAGGGAACCGTGGACCACACGCCGGTTTACCCGCGCGAAGTGGTGCGCCGCGCCCTCGAACTTTCCTCTACAGCTTTGATTCTAATACATAATCATCCGAGTGGAGACCCTACCCCCTCGCGTGCCGATATCGAGATGACCAAAACCATCATCGATACGGCAAAGCCGCTGGGGATAGCGGTGCACGACCACATCATCATCGGCAAAGACGGCCACGCCAGCTTCAAAGGGCTTCGGCTGATCTGAAATCCATGGGTATCAACGCGAAGGCTTTTCCCGGCCTGCAACCCATAAGAGCGACATCAATACAAAATTAACACCTATAAATTAGCATTTCCGAAAATAAGAATAAAGGCATCTGACTTTGGTGCCTGAAGAAACGGGGGTGCTTTATGCGTAATGGAGTGCATTTCCTTCGTGATCGATCCGGCTCGTCCGCTGTCGAGTTCGCCATCGTCGCGCCGATTTTCTTTCTCGTCCTGCTGACCATGATTGCCTACGGTATCTACCTGATGGCCGCCTATTCGGTGCAGCAGATCGCCGCCGACGCGGCAAGAACGGCTGTTGCCGGACTGAATACGACCGAGCGCCAGCAGCTGGCCCGTGACTTTGTCACCAAAAGTGACCTCAGCTACGCCTTCATGGACAAGACGCGTTTCACGGTCAACGTCGCCACCGATCCCGCCAATGCCAACCAGTTCACGGTCAAGGTGGAATATGACGCCCGTGATCTGCCGATCTGGAGCCTCTACAGCTACACCCTGCCCGAGCCGGTCATCCGGCGTTTTTCCACAATCCGGATCGGAGGAGCATGACATGCAAAATATCTCTTCTTTGCTTCCCCGTTTCCTGAAGGATCGCACAGGCAACATCGCCATCTCGGCCGGGCTTACCGCACCGCTTTTCATCGGCATATTGGCGCTTGGCGTCGACTATGGCTATCTGACCCTGCAGAAGCGGCAATTGCAGCAGACCGCCGATCTTGCGGCCATATCAGCGGCGGCCAATGCCGCTGATCCCGAAAAGGCGGTCCAGCAATATTTCGCCCTCAACGGCATGAATCTCGGGGTCAAGACACCGAATGGCCTCTTGACCGTGGACGGTCTTCAACCTTTCGACCCCTTGAACGAATTTGCCAAGAGCAACGGTTATGCCGAAGTCGTCAAAGGTCACTATGAGCCGGACGCGACCCTGCCTGTCGGCCAGCGTTTCGTCGAAAATGCACTTCCCACCAATGCGATGAAAGTGAATATCGTCGAAAAGGGCCAGATATTCTTTGCTTCCGCCTTCACCACGCCGCCCAAGATTTCCGCGGCCGGAACGGCCTCATCCCAAAAGATCGCGGCATTTTCGGTGGGCTCGCGACTGGCGAGCCTCGATGAAGGCATTTTGAACAGCCTGCTCGGCGGCCTGCTCGGCACCACGGTCTCGCTCAAGGTTATGGATTACCAGGCGCTTGTGGCTGCAGATGTCAACGCGCTGCATGTCGTCGAAGCGCTGGCTGTCGATCTCAACCTGACAGCCGGCACCTACAAGGATGTCCTGAAGACGGAAATCACCTACGGCAAATTCCTGGACGCGCTGACGAAGACCACCGGCCTGCAGCCGGCTGTGGCCAACATCCTGAAGACGCTGGCAAAAACCGCTAACAAGAGCAACATCAAGCTCAAGCTTGAAGAAATCCTCAATCTCGGCCCGTTCTCGGACAAGCTGATCGGTAGCGGCGAAAACCTCAAGGTCACCGCAGGCGTCTTCGATCTCCTCAACGCCGCCGCCGTGGCAGGCAATGGCGGCAACCAGCTGGCGCTCAACCTCAACGCCAATCTTCTCGGTCTAGCCTCGGTCAAGACGACGCTCGCCATCGGTGAGCCACCCGTCGAAACGCCGTCGCTTGCCGTCGGCGGCCAGGGCACCGTGGTGCGCACCGCACAAACCCGGCTGGCGGTCAGTGTCGTGGTTGACGGGCTTCAGGCGATTGCCGGTCTGAAGGTCAATATTCCGCTCTATGTGGAAGTCGCCCATGCTGAAGCGCGGCTCGCCGACATTCGCTGCACGGGCGGCGGACAGGGTACGGTCGATGTCGAAGTTGTTCCCGGCGTCGCAGAAATCGCGCTTGGCAATGTCGATACCACGGCCTTTGCCAATTTCGGCAAGGATCCGCGCGTCACCAAGACGGCGATCGTGGATTCGGCCCTGCTTGCCATCAATGGCAGCGCTCTCATCAATGCCACCAACATGACGAAGACCAAGCTGACCTTCACCCAGTCGGATATCACCCAGGCCAAGATCAAGAGTGTTTCCACCAAGGATACCGTTACCACTCTTGTCAGTTCACTGCTGAAGAACCTCAATCTGGATATCAGGCTTCTCTTCCTCAACATCGATCTGGGAGGTATGGCGGGCATCCAGTCGGCGCTTGCCAACACGCTCGCGGCAGTCACGGCGCCCGTGGATCAGCTGCTCTACAATGTGCTGCTGGTACTCGGCGTCAAGATCGGCGAAGCCGATGTGCGCGTCACCGACGTTCGCTGCCAGCAGCCGGCACTCGTCCAGTAATCAGGCCGACAACCATAAAAAAAGCCGCCGGCAGTATCCGGCGGCTTTTTTGTTTGATCTGCCTCTGTCAGGCAGTAGCAATTGCCAGACGCTTCTCGTCCCGGCCGCTCTTCATGCGCTCGGACAGAAGGAAGGCCAGCTCCAGTGCCTGATCGGCGTTGAGACGCGGATCGCAATGGGTGTGGTAACGATCCGACAGCGAATCTGCCGTCACGGCGCGCGCGCCGCCGGTGCATTCCGTCACGTCCTTGCCGGTCATCTCGATGTGGATGCCGCCCGGATGTGTGCCTTCGGCACGGTGGATCTGGAAGAAGCTTTCGACTTCCGACAGGATGCGCTCGAACGGACGCGTCTTGTAGTGGTTGAGCGTGATCGTGTTGCCATGCATCGGATCGCACGACCAGACGACCTTGCGGCCCTCTTTCTCCACGGCACGGATGAGCTTCGGCAGGCTGTCTGCAACCTTGTCGTGGCCGAAACGGCAGATCAGCGTCAGACGGCCGGCCTCGTTTGCAGGGTTCAGTGCGTCGATCAGCTCGATCAGATTATCCGGCGTCAGCGACGGTCCGCACTTCAGGCCGATCGGGTTCTTGATGCCGCGGAAATATTCCACATGCGCATGGTCGAGCTGACGCGTGCGGTCGCCGATCCAGATCATGTGGCCAGACGTGGCATACCAGTCACCGGAGGTCGAATCGACGCGGGTCAGCGCCTCTTCGTAACCGAGCAGCAGAGCCTCGTGGCTGGTGAAGAAATCGGTTTCGCGCAGGCTAGGATTGTTTTCTGCGCTGATGCCGATTGCCTGCATGAAGTTCATGGTCTCGGAAATCCGGTCAGCCAGCTTGCGGTAACGATCCGCCTGCGGGCTGTCCTTGATGAAGCCGAGCATCCACTGGTGAACGTTTTCAAGGTTGGCGTAGCCGCCCATTGCGAAAGCGCGCAGCAGGTTAAGCGTCGCCGCCGACTGGCGGTACGCGTCGAGCTGACGCTCGGGGTTCGGCACGCGCGAGGTCTCATTGAACTCGATGCCGTTGATGATGTCGCCGCGGTAGGACGGCAGCGTCACGCCATCGAGCACTTCCACGTTCGAAGAGCGCGGCTTGGCGAACTGACCGGCAATACGACCGACCTTCACCACCGGCAGCTGCGCACCATAGGTCAGGACGACAGCCATCTGCAGGAAAGCGCGGAAGAAGTCGCGGATATTATCCGCGCCATGCTCGAGGAAGCTTTCGGCGCAATCGCCACCCTGCAACAGAAAGGCGTTGCCGTCTGCCACATTGGCAAGCTGCTTTTTCAGGCGGCGGGCTTCACCGGCAAAAACGAGCGGCGGATAGGTCGCAAGCGTGGCTTCCGTCGCCGCAAGCGCTGCCGCGTCAGGATATTCGGGAACCTGCTGGATCGGTTTCTGCCGCCAACTGCCGGGTGTCCAATTCTGTGCCATGTCCTTACCCTTTTCTCGCCCGCGCATTTGTGCACGACCGCCTCGAAAAATTGAGCGGCTTATAGCTCCAAGCACAGGCTTTGCATAGCCGATGTCAGGGCCATCGGGCCCATTCCGCCCGTTTTTAGGCGTTTAACGTGCATAAAAGTCAATTCAAACGATTTAATAAGCCCGCCACCACCCGGAAAACAACGGTTTTCAAGTGGTGGCGAGCCAAGCGGAGACGTGATCACGTTGCGCAAGCGACGGCGTTACACGCGCTCGCCGTTCACCACGCGGTAGCTTGGCGAATACATCGTCACCAGTTCCTCGGCCGCTGTCGGATGAACCGCCATGGTGCGATCGAAATCGTCCTTGGTGCATCCGGCCTTCAGTGTGATGCCGAGGAGCTGCGCCATTTCGCCCGCCTCGTGGCCGAGAATATGCGCGCCGACGACCTTACGGTCGGCGGCATTGACAATCAGCTTCATGATCGTCTTTTCCTGACGCCCGGACAGCGTTGCCTTCATCGGACGGAACTGCGCGCGATAGACTTCCAGTTCCGGGTATTTCTTGCCCGCTTCCTCTTCAGAAAGTCCAACCGTGCCGATTTCCGGCTGCGAGAACACCGCAGTGGCAATAAGCTCGTGGTCCGGCTTGGTCGGGTTGTTCTTGTACTCGGTTTCGATGAAGCACATGGCCTCGTGGATCGCCACCGGCGTCAGCTGTACCCGGTCGGTGACGTCGCCCAGTGCGAAGATACTAGGAACGTTCGTGCGCGAATACTCATCGACGATGATCGCGCCGCGCGCATCCACCTTCACACCGGCATTTTCAAGGCCTAGACCATGCGTATTCGGATCGCGACCGAGCGCCAGCATCACCAGGCCGACATGCAGCGAGTTGCCCTGCTTCGTGCGTGCCACAAAGCCGCCCGCACCGTCCTTGCTCACTTCCTGAATGACGTCTTCAAGAATGATACGAATGCCCTTGGCTTCCATCGCTTCATGAAGGCCCTTGCGCATATCGTGATCGAAGCGCGAAAGGATTTCCCTGCCGCGATATATCAGCGTCGTTTCGACACCGAGTCCGTGGAAGATATTGGCGAATTCCACGGCGATGTAACCACCGCCAGCGATCAGGATTGATTTCGGCAGCTCTTCCAGGTCGAAAGCCTCGTTGGAGGAGATCGTCAGCTCGTGGCCGGGCAGCGCCTTGTGTTCGTTCGGCGTACCGCCAACGGCAATCACGATACGCTCGGCCGTGAAGGTCTCACCAGTCTTCGTCAGCTTCACGGTATGCGCATCGACAAGCTCTGCACGGCTGTCGAAAATATCGGCCTTGGCGTTATCCAGACCCTTGCGGTACAGCCCTTCGAGACGGGTGATTTCCCTGTCTTTCGCTTCGATCAGTTTTTTCCAGTCGAAACGACGCTCGCCAACGCTCCAGCCGAAACCTTCGGCATCCTCGAAATGCTCAGGAAATTGCGAGGCATAAACGAACAGCTTCTTCGGCACGCAACCACGGATGACGCAGGTTCCGCCGTAACGGTATTCCTCGGCAATTCCCACACGCTTGCCGAGTGAGGCGGCAACGCGAGCGCTGCGCACGCCGCCCGAGCCGCCACCGATAACGAAAAGATCGTAGTCATAAGCTGTCATAGTCAAAACCCCTGATCAAAACCACGTGCCATCGGCCTCAAGGCGGGCTGTGGCGTATTCATGGCACATATAGGTGCTGCGACGCACAAATGAAAAGCCCGACCTTGCGGCCGGGCTTTGAATATTTCTGAACGTCAGCTTTGGGACCCGACGCTCTATCTATTTCACTCAGGGCTTGTGAGCCGGAGCGCCACCGGTGTTGCCCTGATCGGCCGGAAGCGGCTTCAGATCAGCGCCGGCCACCTTCTGCAATTCGGTCATGCTGGAGGTGTTCAGATCGCGGTTGATGCCCGCGGCCCAGATGTCGGCAGCCTTCATCAGTTCGCGCGTGGCGATCGGGCCGTCCTTCAGAAGCTTCTTGCCGGCTTCGCTGCTGTAGAAGGTGGAGATAGCGTTCAGCTCTTCGACGGAGAAGGCGCGCGCGTAGGTGAGTGCTGCCTCGCGTTCCAGATCGGCGCGGCGCGGCGCAAGCTCAAGTGCCTTGGCGTCGACAGTCGCGGTGATCGCGTCCTGCACATTCGGCGATGCCTGAATGAGTTCGGCCTTCAGACGTTCCGCCAGACCCGGCAGGATATCATCGAAACGGTCAGTAACGCCAAGAGAGGCGATCGCCTGCCGTGCGGCAGCGATATGCGCTTCCGAAATTTCCTGAGCGCGTGCGGCAGTACCGAACACGATGCCGGAAATGAGGATCGAAGCAGCGGCAGCTTTGCCCAGTCCCGCTAGTTTGATCATGAAAATCTCGCTCCTGTTATACTGCCTGCATCACGCGGGCGCCTTCAGGACCCGCAATGATGGCAAGCGATGCCAAATTTATGAAAAGTCCGTGCTCGACAACACCGGGGATAGTGTTCAGCTCGCGTGCAAGCGCTTCTGCATCAGGAATACGGCCAAAAGATGCGTCGAGAATGAGGTGTCCACCATCCGTCATGAAGGCGCCGTCGCCCGACGAACGCATCGTCAGGTCGCCCGAGAGGCCGGACCGCGCCGCCAGTTTCTCGATGGCTATCTGTGTCGCCACCTGACCGAACGGATTGATTTCGATGGGAAGCGGAAAGGCGCCAAGCGTCTCCACAACCTTGCTCTGGTCGGCGATGACGATCATGCGGGCGGATGCCGCCGCCACGATCTTTTCGCGCAGAAGCGCACCGCCACCACCCTTGACGAGTCGCAAGCCGTGATCCACTTCGTCCGCGCCATCGATGGTAAGGTCCAGTTCCGGCAACTCATCGAGGGATTTCAGCGGCACGCCAAGCTCCACGCAAAGGCGCGCGGTACGCTCGGATGTCGGCACGCCTTCCACCTTCAGGCCTGCAGCAACCTTTTCCGCCAGAAGCCTGACGAATTCCTCAGCTGTAGAGCCCGTGCCGATACCAAGTCGCATCCCGTCTTGCACATGGGACAATGCGGCCTCGGCGGCCTTGATCTTCATCTGGCGGGCATCCATGTGCCTGAAACTCCGGTAGCTTTGTCGTCGCCGTGCTGTTTACACGGGTCGAAAGCCAAACGAAAGCATTTTTGCAGGCAACGAACAGAACGTTGTGGTGCGGTTGCAAAGACAAAGCCGTTTGCCTAGGCTTGGCCACAACGAACGCATCGATATCATCGCCAAAAGCATTCTCTCAAGAGGCCAGTTCCCGTGACATCCCGCCCGCTCTCCTCGCTCGCCATCTTCGACCTCGATGGTACGCTCGTCGACACCGCCGCCGATCTCGTTTCGAGCCTCAACCACACCATCGCCGCAGCTGGTCTTGCCCCCGTTACCTATGACGACCTGACGCATCTCGTCGGCCAGGGCGCGCGCGTGATGATCAAGCGGGCCTTCGCGTTGCGTCAGGTAGAATTGCCGGAAGCCGAACTGGAGCCGCTGTACGAGCGTTTCATTGACCATTATCGCGCAGAAATGCCCGGCGACAGCCGCCCCTACCCCGGCATCGTCAGCGTACTGGATGCGCTTTCGTCAGCTGGCATCACGCTCGCGGTCTGCACCAACAAGACCGAAATCCTTGCGATTCCACTGCTCGAAAAACTGGATCTCACCCGATATTTCGCCGCCATCACCTGTGGCGACACCTTCCCCTTCCGCAAGCCTGATGCGCGCCATATTCTCGGCACCATCGAAAAGGCTGGCGGCGACCCGCAGCGCTCGGTCATGGTGGGTGACAGCATCAACGACATTCTCGCCGCCAAAAATGCGGCCGTCCCATCGATCGGCGTCACCTTCGGTTATTCGGATGTGCCGATGGCCGAACTGGAACCGGATGTCGTGATAGATGATTTCACTGCGTTGACGCCCGCGTTGTTCGAGCAGCTGGTCGCAAAGGGCGCCGCTGCGGCTTGAGACGGCGCTGTTCTCCACCGTCATGCCGGGCTTGATCCGGCATCCAGCCACGGCGCGTCTGCGCCATGATACGACTCTTTCGCGATCAAAGTCCTGATCGCACTGGACCCCGGACCAAGTCCGGGAATGACGGAGTGGGGATGCTGCCGTTTAACGCCACCATTCATGTGGCGACTTTGCCATCAAACAAAAAAAGCGCCGTTTCCGGCGCTTTCTTTTTCTCAATGTGATTTCTATCAAATCGACGCGGCCCGCGCCTTCGTCGTTACCGCAAACGCCTTCTGGACGTAGCTGTCACGGTCGTAGACGTCGTCGAAGAACTGCACCTTGCCGGCCTTGTCCGGCCAGGCGGTAAAATAGGCCACGTAGACCGGTATCTTCACCGGCACCTGCACGGCGCGGTTCTTGCCCGCTGCAATCTGCTCGTTGACCTTGTCGACGCTGGTGCCAAGAACAGCCGCCGCCATGCGGCGCGGATCGACCAGACGGATACAGCCGTGGCTCAGCGCTCGCATGTCGCGGTTGAAGAAGCTCTTGGCAGGCGTATCATGCATGTAAATGGCATGCGCATTCGGGAACAGGATTTTCAGGTCGCCCAGCGCATTGTCGCTGCTTGGCGGCTGACGCACCGAAATGGCGTTGGTCGAGCCGAACCAGTTGACGCTGGTAGAAGAAACCGCACGGCCACCCACCTGCACCTCATAACCCAGGCGGTCGAGATAGGACGGATCGCGGCGCAGCTTCGGCAGCATCTCGTTGACGATGATCGACTGCGGAACGCCCCAATAGGGGTTGAATTCGACGGTCTGGATTTCGTCCTGGAAGAAGTAGGTCTGGTTGGCCTTGGAGCCGACCACCACCTTCATGCCGAACTGTTCCTGTCCGTCATTGTGGTAGTAGGCCATGAAGGCGGGCTGGTTGATCAAGACGTAGCGCTGGCCGAGATCGGCCGGCAGCCAGCGGATCTGCTCCATCGCCACCTGCACCTTGGCAATCCGGGCGTCGTTGCTTTCGCCGACCATGGCACGCACGGTCGCGCGGCCGATGACGCCGTCGGCCTTCAGGCCGTTTTCGCTCTGGAATGCCTTCACCAGATCAACGAGATCAGGCGTATAATCCGGCGTTTGCTGGTAGCCAGAAATGATCGCCGCATGTTCCGCCTTGAAGGCAGGCGAAGCGCGATGTTCGATTGCCTTGACGACGCTCGCCATGTCGCCGCTGCTGTTGCCGGGTTTCAGCACCAGATCGGCGGGAACCTTGACCGTGTTGGCCGTATCACCCTCGCTGCGCAACCGGGCCAGTTCGGCCTTCAGCGCCAGATATTCGGCGTTCGAAGGTTCACGGCTGCGCAGATAGGCTGCGATATCCGGGCTGAGGCCTGCAAGCTTCAGCACGGGCGCAAGGTTCACCGTCTTGCGCTTGAAATCGTGGTAACCGGACAGCCGGTTCGGATCGACACGGCCACGCGTCGTATCCTGCACATAGGCCAGAACCTTGGAAGAAAGCGCAAGCTCGAACTGCATCTGCGCGCGCTGATAGGCGTCGGAGGTCGATGCGGAAGCCACTTCCACCGGCGTGCCGGATGCGTTCGCGCCTGCGCTGATGCTGGCGGTCACGTCCTTTGCGGGTACTGAAATGCTGTAATCGGCCGGATCGAGGCCGCTTTCGCCAACAGTCTCCAAAAACGCCATGACGGCGTTCGCGCGGGCAGTCAGCTCGCCTTCCGAAACCCAGAGCGCCTTGCCGCCGGCACCGTAATAGGCTTCCAGAGCCTTGCCGATTTCGGGGGTGGCGCTGAACTTCACATTGGCAAGACCCTCGCCGAAATTGGCGGTGTTCACAGCGCGTGCGGTATCGGCCTTGTAATCGTAATAACGTGGACCGGAAACACGCGGCAGAGGCTCGGGATCGGATGCATCGGCGCTCGGTCCGACCGTCGGCGGCGAGGTGACGATACCGGCTGGCGGCATTTCACCGCGATCGCGCGCAACCTTGCCAGGCCCGCCACGCAAAAGGTCCATCAGCGTTACCGCGCCGGCGCTGCCGGGAAGAGCGGTGGAAACGGAAAGACCGAGAGCCAGCACCAGCGCTGCCGATGTTTTTCCAGATGTGACTTGCAATTTGATCCTCGTAGCACCCAGCGCCGCCAACGAAGACGGAGCATCCAGTTTCATGCTTGTCTAGCCGATAGACGGCCCGTTGAAAAGAAAACGCCGAAGTCCAGAACGCACCCGAAATGAACCTCATATTACGGCCAAAACCATAAAAACGTAATTTCCAGAATTGGCGAGAATGGTTAAATTTCTATTTATTTCATTCACTTTGCCGTGGTTGGCCAAGCCGTTCCAAGCCGGTGAAACCCCAGTTTTCCGGGCTTTTATCGACGTAGTAAAAATGACACGCCAAGGTCTTTTTCTTAACCGGGCAGGATGAGCGCCAAAATCGCCCTGTCCCAAGGGAAATATCTGCCAGGCATGCCTCGCAACGCTTTCATTGCCAGCGCGATGATTCTATATATCGGCGCGCGCAAGGCGGCCGAAGTGCCGTTTTGGCGGAGGAAAACGAGTAAAAAGGCAAGATTGATGACAGCCACACGGACGGAAACCGATACATTTGGACCCATTGAAGTTCAGGCCGATCGCTATTGGGGCGCGCAGGCGCAGCGCTCGCTCGGCAACTTCAAGATCGGCTGGGAAAAGCAGCCCGCCTCTGTCGTTCGCGCGCTCGGCATCGTCAAGCAGGCCGCCGCCCGTGCGAACATGGCGCTTGCAGGCCTCGACCCCAAGGTAGGCGACGCCATCATCGCAGCCGCGCAGGAAGTCATCGACGGCAAGCTGACCGAGCATTTCCCGCTGGTCGTCTGGCAGACCGGCTCCGGCACGCAATCCAACATGAATGCCAATGAGGTGATTTCCAACCGCGCAATCGAGATGCTCGGCGGCGAAATGGGCACCAAGAAGCCGGTTCACCCCAACGACCACGTCAATATGAGCCAGTCCTCGAACGACACCTATCCGACGGCGATGCACATCGCCTGCGTGGAAGAAATCGTTCACCACCTGCTGCCGGCCCTCAAGCACCTGCACACGGCGCTGGAAGCCAAGGTCAAGCAGTTCGAAAAGATCATCAAGATCGGCCGCACCCACACGCAGGATGCCACGCCGCTGACGCTCGGCCAGGAGTTTTCCGGTTATGCCGCGCAGGTCGCCTCGGCGATTGCCAATATCGAACTCACCCTGCCCGCACTTTCCAAGCTTGCCCAGGGCGGCACGGCGGTCGGCACGGGCCTGAACGCCCCCGTCGGTTTCGCTGAAAAGGTTGCCGAAGAGATTTCCAAGATCACCGGCCTGCCGTTCGTGACGGCGCCGAACAAGTTCGAAGCGCTTGCCTCGCACGATTCCATGGTGTTCGCGCATGGCGCGATCAATGCCGCAGCAGCAGCCCTGTTCAAGATCGCCAATGACATCCGCTTCCTCGGCTCCGGCCCGCGCGCCGGTCTTGGCGAATTGTCGCTGCCGGAAAACGAACCCGGCTCATCGATCATGCCGGGCAAGGTCAACCCGACGCAGTCGGAAGCGCTGACGCAGGTTTGCGCCCACATCTTCGGCAACAATGCAGCGCTCTCCTTCGCAGGCTCGCAGGGGCACTTCGAACTGAACGTCTATAATCCGATGATGGCCTACAACTTCCTGCAGTCGGTCCAGCTTCTGGGCGATGCCGCCGTCTCCTTCACCGACAACTGCGTCGTCGGCATCGAAGCCCGCGAAGACAACATCAGGAAGGGCGTCGAGAACTCGCTGATGCTCGTCACGGCTCTCAACAGCAAGCTCGGCTACGACATCTGCGCCAAGATCGCCAAGACCGCGCACAAGAACGGCACGACACTGCGCGACGAGGCCGTCGGCGGCGGATACCTCACGAACGAGGAATTCGACCAGTATGTGCGCCCGGAAAACATGATCGGCCCGAAGTAAGCCGGTCGAGATTATCGCTGGAATAGAGAACGGGCCTTCGGGCCCGTTTTTTGTTTGTTCGATTGACGGATGAGCGATGAGACCGTGGTGTAGGGTCAAAGCATTGGGATGTCCCGGTTCTGACCACTCTTGGTGTTTTTAAATCGTCCCCGTAAGCTGTTCTTCCGCAGAGAATGCCGAAACCAGATGCACGATTGAGGATGACATCATGATCTGCCGCCGCAGCCTGCTTCTTGGTGGTGCGTTCCTCGCCACGGCCATGAAAGTCCCAAGTCTGCTTGCGCAAGGCGATAGGCAACGGATTTCGCTTTGGCCCGGCCCGCCTCCGGGAGGCGGTGGTCCGAACGGCGCCCCGAATATAACCAAAAAAGGCGCTGTCACCAACATTGCCGTACCGACCCTGGAGGTGTTCGCTCCCGCAAAGCCAAATGGTTCCGCAATGATCATTGCAGGTGGCGGTGGATATAAACGCATCGAGGAAGGCAAGGAGTCCTATCCCGCCGCACGCTGGCTCGCGGCCAGAGGCATTTATGCTTTTGTCCTCACCTACCGTCTGCCGATTGAAGGATGGGCTGCTGGACCGCTGGCACCGCTTCAGGATGCGCAGCGCGCATTTCGTCTGGTGCGTGCACGCGCTTCGGACCGGCAGATCGATCCGTACAGGATCGGCGCACTTGGTTTTTCTGCGGGCGGGCACTTGATGGGGTTGGCCGCCGCCCGCTCGGCTTTTGCGTCTTACGAAGCAGTCGATGACATCGACAGGCAATCAGCCCGGCCGGATGTTGCGGCCCTGATCTATCCGGTCATCACGCTTGCAGCGCCCTATGACCATACATCGACCCGGAGGTCACTTATCGGCAGGCACCCGACAGACGAGGCAACACGAGAGTGGTCAGTGGAAAGCCATGTGAGCAAAGATTGCCCTCCGGTCTTCCTCACGCAGGCGGATGACGACCGGATTTCCAATCCCGCCAATAGCCGTATCATGCAGCAGGCGTGCGAGAAGGCGGATGTGGATGTCGAAGTTCACCCAATCATTTCTGGCGGCCACGGCTTCGGCATGGGCAAGCCCGGAACCCCCACGCAAGAATGGCCTGGATGGTATGAGGCATGGCTGAGGAAGCACAACCTTCTGGCCTGACGCTTTCTGTGCGCACCCCAATAAAAAAGGGCCGCAAAAGCGGCCCTCTTCATCTCATTCAAACCGTCAAACCAGCCGGCTCTGCTCCACCGCCGCTTCGACGAAGCTGGCAAACAGCGGATGCGGGTCGAGCGGGCGGCTCTTGAGTTCCGGGTGGTATTGCACACCGATGAACCAGGGATGGTCAGGATATTCCACCGTTTCCGGCAGCACACCATCAGGAGACATGCCCGAGAAGACGAGGCCGCATTCTTCCAGCCGGTTCTTGTAGTCCACATTCACTTCGTAGCGGTGGCGGTGGCGCTCGGAAATATCCGTGGAACCGTAGATTTCGGCGATCTTCGTGTCTTTCTTCAGCGCTGCCTTGTAAGCACCGAGACGCATGGTGCCGCCGAGATCACCCTTGGTGGAGCGCTTCTCCAGCTCGTTGCCCTTTACCCACTCGGTCATCAGGCCAACGACGGGCTCAGCCGTCGGACCGAATTCGGTGGACGAGGCATTCTCGATGCCGGCCAGATGACGCGCCGCTTCCACGACTGCCATCTGCATGCCGAAGCAGATCCCGAAATAGGGCACGTTGCGCTCACGGGCGAACTGCGCCGCCATGATCTTGCCTTCCGAACCGCGCTCGCCGAAACCGCCCGGCACCAGAATGCCGTTGACCTTTTCGAGATAGGGCGTCGGATCTTCCTTTTCGAAGACTTCCGACTCGATCCACTCCAGCTTGACCTTGACGCGGTTGGCAAAACCACCGTGATGCAGCGCCTCGATCAGCGACTTGTAGGCGTCCTTGAGGCCGGTATATTTGCCGACGATCGCAATCGTTACCTCGCCTTCCGGCGTGCGGATACGGTTGCAGACCTCTTCCCACTGTTCCAGACGCGGCTTCGGCGCCGGTTCGATACCAAAAGCGGCCAGCACTTCCGAATCGAGACCTTCATTGTGGTAGGCGATCGGAACGTCATAGATGTTGGCAACATCCAACGCCTGAATGACGGCGGAAGGACGCACGTTGCAGAACAGCGAAAGCTTGCGGCGTTCCGCTTCCGGGATTTCCCGGTCGGCGCGCACCAGCAGGATATCGGGATGAATGCCAAGCGCCTGCAGTTCCTTCACGGAATGCTGGGTCGGCTTGGTCTTCAATTCGCCGGCTGCCGGAATGTAAGGCATCAGCGTCAGGTGAACATAGATTGCAGTGCCGCGCGGCAGGTCGTTGCCGAGCTGGCGGATCGCCTCCATGAACGGCATCGCCTCTATATCACCCACTGTGCCGCCGATTTCGCAGATGACGAAGTCGTACTCGTCATTACCTTCGGTCACGAAATCCTTGATCTCGTTGGTGACATGCGGAATGACCTGAACGGTCGCGCCGAGATAGTCGCCGCGGCGTTCCTTGTCGATGATGTTCTTGTAGATCCGGCCAGTGGTGATGTTGTCGGTCTTGGTCGCCGAACGCCCCGTAAAGCGTTCATAGTGGCCAAGGTCGAGGTCCGTCTCGGCACCGTCGTCCGTCACAAACACTTCGCCGTGCTGTGTCGGGCTCATCGTGCCGGGATCGACGTTCAAATAGGGGTCAAGTTTGCGAAGCCGCACCCGATAACCACGGGATTGCAGCAATGCTCCGAGTGCCGCAGCTGCGATGCCCTTACCGAGAGAGGAGACCACGCCGCCTGTGATGAATACATATCGCGCCATGGGATTCACCGGATACCTTTTTACCTCTGATTCCGCCAGCCCAAATTTCATGCTGTTGCAAATTCGCTGTTGACGAATTGGCAATGGGATGTGGCGAAATGCAAACAAAAGAAAACCGGCAGGCTTTTGGCCTGCCGGAGCGTTAAATCATAACCGGGCTTATTGACCGGTCGGAACTGCGTTCGGATCGGCGGGCTTGGCCGGTGCCGGAGCGGCTTCACCAGCAGTGGCCGGCGCAGGCGCGGTCTGCGCAGGTGCTGCAGCGCCGCTGTTGGTCGGAACGCCATTCTCAGCCGGAGCCGGCGTTGCCGGCGTCTGTGCCGGGCCGAGCGTGTCGAGAATGCCGTTGCCCTGACCCTGCGTGGCCGGAATACGGTTCAGAATATCCGTCGGGCGCGATTCGTACCGGGTCAGAAGACCAAGTCCGAGCGACGTCACGAAGAACAGCGCGGCAAGGATACCCGTCGTGCGGGTCAGCGCATTGGCCGTTCCGCGCGCGGACATGAAGCCCGAACCGCCGCCGATGCCGAGGCCGCCGCCTTCGGAACGCTGGATCAGAACCACGCCGACAAGCGCCAGCACGATCATGAGGTGAATAACAATCAAAACGGTCTGCATGACAATCCATTCCATGCCCCGCGCGGAGCACTACAAAGAAGGTTTCGCGGCTCTTTACATGAGGCGAAGGCTTATTCCAAGCCCCTTTCCCGCCACTGTGGCAGGAAAGCGTGTCTCAAGCCGTCAGTTGCTCGTATGCCGCATAGATGGAAAGGAAGTCGGAGGCTTTCAAGCTCGCGCCGCCGATCAATGCGCCGTCGACATTCTCGACACCCATCAGTTCCAGCGCATTGGCAGGCTTCACCGAGCCGCCGTAGAGAATCCGCATGGTCTTGCCTTCATCGCCAAAGCGCTTGACCAGCTCGTCGCGCATGAAGGCATGGGCCTCGCGTACATCCTGCGTGGTCGGCGTCAGACCCGTGCCGATGGCCCAGACCGGCTCATAAGCGATGACGGTGTTTTCGGCGGTTGCCTCGTCCGGAAGCGATCCGGCGAGCTGGCGCTTGAGGATATCGAGCGTCTGGCCCGCCTTGCGCTCATCCGCCGTCTCGCCAATGCAGACGATGGCGATAAGATCGGCCTGATGGGCGGCAACGGCCTTGGCGCGGACCAGATGATCCGTCTCGGCATGGTCGGTGCGACGCTCGGAGTGGCCGACGATGACATGGGTGCCGAAGCAATCGGCAATCATCTCGGCGGAAATGTCGCCCGTATGCGCGCCGGAAACATTCTGGTGGCAATCCTGTCCGCCAATCATCAGCGGGCTGTCGTCGCAAAGCGCGGTTGCCACATAAAGAAGCGTCGATGGCGGGCAGATCAGCGCATCCACCTTTTCGGAAAGCGCGCCCTTGACGCCCTCTGCCATGGCCTTGATCTGATCGAGCGACGAACGGGTGCCGTTCATCTTCCAGTTTCCGGCTACAAGCGGTCGAACATTCGGCGTCATGCGTATCCCATTCCCTTTGTCTCGGAGAGCCGCTGGCGCGGACACCCCTTACCTCAGCCGCCAGGCGGCCCCTAATCGCGACAGAAACCCTGCCGGAAATCCCGGAATATTTCCTTAAACGCAGCTGATGACAATTGGTACAAAAAAGCAGTCATAAGCTTCAAAACGTCAGTCAATTTGCCGAAATTCGCGCCTGTCGAACCAAAACTGGACCTCATCGGCTCAAAATCCAGTTCAAAACCGCCCGCCAGTCGGTCATGCGCACCGGCGTTCCATGCGTGCCTGTCTCAAAAAGCGTGAAGCGCGCCGGCTCTCCCGCCTTCAGCAAGGTGCGGAAGATGGTCGCCTGGCTGTCGGCGGAATAGACCTTGTCGGCGCTGCCATGGGTGAACCACACCGGCTTTTTGGCTTTCGCAAAGGCGCTCTTCGGAAAATCGGGATCGACCGCGCCGCCAAGGATCGCCATGCCCTTGAGATTGCCGACCGTCGCCTTGTCGCGGCTGATGCCGTAGCAGATGAAGCTGCCCATGGAGGCGCAGGCCAACACCACCGGCTTGCCGCCGGATTTGCTAGCAGCATAGGTGATCAGCGCGGAAACGTCGGCAACGCCATTGGCATCGAAGGATCGTACGCTCGGCACATAATAGGTGCCGCCATTGGCGACAGCCAGATTTTTCAGCCGGTTGAAATTGCCACCGAACGTATAGTCGTTCATGCCAAGCCGCCGGTCGCCGCCGCGCCCGTGAATGAAGATCACGGTGAAGGCCTGCCCGGATGATGGCCCGACGCGGCCCACCTCAAGCGCCCTGCCCTCAACCGCCACGGATTCCATCGCCTGCGCTGTCTTGGGCGCCATATCCACATATTGCCGCTTCACCCGGCGTTCCGGTACCTCGTCGCGGCCGTTGATATCGCGCATCTCCTGATAATCGATCACCTCAGATGCGCCGCCATCGGCCGCGGAAAGCACTGTCTGGCTGGAAAACAGCTCGTCCTTGAACGGCCGCAGCGGCCCGTCCGCCGCCCCGGCACCGCCCGGCATCGCCGCAACAGTCAGGCAGAAAAGAGTACAAAACGTGAAATGAGCTGTGGACATGACTTGGTTAACCGTTCATTCGTGGCTGCGAGACTTGCCATTGCCAGGGCGGCAGCGCAATCCTCCTGCTGCGAAACCCTGACATAGTCGTGGCATAGGGTGCGCCGCGTTAGGCCACACGCCCTGCACGTTTGGCGCTATACTCGCCCCTATTGGCATACTGATTCGCTTGGCGAAATTCTGACGACACGCTTTTTTGAACCTTGGACATGATGGACGATAGCAACGATCTCTTCTCCGGTCTTCCGGTGGCACCAAACAGCGAAACGGAAAAGAACGAGGACACGGCAAAACCCGTGAAGGCCCCGGTGTCCGCAGCCGCGAACGTGAACGTGCAGCCGAAACCAGCAGCCGTTGCGGCCGTCACGACGCCCCCGCCCCCAGCGCCCGTGTCTCCTTCCGGTGACGACTACGGTGCCTCGTCGATCCGCGTGCTCGAAGGGCTGGAACCGGTGCGCATGCGACCCGGCATGTATATTGGCGGCACCGACGAGAAGGCGCTGCACCACCTCTTTGCCGAAGTCATCGACAACTCCATGGACGAGGCCGTCGCAGGCCACGCCAATTTCATCGAGGTCCATCTCGATACCGAGGGTTTCCTCACCGTCACCGATAACGGACGCGGCATTCCGGTGGAAAACCATCCGCAGGTTCCGGGCAAGTCGACGCTCGAAGTCATCATGACCAAGCTGCATGCCGGCGGCAAGTTCGATGGAAAGGCCTATGAGACCTCCGGCGGCCTGCACGGCGTCGGCGTTTCCGTGGTCAATGCGCTGTCCGATCTTCTGGAAGTGGAAGTCGCCCGTAACCGCAAGCTTTACCGCCAGCGCTTTTCGCGCGGCGCGCCCATCGGCGGTCTCGAAGAACTGGGTGACGTGCACAACCGTCGTGGCACCCGCGTGCGTTTCCATCCGGACCCGCAGATCTTTGGCGATCACGCAAAATTCGAACCGGCCCGTATTTTCCGCATGGCCCGCTCCAAGGCTTATCTCTTCGGCGGCGTCGAGATCCGCTGGAGCTGCGATCCCGGCATGGTGCCCGCCGGTGGCGAAATCCCCGAAAAGGCCGTTTTCCATTTCCCCGGTGGTCTGAAGGACTATCTGGCCGCCACGCTCGGCAAGGAATTCACCGTCACCCGCGAGATTTTCTCCGGCCGCACCGAAAAGACCGGTGGCCACGGCGCGCTGGAATGGGCTGTGACCTGGTATGGCGGCGACACGCAGATCCATTCCTATTGCAATACCATCCCGACGCCTGAAGGCGGTACGCATGAGGCCGGTTTCCGCATCGCGCTCACCAAGGGCCTGAAGAACTATGCGGAGCTGACCCAGAACAAGCGCGCCAGGGAAATCACCACCGATGACGTGATGATCTCGGCAGCGGGCATGCTCTCCGTCTTCATCCGCGAGCCGGAATTCGTCGGCCAGACCAAGGACAAGCTCGCGACCGTCGAGGCCCAGCGTATCGTCGAAAACGCGCTACGCGATCCCTTTGACCATTATCTCACCGGCAATCCGGGCGAAGCGGCGAAGCTGCTGGACTGGGTGATCGAGCGCGCAGAAGAACGCCTGCGCCGCCGCAAGGAAAAGGAAGTCAACCGCAAGACGGCGGTGCGCAAGCTGCGCCTGCCCGGCAAGCTGGCGGACTGCTCGCAGAACACGGCTGAGAATGCCGAGCTTTTCATCGTTGAGGGTGACTCGGCTGGCGGCTCGGCCAAGCAGGCGCGCAACCGCGCCAATCAGGCCATCCTGCCGCTGCGCGGCAAGATCCTCAACGTCGGCAGCGCAAGCCGTGAAAAACTCTCCGCCAACCAGCAGATCGCCGATCTCATCCAGGCGCTGGGCTGCGGCACGCGCACCAAGTACCGCGAAGAGGATCTGCGTTACGAACGCATCATCATCATGACGGATGCCGACGTCGATGGTGCTCACATCGCCTCACTGCTCATAACCTTCTTCTATCAGGAAATGCCGGAACTCATTCGTGGCAACCACCTCTATCTCGCAGTGCCGCCGCTCTACGTCATCCGTCAGGGTGCCAAGAGCGCCTATGCCCGTGACGACGCCCACCGCGCCGAATTGATGGAAACCGTCTTCAAGGGCAAGAAGGTCGAAATCGGCCGCTTCAAAGGCCTTGGTGAAATGATGGCGGCACAGTTGAAGGAAACCACCATGGATCCCGAAAAGCGCACCCTGCTGCGCGTCGAGATCGATGACGTGGATTTCGAAGGTACCCGCGAGGCGGTCGACAATCTGATGGGCACCAAGGCGGATGCCCGATTCCGCTTCATTCAGGAACGGGCGGCTTTTGCGGATAATCTGGATATCTGATCAACCGTCCCGGCCAGCCATGCGCCAACCGGGACGATTTGAGTCATGCCGCCGCCACATCTTCGCGAACGTCCAGAACACGGTCGATCAAACCCCACTCCAGTGCCTCTTCCACCGTCATGAAACGGTCGCGATCCATTGCCGCTTCAAACTCGTCATAGCTGCGTTTGCAATGCTCGGCATAAAGCCGCGTCATTCGGTGCTTTGTCTGCCTGATTTCTTCAGCATGGATGAGCATATCCGACGCCTGACCCTGAAACCCGCCGGACGGCTGGTGAATGAGGATGCTGGCGTTGGGCAATGCCGCCCGCGCGCCCGGTTCGCCCGCCATAAGCAGGAACGAGCCCATCGAACGGGCGGTCCCCATGCATAGAGTATGAACCGGCGCGCGGATGTAGCGCATGGTGTCATACATTGCGAGACCGCTGGTCACGACGCCGCCTGGAGAATTGATGTAGAGATGGATCGGCTTCTTCGGGTTTTCCGCCTCCAGAAACAGCAGTTGCGCGCAGACAAGCGCAGAAACAGCGTCGTTGACCTCACCGTTGAGAAAGATGATCCTTTCCCGCAACAGCCGGGAATAGATGTCGAAGGACCTTTCTCCCCTAGCGGATTGTTCAACTACCATAGGGACGAGTTGCATCGCTTCGCGCATCGGCGAACTCCTGTCGTTTGAAAATGTAAGGAAATGTGGTGGATCAGGCGGCGAGCTTGATGGGCGAACGGTTGTGGTTTGCGGCGGCCTTTGTCATCCGACCGGAACCGGTGATGGGCAACTCATGAATGACCCGCAGGCTGGTGCCGCCGCTCGCGTTGGGTGCAATCCTGAAGGTGACGGTGCTTTCCAGAAATGGCGGAACGTCATCCCGCATCCTGTAACAGACCTCCTTCCCCGGGGTGATCCTGATCGCCTCGGGTTCAGCTAAAGCCTCCTTCGGCAACCAGTGTTCACGGAAGGCCGGAATGCTGATCGCACGCCAGACTTTTTGCGGCGGCTCATCGAGATCATATTCCAGCTTGATACCGGGTTTCGGTGCTGCGGGCAGTTCCCTGTTCATTGATCCATATCCTTCAGCAAGAGCTTCAGTGCTTCTACGCGCTGCGGCCAGTAGGCGCGGTATTTGCCAAGCCATGTCGCAATCCGTGTCAGCCCATCCGGATCGACCTCGTAATTGACGAAACGACCCTGCCGCCGTTCGACGACCAGCCCCGCCCCCCGCAGCACAGCAAGATGCTGCGACATGGCCGGCTGGCTGATATCGAAACCCTCACGCAAGGCGGAAGCGTTCTGGGCACCATCCGCGAGCTTTTCGAAAATAGCGCGGCGTGTCGGATCGGCCAGCGCCCGGAAAATATCATTCTCTGTCATGACAACAGATAAGCATACACTTATGTGATTCACAAGTCCCGCCTACTGCATTCGCTTCGCAAGGCAGGCTTTTTCGCTCCCGCACCCTCTTCTGCCGTGAACGCTTTATGTGCTCGCGCGTTTTCACCCGGCCTGATAATCTTCAGGCCGGGAGTGATCAAAACAAGTGACTGCATTTACGGTCTTTATCGCCATGGTGCTGCTGGTCGTCGGACCAGCCCTGTTTGTTGTCATCAGCAAGCAGCGGGAAAAGGCCATTCCCAAACGCCCCTCAACTGCCCTGCCCGTTGCCGAGGATGCGACCGGGCTCGACCGCCACTGGCAGTCGATAAGGAATGGCTGGAACGAGAAAAACGCGCTCTGCCTGCTGCATTCCAATCTGGATGCCTTTGCAGTGCGCATGGCGGCGGCGCGGGCGGCCGGCCGCAGCCTTGATCTGATGTATTACATGTGGAATGCCGACCTGACCGGTCGGCTGATGATGCGCGAGGTCATTGCCGCGGCAGATCGCGGCGTGCGCGTGAGGCTGCTTCTGGACGATCTCGGCGTTTCGATGTCTGACCGCATCTTCCACGCCATCGACAGCCATCCCAATATCGAGCTGCGGCTGTTCAACCCAACCAGGGCGCGGGAAAACATCCTGTATCGAAGCCTGGAACTGGTCCTCCGGTTCCGAAGCGTCAACCGGCGCATGCACAACAAGGCGTGGATTGCCGATGGACGCGCCGTGATCGTTGGCGGCCGTAATATTGGCGACGCATATTTCGATGCCGCCGAACGGGCCAATTTCCACGATTTCGACATTCTCGGTTTCGGCAGGATCGTTGCGGATGCCACCGAAATCTTCGACGACTACTGGAACAGCGCCGTTTCCGTTCCCGTGCGCTCGCTTCTGGCGCGCAGGCCGAGCAAGCTTGCCAGGTTAAGGCGCGAGCTTGCTGCGCTACCGAAAAGCGAGGCTGCCAAACCCTATCTCGAGCGCGTCGAAAACCAATATGGCAGCGGACATTTCCTGATGTCGGACCGCCTGCACTGGGTCGATGAAGCTGACGTGCTTGCCGACCCGCCGGAAAAAGCAGCGGGAAAACGCCGCAACGGCCACAACTTCCTGATGGAGAGCCTGCTGCCGCTGATGCAGGCGGCAAATGACAGCCTGCACATCACCTCCCCTTATTTCATTCCCGGCAAACAGGGCTTGGACATTTTTGCAAACCTTGCCGAGCGCGGCGTCTCGGTTGCCATCCTCACCAACTCGCTTGCTGCAACAGATGTTGCCGCCGTTCACGCCGGTTACGCACGGTATCGAAAGCCGCTTCTGCTGGGCGGGGTGCGACTGCATGAACTGCGTGCACAGGCGGACCAGCCAAGCTTTACGCTTCGCGGTTCAGGACAGGCGAGCCTCCACACCAAGGCTTTCTCCCGCGACGGCAAGACCGGCTATATCGGCTCGCTCAATTTCGATCCGCGCTCTGCTTCTCTCAACACGGAAATGGGCGTCGTTTTCACCTCAGCCCCGCTGGTTGCGCGCATGGACGAGATATTCAGCGAAGAGATCCGCCGCTCGATGAGCTTCGAGCTGGATATAGACAACGGCAATCGCATCGTCTGGATGACCGAAGAACACGGCCAGCCGAAGACATACCGACGCGAACCAGACGCTGCCATCAGCCGCCGGATCGTCGCGGGCATCATGCGTTTCCTGCCGCTCGAGTCTCAGCTTTGACTTATCGCGGCTTTGATAACGAAAAGTCCGGTCAGGCCGCCGGTCTCACGCCAGCCTTGGCCAGCTGTATCTGCACCAGCGTGTCGAGGTTCTGGTTGACGCGGCAATAAAATTCCTCGTCGATGAAGGGCCGCAGCATGAAATCGTTGCCGCCCGCCTTCAGGAACCGCGCCGACAAAAGCCGGTTGGTGGACGAGGAAACGCCGATGATGCGCAACTCGTGCGAGCCGCGCACGGTGCGGATGCGCCGTGTCAGTTCGAAACCGTCAATATCGGGCATATTGTAGTCGGTCACCACCAGTCCGATATCGGGATTGGCCTTCAGGATTTCGAGCGCCTTCGCACCGCTATCGGCAAGGCTGACGCGGAAATTATAACGCTTGAGGCGGCTGGAAAGCAGCGCCCGCGCCGTTGGGCTGTCATCCACGATCAGCACATGGTGGCGGTGGTTGGTGAGGAACCGACAGATGGATTCCGTCAGCATGTCCACGGCAAAGATATTGTCTTTCAGAATGTAGTCGACCACATTCTTGGCGATCAGCGTTTCGCGGGTCGCCTCATGGAACGTGCTGGTGAAAACGATGGTCGGGATCGAGAGATCGATCAGATATTCCAGCGCCTCGCCATTCTCCGCCCCCGGAAGATTGATGTTGGAAATCGCAAGCGTCACGGGTTCGGCCGAGTGTTCGTAGCACGCCTGCAACTCCTCGAAGTTGCGGCACACCTCCACGGAAACGCCCAGCAATTCCTTCAGGCGCATGCTCACCATCTGGGTGAACACATTGGTATCTTCCGCAAGCAAAATGCGGCAATTGGTAAATGGCACACCCGAATATTGCATGCCCGTAATGCCCAGAAAATTCATTTTGTCCCAGTCCCCCGTCGTCTTTCACGGGAAATTAGCAGGCGTATTTTTCAGAATCATTAATAACACTTTTGCCCGAAAACAGTCGGCATACATGCTTACCCAAAAGAAAACACGGCCCCCGAGGGAGGGCCGTGTTTCGAATGCTTCCAGGAAAATCCCTCAGGCGCGCAGCAGCGCGTTTTCCGTATCGAAGGGGCTTTCTTCCACCACCTCGGCGTCATAAAGCGTGCCAAGAATGCGGATTTTCAGCTTTGTGCCAATCGTGGCATATTCGGGTTTCAGCATGGCAAGGGCAATCGATTTTCCGATACGCCAGCCAAAGCCGCCGCTCGTCACACGGCCGGCAAGTGCGCCATCTGCATCGAATATAGCTTCAGAACCACGCGCATCGACATCCGTATTGCCCGAAACGGTCAGCGTCGAGAACACCGATTTCAATCCGGCTTCCTTGTAGGCCACCAGCGCGTCGCGGCCGATGAAGTTTTTCTCCGGACGCAGGAAACGGTCGAGACCGGATTCATAGGCGTTATATTCGACCGAAAGCTCGCGACCCATGTTGCGATACGACTTTTCAAGCGACATCGACACCATCGCACGAATACCGAATGGCTTGATGCCAAATTCGGCGCCCGCTTCCATCAGCCGGTCGAAGATGTAGTTCTGCATTTCGATAGGATGGTGCAACTCCCAGCCCAGTTCACCGACGAAGTTGACGCGCAGCGCATGCGCCGTCGCCACACCCACGGAGATCTGCTTCGCCGTCAGCCACGGGAAATCCTTGTTCTCGAGGCTGGTACGGGTCAGCTTCTTCAGGAGATCGCGCGACTTCGGACCGGCAAGCACCAGCACGCCGTATTTCTGGGTGATGGGCTGCAGCACGACGGAACCGTCGGTGGGCGCAAGGCGCTGAAGCACGTCATGATCGTGCGCTTCAAGACCACCGGCGGACACCAGATAGAACCGGCCCGGCGCCCATTCATAGACGGTGAACTCCACCTTCACGCCGCCATTCGGCGTCAGAAGGTGCGTCAGCGCAATACGGCCGCGCTTCTTCGGCACGATATTGGCGAGAATGCTGTCCAGCCAGGCGCGCGCGCCGGGACCGGAAACTTCCATCTTGGCGAAGGCCGACATGTCAAGCACGCCGACATTCTGGGTGACGTTCTTCACCTCGTTGCCGACATGTTCGAAATAGTTCGAGCGGCGGAACGACCACTTCTCAACGATACGGCCATCATCCAGTGGCGGCGCATAGTTGTGGCTGGTGATGACATCCGCACCGACGCCGAGGTCCTCTTCGCGCAGCGCATAACCTTCCGGCGCATACCAGTTGGCACGCTCCCAGCCGTAAACGGAACCGAACACGCCGCCAAGCTTCTTCAGACGGTCGTAAACCGGCGTCGTCTTCAGCGGACGGGCAGCGGAACGTTCTTCATCAGGGTAATGCATGGTGAAGACGTTGGCATAGGCTTCCTCATTCTTGGCAATGAGGTAACCTTCCGTTGCGTGAGGGCCGAAGCGGCGCGGATCGACACCCATCAGATCGAGTGTAGGCTCACCATCAACGATCCATTCGGCAAGCTGCCAGCCAGCACCACCAGCAGCGGTGATGCCGAACGAGTGGCCTTCATTCAGCCAGAAATTCTTCAGGCCCGGTGCCGGACCGACGATCGGGTTGCCATCAGGCGTATAGGCGATAGCGCCGTTATAGACCTTCTTGATACCGACTTCACCGAAAGCCGGAACGCGCACCATCGCCGTTTCGATATGCGGCATAAGCCGGTCGAGTTCCTCCTGGAACAGCTCATATTCGCTATCGTCAGAGGGACCGTCGACATAACAGACCGGAGCGCCGACTTCGTAAGGGCCGAGGATCAGACCGCCGGCCTCCTCGCGCATGTACCAGGCCGAATCCGATTCACGCAGAACGCCCATTTCCGGCAGACCCTGACGGCGGCGCTCCAGAATGGCCGGATGCGGCTCGGTGACGATATATTGGTGCTCAACCGGGATGACCGGAATATTGATGCCGACCATCTCGCCGGTCTTGCGGGCAAAGGAGCCGGTGCAGGAAATGATATGCTCGGCGATGATCTCGCCCTTATCCGTCGTCACCTTCCAGTGACCGTCTTCCAGCTGCTCGATGGCGGTGACGGTGGTGTTGCGATAGATGGTGGCGCCACGGTCTCGCGCGCCCTTCGCCAGCGCCTGCGTCAGGTCGGCGGGCTGGATATATCCATCATCGGGGTGCTGGATGGCGCCCAGCAGGCCGTCCGTCTCGCAAAGCGGCCAGATTTCCTTCACCTGCTCCGGCGTCAGCATGTTGACCCGCACACCGATGGTCTCGGCAATGCCAGCATAATACATATATTCGTCCCAGCGATCCTTGGTGCGGGCGAGACGAATGTTCGAGACCTTGGAGAAACCGACATTCATGCCGGTCTCTTCCTGAAGCTCTTCGTAGAACTTCACCGAATACTTGTGGATCTGGCCGACCGAGTAGCTCATGTTGAACAGCGGCAAAAGACCGGCTGCGTGCCAGGTGGAACCGGAGGTCAGTTCCTTGCGCTCGATAAGGACGCTGTCGCTCCAGCCCTTCTTGGCAAGATGATAAAGCGTCGAAACGCCGACGACGCCGCCACCGATCACCACCGCCCGTGCATGTGTCTTCATTTACAGAACCCCTAAAAAGCGCCGGCATTGCCTGTCGTGCTGCCAAATCGATGGGATGGAATATGAAGCGCCCGGCGGCCGTTCAGCCGCCTGATTGCGACATGGCCATAGGGTGCTGCGACAGGGGAGAAAATGCCGTCGCTGGAGGCGGGTTTCAAACCACCGTCGCCTTTTGAAGACGACGGTGGCGCACATATGGGAAAATACCAACCGGAACGGATCAAGTGTCAGCCAAGACGGATTGGAGCCTGAAGCGCCGGATAAACCGTCTATCTGGTCTGAAGCTGCAATTGCATTCCCCGCACATCCGGGCCGTCCAAGTTAAACCCCTTTATAACGTCATTGCCGGGAACGATAATCGAGTTCTTGAGGACAGGACCGCCTGGCAGATTGTGTATCCCGCCGCCGCCACCGGGCGGAGGTGGTGGCGGCGGAAAAACGCCGCCACCATCATCCTTGCTGCAAGGTGGAATGCGATAAATGCAATCATCGTTGAATTGCGCAATATCTCCACTCGCAGACGGGCGAACCACATCCTGCGCATTTGCCAGAAACGGAAAAAACATACCGAAGAGAAAAATAGCCAGTCTCATTTCGCAACCACCTGCGAAGATGCACAAATCTTGGCGCGGTCTTTTACGTCCTTGCCAGCGGCAGCTTTTGCCGCGGCGTCCAGCCATGCGGGCGTGCTGTTGCGCATACCGATGGAAACGCTGTTGAAGCCTATGACGAGCGGCCTCGCAAACTGGCTATCGGAAAAGAGGCCGGAACTGTTCGTGCTGCGAATGGTGTTGTCATTGCCGGCCATGTTTTCGGCCGCCGGCTGCTGGCCCTGCGGGCCTGTGGTCGCGGCAACGTCCGCACCATCCACAGTCTTCTGGACGTCGCGTTTGTTTCCCCCCGGCGTCTCATCCGCCACAATGCAAATCGGGCGCGAGGATAACTCCCCGCGCCCGTCAATGCCCGTATCGGCTGCGTCGCCGCAGCCGCGGTAGCCGCAGATTAACTGTCCTTGCCGGCCGCCTTCAACGTCGCCTTCGGCTCCACCACGGTTTTGTCACCCGCCTTGCCCGGATCCTTTTCCGGTGCAGTTGCCGCGGCAGGCGCCGCCGCGCCAGTATGCGCCGCCACCGCCTTGTCACCCTCTTCCGAAAGCAGCGCCGCCAGCATTTGCGGATTTGCATCACCTTCCACGTGGATGTTGAGGTTACGCTGCGGGAACGGGATGGCGATCCCCTCTTCGCGGAAGCGTTTCAGGATCGCGATCCTCAGCGCGTTTTTCACGCCAAGCCCATTCGAAAGATCGGCGAGGTGGAAACGCAATTCGAAATCCAGCGAGAAGTCGCCGAAACGGAGGAATTCCACGTGCGGTTCGGGGTTGCGCAGTACGGGCGGCTGGGTGCGCACCAGTTCCAACAGAATATCCATCACCTGCTGCGGATCGGATTCATAGGCAACGGAGACCGGAATTTCCGCACGCATGATACGGTTGCGGTGTGTCCAGTTGCCGACCGAGGAATTGATGAATTCCGAGTTCGGTACGATGATCGACTGGCCGCGGAAGGTTTCAATCTCGGTCGCGCGCACCGAAAGCCGTTTGACGGTGCCTTCAGTCGTGCCTGTCACCACCCAGTCACCCACCTTGAAGGGACGCTCGACCAGCAGGATGAGGCCGGAGACAAAGTTCGAGACGATGTTCTGAAGGCCGAAACCGATACCGACCGAAAGGGCAGACGCCACCAGCGCCAGGCTGGAGAGGTTAAGACCGGCGGAAGAGACGCCGAAAATGGCCGCAACCGCGATACCGAGATAACCGATGCCGGTCTTGACGGAGTTGCGCACGCCCGCATCCACCTGCCCGCGCGCCATGACGTTGTTGTCCAGCCACTTCTGGAACCAGCGTGTGATGATGTAGCCGATAGCAAAGACGAGGACGCCGCCGAACAGCCCGATCAGCGAGATGGAGGCATTGCCGACGGTGATGCCGGTCAGCAGACGATAGGCCCAGCTTTCGATATCGCCCGGCTGGAACCCCCAGGAAAACAGGATGAGCGGCACGCCGAAGGCGAGTGCGATCACATAGATGCCGAGCCCCGCCGCAAGACCGGCCTGATCCAGCGCAACCGGGCCGAGACCGTAGCGCCGCCCGAGATAACGACCGGCCAGGGATTCGGAAAAGGCGCCCTGTCGCGAAATCGCCTTGCCGGAAAGAATGCCGATATACATTGTTGCGAGCACCGCACCGGTGGCGACGATCTGCGTCGCAAGGAACCGCGCCAGCCCCACATAACCCGTCAGGCAGGCACCGATGAGAACAAGCCCGCCGACCCTGAGCAGAATGACCAGCCAGCGCGGCAGGCGCTGGTTGCCGGTCTCGTAGTCCTGCCCCTCACCGATCACCGGGCGCAGGAACGACACGGTGAGCAGGATGATGCCAATGATGATGGAGGCAATGAAGCTCTTGGCAACGGTGACGATCAGCGGCGAATAGAGCGTCTCGCTGATCGTGCCGAACAGATAATCGAGACCGTTGACGAGCGCCATCAAAAGCACGGCCGAGGACAGCGTGTGCGCTCCGCGATTGGAAACCTGCAACAGACGCCATTCCGGCTGCGTCGGCGCAAAGATAGCGTAGCTCAGCCGCGACACGAAATAGACGAAGCCCGTAACTGCCATGGCGCCGAACAGGATCGGCGCGATATCGGAACGAAGCACGTTGAAATTATCGAGGAAAAACGCCGAGGTTACCAGAAACAGGAAAAGCGACAGCGACTGCACCATGGTTGACCAGAAGGCCACCGAAAGCCGCCGCAGATAGGAAGGCTCGCCGGAAAAGGCCCGCCGTTCCATGCGGCTGCCGAAAAAGCGGTAACCGCCCACCAGAAACAACAGCGCCGCCATGATCGACAGCATCACCGCCCCGAACATCGGCAGGCGTTTGTAGTTCCAGACGAAACCCGCCCAGCTGCTGAAGGCGTTGTTGAGATTGGTCAGCTCGCTCACGAAGGCGGAAGAGGCGTCGCCCAGCGTCTGGGAAGAGACTTCGGTGCGCTTGAACAGGGTCGCGGCAAAAAGCGCCCGCCGAACCGCCGTAATGTTGTTGGAAATCTGCGCGGCGTTGGTGGCAGTGCTCTCCACCTCGCCGGCAATGGCATTCACCTCGGCGCGCTCCGCAGTCAGCCGGGAGCGCTCCTCCGTCACCATGCTCGCTTCGGGCGGCTGTCCTTCCGCCGGGGCAGCACCAAGCGCGTCGAGACGCGTCTTGATCTGGTCCAGACGGGTCCGCAGCTTGGTGTTGGCGGCGGCAGCATCGGCTGCAATGGTATCGGCGCGTCCCTTCAGGTCCACCAGCTGCACGTCATCGCTGCCGCCCGCCTCCACCTGTTTGGCGATTGCCGAAATATCGGCCTTCCATTTTTCCAGATCCGTGCGCGCCTGCTCGACGATGGAAGCCTGGATAGCGACTGGTGCGGCCGCTGGCGCATCCTGCGCCGACGCCAAGGTTGCGGACGACAGAAAGCTGCCAAGGAGGGTGAATACCGCGACCATTATCGCAGCCAGGGCGGCCTTTCGCCGCCGGTCGGATAAAGGCCCGCCGAACATCCGCCTACCGTCAATCATTCCGCCAAACATCAACCGCACATCCATGCCTTTCAAATCTTCACCCAGCATCAGGCTATTTATCGCCTGCTGCGCGGAAAACCACCCGCAAAAAGCGAGGTTTTCGGGAGTTTACCTTGCTTTTCACCCGGAGAATCATCACCTTCAATAGTGCAGCAATCATGGGAGGAAATCATGGAATCTGCTGGTATTGGCTGGATCGCAGCTATCATCATCGGTGGTGTCGCCGGGTGGCTCGCCGAACAATTCATGAAAAGCAATATGGGTGTTTTCATGAACATCCTACTTGGAATCGTCGGTGCCATCGTCGCTAACGCCATTCTCTCGGTATTCGGAATCGTTTTGACCGGATGGATCGGTTATCTCATCGCCGGCTTCATCGGCGCCTGCATCCTCATCGTTATCGGAAGAGCCTTCCGGCGAGGATAGCAAAAGAAAAAAATCCGTAAAATCCCGGATTTCCAGCCTTTTCCAGCGCGACTGAAATTTTTTCGTCACAAAAATCGAAGAAATTTCATTTCCGCGCTGGACAAGCCGAAACTTCCCCTTTATAGCCCCCCTCACACCGCCACACGGTGTCGGTCGGGTGATTAGCTCAGTTGGTAGAGCAGCTGACTCTTAATCAGCGGGTCGTAGGTTCGAGCCCTACATCACCCACCAAATTCTTCAAAAATGACAAGACGTTGCGGTGCTAAGTTAAAGCATCGCCTTCGGCGCCGGGCACTGAAAAAATAGTTCGCATTCGGCGCCCCTGAACATGCGGCCGCGACAGCGGACCTAGCTCCCAAGAAAACCTACAACTTCGTTTCGGGTATGATTTTTGTCCCGATAAAACGTGGCCCCAAGGGCCGCCCGGCAATACGTCTTGCGAATTCTTCGGTGAAAGGAACAGGCGCTGCCCGCCTCACCGCGTCGATGGCGGAATCGATAAAGGCTTGCCGTCTTGGACTGTCTTCCTGCGGGCGCGCGGCTGTGACGACCACCTTGCCCCTTATCTGCCCATCCTTATGCAGAATGAACTGCAGCGTCACGACAAGCCCCTCCGTGTCTTCCGGCGGCACCCAGCATGCGTAAATCGCATCGAACATTTCGTTGAGGTTGCTGACCGGAGCAGGATCGTTGCAGACCCGCGACTGGCCCAAAGCCTGCGTCAGAAAACCCGCGTACAGGGTGGCCAGTGCCACGATACCCGGCAGCTTGAGGCCGCAGAAGAATAAAAACGAACGCTTGATCAAATCCATTATCCTCTGTCGGAAAGCGATCAGCCTGGCCCATCCACCAATTAACGTCATTTTAGAAAAAATATTTCGTCAGTAAAAACTCTTCGCTGATTCAGCAGTAGAAATATAAAAAATAATAAAGTCCACGATACACACAGAAAAATCATAAACACATCAAAATAAAACTCAAAATAAATAAAAAAACAATTGAAAATAAAAAATAGTTTCGAAATAGAAAAATAATATATTTGTTTAATAAAAATAAAATCACAAATGAAGGCAAAAATTCGAAATATTTATTTATATATATTTGTAATATTTAAAATAGACTGGATATCTCGAAAAGTTACCCATAACGAACCCTTCGCAATTTAACCAAAACCCGCAGTTTGCATTGCAAGCCACTGGTTTGGTTGTATGCATTGCCAAGCCAGAACGATGGCGCAAAAGGGGGATATCATGAAATCAAAATGGGTAACGGCGGTGTTTTTCGGAGCTACGCTGACGGTTGCGGGTGCGGCGCAGGCGGACGACCTCGTCTTTTCGCTGAAGAACGGAACGAACTCCGTTCTCAATGCCTTCTACACCTCGCCAGTCGGCGTCGATGACTGGGAAGACGACGTTTTCGGAAAGAAGGCGCTTGGTCCGGGCGAAACGATGGAGATCACCATCGCCGATGGCCGCCGCGTGTGCAAATACGACATGCGTTTTGAATTCCAGGGCGATGAGCTGGAAGACCTCGAGGATACGCAGAACCTGTGCGAACTCGGCGAGTATACCATCACCGAGTAAGAATCCGGCAATAACGGCCCTGCCCGATCATGGCGGGGCCTGCACCAACAAGCGGCCTTCAAAAAAACCAGCCGCTCCGGCAACGCCGGTTTTGCAACACAGCTACTGAAACGACGAAATATCAGCGCGGCAGTGCCACCCGCTCCGCAAAGCGGTCTTAATCATGCCTATGATTGGCGTGATGAGATTGATCGTCAACATATTGCTTTTCGCCCTCGGCGCAGTCGGAAGCGGCGTATGTGCGTTTCTATTGTCGGGTACGCTTGCCGATTCCGGATTTCTCGGTTCCTGTTTCGAGGGAAGTTGTGCCTATGCGGCGCTTTTCATGGTGCTGCCCGTCACATGGTTCGTGCTTTTTGCGCTTTATGTCATGGCATTGCTGGTCTGGAGACGAAAACCTTTCCGGAACGGAAGGCTCTGAAATAGGTAAGACGGCGCCGTCGCTACCGGACGTTCGTTGACAGCCATCGAGACTTGCCGTTAACGTCCCGCCTGCTGGGGGATTCGCTGCCATTGATATACGGGCCTGCCCGATATCATAGGCCTCTGAATGTGCATGTTTCCGATTTGCGCGTCGCTTAACGACGTGCATGGCGGAAAACAGGGAGACCAAACGATGCGGGCCGCAATTAATTCTCCATCGCTTTCTATCGATACCATGGACTATCAGGCCGAGTGCCAGTTCGCGCTGGAGCCCTCCATTCAAGGGCTGATCGAAAAAGCGGAAGACGCTGGCTGGAACCGCCAGCAGGCCGCGCTTGCCATCGTCGCGCTCGCCAGTGAACATCTGAGTGACCTGCTTCCAGGCCTCACCGTACCCGATCAACGCCCCCTGTCCTGACAGCCTCCCGCCCGCCGGAGCTGATCAGCACCCGGCATGATTGCCAAAGCATCCCGAAAATTGATTGAGCAGGCCGGAGTATCCCCCGTCGCGCCCGCACGGGCCTTCGATGCTCCGTCACAAGCGCGAGGGGAGAAAACGCTCCACGCGAAGCCCTGCCCCCCCTCAACGCAGCCCGTAGTGTCCCGTCACAGACCATCTCCAGGGCATTTCAGCTGCCCTTTAAGTATCGCTGCCACAGTGTTGACATAAGCGACCGATAATGAGAACATAAAGTGAACATTATGGAGGTCAGCGATGAACGCAGCAGACGCAACCATAGAAAATGCCCTGTCCGTGGTCGCTCGCTCCCGCGATATGCGCGAGCGCGCGCTTGAAAGGCGACGGGAATTGCAGCGGCGAACGGAAGTCATCATCGCCCGGCCGCTCTACGTGCTGAAAAAGAATGAAGGCCCGAAGCAATTGTCGCTGAAACTCGACAGCTAGATGGCAAAAAGCAAATCCCGTGCGGATTACCTCACACACGGGATTTTCAGAATGAAACGATCATTGTCTTGTCTTATTGCATGCGCTGCATTGCGGCTTCGGGTTCGCCAGTCGTCGCAACCGTTGCCGCCGGAAGGCGATCGGTCTTTTTCAGTATGACGATGGGCTTGTCCACCGGATCCGTCGGCGGAACGATGCTTGCAGTTTTGAATTCACGGTCGACAGCAGGAACGGAAGCGTTGATCTTTTCATGACCTGCGCACTCCGCCAACGCTGCACTGGCGGAAAAGCCAAGTACAGCGGCGATAATGAGAACTGATTTCATGTCATTCTCCCTTCGCTTTCGTGGCGATCTCCCAATCTAAGGGGAGACGGTCCGGATTGAAAATCACACTTTAGAGACATCTAAAGCTCTCTGTCATTGCGGCAGTCGTCATCGGTGGCAATGGGTGAGGCGTGCCGCTTTATTTTTTCCGCAAATCCAGCGGATTTTGGCAAAGCGGCCTGCGGAATATCATCGCCACATAACTTCCCTTCAGGGAAATCAGGCTAGGCTTGTAAGTTGTGGCCTGTGCCGCGTTGGCGGCCTTTATCGTTCGTCCATCTGGAGAATTATGCTGCATGGCACGCCTCCTTCCATGAGCGATAACGAAAAAACAGCGGTCTTGTTCCGCAGCGGCGAAACGGCGGACAATTGAAAAGATAAGGCACCGCCGCGTGCTTCGTCTCCACGCCTGTGATACGGTGGCACGAATAGTCGCATGAAGGCGAAGTCTCGCCGCATAACTCCGGCCTCGCCACCTCATCCCGCTCCCGCTGAGAAGAGCGCTCCCGAACCCAACCATGACCCAAGGCTTGAAATTTTGCCCGAAACCGCTATATGGCTTTGCGAGAGGACGACCTCGGCCATTATGGCGACAGCATGCGGGACGGCCCGGTCACATACCGGAGAATAAATTGCGTTCCCTGCCCGATCGTATCCGCCACGCTCTCAGCTTCGAAATCATCGGCCTTCTGCTGGTCGTGCCGCTGGGTGCATTCGTATTTCACATGCCCATGGAAGATATCGGCGTTGTCGGCCTCGTCAGCGCCACGCTCGCCACCGCCTGGAACTATCTTTACAATCTCGGCTTCGACCATGCCATGCAGCGCCTGAAAGGCACGACGCTGAAGACGCCTGCTATCCGCGTCGCCCATGCCCTGCTGTTCGAACTGGGTCTGCTGATCGTGCTGATGCCTTTCATCGCCTGGTATCTCAGCATCAGCCTTGCCCAGGCGCTGGTGATGGATATCTCGTTTGCGCTGTTCTACGTAGTCTATGCCTTCGTCTTCAACTGGGGCTACGACCGGCTTTTCCCGCTGCCGGAATGGCGGTCGCAGGACGCCGTCTGATCGACGGCGGCACCGGCGTGTGCGTCAGCGTAGCGAAGCCGTGAAAAAGCGGATGACTTCGCTGTTCAGTCGACGATGAAACTCCGCCCGGTCAAACCCCAGAATATCGCCGCATATCTCGGCCAGGGCTTTTTCCATCTCGGCGGGGCAAGGTGTTATGAACGAAAAATGCCCTGCCCCTTTCACCGTCTGATAGTCCGGTTTTGCCGGCAGGTCGTCGCGCAGCCCTAAAATATCCTCCGGCGCCACACCGTCGCCGCCGCGCTCTGAACTCCAGAGCTGAACGGGGATTTTGATATCTCGCAGATCGGCCCGCCCTGGAAAGGCGTTGAGGGGGTCTGCAATAACCACAGCCTTCACTCGCGCATCGTAGACCCGGTCCTCAGGCGAAGCAGACCTTTCCAGCATCTGAGCACACACCGCCGCCTGCCCATCAGGGCACGGCAATCCGGTATTTGGAAAATCCGGAACGCCGCCGGCAAGTACCAGCGCCGTATAACCGCCGCGCGAAAATCCGAACACCCCGATCCTTCCGGCATCGATAAAACGGGCATCGTTCCAGTTCGCCAGCATATGGTCGAGCAGGCGGACGATATCGGCCGGTCGTTCGGTCAGCGCGGAAAGATCGCCTGCCCGCTTCATGTCAATGGCATTATCGCCGGGATGATTTATCGCCGCGACGATGAAACCGGCATCCGCCAGCGCCGCCGCGGTATCCCGATGGCTGAAATACGTACCGCCGAAACCGTGGGAGATGATGACGAGCGGATATTGCCCATCGACAACTGGGCAATCACGCACCGCTTGCAGAGCGAAGGGGCCGATGCGGGTCTCCACCGGAGTCGCCGCGCAGGGCGACCACACCGCCGCCCTCATGGAAGGCTTTCCGCCTGCCGAGGGAATCTCGATCAACCGAAGACCGGCTGCCAGAACGGTGCCCGCTCCGCACATGGCGGAAACAAGGGAAAGGCAAAGCAACACCAGAAATCGCATGACGGACCCGCAGATCGGAAACATTAAATGCAAGGCCGTCACCAACAGGCTTCACCCGCAACATAGAGCAATCTTTTGTAGCGGAAATGACCGTTGTCAGACTTAGAGCGACTTCAGCGTCCACGCCACGATTTCGCGGGTGGCGGCGGCGAAAGCCTGGTCCAGCGCTTTGACGAAATTGGCATTTCCGGAACCGCTGACGCGTGCGCTGGCGCGGAATACTTCCTGCGCCTTTACCGTGCCGTTGCGATCGTTCAACAGCTTCACCGAAATCTCGATATCGGCGGTGTTTTTTGCCGTATCGATTTCGAAGGTGCGAATATCGCTGACCACCTGGTAATCGATCGCCAGCCCCTGCCCCGGCCGGCCGACGCCACCGAGCTTGCCGGTATCCTCGAAGGCTTGCACCAGCTTGGATTGCACCATGCGCGGCAGGCGGTCGCTCCATTGCGAATTGCCGAGATATTGCACTTCCGAGCCGGAAAGGCGCACCACGATGTTTTCGCTATCAAGCGCTTTCAGCGCCGTCGGATCGGCGATCAGCAATTGCCGGCCTTTGAGCGACGGCCCCTGCGTCACAGTCGCCGAAGAGACGGAAAGGTCGAACGTATCGTTCGATGGGGTTCCCGCACAGCCCGCCATCGCAACCGCAAGCAGCGGAGCCAGAAGCAGGGCACGGCGCTTATGGCCGTTCATCAATCGTGTCATTGGCCCATACCCCTTTTAGCGCCTTGTTCTGCCGTCATATTGTTTCACGGTTTCGCCGCCGAAAATCAACCGCTGCGGATCGCGGTCGATATTGGTGATCGCATTGTTGAGATTGTCGACCGTCTGCCGCGTGCTGCCGATAAGCGCCTGGAAATCCTTCAGGCCCGAACTGGAGAAGCGCGTTAGATTGTCTGCAATCGGCCCGATTCGGGCATTGAGATTGTCGGCTACGGCCTTGAACGAGGTCAAAGTCTCGCGCGCCTTTGCAAACAGCGAATTGGCATCGTCGGTTCCAAGCATCCCGTCCACCTTGGCAAGAATGCCATCGACACGGCTTGAGGCAAGGTTAAGCTTGCGGCCCATGTCGGTGAAATCGGAGACCGCCTGGTCGATATCGGCCCGGCGCGCGCCGACATCGTCGGCAATCCGCTTGAAGTTCGCCACGGCATCGCGCGCATCGGCAGTCGCTGCGGAAACATCACCCACCACGGTGCTGACCTTTGCGGGATCGACCGACGCCAAAAGCTCATCCGCGCGCTTCACCACCGTCTGCACTTCCGTGCTCGCCGCCTCGAAGTTGCGCGCCGTGCTCTGCACCGTTTCCATGATGCCCTGAATATCGCTCGAAGCGGAAGCGACGTCCTTCGTCACCTTGTCGACATTAGACAGGATGGAATCGATCTTGCCGGCATCCACCGCCTTCACCAGATCTTCGACAGCAGTCAGCGTGCCGTCCAGGCGTACCGAGACCGATTGGACGGTGGTGGAAAGCGAACTGAGGCTGGCGATGAAACTCTTGATACCATCGGAATTTGCGGCCAGCGCATCGGAGAATTTCTCGGCGTTACGCACCGTCTGCGTCAGCGGCCCACGGGCATCCTGCACGAAACCCTGCAATTCGCCGATGGCGCCATCGGCGCGTTTCAGGATCTTGTCGGCGGTGGCAAGAAGGTTGGTGACGCTGGAAAGATCGGCCGTCAGCTCGGCGGGAACGCCGCTTTCGACGGATTTCTGCAGAATGCGCTCACCATCCTTGTTGCCGCCGGAGAGCTCGATATAGGCAGCGCCCGTCAGGCCCTGAATTTCAAGCACGGCGCGGGTGGACGGGAAAACCGGCGCGTCCGCCTGCACTTCGGTAAAGGCGATGGAATAGGCCGGATCGTCACGGTCGATCGCAAGACCGCGCACCGTGCCGACAGGAATGCCGTTGAAGCGTACCGGAGAGCCGACGGAAAGGCCGTTTGCCGAGCCGGGAATACGCACCACGAGCTGCGCCGTCGGTCCACCCCGGCCGAATTCCGCCATCCAGTAAACGAAGCCGAATGCGGCGGCGATCACGATCAGCGTGAAAATTCCGACTATGGTGTAGTTCGCCTTGGTTTCCATGCTTCTTGTTACTCCACCGGATTTTCGTGTCTGTCGTCCGGAAGAACGACAGAGCGCGCCCGTTTGCCACGGAAATAGGACTGCACCCAGGGGTCGTCACAGGCAAACATGTCCTGCAAGGTCCCTTCCACCAGCACCTTCTTCTGCCCTAGCACCGCAATGCGGTCGCAGACGGAGAACAGGCTGTCGAGGTCGTGCGTCACCATATACACGGTCAAACCGAGCGAATCGCGCAAGCGCGCGATCAGCATATCAAATTCCGCCGCCCCGATGGGATCGAGGCCGGATGTTGGCTCATCGAGGAAGACAAGGTCGGGATCGAGCGACAGCGCGCGCGCAAGCGCCGCACGCTTGATCATGCCGCCGGAAAGCTCCGACGGGTATTTGTCGCCCGCATCGGGCTTGAGGCCCACCATCTCGATCTTGAGATAGGCAAGCTCGTCCATCAGCTTTTTCGGCAGGTCCAGATATTCCCGCATGGGCAGCTGGATGTTTTCCTTCACCGTCAGGCCGGAAAACAGCGCCCCCTGCTGGAACAGCACGCCGAGCCGCTGGTCAAGCATCATGCGGTCGTCTTCACTGGCCTTGTCGTAATCGGTGCCGAGAATGCGGATTGCACCCGCCTGGCGTGGCAGAAGCCTCAGGATCGCACGCATCAGGACGGATTTACCCGCGCCGGATGGGCCGATGAAGCCAAGGATTTCACCGCGATAGACATCCAGATCGAGATTCTCAAGCACGTTCCTGCCGTTGAAACCGACAGTCACACCCTCGACGGAAAGAACCGTCTCACGGCCGTCCTTTGCAGTTTTTGTCTCTTGCGGCTTCTGGTCCAAAGTTTCCAACGCGCCCTCCTTAAAAATCGATGGCTGCGTAGAAGATGGCAAAAAGGCCATCCACCAGAATGACGACGAAGATCGATTTGACCACCGACGACGTGACGTGTTTGCCGAGCGATTCCGCCGAACCGCCGACCTTCATACCCTCAACCGCCGCGACGATGCCGATGATCAGCGCCATGAACGGCGCCTTGATCATGCCGGCGGCGATTGTCGATTCCTCGACCGCGCCGTGCAGACGCGACAGAAACACTTCGAAGGTGATGCCGGAATAGAGAAGCGTGACGATGGCGGCGCCGAAAAGTGCGGCGAAATTGGCAAGGATGGTCAGAAGCGGCAGTGCGATTGTCAGCGCCACGAGACGCGGAAACACCAGCACGCCAACGGGGTTGAGACCGATCACCTTCAGCGCGTCGATTTCTTCGCGCATCTTCATCGAGCCGATTTCCGCCGTGATCGCACTGCCGGAGCGACCGGCGATCATGATCGCGGTCAGAAGCACGCCGATTTCACGCAATTGCAGGATGCCGACGAGATCGACGACGAAAACTTCCGCGCCGAAATACCGCAGCTGGAAGGCACCCTGCTGGGCGATGATGGCGCCAATCAAAAACGACATCAGCATGATGATCGGCACGGCGCGCACGCCCATATGGTCGATCTGGTTGACGATGGCCGCCGGCGAGACGCCACGGCCGCGCCCGAGCTTCATCTGCGCGCCGCGCACGGCAGAACCCAGAATATACATGCCCGCGAGGAAATCCGCACCATTCTGGACGACAGCCTGGCCGATCGGCGAGAAGAAGCGTTCGGCAAGTCCCACCTTGGCGGCAGGCTCGCCCTCCATCGCCGCTTTATCCGGCAATTGGCCGATCAGATCCTCGATTCGCTCGTTTCCGGTAAGCGTGACGGTAACGCCCTTCGCTTCCATATCTTCGCGCAATCGCCGGATGACCCAGGCGCCGGTCGTGTCGATTGCCTCCACCGAGGAAAGATCGATCTCCACCGGACCGGCAGGGCCGCTTTTCTCGATGTTTTCGAGGCGTGCAAAAATGCCTGAAAGATTGCTGTTACGCCAGGAACCGCTCAAGGCATACCGCTGGCCGCCGCCGGAGACGGCGCCGTCTTCGGTGATTGCGGCCGGGTTCGCCTGTTGCCGTATATCCTGTTCTTGCATAATGCTCCGAGCGAGTGCAGCCGTCACGAGATTCTTAAAGGTTTCATAACGGTTTGGCCTTCGGCAAGCCACAGTGACAGCCGACAATTCGCGATAAATTTGGCGTCATGTGTCTTTTAACGCCTGTCAGGAAGTGAAAAAACATGCCCCGTTACCTTCAAGCCACAACAGAACGTTTCGCCGTTGCTGGCAGCTTCACTATTTCACGCGGCACTCGCACACATGCGGATGTCGTAACGTGCACCATCCGCGATGGTTCCTTTACCGGCAGAGGTGAATGTGTGCCCTACCCGCGTTATGGCGAAAGCATCGAAGGCGTTATCGCCGATATCGAAGCGATGGCTGAGCAGATTGCCGGCGGCCTGACACGGCATGAATTGCAGCAGGTGATGAAACCCGGCGCCGCCCGCAATGCAGTGGATTGCGCACTATGGGACCTCGAAGCCAAGACGAGTGGCAAAAGTGCTGCCGAACATAGTCTCGGACACGCGGCAGAACCGCTCGTTACCGCCTATACCATCTCGCTTGCCGATCCCGAGACCATGGCGGCTAAAACAGCGGAAAACGCTGGCCGCCCGCTGCTGAAGATCAAGACAGGAACGGTGGATGACGAGGCGCGCCTGCGGGCCGTGCGCACCGCAGCACCTGACGCGCGCATCATCATCGACGCCAATGAGGGCTGGAACGACGATAATATCGAATATTATCTGAAACTCGCAGCGGAACTGAACATCGCGCTCATCGAACAGCCGCTTCCCGCCGGCAAGGACGCCATCCTGGCCCGCATCGACCACCCGGTCCCCATCTGCGCCGATGAAAGCGTGCATTCCACCAAGGACCTCGCAGACCTGCGCGACCGTTACGATGCGATCAACATCAAGCTGGACAAGACTGGCGGTCTCACGGAAGCACTTGTCATGAAGGCAGAGGCGGAGCGGCTAGGCTTCATCATCATGGTCGGCTGCATGCTCGGCACCTCGCTCGGCATGGCTCCCGCCGTTCTGGCCGCCCAGGGAGCCGCCTTCTCCGATCTCGACGGCCCGCTGATTCTCAGGCAGGACCGGCAGCCGGGCCTCGTTTACGAGGGTTCGCTGGTTTATCCGCCGCAGCCGGAGTTGTGGGGATAAGAGTCGTCGTTCGGGTTTCGTGTGAAAGCACTACGCCGCACATCGCAATAGTCTTTGCAGTATCACGTAAACTGTATGACCAGCCTCGCCTCACACTCGACGTCATCCTCGGGCTTGTCCCGAGGATCTATCCACGTCGCGCGAAATCAATCGGTTGCAGATCCTTGGGACAAGCCCAAGGATGACGACAGAGAGCTGAACCATCCCGCGCTTAGGGATCGCCCTGCCTGTTGAACCAACCCCAATCAGGCCGCGTGCTTGCCAATCAGACCTGGAATATCCACCGGCTCCATCTCGTCCGATGTCTGCGAAGGGACATCGCTCGTCTGCATCCAGGTGATCAGCTCGAAAGTGCCATCGGCATTTTCGGCAATCGCCGTGCAGCTTTCCACCCAGTCGCCGGTGTTGATGTAGCGGATGCCGTCCATGTCTTCCATCACGGCGTGGTGGATATGGCCACAGATCACACCATCCACATTGTTGCGGCGTGCCTCGTCGGCCACTACGCGCTGGAACTCGCCGATGAAGTTGACGGCGTGTTTGACCTGCAATTTCGCCCAGGCCGAGAACGACCAGTAAGGCAGGCCGATGCGGCGGCGCACCGCAGCAAGGACGATATTGATCGCAATCGCCGCGTCGTAGGCCCAGTCTCCGAGATAGGCGAGCAGGCGGGCGTTGCGCACCACCACATCGAACTCGTCGCCATGGATGATGAGATATTTCTTGCCGTCTGCCGCCTCGTGGATCATGCGCTCGGCCACTTCGATACCGCCGAAATGCATGCCCGGAAACTCGCGCAGAAATTCATCGTGGTTGCCGGGAATGTAAACGATACGCGTTCCCTTGCGGGCCTTGCGCAACAACTTCTGCACCACGTCGTTGCAGCCCTGCGGCCAGTACCAGCTGCGGCGCAGGCGCCAGCCGTCGATGATGTCACCGACCAGGATGATCGTATCGGCCTCGTGATGTTTCAGGAAGTCGAGCAAAAAATCCGTCTTGGCCGCCTTGGAACCGAGATGGACATCCGAAATGAAAAGCGTTCTGAACTGTCTGGTTTCAATTTGACCGGCCACGGATTTAATCCCCTTGTTCGGTTGCGTCCCTGCGGCTTTCTTCCCTCTCAGAACCAGACTCGTGTTGCAGCAACATGACAATGGCCGGTTTTTATATGGAATATGACCGTTGGCATCACGAAAACGCGAATAAGCCATGCCCGCATTTGCATAAGGGGGCGGCAAATAACGGCTGTACCACGGGAAAGTTTGTTGTATTCAGAGGGCCGGAATTGAACCAGACATGACGGTGGAAGACATGACCTCTCACGATAAGAACAACACGCCCGCCAACACGGCAAAGGCCGACATCGAGGAACAGGCGCTCTTTTTCCACCGCTACCCGCGCCCTGGCAAGCTGGAAATCCAGGCCACCAAGCCCCTTGGCAACCAGCGCGATCTGGCGCTTGCCTACTCGCCGGGTGTCGCCGCCCCCTGCCTCGCCATCCATGAAAATCCGGAAATGGCAGCGGAGTATACCGCCCGCGCCAATCTCGTTGCAGTGATTTCCAACGGTACGGCAGTGCTTGGCCTTGGCAATATCGGCCCGCTTGCGTCCAAGCCTGTTATGGAGGGCAAGGCCGTCCTCTTCAAGAAATTCGCCGGCATCGACGTTTTCGATATCGAGATCGATGCGCCCGGCATCAACGACATGGTCTCCACCATCGCAGCGCTGGAACCCACCTTCGGCGGCATCAACCTTGAAGACATCAAGGCGCCCGAATGTTTCGAGGTGGAGCGCCAGCTGCGCGAGAAGATGAACATTCCGGTCTTCCACGACGATCAGCACGGCACGGCGATCATCGTCGCCGCCGCCGTCACCAACGCGCTGGAACTGGCTGGAAAATCGCTTTCGAGCGTCAAGATCGTTGCGTCAGGCGCCGGTGCGGCTGCCCTCGCCTGCCTCAACCTGCTTGTCGCCATGGGCGCAAAGAAAGAAAACATCTGGGTCCACGATATCGAGGGCCTCGTTTATGACGGCCGCAACTCGCTGATGGACGAGTGGAAGGAAGTCTACGCGCAGAAGACCGACAAGCGGGTTCTGGCCGACTCGATCGACGGCGCCGATGTCTTCCTCGGTCTTTCGGCGGCAGGCGTGCTGAAGCCGGAACTTCTGGAGCGCATGGCGGAAAACCCGCTGATCCTGGCGCTTGCCAACCCCAATCCGGAAATCATGCCGGAAGTGGCCCGTGCTGCCCGCCCGGATGCGATGATCTGCACCGGCCGTTCGGATTTCCCGAACCAGGTCAACAACGTGCTGTGCTTCCCCTATATCTTCCGCGGCGCGCTGGATTGCGGCGCAACCACGATCAACGAGGAAATGAAGATGGCCGCCGTGCAGGCCATTGCCGAGCTTGCCCGCGAGGAAGTCTCGGAAGTCGCCGCCAAGGCCTATAGCGGCGAAACGCCGATCTTCGGCCCGAACTACCTCATTCCCTCGCCTTTCGATCCGCGCCTCATCCTGCGCATCGCGCCGGCCGTTGCCCGTGCTGCCGCCGCAAGCGGCGTCGCCGCCCGGCCAATCAGCGATTTCGAAGCCTATCTCGACCAGCTCAACCGCTTCGTCTGGCGTTCCGGCTTCATCATGAAACCGGTCTTCAACGCCGCCAAGGTTGCCGAAAAGAAGCGCATCATCTTTGCTGAAGGCGAAGACGAGCGCGTGCTGCGCGCCGCACAGGTGCTTCTGGAAGAAGGCACCGGCATCCCGATCCTCATCGGTCGCCCGCAGATCATCGAAACGCGCCTGAAGCGCTTCGGCCTGCGTATCCGCCCGAATACCGATTTTGCGGTGGTCAATCCCGAAGACGATCCGCGTTACCGCGACTACGTCGATGATTATTTCGCACTGGTCGGCCGCGCTGGCATCAACCCGGAGGCGGCCCGCACCATCGTGCGCACCAACTCCACGGTCATCGGCGCGCTGTCGGTGAAGCGTGGTGAGGCGGATGCGCTGATCTGCGGTCTGGAAGGCCGTTACGACCGGCACCTGCGCGACGTGAACCAGATCATCGGCAAGCAGGAAAGCGTTCGCTCTTTCGCAGGCCTCAGCCTGCTCATCACCCAGCAGGGCGCGCTGTTCCTCACCGACACCTTCGTCAACAACGATCCGACCTCCGAAGAAGTGGCTGAAATGGCCATTCTCGCGGCAAAGGAAATCCGCCGCTTCGGCATCACGCCGAAGATCGCGCTCGCCAGCCACTCCAATTTCGGGTCGCGCGATTCGGAAAGCGCCCGCAAGATGCGCCGCGCCCTGAAGATCGTGCAGGCAGCGGCACCCGAACTGGAAGTGGACGGCGAAATGCAGGGCGGCTCAGCACTTTCGGAAGCGCTGCGCAAGCGCGCCATGCCCAACAGCGTGCTGACCGGCGAAGCAAACCTGCTGGTCTTCCCGAACCTCGATGCCGCAAACATCACGCTCGGCGTCACCCGCACGCTGACGGAGGGCCTGCATGTCGGCCCCATCCTGCTTGGCACGGCTCTTCCCGCCCATATCCTGTCGCCCAGCGTCACCTCGCGCGGCGTTGTCAACATGGCGGCCTTTGCCGTCGTGCAGGCATCGCACCCTTCGGTGTGATGAAGGCGTATTAACGCAGTTTTGAACATGCTGTTGCCGCATTGCGGCAACAGCTTATGTTATCTTCCTGAAACACGGATTTCCCGAAGCATAACACCCTCGCCACCGGCCGGGGACATCGAACGGATCGCACCATTGACCCGGCGCCGCAGCATTATCGGCCTCCTGCTTCCCCTTGTTTTCATCGCCCCGGCCGCTGCTTTCGCGGATCAGGTCTGCGATACGCTTTATGCGCAGCTGCGCGAACCGCCGCGTGTCATCGGCAACACCGCCGAGGTACGGCGTTACGCCAATGCGCTCACCCGCCAGAACATCGAGATCCGCAGGATCAGGAACGATCTGCGCCGTTACGGCTGTTCATCCGCAAGCGTCACCGTTTATGGCAGCCCGAATGCCGAACTCTGCGCGGAGATCAGCGACGCGATGGCGGATGCGCAGAGCGAACGCGATGCCATCATCCGTGACCGCGACTATGCCATGGCGGCCCAGGGCAGCGATGATGGCGACATCAGACGCCAGCGCATTCTCGCCGCACTCGACGCCAATGGCTGCAGCGCCATTCCGGAAACGGAAGCGCGCCAGCCGACGGCACCCGATGTGACACGTTACCCCGACGCCTTCGGCGAACAGGGCAACCCGCCGGGACAGGCAGGGCTTTCGACCTACCCCAATGCCGCTGCGGAGGGCGGGCTCAGGACGCTGTGCGTGCGCACCTGCGACGGCTCGTTTTTCCCCATCGCTTCCAATGCCTCGCCGCTCGATTTCCGTGCGCAGGCCGAACAATGCCAGAAAATGTGTCCGGGTACGCAGACGGAGCTTTATTTCCACTCCATGACGGAGCAGGAAACGGCTGACATGGTCTCGGCTGAAACAGGAAAGCCCTATAAGGACCTGCCGACCGCCTTTGCTTATCGAAATGCCTCAACGAAAGCCCCAGGCTGCGCCTGCAACATGGCCGCCTATCACGAGGAGATGAAGCAGCAGGAGGCTGCGCGGCCGGAAGCTGAGAAACCCTATTCCAGCATCACGACCATTCCACCACCGCAAGGTGACACCCCCAAAAAACCCACCGAACTGCAGCAGGCCGCAAAGCCGCCGGAACAACCGGTTCCGGAACGCGACTATGACCCGAACAACAGCAGGGTCCGCGTCATCGGCCCTAAATTCCTGCCCGACCAGACAGGCCGGATCGACCTGAAGAACCCGGCGCTGAAGGGCATTCAGCCGCAGCAATAGCTCCCATCAAGCACGCGGTATGGAGTTGGCAACGCTCTATCTCACTCACAAGGCGGTCGCGTGTTCTCTTTACCGCCCGCCCCAGCGATTGCGAAACACCAGCTCCTCCAGCGGCACGCGCTGGCGCCAACCCTTCACCGCCAGTTCCGGCTCGGTATAAAGTGTATCGACGCGGCCGAGGCATAGCCAGGCGACGATCTCGATGTGGTCCGGGATTTCCAGAATGGTCCGAATGTCGCTATCGTGGAAAATGCTGACCCAGCCGACGCCGATGCCTTCGGCGCGCGCTGCAAGCCAGAGGTTCTGGATGGCGCAGACGGTGGAATAGACATCGGTGCGCGGATTGTGGGTACGGCCCAGCACCACCTTGCCGCCACGCGTCGGATCGCAGGTGACGCAGATGCTGAGCGGCGCCTTGCGGATGCCCTCAAGCTTGAGGCTGCGGTAAAGCGCCTGCTGCTCCCCCTCGAACATCGCCGTCGCCTCGCCATTGGCGCGGCTGAAGGCAACCCAGGCTGCCTGCCTGACCGCACCGTCAGTGACGAGCGTGAAATTCCACGGCTGCATGAAACCGACCGAGGGCGCGGAATGCGCCGCCTTCAGCAAGCGCTCGACCACATCTTCCGGCAATGGATCCGGAAGGAACTGGTCGCGCACATCACGGCGGGTTTCGATGGCACGGTAGATCGCCTCTCGCTCCCCCTCGGAAAACGGGTAGGCGGGCGAAAGCGCGTGATCGAATGCATCGGCGTCGAGCGAACTGGTCGCGAGTGGATCGGTCGGCATCGTCTATCCCCAACAATGCTGGCGCGCCGCCACGAAAACCGGCTCCGGTTTTCGCCTGCACGACGCGCTGCTGCAACAACCTGCCGCCGTCCACGCGGTCTGGTCTATCCTGTCAGGCCGGTCTTCTGACTCGGCTTCATCCGCCCACTTTCGCCTTCCCGAATGGATTCAGTGGCATCAAGAAAAAGGGCATCCGCCTCACAGCGCTGGGCACGTTCCGGTCTTGCACCGGATTCCCGATTCTCCCGCCCTAAAGGGCAGGCACCTGACGAAGAAGCTTATGAGCAACAAAGATTGCAAATACAAGTATCTTGCGCAGCGATGCGGCAATGTGACCGTGGCCACCTCACCGGCGTATTGCGGCCTTCAGCCGCCGCGCAGAAGCGCGCCGGCTGAAGCACTCCCTACCGCATCACCCAACGGGAAAATACCGCACATAAGCGAACTCATCCCCGTCCGGTGACCAGTTGGGCGAATTCATCGTTCCCTGCCCGCCGAAAAGGTCAAACAGCGTTTCGGCATTACCGCCATCCATATCCATCAGCCGCACGCGCACGTTAAGGTCGCGCGGATGGTCGAAGACATCGGCGTCGTAGGAGACGAAGACGACCTTGTCACCGCTGGGGGACGGATGCGGGAACCAGTCGCCGTAGGCGCTGTCGGTGATACGCTCGACGGCCGAGCCATCCACCCGCACGCGCCAGATCTGCATCTGGCCGGTGCGGCTGGAGTTGAAATAGATCCATTCTCCATCCGGCGAATAATCCGGCCCGTCATTGCGGCCCTCACCATGGGTAAGGCGTGTCTCAACGCCGCTGTCTATGTCCATGGAATAAATATCGAAAACCTGATCGCGAATGCCGCAATAGGCGAAACCTTTCCCGTCCGGCGACCAGCCGTGCCAGTAGGACGGAAGGTTCTTAGTCATCAGCCGCGGCGTTCCGCCCGTCGAAGGCAGCAGATAGATGGCACTCTTGCCGAACTCCACCTTGTCGGAAATGGCATAAAGCGAACCGTCAGGCGAAATGCCGTGGTCATTGTTGCAGATTGTCGCAAAGCCAGTATCGACCTTTTCAGGCGAAGGGTCGCCGGCAAGTGACAGGCGATAAAGCAGACCGTCGCAGTTCAGAAGCAGGTATTTCCCGTCCGGCGACCAGTTCGGAGCCTCGAACAGCTCCGGCGTCTGCCAGACCACCCGCATCTGCCGAGTGCGGATGTTGAAGATTTCGATGGAACTGCGCATGCTGCCTCCCGGGCCTGTCGATCGTCTGGCGTGGAGCGTTGAATGGCACAACCATTCCGTTTGCATCCGCCACCGCCGTAATTATGATCCTATTGCCGCAGGCACCGCCCTGCAAATTCAAATAGGAAAAAACAGCAGCGTTCCGGCACCGCCCGCACCCCTGCCCGTTTCTCCCAGATCCGAGGTTCCGCGATGAACACCATCGCCGATCACGGCATCCGCTTCGGTCGGATCGCCGCAATGCTTCCTGTCAAGAATATCGAGAAGGCCCATGACTTTTATGTCCGTGTGCTGGGCTTCGAAAAGACCTTCGAAAACGGCAACCCTGTCGGTTTCATGATCCTGAAACAAGGTAACGCCGAGTTGCACCTGACATTGCAGTCAACGCACAAACCGGCCCCCTTCAATGTGGCGCATATGCTGGTCAGCGACGCCGACGCGCTGCATGCGCTTTGCAAAAGCCACGGGCTTCGCATCATCAAAAGTCTGCAGGACAAGGATTATGGCCTGCGGGCCTTCGTTTTCGAAGACCCGGATGGTAACCGCATCGATGTGGGGCAGGTTATTTAACGAGATAGGGAGACGGCGCGGCGTGTCCGCGCCGTTGGAGGAAAAGGATGCTTCTTCGCCATCGATATATGGCGAAGCCGCAGCATCCGCACTCCGTCACCCCGAACTAGATTCGGGGTCCAGCAAGCTCCCTCCATGCCCTCCTTCGACTACCTGTCCCTGAACCGGTTGGTAATCGGATAACGGCGATCGCGGCCGAAGTTCTTCTTGGTGATCTTCACCCCGGGCGCGGATTGGCGGCGTTTGTATTCGGCGAGATAGAGCAGATGCTCGATCCGGTGCACCGTCGCGATATCATGGCCACGCGCGAGGATTTCCTCGACCGACATTTCCTTTTCCACCAGGCACTCCAGAATATCGTCCAGCACCGGATAGGGCGGCAGCGAATCCTGGTCTGTTTGGTTGGGTCGCAATTCGGCGGATGGCGCCTTGGAGATGATATTGGCGGGGATCACTTCGCCGGACGGCCCGAGCGCGCCGGGCGGCACATGGGAATTGCGCCAGCTGGAGATGGCGTAGACCTGCATCTTGTAGAGGTCCTTGATGGGATTGAAACCGCCATTCATGTCGCCATAAAGCGTCGCATACCCCACCGACATTTCCGACTTGTTGCCTGTTGTCACCACCATCGAGCCGAACTTGTTGGAAACAGCCATGAGAATGGTGCCGCGTGTTCGGCTCTGCAGGTTTTCTTCGGTAATGCCTTCTTCCGTGCCTTCGAACATTTCCGAAAGCGCCGACAGGAACCCATCCACCGGTTCGGCAATCGGCACGATATCGTAACGGCAGCCGAGCGCTCTGGCGCAATCGGCTGCGTCCTTCAGCGAATCCTCGGAGGTGTAACGATAGGGCAGCATGATGCAGCGCACCCGCTCTTCGCCCAGCGCATCAACAGCAAGCGCAGCGCATATCGCCGAATCGATACCGCCGGAAAGGCCGAGAACCACGCTCTTGAAGCCGTTCTTGTTGACGTAATCGCGAAAGCCCAGCATGCAGGCGCGGTAATCCGCCTCCTCGCCTTCAGGGATTTTCGAGAAAGGACCGCTCTCGCAGCGCCAGCCTTCTGCGGTGCGTTTCCAATCGGTAACGGCAAGGGTCGCCTCGAACTGGCTCATCTGGAAGGCAAGGGTCTTGTCGGCATTGAAACCGAAGCTCGCGCCGTCGAAAACCAGCTCGTCCTGCCCGCCAAGCTGATTGGCGAAGACCAGCGGCAAGCCGCTTTCGATTACTTGCTTCAGCGCCACCTGATGGCGCACATCCAGCTTGCCGCGATAATAGGGCGAACCATTCGGCACCAGCAGGATTTCCGCCCCGCTTTCGGCAAGCGTTTCGCACACACCCATATCGTTCCAGATTTCCTCGCAGATCGGAATGCCGATCCTGACACCGCGGAAATTATAGGGACCGGAGATCGAACCTTCGGCGAAAACGCGTTTTTCATCGAACTCGCCGTAATTCGGCAGGTCGATCTTGTCGCGCAGCGCGATGATCCTGCCGCCATCCAGAAGCGCAACCGAATTGTGCCGGCCCGTTTCGCCCTGACGCGGAAAACCGATGACGACGCCCGGCCCGCCATCGGCGGTTTCCGCCGCCAGTTCTTCCACGGCCTTCAGGCACGCTTTCAGAAAAGCCGGCTTCAATACCAGGTCTTCCGGCGGATAGCCGGATATGAACAGCTCGGTCAGAAGCAGGAGATCGGCACCCTGCGTCGCCGCATCGGCCCGTGCTTCGCGCGCCCTGGCGAGATTGCCCGCCACGTCGCCAACAGTCGGATTGAACTGCCCGACGGCAATTCGAAGATGGTTTTTGATGTCGTGTCTGTCGCTCATGGCTTTTCAATACCGCGCCCGTGCCCGCTCCGCAACGCGGCAATTGCATGCCGCACCACCTTGATAGGATGAAGCCGCAACCGGCATTCACGCTAAGGTTATCACCGCACCGGCCACACCCCGCAAAGTTCATGTCGCGTTCATCGCGCTTATGTGACAGTTACATGACAGTTTTGCGACGCCCCGATTCACCTCCCCGAATTGCGCGGTGTTGCCTCGTAATACCGGAGTATGAGTTTGAGAAATTCGGCGCCAAAAACAACGGCTTCCGAAAAGGCTGATTTTGTCTTTTCGCCTGCATGGACGCGGAGCCTTTCCAAGCTTTCGGGTAAGGCCTACACGCTTGCCAATCTAACGTTTTCCTCGGTCGTGCTTGTCGTCGCGCTGGAATGGATCGCCCGCGGTTCGCTAGTTGATGTCGGCACCTTCCTCACCTCATCCGCCCGCCCCGGCATGACCACCATCGCCGCCGTGCTGCTGCTGCTCGTAGCGCTGGATTCCATCCTCGGCCGCCGTTACCTGTCGCTCATCGCCGTTGCGCCGCTTTGCGCGCTGACAGGGCTGATTTCCGCGCAGAAACAGACCTATCTCTCCGATCCGCTTTATCCCTCCGACCTGCTGTTCGGCCGGCAGATCCTCGAGCTTCTGCCCACCATGCTGAAAGCCCAGCCGCTGACGGCCGTGCTGGTCGGCCTTGGCCTTTGCGCCACGGTTGCGGCCCTTTCCACCCTGTGGCTGCTGGCGCGGCGTTATTCGCCGGGCTTGAGCTGGCGCGAACGCGCCGCAGGTCTTGTGCTGGCGCTGCCGCTTCTGGCCGGCCTCGCCTCGCTCATGGACTATTCGCATTATTCGTGGGTGCGCGATCGTCTCAACATCATCCCCATGATGTGGGATCAACAGGAGAATTACCGCCATAACGGTTTCCTGATGGCCTTTGCCTTCAATATTCCCATGGCCAACGTCTCGGCGCCGCAGGGTTACGGCGAAAACAGCATTGCGGACCTGACCTCGGAACCCGCCGCCTTTGCCGCCAACACGGGCGATTACCCTGATGTCATCATGTTGATGAGCGAATCGCTGTGGGATCCGACACGGCTTGAAAACGTGAAGCTCTCTGCCGATCCGATGCCCAACATCCGCGCCAAGCAATCCGGCAACGTGTTCTCGCCGGAATTCGGCGGCATGACGGCGAATGTGGAATTCGAGGCGCTGACCGGCTTTTCCAACGCCTTCCTGCCCTATGGCAGCATTCCCTACCAGCAATATATCCGCCGCCCGGTACCCTCGCTTGCCAGCTTCTTCCGTGGCGAAGGGTATTCGGCCATCGCCATGCATCCGTTTCAGGAATGGTTCTGGAACCGCAAGGAAGTTTACAGGAATTTCGGCTTCGAGGAGTTCCGCTCGGAAGAGACATTGCCGCCCATGGAAAAGCGCGGCAACTTCGCCTCCGACGACGCGCTGATGGACCAGATCATGGTGGCCGCGGACGATGCGCGCAACCCGCTCTTCCTCTTCGCCGTCACCCTGCAGGGACACGGACCTTACGAGGCGGGCCGTTATGCCAGCGACACCATCGGCGTAGAGGGCGATCTTTCCGCTTCCGCATCGCAGGCGCTTGGTACCTATGCGCAGGGCGTGGCGGAGGCCGACGACGCCCTTCTGAAGCTGATGCGCTGGGCAAAAAAGCGCGAGCGCGAAACCATCATCGTGCTCTTCGGCGATCACCTGCCGCCGCTTGGCCAGACATTCGTGGAAAGCGGCTACATGCCGGGCATGGTGGCCAGCCGCCGCGCGCCGCTGGAAGTCATGAAAAAGGAACACGAGACGCCGCTTGTCGTCTGGTCCTCGAAGACGGGGGTGCGCAAGAATATCGGCACCATCAGCCCGGCGCTGTTGCCCTATCACGTACTGAAAACAGCCGGTTTCTCAGACCCCTTCTATACGGGGACTTTGGGTGAAGTGCAGGATGCGTTTTCCGTTGTCGACCGGCATATGCTGGTGGCAACGGATGGCAAGGCCCTGCCCGACTGGTCGATCTCACCCAATTCCATTCCGGACGTGGTGCGCAATTATCGCCTGCTGCAATTCGACATGATGTTCGGCGAGCAATATGGCCGAGAGCGCTTCTTCCCCGGCTTCAACTGGGTAAATGACGCTACACCCTCCGTCTGATGGGGCTGGATGCCTAAACGGCATGGCAGCGGAAATCGTTTGAATTCCTTTGCCATGCGGGTTTATCTCGACAGGGCCTTACCGAACCATCAGCACCACGAGAAGCACCGTGTCAGACATCTCCGACTATATCGTTTCGCACTTCAAGCGCTCCTCCCGGGAAATCGGCGAGGTGGAGCGTCGTATTCTGGAACTGTCGCACCAGAAAAAGCTGGTCTCGACCGACACCAATGCGGAATTTTCCGCCGGGGCAAACCTGGGCGACAGGCTGGCCGACAGCATTGCAAGGGTTGGCGGCTCCTGGGGATTTATCCTCAGCTTCTGCTTTTTCCTGGTGTTCTGGGCAATCATCAACACCATCGTGCTGACGACGCGGGCCTTCGACCCCTACCCCTTCATCTTCCTCAATCTTCTGCTCTCCATGCTCGCGGCCATTCAGGCGCCGATCATCATGATGTCGCAGAACCGGCAGGCCGCCCGCGACCGTTTCGAGGCCGCCAAGGATTATGAGGTGAACCTGAAAGCCGAGCTTGAGGTGCTGTCTCTGCACGAAAAGATCGACGTGAAGGTACTGGCCGAACTGGCAGCACTCAGGCAGGACCTCGCTGCCCTTCACCGCCATGTGACCCGGAAAGAAGACTGACGAAAAAGAACCGGCGCGCGAAATCCATCCCCGCTTTTCCCCGCCCCGCCTTACCCTGTTATCTTGAATGCAGTCCTGCCGGGTAGACGCCAGACGTGGCGTAAACCGAAGGACGGTCCTGGTGGTGGGAACGGTGGCACGTTCATGGTGACAGGACCATTTCGCAAAAGGCCGTGCACTGCCTCTTGCGAAATACGGCTTTCTGCAAAGGCCCGGTCGCGCAAGCATCCGTCCACTCCAACCCCAATCAGCGCGTGACCGGGCACAACCCGTCTGAAACTACGAAAACCCGACGGCGAAGGCCGTGCCGGGCGCAAAGGCGCATCTTTGCGTCGCAAAACGACAAGCGGGCAAAACGGTTACGAATCCGTCAGATTATTGCGCTACAGATTGACGCAGGCGTTTGTTGCATTGCACTCTTGTGTGCAAGGCTGACAAGGGAATCACTTCCCCTGGTCAAAATGGCATCACGACCATTTCGCGGCAGCGCCATCCCGGATGCGACATCCGGTCATTGCAATACATTCTGTTCCGGGGTTTTCATGTACCAGTTCGATCTGATTGTTATCGGCAGCGGTCCGGCGGGAAGACGCGCCGCCATCCAGGCCGCCAAGCTCGAAAAGAGGGTTCTGGTCATCGAGAAGGGCAGCCGCGTCGGCGGCGTTTCGGTGCACACAGGTACCATCCCTTCCAAGACATTGCGCGAAACCGCGCTCAATCTCACCGGCTGGCGCGAACGCGGTTTTTATGGCCGCTCCTACCGCGTCAAGCAGGAGATCGACGCGGACGATCTGCGCCGCCGCCTGCTGATCACGCTCGACCACGAGGTCGAGGTGCTGGAACACCAGTTCGCCCGCAACCGCGTGCAGCACATTCGCGGCACGGCAAGCTTCGTCGATGCCAACACGGTGAAGGTGGTGAAGAACGACGGTGAAGTCATGAACGTCACCGGCGCTTCCATTCTGCTCGCCATCGGCACGCGGCCCTACCGGCCACCGCATATTCCCTTCGACGGCGCGGCAGTGCTCGATTCGGACGAGATACTCGAGATCAAGGAACTGCCGCGCTCCATGGTCGTTGTCGGCGCGGGCGTCATCGGCATCGAATATGCCACGATCTTCAGTGCGCTCGACACGCAGGTAACGGTGGTTGAACCGCGCGAAACCATGCTGGAATTCATCGACAAGGAAATCGTCGAGGACTTCACCTATCAGTTGCGCGACCGTAACATGAAGCTGATCTTCGGCCAGAAAGCGGAAAAGGTGGAGCGCGACGACAGCGGCAAGTGCCTCGTTTCGCTCAGCAACGGCCGCGTCCTTAAAGCCGAGACGGTGTTGTTCGCCGCCGGACGCGTCGGCGCAACCGATACGCTCAATCTTTCCGCCTGTGGGCTGGAAGCCGACAGCCGCGGCCGCCTGAAGGTCAATCCCGAGACCTTCCAGACAACAGTGCCGAACATTTACGCCGCCGGCGATATCATCGGTTTTCCAAGCCTCGCCTCCACCTCAATGGAACAGGGCCGTATCGCCGCCCGCCACGCGGTCGGTGCACCGGCCGGTGAACCGCCGCAGTTCTTCCCTTACGGCATCTATGCCGTTCCGGAAATCTCCACCTGCGGCCTGACGGAAGAAGAAGTCACTGAACGCCACATTCCCTATGAATGCGGCATCGCCCATTTCCGCGAAACCTCACGCGGCCATATCATGGGTCTCGACAGCGGGTTGCTGAAGATGATCTTCTCGCTGAAAACCCGCCGTCTGCTCGGCGTCCACATCGTCGGCGAAGGTGCCACCGAACTGGTGCATATCGGCCAGGCGGTGCTGAACCTGAAGGGTACGGTGGAATATTTTGTCGAGAACACCTTCAACTATCCCACACTTGCCGAGGCCTACAAGATTGCCGGTCTCGACGCGTGGAACCGCATGGGTGAGCTGAAGAAGGATTGAGGTTGGCTGTTGCGGGGTGGAGATCGTTTGCAATGTGCGCAAACCTCTCCTCCGTCATGCTCGGGCCTGTCCCGAGCCTCTGCAACGTCGCGACTTTATGCGACGTGATTAGACCATGGGACAAGCCCAAGGATGACGCCGAATGCGACGCAAGAACGTCTATCACCTTCTGCTCATCCATACGATAACGGGTGACGCCCCTCACCACCGAATACTATACCGCGCACTCACACCCGGCCGAAAATGATCCGCATATCCCTGATCGAGCGTTCCGCGCACTGTCAGGTGATCGCCGATCTTCTGCTCCACGGCCACGCCGCTGCTGAACTCGTTGAAGCTGTTGCGGCTTGCCCCCGTCAGCACGAAAGCCGTGCCGGTTTCCGAGCGGGAAAGGCGCAGCGACTGCGATACGTCCAGGCCGTTCCATTGCTGCGCCGTGCCGTCATAACGCACCGTGAAATTTCGGTTGGCCTCGATATCCAGTTCCGGCGTAACGATGCGTTTCTGTCGCGACGTCATGGAAACGCTGCTCGACCCCGTCAACGCGTTGAAGAGGACGCCGAAATCACGGGCAAGCGAAACACCGGGCAACTGTTCCGCCAGCAGCGTGACATTGCCCCACAACCTTACTGGCGTATCCACCACCTGCCCCGTCCTGGAGGCATTCATGCCCATTTCCAGCCCCGCCCGGATCGGCGTCTCGACCGGCAGCTTCGCACCGATACGCGCCGTATAGGAACGATCGGAATTCTTGACCGGCTTCCAGATCAAACCAGCCTCATCGGCATGGGCGGAGGACCCAAGAGCAGTGAACAAAGAGAGCAAAAGGCCAAAGCCTGTTCGTGGTGACATATCTTGTCCCCTGGCAAATTAAGGGCGCACCGGGTGAACCCGGCAGGCACGGTAAAAGCTTAAGGCCAAAGGTTTTGGCAGCGATGACAGCCGCGCGTTGGCGGCCATGTTTCCTTGACGGCTGCACCGGCAGCCAAGGCAAATCATGCTGCGCAGGGTGCCAGATGAACGGGAGATGAACAAGAGCAGATGCAGCAAAAAATCATGCTGCACTGCATTGTGATCGAAACGAAGGTGACGGGAAGCGCAGCGTGTTAATTTCCTGCCTTCGGAACATTGCAACGAGCCAGAATATCATCCACCACCACTCCCAAAGACCTCGATGAATCAATGGCAGATGCACCGACTGGAAGGTCTTCTTTCGTTGCGTGGAGTTGCAGGACAAATTGTCTTTCGGCCAGATTGCCACCGAACTCATCCTCGGGCCTGGCAGCCAGCCGTCTTTGTAAGGTCGCTGCATCGACATCCAGAATAAAGACCTCATCGAACAAATCTACAAAGCGTCGAAAATTTCTCGATCCGCCACAGAAGAAGGTGACGGCGTGCTCTTGATCAGCCACAAGCTGCCGAACTTTTTCGACATTCCAGATGTGATGTCGGTGACGGAAGGCGATTTTTGTGTCGCCGCCCTGAAACAGCGCGACATCCATGGTTTCGCCCGTTTCGGGGTCGCCTTTGTAAGCCAGTTCACGGTCGCCGTGAATCACATGAAGGCCGCGTTGCTGAAGTTCCGTTGCAACCGAGGTTTTACCAGCCCCGGAGACACCCTCGATAAAATAATTTCTTCTGCCCATCGCCGCGACTGCCCAACGTCCTGTCATGCCTTCTGAAGATAATATTCGAGAAAGACGTGAAGATGTCGGAGTGTCGAATTTTCTCAACCGTTGAAGAGCGCGCCGGACGCCACAAACAAAAAAGGCCGCAGCTTTCGCCACGGCCCTTCCATTCATTCAGCTTTCACCAGGCAAGATTATTCAGCGTCGGCCTCAGTGGCCTTCTTCTTGGCCGGAGCCTTCTTCTTCGGAGCGGCTTCTTCGCCTTCAGCGGCGTCGTCAGCCTTGGCAGCAGCCTTTTTCTTGGCAGGCGCCTTCTTCTTGGTTTCCGTTGCTTCTTCGCCGTCGTCAGCCAGAAGCTCTTCCTTGGAAACGGTCTTGTCCGTTACCGAGATTTCCGTGAGCAGCTTGTCGATGACCTTTTCTTCGAAGATCGGAGCGCGCAGCGAAGCGGAAGCGCCGGGGGTGTTGCGGAAGAAATCGAGGATTTCCTTCTGCTGGCCGGGGAACTGCTGCAGCTGCTGGAACAGCGCGCGCTGCATTTCTTCTTCGGTCACTTCGACGCCGGCCTTTTCGCCGATTTCGGAGAGAACGAGGCCGAGACGAACGCGGCGCTCAGCAAGCTTGCGATATTCTTCGCGGGCTTCTTCTTCCGTGGTGTCTTCGTCAGCGAAGGTCTTGCCGGACTGGGCAAGATCGGTGTTGATCTGGCGCCAGATGTTGTCGAATTCGGCATCGACGAGGCCAGCCGGCGTGTCGAACTTGTACATTTCGTCGAGCTGGTCGAGAATCTGACGCTTGACCTTCTGGCGGGTTACGTTGCCGTACTGGCTTTCGATCTGGCCGCGAACGATTTCCTTCAGCTTTTCAGCCGATTCGAGACCGAGCTTTTCCGCCAGTTCGTCGTTGATTTCAACAGCAGCGGCAGCAGCAACTTCCTTGACGGTGATGTCGAAGTTGGCTTCCTTGCCTGCGAGGTTCGCAGCCGGGTAGTCAGCCGGGAAAGTCACGGTGATGGTCTTTTCGTCGCCAGCCTTGACGCCAACGAGCTGGTCTTCGAAGCCGGGGATGAAGCGGCCAGAACCGAGAACCAGTTCAGCGTCTTCAGCAGCGCCGCCATCGAAGGCTTCGCCGTCAACCTTGCCGAGATAGTTCATGGTGACGCGGTCGCCTTCGGCGGCCTTGCCCTTCTTGGCTTCAAAGGTACGGGCACTCTCAGCGATCTTGAGGATCTGCTCGTTGATTTCGTCTTCGGAGACTTCAACAACTTCGCGGGTAACCTTGATGCCGTCATTGGCCTTCAGTTCGATGGCCGGAATGATTTCGTAGGCAACGGTGAATTCGAAATCGGTTTCAGCCGAAAGGATCTTTTCGGCTTCCTGCTCGTCTTCGGTCATGGAGATGGCCGGCTGCGTTGCAGACTTCTCACCGCGGCTGGAAAGGATTTCGGAAGGCTTTTCACGAACCAGCTCGTTGACGAGGTCGGCCATGATGGACTTGCCATACATCTTCTTCAGATGGCCCATCGGCACCTTGCCGGGACGGAAACCGTTGATGCGAACCTTGTCCTTGGCGTCAACCAGGCGCTCGTCCAGACGGGCCTTCATGTCGGCAGCCGGGATAACGACCTTGAGTTCGCGCTTCAGGCCTTCAGCCAGCGTTTCGATAACCTGCATTTTCTCAAACCTTCACATCATGGCGGCGGTGCTCAGACAGCCGTTGGTTTACTTTCGAGCACTGCGCCGGAAACGTCGTTCCCCGGCCGTGGCTTCCATTATTTCTTCACACAAGCGCCTGCCGGACAAAATTGCGCTCGCGCCGGAGACAAGGGCGCGAAGGGGATGATGAACCCCAAAGCTCCCTGCATCACTAAGGATGCACTCTGGCACAAGCGTGGCACAGCCATGCTTTACTTGTGGTGCGGGTAGAGAGACTCGAACTCCCACGCCGAAGCGTTGGTACCTAAAACCAATGCGTCTACCAATTCCGCCATACCCGCACGTTGGGCGGCGGTATGTCACAATGTTCTGGAAGGGTCAAGCACGCCTTATCGCCGCGTCCCGTTTCGCCCGGACTTTTCTTGGGTCCCCGCCCCAGCCGCAAAAGCCGGCCGGTACGTTCTTGCCGTTTCGTGCCCGCATAAAAGGGAACGACGCGCCCGCAGACGATGACACGAGGGGCCGCAAAACTGCGCACGCCGTCTCCCTCTTTCCCGTCCCGCTTCACATGTCCCGACAGGAAAAACGCGCAACATTTATGCGGCTACATGACATTATATATATGACGTGCCGCCCGTCATTTTACGAGAACGCGCGCCTCCAGCAGAAGCCCTTATACGAACGACCTTTGCATCCCCATCCTTGCCTCTGCGCTGCCCGACCCTTTGTATTCAGCCGGACCGCACGGCTTGGCAGCGACAGATGCCGCCAAGTTCACTAAAAGCACACAAATTGGTCACAAATTATGCAGTAACCGCCGCAATTGGGGTCATTTACCGGCTTGCTTTGCGTTCCATGCATAGGTGGCATCTTGCTTTGTCTGTTTTTGTTTTTATTAAACCGATTATATTCATGGTCATACAGAGATCGAGTTCAGCCCCGAGCCTAATCCTCCCAAGACGGGCCGGAAATGCTGGACAGCACGAAGAGGAAGATGACAATGAACATTACACGCTCGCTCACCAACTGGCGCAAGTATCGTCAGACCGTAACCGAACTCGGCCGCATGACCGACCGCGAACTGAATGACCTCGGCATTGGCCGTCAGGACATCCGTCGCGTCGCACGCACCGCCGTCGGCATCTAATACGCTCCGCCGCTTGAAGCGGCGGATGCGAGACGACCTTCCCAAAAGGCCAGAGGCTCCCGCCTCCGGCCTTTTTTTTTCGTTCTGGCACCCTCTCGGAACCGAGCCGCGCCGCCCCACCGGCATGTGCGCGTGACAAACAGATGAAAAATGCATCGATTAGGCGGCTGCATCCGGCATGTCTGGAGAGCCCGAACGCCCTTCAAGCACCGCTGAGGGGAGCAAAAAGCCGATCTAACACCGCCAATGGCCGCAAACCCCTTCAAAACCGCCCGAAAGACAGGCATTTCCGCTCATATTTTGCTCATGCGGTAGTCAAAGCCGCAAATTTAGCCGACATAGTGCACAAATGCATGGCAGTCGCCTAAATTCTGCACTGCACAACATGGCTCAATGTCTATATATAAAACCTCAACAGCCGAGAGCACAGAAACACTGAGCCGGCCGACGAAATCAAAGAAAGATTGAGGAAACGATCATGAACCCTATCCGCATCGCAAAGAACTGGATCTCCTACCGTCGCACGATCAACGAACTTGGCAGCCTGTCCAACCAGGCCCTGAGCGACATCGGCCTGACACGTTACGACATCCGTAACGTAGCTTCCCGTTCGTTCCGCTAAGGCGTAAAAGATCGTCCCGCTGCCCGACCTCCAGGGCGCGACGATTGAGCGACAGGTAAAAGAAAGCGGCGCCTCTGGCGCCGTTTTTGATTCTGGCGGTATTCGCCGGAGATTTTTGGCTTACAAGCATAGAGCCACATTCCCTCCGCCCCAATCGTCCCACCCGCAAAAACATTTGGCTGTCGCAGCCATGCATGGTAGTGCATCGCCCTGAAAAACGCGTCCTTCGGGACCCGCGCGGAACAATCACTCGAAAGACAGCCGCCGGAGGGGAGCTTTTGCCCCCACGCGGCCTATGGGCGCCAGCATGCAAGACAAGACCTATTCTCCCATTCACGTCGTGGGCGGCGGACTGGCCGGTTCGGAAGCCGCCTGGCAGATCGCTGAAAGCGGCGTTCCAGTCATCCTGCACGAAATGCGCGGCGTGCGCGGCACGGAAGCGCACAAGGGCGATACGCTGGCGGAACTGGTCTGTTCCAACTCCTTCCGCTCCGACGATGCGACCGCCAATGCAGTGGGCGTCATCCATGCGGAAATGCGGCTTGCCGGCTCGTTGATCATGGCCTGCGCCGACAGGCATCAGGTACCTGCCGGCGGCGCGCTTGCCGTCGATCGCGACGGATTTTCTCAGGCCGTCACGGACCGGCTCAAAAGTCACCCACTGGTGACGATCCTGCGCGAAGAGGTTTCCGGCCTGCCGCCGAAGGAATGGGGCAGCAGCATCATCGCCACCGGCCCGCTCACCTCGCCGGATCTGGCGGCGGCGGTTCAGGCCGAGACGGGTGAGGATGCCCTGGCATTCTTTGACGCCATTGCCCCCATCGTGCACCGCGACAGCATCAACATGGATATCTGCTGGTACCAGTCGCGTTACGACAAGGTTGGCCCCGGCGGCACGGGCAAGGACTACATCAACTGCCCGATGAACGAGGAGCAGTACAACGCCTTCATCGACGCGCTGATCGCCGGCGACACGGTGGGTTTCAAGGAATGGGAAGGCACACCCTATTTCGACGGCTGCCTGCCAATCGAGATCATGGCTGAACGCGGCCGCCAGACGCTGCGCCACGGGCCTATGAAACCGATGGGCCTGACCAACGCCCACAACCCCACCGTCAAGGCCTATGCCGTGGTCCAGCTTCGCCAGGACAATGCGCTCGGCACGCTTTACAACATGGTGGGTTTCCAGACCAAACTGAAATACGGCGCGCAGGCGGATGTATTTCGCATGATCCCGGGTCTCGAAAATGCGGAATTCGCCCGTTTGGGCGGCCTGCACCGCAATACCTATATCGATTCCCCCGTCCTGCTCGATCCATCGCTGAAGCTGAAATCCCGGCCTGACATGCGTTTTGCAGGCCAGATCACCGGCTGCGAAGGGTATGTGGAAAGCGCCTCCGTCGGACTTCTGGCCGGCCGTTTCGCTGCCGCCGAACGGAAAGGCGAGACCCCGAGCCTGCCGCCCGCAACGACAGCCCTCGGCTCACTTCTCAACCACATCACCGGCGGGCATCTTTCCTCGAATGATGAGCCGGGCAAACGTTCCTTCCAGCCGATGAACATCAATTTCGGCCTCTTCCCAGAACTGGAGCCAGGCTCCATCGTCAAGCCGGAAGGCGTGAAACGTTTTCGCGGCAAGGACAAGACAATCATGAAACGCCAGCTCGTTGCAGCGCGGGCGTTGAGGGATTGTGCGACGTGGTTGAACGGGGGCGAAGCCACCCTAGAAACCGTCACCGATCATTATCGCTGAAAGGCCACGGCATTGGCTAGGGTGAAGACCCTGACCAATGCCGTCAGCGAACATTCCAGAAAAGCCAGTCCGACTTTCCCTTCTGATATTTGTAGTGTCGGGAGAAATACGGGTTTACCGCCGTCACGTATTCGAACTCGATATCCGTATTGCCCAGCAACGAAATGAGCGGGCGGTATTTGTAACGCCCCGAAATTACGATTACCGCTTCTTCGGTCTTGAAGTTTCCTTGCGTCAATATCTTGTCCCACTTCACGTTTTCGGCGTTGCCAAAAAAATTGTATGGGGCGAACTCGGTCACGGCGACCCCACCCACAAGCTTGGCGCTTCTGAGCGTCAGATCAAGCTTTTCAGATTCGAGCGGGCGCCCGGCAGCCATGACAAAGGACTTGACGCCCGTCCTGACGCGCTCCTCAAATTCCGGGAATCGGGCCGACCAACGGGCCGTATTGTCCACAACTGTTACGAAACGGTCATAGCTCATCCAGCCCCGCCCGATTTCGATCACCATCGCCAGTACTAGAATGAGCAAAGGCATCAATAGCGCTAATTCCACCGCGGCAACGCCAGAGCGCGAACTTATCAGCGAGATGGATAGATATTTCAATCTCTTACCAATCATTCCGTCACCCGAACTGCGGTGATCGCCAGAGAGAGATTTTGCAATTGCGGCTTGCTCCCGGAACTGGGAACGAGCAGATGGGTGGTGGGAAGAATGAATTTCCAGTCATACCCCAGCGCCAGAAGATATTGCCCGGCGCCCTTGCTTGGCGCCTCGAATTTGTTCTCGACCGGAAATGTCACCGGTGTAGTAGCAAGGTTGGCATCAGCAATGGCAATGAGCGATATTTTCAGATCATCTTCAGTTGTCGCGAGCAGGAAATTCGAGGCAATAACCTTCCTGAACTCCGCCGCGGTGACGGACGTTCGGCCAGCCGCCGCCTTGCGCAGATATTCAGTCCCGGCAGTGGCCGCCGTCGACATATTGAGGCTGAAGAAAAGCACGAGACTAACTTCGATGATACCGAAGATCAGCAGGAGATAGACCGGCAAAAGCAAACCGAACTCAACGGCGGTAGCCGCACGGATATCCGTGGCAAGCGACCGGATGAGACTGGGGAAGTCACGATGCGATATCTTAAAACGAGTCAAGATAAGTGACCTCGAATGCCGTTATGATGCCACCCAGACTGTCGCTCGTTCCAGCGGCGGCGATCGACAGCTTGTATAGCGAATAAGTATCGACAGTGACCTCGTAGCTTCGGCGCTCCCATCGAATTTCATTCGCCTTCTGGCTCATCTGGATAATTTTTTCTCTACACCCATTTGGGGCCGCAACACCTGCAGCGAAATATCGATGTCGTTCGAGCCTTCGTAACTTTGGTTTCGCCCGTTGTACCAGACCGAGATTTCGTATTTGCCGGGATGCATTTCCACATATTTGAAGATCGAGCTGTTGGCGTCGCGTCTTTTTTGCCCTTCCCAGTGACTGTCAAGTTCGACAGCGTAGCGGGTTGGCGGTATTCGCTCATTTTGGCCGTTGCGCATCGAGGGCGTGTTGTTCTTCTCTTCTGTAGTACACTGCTGCTCCTGGTCGGAATTCAAGGCGTCCTTGCCATCCGTTTGCGCCTTGCTGCCGTTTTTCGAATCGGTGTTTTCTTTGGGAAGAGTAGCGTGTGACTTTGGGGTGCATGTCATCCCGGCGCTTGTCTCTTTCTCCTTTTCCTGATCCCCGTAGCCCTGCCAGCCATAGTTCTTCCGGCAATCCGCATTGCTCCAATCCTGAAGTTCGATGCCCGGCCCCGTACCGCCATCCCACCCCAGTTCGGCATAGGTATAAACACCCCAGCAACCGTTGGGTGTTTTGGCGGTTCTGCCGTTTTTCAGCATACGTTCCGTGCCGTTCAGCGTCTTTTCGAAGGTGTTGTTGACAACGACCTCACCGTCATGTGGATAAGGCGGTATACCGCCACAACGATACGACAGCTGATAGTCCAGTTTTTCCGCCCCGAACATGCCACTGAACACGGTTTTGTAGCTGAACTTTGCGTCTATATCCGTCGTCAGCCAGTCGATTTTAACATCGCGACTGACCACATCCTGTTTGGTGGAACGGATCAGTGCGTCGAACGTGTCGAGCACGTTTTTACGGCGCACCTCATCCAGGGGTACGTTCGTGCGCGTCGGTTTTGTCGAACGCTCACAGGCCTGTGCAACCACCCGCTTCGACTGGCTATAATAGGCCAACGCCCGGCCGCCTTCGAAAAGAAACCCGAAAAAAAGCAGGAAAACCGGCAACAGCAACGCCGTCATAATGGCGAAACTGGCCCTTCGGTCGTGCAAAAACGCCCCGAAAATCTCCGCCAGACCGTCCAGTTTTGTCTTAAAATTCAACATTTGAAAATGCCGCTTCATGAAATTGGCTATCACCCGCCTTAAAATAAATCGCCCAGTTTCCCTCCACGCATCCGGACAGACACAACGCCACAGCCGGAGGGAATATTGGGGCAGCAGCAAACAAACTCAGCAAAGGCTGATGCACCGCGATCATGGCGGCACGCGGCAAATGAGCCGAACCACTTGCAAGCAAGAGATGCAAAAACTAATAACAGCCGCCGAAATACAGCGCCGACTGCGGGTTATGCTCCATTCGAAATTCTATAGTGTGGTATAAACACCAAATTTGTAAATTAATAGTCACCTTTATTCCGAAAAATATATGTAAAAACATACACTTAAATCACGTATTCATAATTTAGAATAGCTGAAGTAAACCATATAAAGACAACGCGAAACATTGCCCTGATGGCAGTTCCGCGACGATGCGAAAATTCCTCACAGGTGTGACGGGCATTGCCGTCTTTTGAATACGGCAAGACGGATTTGTACCTTGCCCCTGCCGCCAAGCTCGGGCAAAACAGCCCTATCCAATCACGAGACCATGCCAGGAGATAGAATATGGACGTTCGCGCCGCAGTTGCCATTCAGGCAGGAAAACCGCTTGAGGTCATGACCGTTCAACTCGAAGGCCCCCGCGCTGGCGAAGTGCTGGTCGAGGTCAAGGCGACAGGTATCTGCCACACCGATGATTTCACCCTCTCCGGTGCCGATCCCGAAGGTCTGTTTCCGGCCATCCTCGGCCATGAGGGTGCAGGCATCGTCGTTGATGTCGGTCCCGGCGTCACCTCGGTCAAGAAGGGCGATCATGTCATCCCGCTTTACACGCCGGAATGCCGCGAGTGCTATTCCTGCACATCGCGCAAGACCAATCTCTGCACCTCCATCCGCGCCACCCAGGGCCAGGGTGTGATGCCTGACGGCACCTCGCGCTTCTCGATCGGCAAGGACAAGATCCACCACTATATGGGCTGCTCGACCTTCTCGAACTTCACCGTCCTGCCCGAGATCGCCCTTGCCAAGATCAATCCCGATGCGCCCTTCGACAAGGTCTGCTACATCGGCTGTGGCGTGACGACCGGCATCGGCGCCGTCATCAACACCGCCAAGGTGGAGATCGGCTCGACGGCAATAGTCTTCGGTCTCGGCGGCATTGGTCTCAACGTTCTGCAAGGCCTGCGTCTTGCCGGCGCTGACATGATCATCGGTGTCGATATCAACAATGACCGCAAGGCCTGGGGCGAGAAGTTCGGCATGACCCACTTCGTCAACCCGAAGGAAGTGGGCGACGACATCGTGCCCTATCTCGTCAACATGACGAAGCGCAATGGCGACCTGATCGGCGGCGCGGATTATACGTTCGACTGCACGGGCAATACCAAGGTCATGCGCCAGGCGCTGGAATCTTCGCATCGCGGCTGGGGCAAGTCTGTCATCATCGGCGTTGCCGGTGCGGGCCAGGAAATCTCCACGCGTCCGTTCCAGCTGGTCACCGGCCGCAACTGGATGGGCACGGCCTTCGGCGGCGCGCGTGGCCGCACCGACGTACCGAAGATCGTCGACTGGTACATGGAAGGCAAGATCCAGATCGATCCGATGATCACCCACACGATGCCGCTCGAAGACATCAACAAGGGCTTTGACCTGATGCACAAGGGCGAGAGCATCCGCGGCGTCGTGGTCTATTGATCGGCTGACAAAATGGCAGGCGCGCACCGCGCGTCTGCCATATGAATTGACCGACCTTTTCGCTTACAGCCGTGCCGATTAACGGGACGGTAAATCTATCGTCGTATGCCGATATTGCGCGGTGGAGTTGAAAAATCCCTCCCTGCCCGAAACGACGCCAGATAGCGGGAGCGACCTCTGAGAACCGTACCGATCGACAACGGAAACCGCGTCGCTGCCGTTGCACTTTTGACGAAAGGTTTTCCGGAAAAGAGCGAGGCTTTCTGGGCGCTCGGCGTGTCCCTTATAAGCGACCATCATCAGCGGCAGGATCTCGGCCCCATCGGGCAATTGCTGATGAAGGGCGACGATGCCGTGGGCGTTCTATTAACGATCCGAAGCCGCCTTACCGAGACCGGCAGGACAGTCGTCAACCTGTCCAGCTGGTATGTCGAACCTTCCAGCCGCTGGTTTGCACCGCGTATGCTGCAAATGGCGACATCCTCCGAAGAAGACATCTTCACCGATCTCACCCCGTCTCCAGAAGCCTGCAAGCTGAACGAGAGACTGGGGTTCACAACGGTGACGAATTGCACGCTTTTTTATCCCCTGCCTTTAAAGGCATTCGGCCCGGCCAGGGCGCGGCTGCGCCCGCTTGCCGAAGTGCCGCAGGGCACGCTGTCTGCCGCCACGCGCGACATGCTGGAAGATCATGCGCGTTTCGGCTGCATCGTGGCAGTCATGGAGGCGGATGGAAGCCATTATCCGCTGGTGTTTTTAAAAACCATAACCAAAAGGCTGCCCTCCGCCCGCCTCATCTATTGCGAGGACAGGCAAGTCGCCCAGAGGCACATTTCGGCAATTGCCCGCCATCTTCTTGGCAAAGGCCGGCTTGCATTGACCATGGCGGCTTCCGATGAGAAGCGAGACGCCGGCGGATTTGCCATACTCAAATCCTCGCCAATACAAGTAAAGGGAGCATGGAACCCACGGTTTATTAACGAAACATATTCAGAATTGGTGTTATTGCCACCCTGGGTATTGGGACGCTCTTAAAAGACGCGCGCTTAAACCTTGCCTGAAAAGAAGAAAATGCGCTTCGGCCGAGACTAGTCCCGACTGCGCGAACGAGCGGAGAATAAGCATGCTTTCAGCGAAACCCAGGGAAGTCGATGTCTCCGAGACCATCTATTCCTACCTCTCGCAGCGTTTCCCGGCTCATGCCCCGTTTTCCGCAGATACGCAATTGCTCGAAGGCGGCGTGATCGATTCGCTCGGTTTTCTCGAACTGATGATCTTTCTCGGCGAAGGTTTCGGCATCGTTCTCAATGATGAACATTTCACCCCGGAAAATCTCAGCACGCCGGCCGATCTGATTGCCTTCGTCACGCAGGAACGGCGCAGATGACAACCCACATCCTGCTGCACCACCTGCTCACCGCGCGGGCGGAAAGCGGCGATGAGGCGCTTGTCTACAAAGAAAAATCACTGAGCTATCGCGAATTTTCCGAAGCGGCCGCACGTTGTGCGGCGGCATTGCAGGAGGCCGGAACGGAGCGCGGCGACCGTGTCGTCATCTTCCTGCCGCGCGGCATCGAGGAATGCTGGTCGATCTTCGGCGTGAGCATGGCTTCCTGCGTCTTCGTGCCGGTCAATGCGCTTTTGAAGGCGCAGCAAATCCGCCATATCGTCGCGGATTGCGGCGCAAAAATCGTCATCAGCAGTGCTACGATGATGGATGAGCTGAACGCGGCTGTGGAAGACCTGCCCGAGTTCACTGTACTGCTGGCGGAACAAATCGACCGCCGCCCGCCCGTGCCTGCCAAAGTCTCCCCATCAATTGGCGAGGACCTTGCAGCAATCCTCTACACATCCGGCTCCACCGGCTCGCCCAAGGGCGTGATGCTGTCGCACCGTAATCTTCTGGCCGGAGCGCGCATCGTGCGCACCTATCTGGAGATCACCGGAAAAGACCGCCTTCTCTCCATTTTGCCCTTCAGTTTCGATTATGGCCTGAACCAGTTGCTGACGGCGGTGGAACAGGGTGCGGCCACTGTTATCTCCACCTTCAGGCTCGGCGACGACATTGTCAGGGACTTGCGCGACCATGCCATTACCGGGCTTGCCGGCGTGCCGACCGTTTGGGCTATCCTGACGAGGGCCGCGCCGTTGCTGGCGAAAACGCCGCTGCCGCAGTTGCGATACATCACCAACTCCGGCGGACGCGTGCCGCAGGAAACCGTGAGGGCGTTGCGCGAAAAGCTGCCGGACACCAAAATCTATCTGATGTATGGCCTGACCGAAGCCTTCCGATCCACATTCCTGCCGCCTGATGAAATCGACCGCCGCCCGACTTCCATCGGCAAGGCTATCCCCGAATGTGAAATCTTCATCGTCACCGCCGAGGGACAGAGGGCAAAACCGGGTGAGCCCGGCATTCTCGTCCATCGCGGCCCGACCGTGTCGCTGGGTTACTGGAACCGGCCGGAAGATACCGCCAAGGTGCTGCGCCCTCACCCTTTCATTCCGGCTGCACGCGGCGGCGAGACCGTGTGTTATTCCGGCGATCTGGCGGTGGAAGACGAGGACGGCTTTTTCAGTTTCGTTGCCCGCAACGATGCGATGATCAAATCGTCAGGCTATCGCATCAGCCCGACCGAGGTGGAGGAAAGCCTGATGTCGACTGGCCTTTTCCAGCAGGTCGCCGTCATCGGCCTGCCGGACCCCTTTGCAGGCGAGAAGGTGCATGCCGTGGCAACCGCCGCCAACGAAAATATCGATGTTTCGGCAGCTCTCAAAAAAGCCGCCGAAATGCTTGCCCCCTTCATGATTCCGCGCGCCATCGAACTGGTCGACCGGCTTCCGGTCACGGCCAATGGCAAGGTGGATTACCGCGCGCTGGTGCGCGAACGGACGGATAATGGCGCCCACGGATAAACCCCAAAGCCACGGCCCTGCCCTTGCCGCCGCGCAATTCGCAGTCGACGAAAACGATCTTGTCATCGGCGGCCTTGCCGTGCGCGATATCGTCGCTGAGACCGGAACGCCGTGCTTCCTCTATGATGCCAGCGCCATGCGCCGCGCGTATCGCGATCTCGCAACCGCGCTCAGTGGTTTTGCCGATATCTTTTATTCGGTGAAAGCCAATCCCCTGCCAGCCATCATCTCGCTTTTCCGCGAAGAAGGCGCTGGCGCGGAAATCGCCTCCGTCGGTGAATATCGCGCCGCCATCAAGGCGGGCATACCGCCGGAAAATATCATCTTCGCCGGCCCCGGCAAGCGCCAGGCCGAATTGCTTGAGGTGATCGAGAGCGGCATCGGCGAAATCCATATCGAGAGCGCCGAGGAAATTGCCCGCATCGAGGCGATCGGCAGGCCGGTCAAGGCTTCGATCCGCATCAATCCGGTGCCGGATGCGCAGGCAGGCGCCATGCGCATGGGTGGCAAGGCCACCGCCTTCGGTTTCGACGAGGAAGAACTCGAAAACGTCCTGCCGCTGTTCAGGGACATCAGGCATATCAATCTCGTCGGTGTCCATATTTACGGTGGCACGCAGATCCTCGATGCCGACATGCTTGTCTCCCAATGGAGACACTCCATTTTGCTTGCCGCACGCATGGCCGAAATGCTCGGCAGGCCCCTTGAAACCGTCGATCTCGGCGGCGGTCTCGGCATCCCCTATTTCGCCGGGGAGACGCCGCTCGATCTTGCAGCGGTCAGTGCCGCCATTCCCGACCTCAAGGCCTTGGTGCAGGCACATCCGCTGATCGCCGATGCCCATATCATTGTCGAACCCGGCCGCTTCCTCGCCGGTCCCGGCGGCATCTATGTGGCGGAAGTCAATTCGGTAAAGACCTCGCGCGGCACCACCTTCGTGGTGACGGATGGTGGCATGCATCACCATCTGGCAGCCTCCGGCAATCTCGGCCAGATCGTCAAGCGTAACTACCCTATCGTCGCACCGGCCATGATGCAGGCAGACAATGAGGAAACGGCAACCATAGTCGGCCCGCTCTGCACACCGCTCGACACCCTGGCACGCAATGCGGCCCTGCCGAAGCTGAAGGCTGGTGATCTCCTGGCAATCCTGCAATCGGGCGCCTATGGCGCCACCGCCAGCCCTTCGGGTTTTCTCAGCCATCCGGCGGCGAAGGAAGTGCTGGTGGAGAATGGTGCGTTTGAGGTGATAGGCCGCTGAGGACGTTTGTCAGCGAAAACCGTAGCCGGTTTTCTTACGGACGCATATCCGGCTGCTGACATTGGAGCTTCCTCCAACCTCCCTCATTCCTGTGCTTGTCACAGGAATCCAGTCGACGCACGTCCGTGCGGCGGGAGGAGTCTTATCAACCCAAGGACTTGGGCTGGCTGGATTCCTGTGACAAGCACAGGAATGAGGGAAGTGAGTGTTGTCGCCGATAAAGCAAGCCTAACCCCACGCAACGTACCGATCACCCCCGCAACAATCTGTCGCCCACCGCGAATTTCGATTTCAGCAGACACTCATCATATTCCGCCTCGGCATCCGAATCGAAAACGATGCCGCCGCCGACATTGAAGATCGCGCGGCCGCCATCGAACAGGGTCAGCGTGCGGATCGCCACCGAAAAACGCATTTCTCCATTCGGAGACATGAAACCGATAGCACCGCAATAGGCGTCGCGCGGCGTCTGCTCCAGTTCGCGCAGGATTTTCATCGCCCACATTTTCGGCGCGCCGGTCACCGAACCGCAGGGAAAAAGCGCCGCAAAAATATCCTCCACCGTCACATCCGGCAAAAGCTTCGCGCGCACATGGCTGACCATCTGGTGCACGGTGGGATAGGTCTCGATATCGAACAGTCGCGGCACATGGAGGCTGCCGACTTCGGTGATGCGGGAAATATCGTTGCGCAGGAGATCGACGATCATGCGGTTTTCGGCAAGCGTCTTTTCATCCTCAAGCATCGCCGCGATGATCGCCCGGTCCTCTTGCGCATTCGCACCGCGCGGCGTCGTTCCCTTCATCGGATGGGTTTCGATGAAACCTTCCCCGTCCACCGAGAAAAACAGTTCCGGTGAGCGCGACAGGATCACCGGTCCACCGAGATCGACCAGCGCGCCATATTTGACCGGCTGGCGCTCAACCAATGACCAGAAAGCCGTGAGCGGATCGCCGCTCCAGCGAGCATGAACGGGCATCGTCAGATTACCCTGATAACAGTCGCCGCGACGCAGATGCCCGTGCAGCCGCTCGAAGCGCTGGCAATAGTCTTCAAGGCTCCATGCGGGCGCGGGATCGGCCAGGAACGCATCGGCATCCGGCAGACTTTCGGGCCGCGCAAATCGCCCCTCATCCGGTTGTGGGCCGGAAAAGACGCCGAAGCGAAGGAACGGCACGTTGCGAGGCTCGGCAGCAAAGTCCGCAAGTTTCGGCTCGAACAGGAAACCCGCCTCGTAGGACATATAGCCGGCAAGGTATTTCCCGGCGCGGCGCAGCTGCTCCATGCGTTTCAGCGCCGCGAAAAACGCCTCTGGCTCATCCGCGACGATGATCTCCTCCGGCTCGGTGAAGGCTGTCACCGTGCCGGTCGTGTCATCCCGGAAAAGAACGTAAGGCGCATGTGCCAAGGAAAGCGTCCGAACAGGAGAAAGGGTCGGGAAAAATCAGATCGGGTCTATGTCGCCCCGCGCCCACATCTCTATGGTTTCCGCATAAAAATCGGCGAAACGGCCTTCCTCGATCGACTTGCGGATACCCTGCATCAGCTCCTGATAATAGGCAAGATTGTGCCAGGAGAGCAGCATACCGCCCAGCGCCTCGTTGGAGCGCGTAAGATGATGCAGATAGGCGCGGGAATAATCACGCGAGGCCGGGCAGTTTGACTGCTCATCGAGCGGCCGCATATCCTCCGCATGGCGGGCATTGCGGATATTGACCCTGCCGCGACGGGTGAAGGCAAGCCCGTGACGACCGGAACGGGTCGGCATCACGCAGTCGAACATGTCGATGCCGCGCGCCACCGATTTCAGAATATCGTCAGGCGTACCGACGCCCATCAGGTAACGCGGCTTTTCGGTGGGCAGCACCGGCAGCGTGATGTCGAGCATGCCCAGCATCACATCCTGCGGCTCACCGACGGCAAGGCCGCCGACAGCGTAACCCTTGAGATCAAGCTGCTTCAGCCCTTCGGCGGAGCGAATGCGCAGATCCGGCTGGTCGCCGCCCTGCACAATGCCGAACATGGCCTTGCCGGGCTGTTCACCGAAGGCGACGCGGCAACGCTCCGCCCAGCGCAGCGACATTTCCATGGCGCGCTCGATTTCCTTGCGCTCGGCCGGCAGCGCGATGCATTCATCGAGCTGCATCTGGATGTCCGAATCAAGCATGCCCTGAATTTCGATCGAGCGTTCCGGCGACATATGGTGCAGCGAACCGTCCACATGGCTCTTGAAGGTCACACCCTTCTCGTCCAGCTTGCGCAGGCCGGAAAGCGACATGACCTGGAAGCCACCGCTGTCGGTGAGGATCGGATGCGGCCAGCGGATAAGCTCATGCAACCCGCCAAGCCTTGCCACGCGCTCCGGGCCGGGCCGCAGCATCAGGTGATAGGTATTGCCGAGAATGATATCGGCCCCGAGCTCGCGCACCTGGTCGAGATACATGGCCTTGACAGTACCGACAGTGCCAACAGGCATGAAGGCAGGTGTGCGGATGACACCGCGCGGCATGGCGACTTCGCCAAGGCGGGCGCCGCCGCTCGTGGCTTTCAGGGTAAAAGTGAATTTGTCGTGCATCAGTTCTTCCGGAACAACAGGCTGGAATCGCCATAGGAATAAAAACGGTATCCGGTTTCGATGGCATGCGCATAAGCGGCACGCATCGTCTCGAGACCGCAAAAAGCCGAAACGAGCATGAACAGCGTCGATTTCGGCAGGTGGAAATTGGTCATCAGAATATCGACCGCGCGGAAACGGTATCCGGGCGTGATGAAGATGCCCGTCGCGCCCGACCATGGCTGAATAACGCCATTCTCATCAGTGGCGCTTTCGATAAGCCGCAGCGAAGTGGTGCCGACAGAAACGATCCGCCCGCCGCGCGCCTTGACGGCATTGAGCTTTGCCGCAGTCTCTTGCGAAACATGGCCGATCTCGAAATGCATCTTGTGATCGTCGGTATCGTCGGCCTTAACTGGAAGGAAGGTGCCTGCCCCAACGTGAAGTGTCACGAAATGTCGCTCGATGCCGGCTTCGTCCAGCGCCGCAAACAGATCGGGCGTGAAATGCAGGCCGGCAGTTGGTGCGGCAACGGCGCCCTTCTCGCGGGCATAAATTGTCTGGTAATCGGTCTGGTCCTGCGCATCTTCCGGGCGCTTCGCGGCAATATAGGGCGGCAAAGGAATATGGCCGACGGAGGCGATCGCCTCGTCCAGAACAGGTCCGGAAACGTCAAAAAGCAGCGTGATCTCGCCCTCCTCACCCTTTTCCTCGACGGTGGCCTCCAGATGGGCAAGGCCGCAGGCATTGTCGCGCTCATAACCGAAACGAATGCGGTCACCCTGCTTGATACGCTTGCCCGGCCGCGCGAAAGCCTTCCAGCGCGACTGGTCGGCGCGCATGTGCAGCGTGGCTGAAACTGCCGTTTCAGGCGCACCTTCGCGCAGCCGCACGCCTTCAAGCTGGGCTGGAATAACGCGGGTGTCGTTAAATACCAGCGCGTCGCCGGGCTTCAGGAAGGAAGTCAGGTCGGATACGATGCGGTCTTCCATGTGGTTCGCATTCGGATCGACCACGAGAAGACGCGCACTATCGCGCGGGTTCGCCGGGCGAAGGGCGATATTGTCCTCGGGGAGATCGAAATCGAACAGGTCTACGCGCATTGCAAGGGCTCTCGAAATATCAAAACCCGCCCTGCATGGCATGGGGCGGGTGGTGGGTGATGACAAGGCTTCCGACTACACTCGAAGTCATCCTCGGCTTGTCCCGAGGATGACGTCTGAGAGGTTGGCGCCATCATCAATGTGAAACGCCCCGCAGTTTCCTGCGGAGCGGGTAAACACTTTATACGCTATTATCAGGCCGCCGAAGCAAGCTTCATCGAAACGATCGAATCGGGGTCCTTCACAGGCTCGCCGCGCTTGACCTTGTCGATGGCTTCCATGCCTTCGATGACCTGGCCCCATACGGTGTACTGCTTGTTCAGCCAAGGCGAATCGGTGAAGCAAATGAAGAACTGCGAGTTGGCGGAGTTCGGGCTCTGCGAACGGGCCATCGAGCAGGTGCCGCGTACGTGGGAAATAGCCGAGAATTCAGCCTTGAGGTCAGGCTTCTCGGAGCCGCCCATGCCGGCGCGGGCCGGGTTGAAGCTCTCCGAACCCTTCTTGCCGAACTTCACATCGCCCGTCTGGGCCATGAAGTCTTCGATGACGCGGTGAAACACGACGCCGTCGTAAGCGCCTTCCGATACCAGTTCCTTGATACGGGCAACGTGGCCCGGAGCAACTTCCGGAAGCAGCTGGATCACGACCTTGCCGGTCGTCGTTTCCATGATGATGGTGTTTTCCGGATCCTTGATCTCGGCCATGATTATTCTCCTCTGTTCGGGCTCTATTGCCCTACCTTACTTCTTGCCGACGGTGACCTTGATCATCCGGTCGGGGTTGGAAACTTCGCCGTTGCCGCCGGCGCCGCGCTTGATCTTGTCCACGGCTTCCATGCCGGACACGACCTTGCCGACCACGGTGTACTGGCCGTTCAGGAACGGACCGTCGGCAAACATGATGAAGAACTGCGAATTGGCGGAATTCGGATCGCTGGAACGGGCCATGCCGACAACGCCGCGCGTGAACGGTGTCTTGGAGAACTCAGCCGGAATGTCGGCCATGTCAGAGCCGCCGGTGCCGGCACGCTGGGCGTTGAAGCCCTTCTCCATGTTGCCGTACTGCACATCGCCGGTCTGCGCCATGAAACCGTCAATGACGCGGTGGAAGGCCACGTTGTCATAGGCGCCCTTTTTCGCCAGCGCTTCAATCTGCGCCACGTGCTTGGGCGCGACTTCCGGCATCAGTTCGATGACGACGGGGCCGTCCTTCAGCTGGACGGTCAGGAATTCGGCAGCCGAAGCGAAGGTGCTGGCGGCAAGCGCGCCCGCAAACAGGGCGCCGGCAAAGGCAAATCGAACGAGTTTCATTGGATTGGCTCCGGAATGTGAGGCTGAAGTCAGCGCTTCAGCTTGGCGTTGAGGGCTTCAAGCACGGCTATGGGAACGAAGGCATCCACATTGCCGCCCATGGCGGCGATCTGCCGGACCAATGTGGCTGTAATGGGTCGCGACGACGTACCCGCCGGCAGGAACACGGTCTGTATATCAGGTGCCATCTGGCGGTTCATGCCGGCCATCTGCATTTCATAATCGAGATCGGTGCCGTCACGCAGGCCGCGCAGAAGAAGGCGCGCGCCATGCTGACGGGCTGCATCGACGACCAGATTGTCGAAGGAAACGACCTCAACGCGCGCCGCCTCACCGGGCAGGCTTTCGGAAAGCGCCCGGCTTATCAGCGTCGCCCGCTCCTCGAAACTGAACAGCGGTGCTTTTCCGGGATGGATGCCGACGGCGACGATGACTTTGGACGCCACGTTCAGCGCCTGGATAAGCACATCCAGATGTCCGTTGGTCATCGGATCGAAGGATCCTGGATAAAAGGCAATCGTCATATCGCTCTCAAGTGGTGGGCGTTATGTGCCGCCTTTTGTCATGGAGATGGGCGCGGCGCAAGACTTTTACAACCCGGACGCCCTCCCGGTGCGGTCTGAACAACGGATGAATGCGCCGTTCAGTGCGGTTTCAGGGCTCATTTATATAAATACACGGCATCGGGAAACCGAAATGCCCCTCACCTCGTTAAGCCCCCGGAGAAATGAAAATGCTGGCCTTTATGATCGTCTTTTCGGTCATCGCATCATTCGCAGCCGAGTATCTTTTCCTCGAATGAGGCCAGTCGCCGGTTTCCTGAACGCCAGATGAACAAGCCATTCAAGGAAGTTTCACAGGCGCGATGCTAATCGATTTTTAAGGTTGACGCGGAACATGATTGGACGTGGCGCGTTAATATCAAACCAAAGGAACAGACAGATGTTTGTAAGAGAAAAACAGTCTACTTCGGCGAAAATCAGCGTCATCAGCACCGCCTGGACAGTACTGGTCATCGCAATGGTAGCAACAACGTTTAGCCTTTATGATCAGAAGCCTGCTGCCCAGGGACCAGACTATCCACAGATGACCGCCCGCTACCAGTCCATGACCTATTACTGATGAGGAACTAGGATTTCCTCGCCACCAACGGAGATGATATCATGTTCACATTCCTGACACTGCTTCTTGCCCTGATCAGCATTATGTTCGTGACGTCAATGATCTCCGCCGTCGCCGAGATGCGGCGGGAAGACGAGGAATTCAAGGCCTCGGTAAGACGCAACCGCGCGTTCTGACCGCAACCATCAGACTTAGCCGTCTTTCAGAATATGATTCTCCGCAACCGCCTGGACGCTCCGGGCGGTTTTATTTTGCCGCCTTAAGGGCCAGTATGGCGAAGATGAAGGCGTAAAAACCTAGTCCCAATCACATAAGCGTTTTCAAAACCCCGTTTTTCCAAGGCAAATTCCCTTCAATTTCCCATTGGATTGATTTAAGGAACGCCGATACGTTGCGGGCCGGACGGCTGGCGACCGCAATGACGTTCCTGTGAGGTTTGCATAACGATGCTCGATTCCCTGAGAAATGCTTCTCGAACCATGGCAGCCAAGCTGCTGCTTCTCCTGCTTGTTGTTTCGTTTGGCGTCTGGGGCGTCTCCGCATCACTCGTCACCTCCAATTCGCATGCGGTCATGACCGTCGGCGACCAGACGGTCAGCCCGCAGGAATTCCGCCTCGCCTATCAGCGTCAGGTTTCCGATCTCAGCCGCCAGTTCGGCGCGAGACTGACCACCGAACAGGCCAAGGCCTTCGGCATCGACCGTCAGGTGTTCAGCCAGCTTGCGGCGGGTGCCTCGCTGGATGAACTGGCGTCGAAGATGAATCTCGGCCTTTCGGAAGACCGCCTCGCCAATCTCATCGCCGAAGACCCGGCATTCAAATCGGTTAATGGCCAGTTCGATCGCACCCTGTTCACCGAACGGCTGCGCAATTCCGGCCTGCGCGAAGACGACTATATCAAGGAACGCAGCAAGGTCGCGGTAAGAAGCCAGATCGTTGAAGCCGTTTCCGATGGTTTCAAGGCACCGCAGGTACTGGTGGACGCACTCAAGCAATACCGCAACGAACAGCGCTCGGTCGATTACGTCATCCTGTCCAACGCCGTCATTGCGCCGGTCAAGGCGCCGGGCGACGACGTGCTTGCACCCTGGTTTGAAACCAACAAGGCGAAATATCGCGCGCCCGAGTTCCGCAAGTTCACCTATGTGAAGCTGGAACCATCGGACATTGCCGATCAGGCTTCGGTGACGGATGCGCAGATCGCCGACTATTACAACAGCCACAAGGACAGCTTCCGCACCGCCGGTCGCCGCACCGTCGAGCAGCTGACCTTCCCGGAAAAGGAAATGGCAGAAGCCGCTGCAGAGCAGATCCGCCTCGGCAACACCACCTATGATCAGGTGGTTAAGGATCAGGGCAAGACCGCCTCCGACGTGACGCTTGGCGAATTCACCAAGGACACGATCCCCGACCAGTCGATTGCCGATGCTGCTTTCGCCGTCCAGAAGGATGGCGGCGTGTCTCCGGTCGTGGCAGGCTCCTTCGGCCCGGTCATCCTGCGCATCACCGGCATCAAGCCGGAAACCACCCGCACGCTGGAAGAAGCGAAAGAGGACATCCGCAAGGACCTCGCCACCGCTGCTGCAGCCGAAGAAGTCACCAATGTGCATGACCGTTACGAAGACCTGCGTGCCGGCGGCTCCTCGCTTGCCGATGCGGCAAAGCAGCTGAACCTCAAGCCCGTCACCATCGACGCCATCGATGCCGCCGGTCTTGATGAAAAGGGCGACGCCATTCAGGACCTGCCCTCGCCGCAGCTTGCCCAGGAAGTCTTCAAGACCGAACCCGGCACCGAAGCCCTGCCGATCAATCTTGGCCGCGAAGGCTACATCTGGTTCGACGTCGATCAGATCATCCCCGCCCGCGACCGCACGCTTGCCGAAGTGCGCGACGATGTCGTGGCCGACTGGACGGCAGAGCAGCAGCGCACGGCGCTTGCCACCAAGGCCGACGAGCTGAAGGCACGTGTTGAAAAGGGCGAGACACTGGCAGCGGTGGCTGGCGAACTCGGCCTTGCCGTCGAGCAGAAATCCGGCCTGCGCCGCACCAGCGAGGACGCGATTTTCGGTCGCCAGACGATTACGGCGGTATTCTCCGGCGCTGAAGGCATGACGGGCACAGCGGCAGACGCCGATGGTTCCAGCCGCATCCTCTTCAAGGTCACGGCAGTCGACACCAACGCGCCTGCCGATGCGCTTGCCAATGACGATCAGCAGTTCGCCGCCATCGCCCGCGCGGCAGGTGACGACATGCTCGACCAGATGGTCAACCGCCTGCAGAACGACTACGGTGTGACCATCAATCAGGCCCTCGCCGATCAGGCGATGGTCGGCTTCTAACCGGGGGGCGGAAACGATGGCCGAACTGAAACCGCTGATCGCAAAGGTCGCAAACGGGGAAAGCCTGAACCGTGAGGAATCGCGGGCCGCTTTCGACATTCTGATGTCGGGCGAAGCAACCCCATCGCAGATCGGCGGTTTCCTCATGGCACTGCGCGTGCGCGGCGAGACGGTGGACGAGATTGTCGGCGCCGTCTCCTCCATGCGCGCGCGCATGCTGCCGGTTTCGGCCCCCGAAAACGCGATCGACATCGTCGGAACCGGCGGTGACGGCATCGGCACCTACAATATCTCGACGCTCGCCTCGATCATCGTTGCCGGCACGGGCCTTCCCGTTGCCAAGCACGGTAACCGGGCGCTAAGCTCCAAATCCGGCACGGCGGATGCGCTGTCCGCGCTCGGCGTGAAGCTGGATATCGGCCCTGACCTTATCGCCCGCTGCATCAGTGAGGCAGGACTCGGCTTCATGTTCGCGCAGCTGCACCATTCCGCCATGCGCCATGTCGGTCCAAGCCGCGTCGAACTTGGCACGCGCACCATCTTCAACCTGCTCGGCCCGCTTTCCAACCCGGCGGGCGCGAAGCGCCAATTGCTCGGCGTCTTTTCGCCGCGCTGGCTGGTGCCGCTCGCCGAAGTGCTGCGCGATCTCGGCTCGGAAAGCATCTGGGTCGTACATGGCGACGGCATGGATGAAGTCACGACGACAGGCGTCACCCATGTGGCGGCGCTTGAAAACGGCAAGATCCGCACCTTCGACCTGACGCCGAAGGATTTCGGTGTTGAACCCGCTTCCATGGCAGACCTCAAGGGTGGCGACGGCATTGCCAATGCAGCGGCACTTCGCGAGGTTCTGTCCGGCAAGCGCAACGCCTATCGCGACGTATCGCTGTGCAACGCCGCGGCAGCCCTCGTCATTGCCGGCAAGGCCGAAACGCTTGGCGAGGCGATGACGACCGTGAGCCAAGCGCTCGACAGCGGCGCGGCGGCAGCAGCGCTCGACCGCCTGGTCGCTGTCTCCAATGAAACAGTCTCCGGGCAGGCCGACCACTAAAAGGAATGAGAGCGAAACCATGAGCGACATTCTGAAAAATATCGAGATCTACAAGCGCGAGGAAATTGCCGCCGCCAAGGCCAGGGTTTCACTTGCCGATCTCAAGGCGATGGCCGCAGGCCAGACTGCGCCGCGCGGTTTTTACAAAGCGCTGCGAACAAAGCAGGCTGAGGGCAAATTCGGTCTGATTGCCGAAATCAAGAAGGCCAGCCCCTCCAAGGGGCTGATCCGCCCGGATTTCGATCCACCGGCACTGGCCGCCGCCTATGAGGCTGGTGGCGCCGCCTGTCTTTCCGTGCTGACGGACACGCCGAGCTTTCAGGGTGCGCCGGAATTTCTGACGGCTGCCCGCAATGCCTGCACGCTGCCTGCGCTGCGCAAGGATTTCATGTTCGATACCTATCAGGTGCATGAGGCCCGCGCCTGGGGCGCGGACTGCATCCTGCTCATCATGGCGTCTCTTTCCGACGATGAGGCGAAACGCCTTGAAGGCGAGGCTTTTTCACTCGGCATGGACGTGCTGGTCGAGGTGCATGATTCGGAAGAAACCGAACGGGCGCTGAAGCTCGCCTCGCCGCTTCTCGGCATAAATAACCGCAATCTGCGCACTTTCGAGGTCAGCCTCGAAACCAGCGAGAAACTGGCTGGCCTCGTGCCCGCCGACAAGCTGATGGTCGGCGAAAGCGGCATCTTCACCTATGAGGATTGCCAGCGCCTCGAAAAGAGCGGCATCAGCACCTTCCTCGTCGGCGAAAGCCTGATGCGCAAGGACGATGTGACAGCAGCTACCAAAACCCTGCTAACCGGCCAATCCGGCGTTCTGGCGGCGGAATGATGCGCCGATGAGCGAGGCGACAAAGCTCACCCATATCGATGCGAGCGGCGAGGCACATATGGTCGATGTCGGCGACAAAGCCGAGACCGTCCGTATCGCTGTTGCCGAAGGCTTTGTGAAGATGAAGCCGGAAACGCTGGCGCTCATCCGCGATGGCAATGCCAAGAAGGGTGACGTCATCGGCACAGCCCGGCTCGCGGGCATCATGGCAGCCAAGCAGACGGCAAACCTCATTCCGCTCTGCCACCCGCTGATGCTGACCAAGGTTGCGGTGGACATTACCGAAGACGCTGCCCTGCCCGGCCTGCGGGTGGAGGCCATGGTGAAGCTCTCCGGCAAGACCGGCGTGGAGATGGAGGCGCTGACCGCCGTGTCCATCGCCTGCCTGACCATTTACGACATGGCCAAAGCCGCCGACAAGGCGATGGAGATCGTCAATATCCGCCTTCTCGAAAAGAGCGGCGGCAAGTCGGGCGATTTCCGGCGACAGGAGACCTGAATGAAGCCACTGCTGCCCGTGGATGAGGCCGTAACGCGTCTTCTGGATGCGGCGGTTCCTGTGGTTGACAGTGAAACCCTTCCGCTCGCCGAATGCGATGGCCGCGTCCTTGCGGCTGACCTTGCGGCGCGTCTGACCCAGCCGCCTTTCGATGCCTCGGCCATGGACGGCTATGCGCTGCGCAGTGCCGATGCGCCACAAATCGGGTCAGTCCTCACCGTCATAGGCCAGGCTGCCGCAGGCCACGCTTTCGCGGGCACGGTGGGTAAAGGCGAGGCCGTGCGTATCTTTACCGGCGCACCGGTGCCAGCGGGTGCGGATGCCATTCTCATTCAGGAAGATGCCGAGCTTCTCGGCGAGGGCAAAATCCGCACCGCTTTCGACATCACCGCCGGGAGACACATTCGCCCGCGCGGACAGGATTTTGCCGAGGGCGACACGGTTTTGAAGTCCGGGCGCGAACTCGGCTTCACCGATCTCACCGTTGCGGCGGCGATGAATCACGCAACGCTTGCCGTCTATCGCAAGCCACTGGTCGCCATCCTTGCCACCGGCGACGAATTGCTGCCGCCCGGAAGCACGCCCCTTCCCGCCCAGATCATCGCCTCGAACACCTTCGGTGTCGCCGCACTTGTGCGGGCAGCCGGTGCGGAGGTTCTCGATCTCGGCATTATACCCGACAACGACACGTTGATCCGCGCCGCCATCGGCAAGGCTGTCGTGGCAAAGGCCGATGTGCTCGTGACGCTCGGCGGCGCCTCTGTCGGCGACCATGATCTCGTTCAGGCGGCGCTTAAGGCCGAAGGCATGCAGCTCGATTTCTGGCGCATTGCCATGCGTCCTGGAAAACCGCTGATGGTGGGCGCCATCGATGCCATGCAGGTTCTGGGCCTGCCAGGAAATCCAGTCGCGAGCCTCGTCTGCGGCCTGCTGTTCCTCGAGCCACTGCTCCACAGAATCGCCCGCCGCATTCCGCCGCAACGCGTCACCACAGCCCGAACCGCCACACCGCTGAAGGCGAACGATCACCGGCAGGATTATCTTCGCTCCCGTTTCAGCGCCGATGACAACGGCGCTCTGGTGGCGCAAGCCTATGCCAAACAGGATTCATCCATGATGAACATACTGGCACATTCAGACGGCCTGATCGTGCGCCCGCCAAATGCGCCGGCAGTTGACGCAGGTGCGGAATGCTCGGTGATACGGCTTAGAGCCTGACGGGACATATTCCGGCGGCGCACAAAACAACGCATTGTTTCAAAATCTTGCGCAATTTCCACCGCAAGTAGTCACAGAAATGAGACGGGCTGCAGCCACTCCTGTTGAGACGACGTAATAAAAACTGTAACGTTGCTGTATCCGGACATGCGCGAAGAAGTTCGTTGCTTATAAGCGGCGTCTTGCCAGATGAAAAACTCCGTGCCTCAACCATCTCCCGATTATCACCCTGCGTTGTTGTGCCGAAATAAATCACCCTAAAATCACTATCGGGATTGACAGAATAAATACGAAGCTGGCACCAAGACGAGCAGTAGAAATCAAAAAACTCCGGAACTTCCTCGAAATGAGAATTACTTATAATTATCAGCTAAATAAGATAAAAATTGCCGAATATCAAATTTCAGGGAACAAAAATTAGTTTCCCATAAATTAAGCTTTTCAAAACGGCCTACATAATAATAATCATAGTCGATAAGCAGACTCACTGGAGTTTCTTGATGAACACGGCATCCACGCCCAAATCCACGGGGCCCGACATCGCCGGGCAGATTGCCTACGCCATGCGGAGCATGGGTGTGTCGCCGATCCCGCGCAACTATAGCCTTTTTTACGAAGCCTATATCGGCTCGAACCCGGCGCTGACGAGGGATCTGGCGGCACTGGGAAACCGGGTGACGCAGGAGGATCTGGACGAACTGTCCTCACGGTACGGGGAAGGCAATCCCACGGCCTCGATCGACGACGCGCATGAGAAGCTGCGGCGTGAACTGGAGGCACTTCTCGGAACGCTAAGGCGCGAACAGTCCTCCATCGAGAACTACAACAGAATTCTCGGCGAAACCCGCCAGCGCATTGACGACAAGACCGTATCGAGCACCAATATCCTGAAAAATGCGGTCTCGCTGCTGGCCGAGGCCACCGGCTCGAAAATCATCGATGGCGAAAAGGCGTTCAACGACGTCAACCGCCATGCCGAGGAAATGCAACAGGTGCGTCTGGAGCTGGATGAATACAAGCGCATCGCCAATACCGATTCGCTGACGCGCCTTTCCAACCGTCGCGCTTTCGATGACAGGCTGGCCTCCGTCTACAACAGCTCCATCGGCCTGCAATATACGACGCTCATCCTGCTCGACATCGACCATTTCAAGCGGATCAACGATACGTTCGGCCACCCGGTCGGCGACAAGATACTGGCCACCGTCGCCTCCGTCATCCGCGCCAATGTCCGCAAGGACGGCTTCGTCGCCAGAAGTGGCGGCGAGGAATTCGCCATCATTCTTGATGGCAACACGCCGGAAGAAGTCATGGTGATCTGTGAGCGCATCCGCCTGTCGCTGGAAAGCACGCCGTTCCGCAATTCAAGATCGGGCGCCGACTACGGTACGGTGACGATCTCGATCGGCTTCGCCTCCGCCTCTCAGGCAAACAATCCGGGCGAACTTTACGGACATGCCGATATGGCACTTTATCACGCCAAGGAAACCGGCAGGAACCGTTCCGTCATTTACGAGGACGGCATGCAGAAGAACTATATCGGCAAGAACTGGCTGATTTATCGTACCTAGGGCGTCGTGCGTCCTTATCGGGGGCGCAGTTAACGGACGCTCTCCTCTTCCCTCATTCCTGTGCTTGTCACAGGAATCTAGCCAGCCCAAGTCCTTGGGCTGAAAAGAGCCTCTCTCGCCGCGCCGACGCGCGTCGGCTAGATTCCTGTGACAAGCACAGGAATGAGGGCGGAGAGAAGCCAATGGCTCACGGGCGAATGTGCTGGTCTCGTCAGGACGAAAGCCGCACCGCCACCCCTCACCACATGGTCTTCGCCGCCCGAACCGCCCATTCGCGGTCATAAGTCTCCTGATCGAACTCCGCCTTGGCGGCTTTGAGCAGGCTGCCGGGTGTGGGCAGTGACGCGGGTTCCACGAAGTTGTCGGGGTTCCACAGTTCCGAGCGCATCAAGGCCCTCGCGCACTGGAAATAGACCTCGTCGATTTCGACCACAATGATGGTGCGCGGGTGTTTTCCGTCCATTTCGAAGCTTTGCAGCAGATCGGGTGCGACCGAAACGACAGCGCGGCCGTTGATGCGCATTGTTGTATTCGAGCCCGGGATCAGGAACATCAGCGCCACGCGTGGATCGCGGACGATGTTCAAAAGCGAATCAACGCGGTTGTTGCCGCGCCAGTCGGGCAAAAGCACCGTCCTGTCGTCGGCCACCCTTACCACACCGCCCTTGTCGCCGCGCGGCGAACAGTCCATGCCTTCCGGCCCGACAGTCGCCAGCGCCAGAAATGGCGAAGCCTCGATCATCTGCCGGTATTCGGCGGTCAGCGTGGCTGTCACCTTCGCGATAGATGCCTCGCTTGTGCCATCGTAAATGGCCTTCAATTCCTCAACCGTGCGAATGACCGTCATTGTGCGCTCCAACCCCTGCAATCAATCTGCCCCACCCATAAATCAGGGCGCGTTATTCCTCTGCCGCTTCCGCTTTTTCCCGCTCCGCCCGCTCGCGCGCGGTGCGTGCAGCAACGAGGTCCGCCGGCTGGGAATTGCCGCGGATCAGCGACCGGCCCGCATAAATGCCGCCGACGACTTCCATCGCGAAACGTTCCTCGTCGCGGTCGCGGAATTCCTCCACCAAGCGGGCAGCATCTTCCCGCTCCTCGCCCATGGCGCCAAGCACTTCCTCGCTGAAATTCATCGCCGATTCCAGCGTCTCGCGGATCTGGTAATCCACGCCGGCCTTCACAAGATCGATTGCGTGGCCACGGTCATAGGCACGGGCAAGAACGGGAACCAGCGGAAATTCATGCTTGACGATCTCCGCGATCCGCACAGCGGCTTCCTTGTCGTCGACGCAGATCAGCACCGCACGCGCGGTGCTTGCCCCGGCGGCATGCAGGATTTCCGCACGTGAGCCGTCGCCATAATAGACCTTGAAACCGAATTCCGCAGCATCGCGCACAAAGTCGGCATCCTTGTCGATCAGCGACAGCGTGTAGCCACGCGCGAGAAGCGGCTGGCTGACAATCTGGCCGAAACGCCCGAAACCGATCAGCAGAATGCTGCCCTCGACATTTTCCGGCACGTCGAGATCATCGGTCTTGGGAACGGCCGCCGGCACCAGCCGGTCGTGCAGAATGACCATCAGCGGCGTCAGCACCATCGAGATGATGATGGTCGCCGTCAGGATGGCGTTGGCTTCGCGGTCGAGGATGCCGGCGCTGACAGCGGCGGAATAGAGCACGAAGGCGAATTCGCCACCCTGAGCCATCAACACGGCCCGCTCCAGGCTTTCGCGCCTGGTGGTGCCGAGCGCCCGCGCCACGCCGTAGATCAGGAATGCCTTGAGCAGCATGTAACCTGCGACGCTGACGACCACGAGCTGCCAGTTCGATGCAATGACGGCAAGATCGATCGCCATGCCGACGCCGAGAAAGAACAGGCCGAGCAGAATGCCGCGAAACGGCTCGATATCCGCTTCCAGCTGATGGCGGAACGACGATTCGGACAGCAGCACACCAGCCAGAAACGCGCCCATCGCCATGGAAAGACCGCTGACCTGCATCAACAGCGCCGAACCGAGCACCACGAGCAGAGCGGCGGCTGTCATTACCTCGCGCGCACCGGACGCCGCCAGCAGGCGGAAGAACGGGTTGAGAAGATAACGCCCGGCCAGAATGAGCGCGCCGACGGCGGCAAGCGCGATGCCGACGGAAATCCAGCGCTCCGAGGGTGTGACGTGCTCGCCACCAGCACCGAGGAAGGCAACGAGCGCCAGAAGCGGCACGATGGCGAGATCCTCAAACAGCAGGATGGCGATGATGCGCTGGCCCTTGAGGCTGGACATGCTGTTGCGTTCCTGCAGCATCTGCATGACGATTGCCGTGGAAGTCAGCACGAAGCCGGTACCGGCGACGAATGACATGATGAGCGGAAAGCCGAGGCTGACGCCAACCATCGTCAGACCCGCCATACAGACCAGCACCTGCAGCGCGCCAAGCCCGAAAATATCCTGCCGCATGGACCACAGCCGTGACGGCTGCATTTCAAGGCCGATGATGAACAGGAACATCACCACGCCGAGTTCGGCGATATGAAGGATCGCCTGCGAATCGGAGAAGAAACCGAAGCCATATGGCCCGATCACCAGGCCGGCGGCCAGATAACCCAGCACCGAACCGAGGCCTATGCGCTTGAAAATCGGCGCGGCCACCACGCCCGCCGCCAAAAGCACGACCACCTGGGCCAGATCATTTCCGTTCGCTTCGACCGCCACACATCACCCCGTTTAAATTGATAGAACGAGGGTGTTCCCTCCCTCACTTCCTAGCGCATCAGTATGAAAATCGAAAATGATTTTACAGAAGGACGATGCGCAGATTCAACGGGTTATTTGTCCATAAGGCATGCGGGCTTCAGATGCCGCTGCCCTTCTCCCCTCATTCCCGTGCTTGTCACAGGAATGAGGGTGGGGAGTGTCCGCAGGCCTTGCGCCCGCCTACCGGGACAGCGGTTCCCTGCTCAAGCCCTTTTCGGCGAGCTGTCGCTCATAATCGGCAAACGATGCGTCGCCGGTCTCTCCCAGTTCCTTCAGATATCTCCAGGTAAAGATGCCGCTGTCATGGCCGTCGTCGAAGACGATGCGCACGGCATAATTGCCCGTCGCCATCATGGAGCGGATCGTCACGTTGCGCTTGCCGGGAACAGTGACCTTCTGGCCCGGCCCGTGGCCCTGCACTTCCGCGGAGGGTGAAAGCACGCGCAGCATCTCGGCACCAAGCCGATAGACGCTTCCATCATCGAAGGAAACGGTCAGTTGCCGCCGGTCTTTCGACACAAGCAGTTCAGTCGGCCAGGCATCACTCATTTTTCACTTCCGCAAGCTCGTCTTATGCGTCAGAATTACGGACTTGCCTCGCGATAGGCAAGTCACTACATCACCTGTAAAGCACATGCCCGGCAATCTTGTGCCCGGCGCATCGCGCAGTGAGGACGGAGACGTGAACAGTTTCCCCGGATCGCTCGAAAGAGCGCAGTCCCTGACGGAAAACAAAGCACCGATGGTGGACCCTTTCGGCCGGTCCATAACCTATCTGCGCGTTTCCGTGACAGACCGCTGCGATTTCCGCTGTACCTACTGCATGTCCGAACACATGACCTTCCTGCCCAAGAAGGACCTTCTGACGCTGGAGGAACTCGACCGGCTCTGTTCCGTCTTCATTCAACGGGGCGTGCGCAAGCTGAGGCTGACAGGCGGCGAGCCGCTGGTGCGCAAGAACATTATGATGCTGGTGAGGAACCTCGGCCGCCATATTGGCACCGGCGCGCTGGATGAGCTGACGCTGACCACCAACGGTTCGCAGCTTGCGAAATTCGCCGCTGAACTCGCCGATTGCGGCGTGCGGCGCATCAACGTCTCGCTCGATACGCTGGACCCGCAGAAATTCCGCGAGATCACCCGCTGGGGCGATATCGACCGTGTGATGGAAGGGCTGGATGCCGCGCAGGCCGCCGGCATCAAGATCAAGCTCAATGCTGTCGCGCTGAAGGACTTCAACGAGACTGAAATTCCCGAGCTGATGCGTTTCGCCCATGGTCGCGGTATGGACCTGACTGTCATCGAGACCATGCCCATGGGCGAGATCGAGGAAGATCGCACCGATCGCTACCTGCCGCTTTCCAGGCTGCGCGCCGATCTGGAACAAAGCTTCACGCTTGTTGACAACGACTACCAGACCGGCGGCCCTGCCCGCTACGTGACGGTAAAGGAAACCGGCGGCAGGCTCGGTTTCATCACACCCATGACCCATAATTTCTGCGAAAGCTGCAACCGCGTCCGCCTCACCTGCACCGGTACGCTCTATATGTGTCTCGGGCAGGACGATGCCGCCGACCTTCGCACGGCGCTGCGCGCTTCCGACAGCGACGCCTATCTCTCGGGCGCCATAGACGAGGCCATTTTGCGTAAGCCGAAAGGGCATGATTTCATCATTGACCGCACCCACAAGCGCCCCGCTGTCGCCCGCCATATGAGTGTGACCGGCGGCTGAACCTGTTTCTCGTCCACCCACCCATTTAAGCGGTTGAAATGCCGGCTTGGCCGTGTCAGGTCTCTTGGCATGGAGGAATGCGCGGTCCCGCCCGGCGGGCGACCCCTGAGAGGAATTTGGGGTTAGGCTGCGCATGGTCTGGGACAGTATGAAATGGCATTGACGGACAATACGCGCGGCGCCCTTCTGATGGCGCTCGCCATGGCAAGCTTTACGGCCAACGACGCCCTGACGAAATCCGTCACCCCCTACATCAATACCGGCCAGATCATGTTCGTGCGCGGCATCATGACGGTGGTGCTGATCTATATTGCCGCCCGGCACTTCGGCGCGCTCCGGCCGCTGAAAACCCTGATGCGCCCCATCATCATCCTGCGCTGTCTCTGCGAAGTGACAGCCGCCGTTCTCTATCTGACGGCGCTTGGACTCATAGAATTTTCCAACGCCTCGGCCATATTGCAGTCCCTGCCGCTGATCGTCACGCTGGGTGCGGCACTGTTCCTGCGCGAGCCCGTCGGCTGGCGGCGCTGGGCGGCGATCATCGTCGGCTTCATTGGGGTGCTCGTCATCATCCGGCCCGGCCCGGAAGGCTTTACCTCAGGCGCGCTGCTGGTCGTCGCCTCGCTGGCGGTCACCGCCGCGCGTGATCTTCTGACCCGCAAGATGTATGCGGATGTCCCCTCGCTTGCCATCACCTTCGTTACCGCCTCCGTCAACATGGCGGTGGGTGGCCTGCTGATCCAGCCCTTCGGCGGCTGGCAGCCCATGAACTTCATGATCCTGTCGCATCTGGCCGGTTCTGCCGTTCTGGTGCTGGTCGGTTACCAGGCAATTATTCTGGCAATGCGAACCGGCGAAATCTCCTTCGTCGCGCCATTCCGTTACACCAGCCTGCTCTGGGGTTTCATGATCGGCGTGTTCTTCTTCAATGAAAAGATCGACAGCTTCACGATCGTCGGCGCCGTGATCGTCATCGGCTCGGGCCTCTACACCTTCTACCGTGAAAGCCTGCGCAAGCGCTCGCAGATGGCCAAGCGCTCCGCCGCCACGCCCACTGCCGCGACCACCGTGCGGCCAGCGTCCGTAACGAAAGCTGCCGTTACGGAAAAAGCGGGAGAATGACATGAAAAACGCCCGCTTTCTGGATCGCACCACCCCGCCCCACATCATCACGCTCGTCGTTATCGCCGGCGTCGCGGCGCTTTGCATGAACCTGTTCCTGCCCTCGCTTGCAGCGATGGCGCTCCATTTCGAGACCGATTACGCCGTGATGCAATTTGCCGTGTCCGGCTATCTTGCCGCCACCGCCTGCCTGCAACTCCTCATCGGCCCGCTATCCGATCTCTTCGGACGCCGACCCGTCATGCTTGCCAGCATCGCGATGATGATCGTCGCCACGCTCGTCTGCATGCTGGCGCCAGATATCACCGTCTTCATGTTCGGGCGTGTGGCGCAGGCGGCCGTCGTTTCCGGCTTCGTGCTGGCGCGCGCCATCGTGCGCGACATGGTGCCGATGGAACAAGCCGCTTCGATGATCGGCTATGTGACCATGGGCATGTCGGTGGTGCCGATGGTCGGCCCAACGGTCGGCGGTCTGCTCAACGATATCTCCGGCTGGCAATCCAGCTTTGCGCTTCTTGCCCTGCTCGGGGTCGGCATTCTGGTGCTCGCCTGGTTTGATCTCGGCGAAACCAATCACAACAGATCGGCAAGCTTCTCGCAGCAGTTCCACGCCTGGCCGGAACTTCTGCGCTCGCCACTCTTCTGGGGATATGCGCTGACCTCGACCTTCTCGTCGGGCATGTTCTTTTCGTTTCTCGGCGGCGCACCCTTCGTCGGCAGCGTGCTTTATGGCCTTGCCCCGGCCATGCTCGGCCTGCAATTCTTCTTCATGGCCAGCGGCTACATGCTCGGCAACTTCGTCTCCGGCCGTTATGCGAGCCAGATCGGCATCACCCGCATGATGCTGTCGGGCAATGTCGTCGCCATCGCCGGGATTGTCGCAGCCATAGCGCTGATATTCACCGGGGCGGAAAGCCCCTATGCGTTTTTCGTGCCGCTTGCGCTCATTGGTGTCGGAAACGGTGTGACCCTGCCAAGTGCCAATGCAGGCATGGTCAGCGTCCAGCCGCATCTGGCAGGCTCCGCCTCCGGTCTTGGCGGCGCCATGACCATCGGCGGCGGTGCGGCACTTTCCGTGCTTGCCTCCTCGGTTCTGTCCAAAGAGGACGGAACCTGGCCGCTTCTTCTCGTGATGCTGGCGACCGGCCTTGTCGCCCTCCTCACCACCTATATCGTAAGGCTGCAGGAAAAGCGGCAATGACGGCGCGATTTGAAATACCCGGTCTTGTGCTTGCCGGCGGCCTGTCGCGACGGATGGGCACCAACAAGGCGACCGTGATGCTGGGCGACGAACCGCTGCTTTCCCATGTCGTGCGCCGCATCGCGCCACAGGTGTCGGATGTCGCCATCAATGCCGCGAATGGCTGGGCCGAAAGCTTTGGCCTGCCGTTGCTGCCTGACACCGTGAACGGCCATGCCGGGCCGCTCGCTGGCGTTCTCGCCGGCATGCGGCATTTCCAGAACCATCGCGCCCGGAAAAGCCACTTCCTGACAGTGCCCGCCGACAGCCCGTTCTTTCCCGAAGATCTCGTCGACCGCCTCTGCGAACACATGGCCGAAGACGCAATCGTCATCGCCGCCTCCAGCGGCCAGTTGCACCCGGTTTTCGCGCTATGGCCCGTGGCGCTCGCGGACGATCTGGAGGAATGGCTGAAGAACGATGCAAACCGGCGCATCCGCGCCTATCTTGCACGACACGTCACGATCGGTATCGCCTTCCCGCCGCTGGAAACGGCCAAGGGCAGCCTCGATCCGTTCTTCAACATCAACACGCCGGATGAACTGGCGCTCGCTCGAAGCTATCTGGAGAGCATGGAACCATGATGAGCCAAAAGGTCTTCGGTATTGCCGGCTGGAAAAACTCGGGCAAGACCGGCCTTGCGGTCCGCATCGTCACCGAGCTGACGGCCCGCGGCTATCGGGTCTCGACCATCAAGCATGCCCATCATGATTTCGATATCGACAAGGTCGGCGCCGATAGCTGGCGTCACCGTCAGGCGGGCGCGCACGAGGTCACCATCGTCTCCGGCACCCGCTTTGCCATCATGCATGAATTGCGCGGCGAAGCCGAACCGTCCTTCGAGGAAATCCTCTCCCGCCTCGCCCCTTGCGATCTCGTACTGATCGAGGGTTACAAATACGAGCCGGTGCCGAAGATCGAGGCGCGACGGCTGGAAGCTGCCAAGACCGAACCGCTTGCCGGAGGCGATCCGCACATCATCGCAATTGCCGCCGATCACGCGGTGACCGACACCACTCTTCCCGTCTTCGACCTCGACGATACCGCCACGATTGCGGACTTCGTCGAGAAGACGGTTGGGTTGGTGAGGGCGTAACTGCCGTTTCGGCAAACTCTTCTCCTCCGTCATCCTCGGGCTTGACCCGAGGGCCCGCAAACCGACCGCACCATGGATCCTCGGGTCAAGCCCGAGGATGACGTCGAATGTGTGAGGACGTTTGGCCTACCCCCAAAAATGAAAAAGCCGGGCGTTCGGCCCGGCTTCATCATTCCTTGAGACGCAATACCTATTCAAGGAAACCGGAGGGGTTCACCGGCGTCGCATCCTTGCGAACTTCGAAGTGAACCTGAGGACGTTTGGCGCTGCCAGTCATGCCTGACGTGGCGATGGTCTGTCCGCGCTGAACCTTCTGGCCGCGCTGCACGTCAAGATTGGCGGCGTTGCCGTAAACGGTGACCTTGCCGTCGTCATGGCGCACGAGAACCGTGTTACCAAGCTGCTTAAGGCCATTGCCCGCATAGATGACCACACCGTTTTCGGCGGCCTTGATCGGCGTGCCTTCCGGAACGGAGATGTTGATGCCATCGTTGCGGCTGCCTTCGACGTTGTCGCCGAAATTATTGATAACGGCGCCACGAACCGGCCAGCGATATTTGCCGATGCCTGTGGATTCCGGAGCGAGCGAGGCCATATCGGACTTCTTCTCGATATCGCCGACGCTTGCCGTTGCGGCAGGAGCGGACGGTACGGTCGCAGCTGCGGCAGGAGCCTTGTAGGGTTCCGGCTTGGCGGATGCGGTTTCCACTGCCTTGGCCGCTTCCTTTGCGGGTACGGAGGCTGTCTTAATGGCGTCGGTCGAAGCACCCGGCATGGCGAGTGTCTGGCCGACACGGATGCTTTCGGTGGAAATGCCGTTCGCGGCCTTGAGGGCTGCAACCGAAACGCCGTTTTCACGGGCGATCTTTGCCAGGCTGTCGCCCGGCTGAACCTTGTAACCACCGGCTGGCGGCATAGGCTTGCCACCGGGAGGTGTGAGCTTGCCGTTTTCAGCCGAAACCTTGTCGCGGGCAACACTCTGCGAGGGCAGCACGGCTACCTTCTGGTCTGGACCGCGCAGCGGGTTCGGCTCGTCGCCGCTGCGGTTGAGCGCAATGTCACCAGCCGCAGCCTTAGCGGCATTGCGGACCTGACCGAATTTCGGAATAAGGATCGACTGGCCAGCCTGCGCGGACGCCGCGGTCTTCAGACCGTTGACCCGCAGCAGTTCCTTTTCGGGAACGCCGTAGCGGTTGGAGATCGTCGCGATGCTTTCACCCGGACGCAGCGTTACCGAAGAGGCGCCATCCGTATGCCAGCCGTTCTTGTCGGAACGGACGGTTGCGGTGGTGAGATTGTCGGCGACGGGAGCGGCAGCCTGCTGTGCAGGTGCTGCGAGAGACGGAGCGGCTGATCGTTGTGCGGACGGGAAAGGCTGGGCCATGGCTTCGTTGCGGGTCGACGGGTCGCGGCTTGCCACCGCCGGCGGAGCCGACAGCTCGGAGCGTTGCACCGGAGAGGCCGAAGCCGAACGGGCCGTCGAAGGCTGAACGCCACCGCCATAACCGCCGGAAGACGGATAGGAGTTGGCCGCCATGTTCTGATTGGCGTAGCCGCCCTGGGGTGCCGCAGAGGCATAACCACCGTTCATGTCGCCTTGCGGGACCGGGGCCTGCCCATAAGCACTGCCGCCCTGGCGGGCTGGAATTGACGCTGTCGTCATCCGATCCGGTCCACTGGAAAAGAGGCCGCTGAACCGCGTTGCATCCGAGCTACAGCCCGTTGCGACGCTTGCCAGCAATGCCGCTGCGAACATTTTTGCGACTGATTTTCCGATTTTAGACGAATGTCTCATACGCATAACTCGATCTACACTGACGCCAACCCGCCGCATCGAGGTCGATCCGGCACAAATTTCACTTCTTGCAAGGCCCATTTCCCGATCCCGGGAAAACCATGCGTCGATGTTTATGATTAAAGCGCGTTAGTGTTACCACGCCGTTAAAACGTTAAGCCGCTCGGCGCTTTTTTGACACTTCGATAACCATGACGAAAACGGCATGTGTCATGTCTGAACAATATTATTATGGAAAATCAGTTGGTTGTGATGATTTAGAACATTCTAAGACGAAAATTAATCGCCTTCGATATTTTCATTTTGTCACAAATGCCGGGCAATATGGCTGCCAAGCGGCAGATAGGGCGTCTCGAACAGCTCTTCCTTCTCGAAGCGGCTGCCGGTCTTGGAGAAGCGCGTCATCACGCAGCGCCCGTCTTCCAGAATGATCGGCGCGATCATCATGCCGCCGGAGACGATCTGCTCGGCGAAAAAGCGGGGCATGGTGGTAAAGGCGGCGGTGGCGACGATTCGGTCGAAGGTGCCCTCGCCGACCAGACCGTTGCTGCCATCCGCCTGGCGGATGACGACATTGCGGATGGAAAGATCGTCCAGACAGTTCTGCGCCTGCTGCACCAGCGTCTTGTATCGCTCCAGCGAAAAGACCCGCTCCACCCGGCGCGCGATGATCGCCGTCATGAAACCGCTGCCGGTACCGATTTCCAGCACGCGCTGGCCCGGCTTCAATTGCAGGCGGGCCAGGATTTTCACCGCCATGTCAGCGCCTTCCATGAAGGCGCCGCAGTCGATCGGGATTGTACGGCTGGAATAGGCATCAGCGGCGAATTGCGGCGGCACGAATCTGGAGCGCGGCGTCTGTTCCACCGCCGTCAAAAGGTCGAGATCGGAAATCCCCTCGCCCCGCAAGCGGAGAACGAGAGCGGCAAAACCTTCCTTTTCAACCATTGCGGATTTCAATCGGCGACTCCGAATCCAAGTGCTTGCGCAACCCGATCCTTGACCGTGTAATCCGTAAGGTCAAGCTTTAGCGGTGTGACCGAAATCTTGCAGTGCTTCAAAGCGTGGATATCCGTGCCCTCGAGGAAGGTGCCGAGGCGTTCGCCAAAGCGCAGCCAGTAATAAGGAAGACCGCGGCCATCCTGGCGTTCTTCTACCGTCAGGCCGAAATCGAGCTTGCCCTGCCCGGTGACGGATACACCCTGCACATCATCAGGTGCACAATTGGGGAAATTGAGATTGAGGAAGGTGCCATCAGGCAATTCCACATTCATCAGCTTGCGCAGCAGATCCGGCGCATGGGTCTCGGTCACCTCCCACGGCACGACGCGGCCTTCGGAATGGCTGAAAGCCTGGCTGAGTGCGAAGGAGCGTACCCCTTGCAGCGTACCTTCAATGGCGCCGGCAATCGTGCCGGAATAGGTGACATCGTCAGCCATATTGGCGCCGGCATTGACACCTGAGAGTACGAGATCGGGCTTTTCCGGCAGAACTTCACGGATGCCCATGATGACGCAATCGGTCGGCGTACCGCGCAGCGCGAAATGCTTGTCGGAAACCTTGCGCAGCCGCAGCGGCTCGGAGAGAGTAAGGGAGTGAGCGAGACCGCTCTGGTCGGTCTCGGGCGCCACGATCCAGACGTCATCGGACAGCGTGCGGGCGATACGTTCCAGCACCGCCAGCCCTTCGGCATGGATACCGTCGTCATTGGTCAGCAAAATCCGCATGTTTCTCTCTCCGCTTTTCATATCTTCCGGGACGGAGCATCCTCCCCACCGGCAGTGAGGTGTGCAGTTCTCTCAACGTCATCCTCGGACCTGTCCCGAGGAACTAATCACGTCTAAATCAATCGACAGGTTGCAGATCCTCGGGACAGGCCCGAGGATGACGTCGGCGTAATTGGAAGATTCTCCTTCCAATAGCACGACGCTGCGCTCCCTCAGGCCGCCTTCTCGATCCGTGTCAGACCGCCCATATAGGGCAGCAGCACGTCTGGAATTGTGACGGAACCGTCGTCGTTCAGGTAATTTTCGAGGACCGCGATGAGGCAGCGGCCGACGGCGGTGCCGGAGCCGTTCAGCGTGTGCACGAACTTCGTCGCCTTGTCGTCCTTGCCGCGATAACGCGCATTCATGCGTCGCGCCTGGAAATCGCCGCAGACGGAGCAGGACGAAATTTCGCGGTAGGTGTTCTGGCCGGGCAACCACACTTCCAGATCGTAGGTCTTGCGCGCGCTGAAACCCATATCGCCGGTGCACAGCGTCATGGTGCGGAAATGCAGGCCAAGACGCTTCAGCACTTCTTCGGCGCAGGCCGTCATGCGCTCATGCTCGGCAACAGCACTTTCCGCGTCGGTGATGGAGACGAGTTCGCATTTCCAGAACTGGTGCTGGCGCAGCATGCCGCGTGTGTCGCGGCCGGCAGAGCCCGCTTCCGAACGGAAGGACGGCGTAAGTGCCGTGAAGCGTAGCGGCAGCTTTTCCTGCTCGAGAATTTCGCCGGAGACAAGGTTGGTCAGCGTCACTTCCGCCGTCGGGATCAACCAGCGGCCATCAGTGGTCTTGAACAGATCCTCGGAAAACTTCGGCAATTGGCCGGTGCCGAACATCGCCTCATCGCGCACCATCAGCGGCGAAGAGACTTCCGTGTAGCCATGTTCCGAGGTGTGCAGGTCGATCATGAACTGGCCGAGCGCCCGTTCCAGACGCGCCAGCTGGCTGGTCAGCACAGTGAAGCGCGAGCCGGAAAGCTTGGCAGCCCGCTCGAAATCCATGTAGCCGAGCGCTTCGCCAATCTCGAAGTGCTCCTTTGCTTCATGGTTCCAGCCTGGCTTCTGGCCGACCACGCGGGTCACCACATTGTCGTGTTCGTCCTTACCGTCAGGAACATCGTCGAAAGGTATATTTGGCAGGCGCGACAGGGCGTCGTTAAGCTCGGCGGTGACCTGGCGGTCCTCCTCCTCGGCGCGCGGCATGTTCTCCTTGATGTCGGCGACTTCCGCTTTCAGCTTTTCCGCCAGCTCCATGTTCTTCTGCGCCATGGCGGCGCCGATGTCCTTGGAAGCGGCATTGCGACGCGACTGCATGTCCTGCAGGGACTGGATGACGGACCGGCGCTTTTCGTCGAGAGCGATCAGGCTGCTTGCGGCAGGCTCTGCGCCGCGCCGTGCAAGTGCTGCATCAAAGGCTTCGGGGTTTTCGCGTATCCATTTAATGTCGTGCATCGTCGTTCCAGACTATTGTTGGTCGCTCGCGTTTTATCAGCAAAACGCCGGGCGAAAGGCCCGGCGCGAGGAGATTTGATGAGCAGGAAGACCGTGGCGAAGCGTCAGGTCTCTTCCAGCTCCGTGCTTTTGGATTCCGCAGCACGTTTCCTCTCCACGAGTCGAGCCATGTAGATGGAAATCTCGTAGAGAATGATCGCAGGCAGCGCAAGACCGATCTGGGACATGGGGTCTGGCGGCGTCAGCACGGCCGCAACCACGAAGGCCATGACAATGGCGAACTTGCGCTTTTCCCGCAGCCAGTCGCTGGTCAGAATCCCGACCCGCGCCAGAAGCGTGGTGACGACAGGCAGCTGGAATACCAGGCCGAAGGACAAAACCAGCGTCATGATGAGGCTGAGATATTCCGACACCTTCGGCATCAGGGAAATCGCCACCTCGCCATCTACTGGCAATTGCTGCATGGCGAGGAAGAACCACATGACCATGGGCGTGAAGAAGAAATAGACGAGCGCCGCGCCGATGAGGAAAAGGATCGGCGACGCGATCAGGAACGGCAGGAAGGCCGCGCGCTCGTTCTTGTAGAGGCCCGGCGCCACGAATTTATAGAGCTGCGAGGCAATCACCGGAAAGGAGATCACCATGGCACCGAACATGGCAACCTTGATCTGCGTGAAGAAGAATTCCTGCGGCGCCGTATAGATCAGCGATGATTTCGCCACATCCAGCCCCGCCCAGATGACCGCCCACTTATAGGGAATGACGAGCAGGTTGAAGAGATGCTTGGCAACGGCGAAACAGGCGATGAAGGCGACGAAGAACGCGCCGAGCGACCAGATCAGCCGCGTGCGCAACTCCATGAGATGTTCGATAAGCGGCTGCGGCTTGTCCTCGATGTCCCCGCTCATGCTTCATCCTTTTTGGGCTTTGCAGCCTTGGTTCTTGCCGGTTTGGCCGGCTTGGCATCCGCAACGGCAACCGCCTTCTCCGCTGCCGCTTTCCTGACAGCAACCTTTTTGGCGACAGCCTTCACGGTCGGCTTCAAGACAGCAGCTTCTTCAACAGGCGCTGCGGCAGGCTTGCTGCGGGTGGTGCGCTTCGGCTTGGCGGCAACCGCTTCGGCTTCAACGGTCGCAACAGATTTCGCACGCGCACGCTTCGGCTTTTCTTCCGCAGCAGCAACCGCAGTAACCGGCCCAGATGCAGAAGGCGTGGGAACCACCGCAGGCGCCACATCCGGAAGCTTCATCTCGGGCTCCGGCACGCTGACAAGAGGAGCCACCGGCTCACTTGTTGCAGGTGCTGCTGTCGACGAAATCGCATCGGGAGCGGATGTCGCCTTCTGGAGATCAGACTTGATTTCGTTGCCGAGCTGGCGAAGCGGGTTCATAGCATCGCGCAGGGAATTGGTCGGGTTGAGATTGCGCACATCGGAGATTGTCTGCCGCACATCGTCCATGTCTGCCTCTTTCAAGGCCTCGTCGAACTGCGTGCGGAAATCGCCCGCCATCTTGCGAAGGCCGGCCATCGTCTTACCGAAGGCGCGGATCATGGGCGGCAAGTCCTTGGGACCGACGACCACGATCAAAACGACCGCGATCACCAGAAGCTCGCTCCAACCGATATCAAACATCAAAACGCTCCCGAGACCCTAGCGCCAGTCTCAAAACAAGCAGGTTCAAGCCGCTTACTTGATCTCGTCAGCCTTGTGGTCAACAGTCTTCGCGTTGACATCGGCCGGCGGCGGAGTCTGATCTTCGTCAGCCATGCCCTTCTTGAAGCTCTTGATGCCCTTGGCGACATCGCCCATCAGTTCCGGGATCTTTCCGCGTCCGAAGAGAACGAGAACGATCACCAGCACGATCAGCCAATGCCACACACTAAAAGAACCCATAACTGAAACTCCTGAATTTCGCTTTCAGACGATGTAAGACGTTTGAAAGGCTTTTTCAAACAACAAATCGTTGCTTCAACAGGCTGTGGGCATAAAGTTTTCGTGCCTTGTCATCCGCATGAAGACGATATCAATCGTCGCCATCGCCGCCACCAGGTGCAAGCAGGCCCAACTCTTCCAGATCGAGCTGCGTGATCGGGTCTTCGTCTTCGCGCAATTCGTCGCTCATCATCGGCAAAGGCACGCCGAAATTGGAAGGAATACGGCCCGAAAGCAGGCCCGCACCCTTCAGTTCCTCAAGGCCCGGCAAGTCCCGCAATTCCTCAAGGCCGAAATGGTCGAGAAACTCCACCGTGGTGCCGATCGTCACCGGCCTGCCCGGCGTGCGCCTGCGGCCCCTGAAACGCACCCAACCCGCTTCCATCAGCACATCGAGGGTACCGCGTGAGGTTTGCACGCCACGGATTTCCTCGATTTCGGCGCGTGTCACCGGCTGATGATACGCTACAATCGCCAGAACCTCCAGCGCCGCACGCGAAAGCTTCTTAGGTTCCTTTTCCTCAGAATGGACGACGAAGGAGAGATCGCCGGCCGTGCGGAACGCCCATTGCCCCCCAACCTGCACCAGATTGACGCCCCGCTCGCCATAAGCCGCCTTCAGCCCGTGGAGTATGGCAACGACATCCATGCCGCGCGGCAGGCGCTCGGCAATGAAGGCAACTGAAACCGGTTCGGCCGAGGCAAAGACCAGCGCCTCGGCAATGCGCTCGGCTTCCTTCAGCTGACGCTCGGAAAATACCGCGGGCTCGGCCCCAACCACATCCGCCGCCCCATCTGCCACGATGGCGGCTTCGCCGGTCTCGTCGTCATGCGTCATTATCAGTCCTTTCCGCATTCGGCGCGCGGTCATCTCGCTCGCTCCTGCGCATATAGATGGGCTGGAACGCGCCCTCCTGCCGGATTTGCAGCGATCCCTCGCGCACGAGCTCCAGCGAGGCGGCGAAAGCGCTGGCGATTGCCGTCACGCGCATCGCGGGGTCAGGCACATATTGCAGCAGATATTGGTCGAGCACCGTCCACTCGCCGACATCCCCGAGCAGACTGTTCAGGAGTTCCCGGGCTTCCACAAGCGACCAGACCTGCCGCTTTTCAATCGTGACCTGGGTGATGGCCTGCCTTTGCCGCAGATTGGCATACGCACTCAGGAGATCGTAGAGGTTCGCCTCGTAAGCCGAGCGGTTGATATGCGGAATATGCTCCGGCGCGCCACGGGCGAAGATATCGCGGCCAAGCTGGGCGCGGTTGACGAGGCGTTCAGCCGCCTCCCGCATCGCCTCAAGACGTTTCAGCCGGAAGGCCAGCGTCGCGGCCATTTCTTCGCCGGAGGGGCCGTCATCCTTCGCCTGCTGCGGAATGAGAAGCTTGGACTTGAGGAAGGCAAGCCAGGCCGCCATCACCAGATAGTCGGCAGCAAGCTCGATGCGCACGCGGCGGGCTGTTTCCACGAATTGCAGATATTGCTCGGCAAGCGCCAGCACCGAAATGCGCGACAGATCGACCTTCTGCGTGCGGGCAAGGTGTAGCAACAGATCGAGCGGGCCTTCGAAACCCGCGACATCGATCACCAGCCCGGCCTCGCCCGTCAGCCGCTCCGGCGTCACATCCTGCCAGAGCTTGTCCATAGGCGTTGAAGTGCGAGACTTGTCTGCTGCCATTGTTCCATCCGCCGGGCGTCCGGCCTGTCGTCCCGAGTACCGGGCCGCCGCCCGATTGTCAGGAAACGGCCCACATGGCGTTGAATTCGGCTCTCAGTTCAGCTTCGTCGGAGGCATCAGTGGCGGGAAAACCCGCTTCCACGGCCCGCACCCGCTCCAGCGAACGGCCGGAAAGAACGGGAACCTCCTTCACGACCTCAAGCATTTCACCCATCACGCCGTTGCAATGCAAGACTATATCGCAGCCACCCGCAACAATATTCGCGGCACGCTGGCCAAGCGTGCCCTTCAGCGCATTCATGGAACTGTCGTCGGACATCAACAGACCGTCAAAGCCGATTCGCCCACGAATGATCTCCTCGATCACCTTTGGCGAGGTCGTTGCCGGACGCTCCCGATCGACGGCGTTGAACACCAGATGCGCGCTCATCGCCATCAATTCACGGTTCAGCGCGCGGAATGGCACAAAATCATGGGCCTCCAGCTCGTCCAGCGGCACATCGACAACAGGCAATTCATGGTGCGAATCCACCATGCCGCGACCGTGGCCCGGCATGTGTTTCATGACAGGCAACATGCCGCCCGCCTTGAGACCGTCAGCCGCCGCCTGCCCCATCTCCGCCACCATGGTCGGGCTGTAGCCATAGGCCCGGTTGCCAATGACGTTGCTGGCGCCTTCCACCGGCACGTCGAGCACCGGCAGGCAATCGATATTGATGCCGAATTTCATGAGATCGAAGGCATGCAGACGCGACATCAACCACGCCGCGCGCAGGCCTTCCTCCCGGTCACGCTCGTATATCTCGCCAAGAATGCGGGCATTCGGATAGGCTTGCAAAAGCGGAGGCTTGATGCGCTGAACGCGCCCGCCTTCCTGATCGATCAGAACCGGGGCATCCGGCCGCGCGACGGCATCGCGCATTGAGGCGACGAGATCGGTAATCTGTTGCGCATCACCGATATTGCGCCCGAACAGGATGAAACCCCAGGGCCGCTCATTGCGGTAAAGGGCAATCTCGTCAGCGGAAAGCGTAAGCCCGCCGCATCCGAGGATCATAGCTTTGCAATCGGTCATGATGTCACGCTCACAGAATGGGGAAATGGCCTTATACCGCAAGGCGTCGGGGATAAGTCGACAACCCCTCCGCCGTCATGCTCGGGCCTTTCCCGAGCATCTGCAACCGACCGGTTGGCGAAACGTTGGCAGATCCTCGGCACGGGGCCGAGGATGACGTCGAATGTGAGGAAAGCCTTTCCCCACTGCGAGGGCTGCCTTAGACGGCAGCCCCAATCTTCACTCAACCGGATCAGCCGCTATCAGCGCGCCACCAGGCAGCTGCCGCCAGCTGCGCGGAACTTTTCGCACAGCGCCACGGCTTCGTTCTTGTCCCCCGCCGGGATGCGGACGCGGTAGAACGTGCCCTTGCCGGCGATCTCAGCGGCCTTGATGTCGACGCCCCGACCAGAAATGACCGAACCGAACTTGGCCGACATGTTCTGGTAGGACTTCTGGGCCTCCGCCTGGCTCGGCAGGGACGCGATCTGGATGTAATAACCACCCGAAGACGGCGCGCTCGTTGCTGCGGGCATGGCGGCGGCTGTCTGCTGCTGTGCAGCCTGCGGCTGGGCCGGAGCAGTTGCAGCAGGACGGACGTTGCCCTGATTGGTCACCGTTGCCACCACATTGGAAGGCTGTGCGGACGGACGCGCCGAAGGAACGGGCGCAGCCGACTGCGAGGCCGGTGTGGAGGAAGCGGCTGGCGTATTGGCCTGCGGATGTTCAGGCGCAACCGGAACACGCGAAGCGGCGATGACGGCGGGAGCACCCTCACCCGGTTTGGCTGCCTGCGGTGCAGCAAGCTCCGCGACCTTGTCGGCCTTCGGTGGCTGGGCAGCAGGCGCATCGACTTCCTGTGCAACCAGCGTACCATCAGGCTTGACGATCATGGTACGGACCTTGCGCGGCGAAACGCCCGTCGCACCGGCACCTTCGTTCTGGCTGGCCTTTTCTTCCGGCGAAAGCAGGCGCGGATCTTCAGTCTCGCCAACCGGCGTGCCGGTGGCTTCCATGTCCGCGTCGTTTTCACCTTCCAGCGGCAGCTGTTCGGGTATCAGCGTACGCTGGACCACATCGACAGGCTTTTCGTTGCTGGAGATCAGCGCCGGTTGCTTCGGATCGGCAGCGCTACCACCGGCCACGCGGTCGTAAACCGCCTTGTCCTGATTGGGCACGACGCGGCCACCCGGATTTTCCGGCACCACCTTCATCGGGTCGTTATCGGCGGAAATGATGACCGGCGCGCCATTGGAGCCCGCACCGGACGAACCGCCCGACATCAGCGCGTAAACACCACCACCGACAAGCACCAGACCGATTGCTGCGGCAACCGGCATGATCCAGCGGCGACCGCCGCGTTCTTCTTCTTCGCGATAGGCCGGCTGATGGTCGACATAGGTATTCTCGGCATCGCGCGGCGCATTGCCACGCGAGGCAGCAGCCTCCTGCATGGAGCGGCGGAAATCTTCTTCTAGCGCCCGCTCAAATTCGTCAACCTCCTCCGGACCCTGTGCCTGAGGACGCGCCTGCGGGGCAGCAGCCCGGTTTTCCGCATGTTTGTGACGGTCAAGACCACCGGCAACCGCCGGGGCAAACAGCGTTGCGAGCTCGGTGTCGATATCGAGGTCTTCTTCGTGACGACGGGCGACAGGCTTGGGTTCGAAAACGCCGACCGGCAATTCCGGCACGTCCATCTCGGTAATATTTTCCGGATGTTCTTCCGTCTCACCGATCTGCGAGGGATCGAAAGGCAGGCTTTCCAGCGTTTGTGGTGCAACCGGCTGCGGTGCGGCTGCGACCGGACGCGGCTGAACCGGAGGGGCGGCTACCGGAATTGCAGCAACCGGGGCCGGGCGCGGCTGAGGTGCTGGCTGTTCCCGCACCGGCTGCGGCGCGGCGGCAGCAACCGCTACCGGAGCGACCGGCTGCTGGCGAACGGGCTGCGGCACAGGCGCAGGTGCGACTTCCGCTGCAGCGATTTCGGACAGATCGAGGTCAAGATCGAGATCATCAAGCGCAAGCTCGAAATCATCGTCGTTGAAACCTGCGAAATCCCCAAAGTCCGGCTCCTGAACGGGCGGCGCTGTTACGGCCGAGGCTGCCTTTACAGGGGCTGCGGCAACCGGCGCCGTGGCAACCAAAGGCGGCTCCACTCTTGCAGCCGGGACGATAGGCGCAGCCTGTGCAATGGGGGCATCCTGAACGACAGGCTCTTCGCCGCGTCCGGGAATGGAATATTTCGCAACGCCGTAGATCAGCTCGTCCATCGGCGAAAGATTTGTTTCAACCGGCTTCTCTGCAACCGAAGGCGCAAAGGTAGGTGCAGTTTCTTCCGCCTGAACGAAGACGGGCTCAGGCGCCGGAACTGGTTCGGCCTGTGGCTCGATCCGGGCTGCGGCCAGCGCTTCGGACCTCGGCTCGATCCGCCTGGGATCACCTGCCGCAACATCGCGGCGCGCGCCGAAATTGGCAAGCGGCAGACGCAGGCTGGAAAATTCCAGCGAAGAACGGCCACCATGCGAAGGCGGACGCACGGAAATCGGTGCAGGCGCTTCGGCGACGGCGATCTCTACCTCATCGGCAAGATCGAAAGCCTGCGGCTCAGGCGCATGGCTCTGATCGGAATGCGCAATATTGCTCGAAACATCGGCCGGAAGCTCAGGCATAGCGTGCCAGGTGCTTTGAGCCGGCTCGACAGCCTGCGGCTCTTCCCATGCAGCCTGCTGGTAAACCACCGGCTCGGCAGGGCGCGACTGGCGCGAATGCACATCGAAAACCTCGGCAACCGCACCGGCATCATCACGGAAATCCGCGCGGATGTCCTGCGTCGACGTCTCGACGTAATTGTGAATGTAGGCCTGATCGGCCTCGGGAAGCGGCTCCTGGCTCACTTCGGGTGCGGGGCTTGCCTCGAACACGGGTTCGTCCGCTGGCGCAAGCTCAGGCTCGCGCCGGGCGAAAACCGATTCGACGCGCTGCATGAAGTCGCTGGGGTGGATGCCCGCACGCACATCGTTTGCCGGGTCAAGAACGACCGGATCGGCATGCGGCGCATCGTAAACCTCGAACTCTCGAAGCAACTCGTCTTCGAGATTGAATTCGGGTTCGCGGCGGGTTGCCGCAGAGCCGGCGCGTGGCGCAGCTTCGGAACCCGCATGCGAAGGACGCTCATCGAAACCGACGATGCGCGCCAGTTCTGCCAGAGGATCGTTGTCAGCGAACCCTTCAGACCGGGCGTCCCGGTTATACGCGACATTTTTTTCGACCATTACGTGTTCCACCATCTACGCATTGCAGCTCTTGCCAGCGTATTGTGAGCAAATAATGGTGATATGTTATCGCATCTCGTCAGGCGCGTCCGCTCCTAAAAGCGTAAGACCAGACTTCAAAACATTCGCGACAGCATTCACCAGCCCGAGTCTGGCAATGCTCAATTCTCGGTTTTTATCGTTAATAAAACGTAATTCCTGATGGTCTTTACCTTTGTTCCAGTGTCCATGGAAGGAACTGGCGAGATCGTAGAGGTAAAAAGCAAGCCTGTGCGGCTCGTGCGCAAGGGCTGCGGATTCGATCAGGCGCGGGTACTCAGCAAGCTTTGCAACCAGCTGCAACTCGTTGATATCGCTAATCAAAGCAACGGAAGACGACATATCGTCCTGCGAGAGCGCAAGACCCGGAAACGCTTCCTGCGCCTGGCGGAAGATGGACATGCAACGGGCATGCGCATATTGCACGTAAAAGACCGGATTATCCTTCGATTGTTCGGTCACTTTCGCAAAATCGAAGTCCAGCGGCTCGGAATTCTTCCGATAGAGCATCATGAATCGCACGGGATCGCGACCTACTTCGTCCACCACATCGCGCAGCGTGACGAAATCGCCTGAGCGTTTCGACATCTTCACCGGCTCGCCATCGCGATACAGCTTCACGAGCTGGCACAGAAGAACCGTCAGCTTCGACTTGCCTTCCGAGACGGCGCGCGCAACCGCTTCAAGCCGCTTCACATAGCCGCCGTGGTCGGCGCCGAGCACATAGATCATCTCGGAAAAACCGCGATCGAACTTGTTCTTGAAATAGGCGACGTCGGCGGCAAAATAGGTGTAGGAACCGTCCGACTTCATCAGCGCACGGTCCATGTCGTCGCCCACCTCGGTGGAACGGAACAGCGTCTGCTCGCGGTCTTCCCAGTCTTCCGGCAACTCGCCCTTCGGCGGCGGCAGGGTGCCCTTGTAGACGTGGCCCTTGAAGGTGAGATCGTTGATGGCCGAGAGAATGGGTCCGCCATTGCCCTCATGCAGCGTGCGCTCCGAGAAGAACACGTCGTGCTTGACGTTCAGCGTCTCCAGATCCTCACGGATCATCACCATCATTGCGGCGATCGCCTTGTCCTTGACGATAGGCAGCCACTTTTCCTCGGGCATGGCGCGCAGCTTGATGCCATATTCATCCGCCAGCGCCTGGCCGACTGGAACGAGATAGTCACCGGGGTAGAAGCCCGACGGAATGGCGCCGATATCTTCGCCAAGCGCCTCGCGATAACGCAGGAAGACCGAACGCGCGAGCACGTCGATCTGCGAGCCGGCGTCGTTGATGTAATATTCCTTGGTCACGCCATAACCGGCGAAGGCGAGCAGGTTCGCCAGCGTGTCACCCACGACAGCACCACGGCAATGGCCGACATGCATAGGACCGGTGGGGTTGGCGGAGACATATTCGACGTTGATCTTCTGGCCCGCGCCGATCTTCGAGCGGCCGAAATCGATGCCCTGCCCGATCATGTCGGCAAGAAGACGCTGCCAGTAACCGACAGAGACCTTGAGATTGATGAAGCCGGGACCGGCGACGTTGACGCTATCGACATCGCCATCGGCCTGAAGTGCTGGCACGATGAGTTCGGCCAGCGCCCGCGGATTGGTGCCGAGCGGCTTCGCCAAAACCATAGCGGCATTGGTTGCGACATCGCCATGGCTGAGATCGCGCGGGGATTCGACCGTAATTCGACTGAAATCGACCTTTTCGCGGTTCTCTTTCACGAGATCGAGAGTCTCGAGCGCGTTTTTGATCCTGGTATCGAAATCGGCAAAAATGTTCATCGTTCCAACCTGCGCGAAGGGCTTCTGTTCATGTCCGGCCATCATAACCGGGTTGGCTTCGCGATCGCCCGCTGCCCTATCGCAAATCGGGGGTGTGGTCAAACAGCCGCTGGTGGGCGCGCAGTGCATAACTGTCGGTCATACCGGCCAGATAATCCCCCACATGGCGGGCTTTTGCGGCCTTGCTCATACCGGAAATGCTGTCCACCCAGTAGTGACTCTGCATCTCTGCCGGCACTTCCATATAACGGTGGAAAAGGTCGGTAACGATCTGCGTAGCGCCGGCGCGGATGCGCATGATTTCCGGATGCCGGTAGATATGGGCAAACAGCAGTTTCTTGATCTGCCTGTCGGTTTCAGCCATTTCCGGCGAGAAAGTCGCGACGGTAAAATCAGCGGCGCGGATATCGGCCGCACTCTTCGGTTTCAGCCGGGAAAGATTCTGCTGCGCGACCCCGATTACATCCTCGACCATATGAGTGATCTGGCGGCGCATGATTTCATTGGCGAAGCGTTCCTTGTCGAGCACGGGATATTTCGCACGTACCTCAGCCATCACCTTGCTGAGGAAAGGCACCTCTTCCAGCATCTCGAAGCTCAGATAACCGGCACGCAGGCCGTCATCGATATCATGGGTATTATAGGCGATGTCGTCGGCAATAGCCGCCATCTGTGCCTCAAGGCTGGCATAGCTGCCGATTTCCAGATCCTGCAGCTCGCAATATTCGAGGATGGGCAGCGGAACCGGGCCCTTCACGCCCTCGCCCTCGGCATTGACCAGCGGGCCATTGTGCTTCACCAGCCCCTCCAGCGTCTCCCATGTCAGGTTGATGCCGTCATATTCGGCGTAGCGGCGCTCCAGCTTGGTGACGATGCGCAGCGACTGCGCGTTGTGATCGAAGCCGCCATAGGGCAACAACACCGCATCCAGCGCATCCTCACCAGTATGGCCGAACGGCGTGTGGCCGAAATCATGCACCAGAGCCACGCCCTCGGCCAGATCCTCGTCCAGCTTCAGAGCACGTGCGAGTGCGCGGGCAATCTGCGCAACCTCAATCGTGTGGGTGAGCCGGGTGCGGTAATGGTCGCCGTCAGGGCTGATGAAAACCTGCGTCTTGTGTTTAAGCCGGCGAAAGGCCGTGGTGTGGACGATGCGGTCCCGGTCGCGCTGGAACTCCGAACGCGTCAGGCTACCTTCCTCGGCAAAAAGACGCCCGCGCGTGGTCCATGGATCAGAGGCGAAAACCGCCCTCTCGCCACTTCCGAAACCCAATGCGCGCTGGTCTATAATCATTCATCCACCTGTACTGTTCTCTGGCCGGGACTTCATTTGACCCGAAGTCCATGGCCTTTGACCATTGACCTTTTCATCCGCCCTTCATACCTATCGCAAAGGTCGGCGCAAAGCATCATCGCGGCAAATGCCGTTGCGGACATCGCTATAGACCGTTTATTTGACTGGTTTATAATGGTGGCGACAAATCTATTGCTCTCCGGTTCTTGACCCCGGCACGAGGAACGACATGGAAAACAGCGACATTACACTTTCGGAAGCCGCAGCGAAGCGAATCGCCCAGATCGTCGCAGCGGATGCGGGCAAGCAGGCTCTGCGCGTTTCGGTGGAAGGCGGCGGCTGCTCGGGCTTCTCCTACAAGTTCGATCTGGCGGAAGACCCCGCCGATGACGACATCGTGATTGCGCGTGGCGACGCCAAGGTGCTGATCGACAGCCTGTCGGTTGTCTATATGGCCGGCTCTGAAATCGACTTCGTCGACAATCTGCTCGGCCAGTCCTTCCAGATCAAGAACCCGAACGCGGTCGCAAGCTGCGGCTGCGGCACCAGCTTCTCGATCTGAGTGAAACGGCCCGCGGCTCTGCCTCAATGCTCTCAGCTTTGAGGTGATCCGCGTCCCACTCCTGCCTCATCCCTGTCTCCCCGCCGCGCAGACGCGCGTCGGCTGGATTCCTGTGACAAGCACAGGAATGAGGGGATAGAGACATGACGCTGACTTCGCGGCCCAGTTCACTCTACCAACCTCCCCTCTATCCACCACATCCTCACCAGCCGTTTCCAAAAACGGTGGCAATCGCTTTTGCATCGGGTAAAAGTAACCTCACAAAAGGGAAACTCCGATGAAGATTGCCACCTGGAACATCAACGGCGTCAAGGCGCGTATCGAAAACCTCTGCCAGTGGTTGAAGGATTCATCGCCCGACATCGTTTGCCTTCAGGAAATCAAGTCGGTTGACGAAGGCTTTCCCCGCCTTGAGCTGGAAGCGCTCGGCTATCACGTCGAGACCCATGGCCAGAAGGGCTTCAACGGCGTCGCCCTTCTGTCGAAGATGAAGCCCGACGAGATCAATCGCGGCCTGCCGGGCGACGATGCCGATGAACAGGCCCGCTTCATCGAGGGCGTGTTTTCCGTTGATGGCGGTGCGATCCGGGTCTGCTCGCTCTACCTGCCGAACGGCAATCCGCCTGACGATCCGGTCAAATATCCCTACAAGCTCGCATGGATGGAGCGGCTGCGCCGCTTTGCCGAAGATCGCCTTGCGCTTGAGGAGCCGCTTATTCTGGCGGGTGACTACAACGTCATCCCCGAACCCTTCGATTGCCACGATCCGCGGGTCTGGGCTGGCGATGCGCTGTTCCTGCCCAAGACGCGCTCGGCATTCCGCAGGCTGGAAAATCTCGGCTTTACCGATGCCGCACGCGCGACGACGGATGAACCCGGACTTTATTCCTTCTGGGATTATCAGGCTGGCGCATGGCCTAAGAATAACGGCATCCGAATCGATCACCTGATGCTGTCGGCGGAAGCGGCCGACAGGCTGGAATCGGTGAGCATCGAAAAACATGTGCGGGCCTGGGAAAAACCGTCAGACCACGTACCGGTCTGCGGTTATTTCAATTTTACGCCGATCAATTGAACGGCGCTCGCCGGGCGAGTTAGAGAATTTCCGGTAAAAGTAAGCCGAAACAAAGAGTTAGAGCACGGCAAGCGAGCCCGTTTAAACAGGACGCGCTCTAAGTCGCCTCAGCCACAATAGACATAATTGTCAGTTCGGATCGTCGATCTGCATGTTCTGCGCCAGCGCGATGGCCGCGCGGCGATCGTTTTCACCCGCGAGCGAAAAAGCCTGTTCCTGAAGGGTCTGGATCCAGGTGCAATCCACCGCCGTGCACTTGTCGAGCGCGGCCGTCATGAAGGCGAGTCCCTGCGTCGTCTGGCCTTCCTGGAAAAGCAGATTACCGAAAATCGACATGGCGCCGGCATGGCCGTGCTTGCGTGCCTGATTGAGCCACTTCTTGGCCTGCTGCACATCCGCCCGGCCGCCCTCACCCGCAAGGATCATTTCCGCCAGACGGAACTGGGCCTCAGCCACGCCAAAGGTGGAAGCCACCTGAAAATAGAGCTGGCGGGCCTGCGACAGGTCCATCTTTACCGGAGTGCCGGGAATGCCGTGGCGGTAATAATCGGCAAGAGAAAGCAGCGCGTTGACGAAGAAGCCGGTATCCTCGGAGCCCGGCTCGACGCCCTGGCTGGCAATTTCGCTGTAGATCTTGAAAGCTTCGAAGTCGTTCTTGGCAACGCCATCGCCGAAGGCATACATATTGGCAAGCGCCCAGCGCGAGCCGGTATGGCCCTTTTCGGCCGCATAGCGATAGGCCTCGACGGCTTCGTCCTTGTTACCGTTCTTGTAGGCCTTGAAGCCGAACTTGAACAGGTCGAAGGGGCCGGATTCCTTGGTAACGCCTGCGTTGATGTCAAAAGCCAGCACCGGCATTGCGAGCGACGCAAGCAAAAGGCTCATGATGAGCGGCTTTAGAACATGTGCTTCACATTTCAGCATTTAGGCGAACTTCTCTCACTCTTCCCGGCATATAGCCAATACTTGCGGAATACTGCAAAGCTGAACCCCGCCGGGTCGCGATTTTTCGAACACACTGCGTCTTTCCGGCAGCACTTTCCAGCGCACTGCCGGTGGTCATATGCGGTAATTGCTCCAAATTTTCAGTGAGACAGATATAGGCATAATTTCCGGCAATATAACGGCGTTTGACCGCCTGCCGGTCAGCGCCAAACAAGAAACCCGGATCAAATTCCCGTATTACTTGCTTAAACCCTGAATCCAAACCCGTTTTCACTCTTCGCAACTCCGCAGGCCCACATCAAACGCCTGCATGTTCTTCCATCCCCGCGTCCATAAACAGAAGCCAAGCACCTTGTTTGTGGCGGGAAATGGACAGATATGCCCACATTCCAACGCGGCACCACGCTTGCAGAAAAGTGTTGCCAAATCGTCACAAAACTTTCGGGATAGAAATTTTTATCGAGCAGGAATCATAGTCGGGAATGAAAAAAGGTCCGGTTGGTAAACCGGACCTTTCTTTTCGTTCAGGTGTGGCGAATGGTGTCAGAACTTGACCTTGACGCCTGTAGAGATCGCAGCCACGAGATCGTTGCCGAAGTCATAGCCCGCCTCATTGCCGCAGGTGAAGCCCGCACCGCAAGGTCCACCGTTGATGGATGAGCTTCCGGAGGTCAGGAGGCCGAGAGCACCGGCAACCTTGAACTCGATATTCTTGTTCGGCGAGTAGACGATCTGCGTGCCCAGCGTCCAGGTGTCGGTCTGGGTGCCGATAACAGTCGATGTACCGCGATCCCAGGTCAGGCTCACAGCACCGCTCCACTGCTCGTTGAACTTGTGACCAACGCCGCCGGAAATCGTCCAGCCATCACGATAAAACAGGTCAAGCGTGTTCAGCGTGTCTTGGCCACTTGGAACGCAGGGGGACGTACCGACCGCGCAGAAAGGAATGACCTGAATCTGGCTCCAGTCAGTCCACTTCACCGAACCGAAAGCCAGCCAGTCCGGCGCTATGCCGGATTGCACCTTGAGTTCGATGCTGTCTGGCATCGAAACGGAGCCATAGATCGGCACCAGCTTGCCGCCGTATTTCGCCAGCGTCGGAGAGATGGACGGCGGCGTCTGCGGAACTCCTCTGACGTCGGCGAAACCGGTCAGGTCATGATCGACGGCGCTGTTATAAACAAGGCTCGCCCGGAAGGCGACCTCGGGGATTTCGTAGGCAACGCCGGCGCGCCAACCCCAACCGTCACCTTCCATCTCAAGTTTGCCGACGCCGCTGAAGCTGGACCAGGCCGGATTGAGGCCAAGAACAGCTGGGCCAAGAACCTGACGGTATTTATAACCGCTGATCTCCTGGTAAAAGCCGCCGCCAATAATCGAGAAGTCGCCCTTGCCAAGATCAAACTTCACACGGCAGGTGGTGGCGTAATTGTGCGACTTTACCTTGGTTTCGATATTGTAGCTCGATCCCTGCCAGATGCCCGGATTGAGGTGCGCGCCCCAAGGCTGCGAATAATCGAACATGCAGTCGCCGAAATCGCCGATTGCCGCCTTGGCGCCGATGCGGGTCGACCAGAAGTTTTCAGAGTCATCTGCGCTCCTTGACCAAGTCGCAGGCAGCGGACCGCTCTTCAGCGGATTGTCACGCGCATTCTCAACCTTGCGCTGTGGCGCAACGAATGTAGCGGAACTGTCGAGAACATAGTCCGACGGGTCGAACAGCAGGTCGATATTGTAGCCACCGCGCTCGAGGCCGCCCGCCAGTGAAGGCGTGACCGCCGCGATGCTGGCTACGAAACATACTGCGCCGCGAAAAAATGCAGTTTTTGCCATCTCTCTCCCCAATCAAGGCAATGTGATCATTGAGAGAGTGAAATGCTTTGCGGCAAATGACAATCTGCCGTGGCGCGGCGCGGTTGCCACCGGATGGCCATTTTTTTACGTAAGTTTTTGATGTTTGGCATCTTACATAATCATTTTAGGCTATTATTCTAATCCAATTAGAAAAAACGACACAAAACGAAACAAACTCCCAATCCACACCGGAAATGTCGCCAAATAACCACAGTTGGACGTTTCCGAAGAAAATCGCTTATCAGGCCGTTTTTATTGATCTTTTTCGTCTTCCCGCGCGGTTTTGTGCGCCTCGCGGCAGAAATAATCGCGCTATCACGCAGTGCATGATTCGCCATTGCAACGCAGCAATGAATTGAGCCGGCCCTGACAGAACGCAAAACGCCCCGTTTTCACGGGGCGTTTTGATTTTACACGCAACAGGAACCTTATCCTGCTTCGCTGACCCGCTGCAGGGCGGTTCGAAGACTTGTCAGCTGAACTTCCAGCTCCGCCTTGCGGTCGCGCTCGGCGGCCACAACCTCCGGATCGGCATTGGCCACGAATTTTTCGTTCGACAGCTTCTTGTCTATGCGTTCCATTTCCGCATCCACCTTGCCGATCGCCTTTTCGAGACGGGCCTTTTCGGCCGCGAGATCGACGAGGTTGCCGAGCGGCAGGCAGACGGTGGCCTCACCGATGATGATCTGCGCGGAGCCCTTGGGCGCCACATCGGCACCACGGATTTCATCGGCACGCGCCAAGCGCCGGATGGCGGCGGCATGGCGGTCCAGCCGCGCTTCTGTCGAGGTATTGGCACCGACCACCACCAGCGATGCGGTGGCGCCCGGCGGCACGTTCATCTCGGCACGCGTCGAGCGGATGCCCGAAACAAGATCGATCAGCCAGTTGATTTCCGCAGCCGCAGCATCGTCGCGGAATTCCGGAGTCGGCCAGTCGGTAAGGCAGAGAAGATCAGCCCGCTCCTCGCCCTCGCCCGCCGTATGCGCCCACAGCTCTTCCGTCATGAAAGGCATGAAGGGATGCAGGAGCTTGTAGATCTCATCCAGAACATAGGCCGCGCAGGCCTGCGATTCCGCCTTTGCCGCCTCATCCTCGCCACCGAACACGGGCTTGAGCAGTTCCAGGTACCAGTCGCAGAACTGGTTCCAGACGAAACGGTAGAGGATGCCGGATGCATCGTTGAACCGGAAGTTCTCAAGAGCCGCCGTCACATCGCGCGCGGTGTTGGCAAGCTCGGTCAGGATCCAACGGTTGATCGTCAGCGATGCGGTTTCGGCCAGGAAATGCGGATCGCGCTTTACGCCGTTCATTTCGGCAAAACGCGTGGCGTTCCAGAGCTTCGTGCCGAAGTTGCGATAACCGGCGATACGTGCCGGATCGAGTTTCACGTCACGACCCTGCGCCGCCATGATGGCGAGCGTGAAGCGCAGCGCATCCGCACCGTATTCGTCGATCAGTTCCAGGGGATCGATGACGTTGCCCTTGGACTTGGACATCTTCTGGCCGTTCTTGTCGCGAACCAGCGCGTGGATGTAGACGGTGCTGAACGGCTCGACCGGATTGCCGGCATCGTCCTTCATGAAATGCAGACCCATCTGCATCATGCGGACGACCCAGAACGGGATGATGTCGAAACCGGTGACAAGCACGTTGGTCGGATAATAGCGCGCCAGTTCCGGCGTCTTTTCCGGCCAGCCGAGCGTCGAGAACGGCCACAGCGCCGATGAGAACCATGTATCGAGAACGTCTTCGTCACGGGTCAGAATCTCACCCGGCTTGAAGTTTTCAAGCTTCTCCTCGACCCAGGCCTTCCACGGACCTTCATGGGCAATATAATGCTGGATAGCGGCCTGAAGCGCCTCTTCCTCGGTCTTTTCAACGAAGACCTGCCCGTCAGGGCCGTACCATGCCGGAATCTGGTGTCCCCACCACAATTGCCGCGAGATACACCAGGGCTGGATATTCTCCATCCACTGAAAATAAGTGTTTTCCCAGTTCTTAGGCACGAAATTGGTGCGGCCTTCGCGAACCGAGGCAATGGCCGGCTGAGCCAGCGTCTTGTTGTCCACCCACCACTGGTCGGTGAGGCGCGGCTCGATCGGCACGCCGCCACGGTCGCCATGCGGCACGACGTGCTTGTGCGGCTCGATCTTGTCGAGGAGGCCGGCTTCCTCGAAGATTTCGACGATGACCTTGCGGGCGAAGAAACGATCCTGTCCTTCCAGACGATCCCATGCGCCGTGCAGCGCCGCCGGATGATTGAGGCCCTCGAGGAAATCCTCGTTCTCCTTGATGGAGATCGTCCCATCGATATTCATGACGTTGATGGCGCGCAGACCGCAACGCTTGCCGACCTCGAAATCGTTGAAGTCGTGCGCAGGCGTGATCTTCACGGCGCCCGTTCCGGCCGTCGGATCGGCATAGTCATCGGCAACGATCGGGATCTTGCGGCCAACGATCGGCAGGATGACATGCTTGCCAATGATGCCCTTGTAGCGCTCGTCTTCCGGGTTCACCGCAACACCGGTATCGCCGAGCATGGTTTCTGGCCGCGTGGTAGCAACAACGATGTAATCACGCGTTTCGAACTCGGTGGGCTTGCCTTCCTCGTCAAATGCGATCGGGTGCTGATAGGTCACACCCTTTTCCAGCGGATAACGGAAGTGCCAAAGGTTGCCCTTCACTTCCAGCTGCTCGACTTCCATGTCGGAAATCGCGGTCTGCAGCTTCGGGTCCCAGTTGACGAGGCGCTTGTCCTTGTAGATCAGGTTCTGCTTGTAAAGGGTGACGAACACCTCGAGAACGGCCTCGGACAGACCCTCATCCATGGTGAAGCGCTCACGCGACCAGTCGCAGGACGCACCGAGGCGCTTCAGCTGGTTGAAGATCAAACCGCCGGATTCGGCTTTCCATTCCCAGACCTTCTCCACGAAGGCCTCACGGCCCATTTCGCGGCGGCCCGGAAGCTGCTGTTCCATCAGCTTGCGCTCGACGACCATCTGCGTGGCGATGCCCGCATGGTCCATGCCCGGCTGCCACAACACGTCCTTGCCGCGCATGCGCTCGAAGCGGACCAATATGTCCTGAAGCGTGTTGTTGAGCGCATGGCCCATATGCAGGGAGCCGGTGACATTCGGCGGCGGGATGACGATTGTGAAGGTTTCCGCGCCCGGTTTGGCGTTGGCGCCGGCACGAAAAGCGTTCGCCTCGTCCCAGGCTTTGGCGATTTTCGGTTCGACGGATGCGGAATCGTAGGTCTTTTCGAGCATTTCCTGACCTGAATTTTAGAGTTCTTGTGTGGATTTTTTAAATAAGGATGGATGGTCGAGAGTCAACAGAAACCGACCCGTCAGCGACTATGACCCCATAGCGCCTTCATCTTCAACAAAAAAGCCGCCCCGGTGCCGGAGCGGCCTCTGTTTCATTATCTTGCGCATGTTACAAGATGCGGACGAACAGAGCCTAGCGGCGCGAGCCGCGCGCCACACGTTCGATTTCCTCACGCACGAGACGTTCAACCAGGGTCGGCAGATTGTCTTCCAGCCAGTCCTGCAGCATCGGACGCAGCATTTCGGCGGCCATATCCTCGATCGAGCGTCGTTCGACGCCATCGAAAATTTCCGCAAGTTCGCTGAAGGAACGGGCGATCTGCGCACCGGCAGCCTCGGAAATGAGGTTGAGCGACAAACCGCCCTCTTCCTTGGGTTCGGCCAGATCGAATGACGGCATCTCGACAGCAGGTTCCTGCACCGAAATCTCGAAATGATCCTGGGCTACAGGCGTTTCGATGGCGCCACGCAGCGTCAGCTGGTCGAAGCGGTTCTCGAAAGCTGCGCTCTCGACAGCGGCAGCAGCAGCACGATCCTCGGAGGCAAAAGCTGCCGGCTGTTCACTGGTGCTCGCGGCAGCGGCCGCCAGCAGCGGCCGCACATCCGTCGGGCGCTGCGGCGCAGGGCGTTCAACCTGTTGCGCAGCCGAAGGCTGCGGTACGCTGGAGGAATGAGCGGCCGGGGCTGCCTGCGCGGGCTCACGCTGCGCCTGGGCGGCAAATGCCTGCGGCCCCATGGCAGCGTTGCGGTCGGCGGCAGCGCGAACGCGCGCGGCAACATCGGCAAGCGACATGCTTTTCTCGGCCGAGATTTCCTGCTGTTCTGGCGTCTGCTTTTCGGCGGCCGTGGAAAAATCCTGCACCGGCCTTGCGCCAAATGCCTGGTTTGCGGCGGGGGGAACGCGCGCCGGCGGGCTGATGGCCTCCGTCACGAAGGACGCTTCGCCTGCGCCATCGTCTTCGTCGTCATAGACAGGCGGCAACTGCCCGGAAAACGCGCCGGTAGGCCCGGTCTCGTTGCTTTCGATGATCCGGCGTATGGACGCCAAGATCTCTTCCATGGACGGTTCACGCGCTACGCTTGGCTGAGCCATATCAATCCCCGGTTTCCACTCTCTAGACCGCCTTGCGTCCATACGGACGCCCAAAGGACGCTCCAACATTTTAAATCTGCACACCGTTCCTGTCGAAAATCGCTTCCGGTTTTCGGGCCGATGGCCTGAAAAGGGGTAGAAATACGCACACCCCGAATCACCCTTAGTCTAGGGCAGCATAGTCAGGAACTAAATCACTGATTCGACAAGTTTCGCCGTGATGCACAGCTTTGTGAGAATGGTCTTTTGGGGCAATTGGGTGGGCGAAGCGGGTCTGCCGGTGCGGCATCCGCAAAAACAAACGCCGGGGCGAAAAGTCCACCCCGGCGTCCAAAACAATGATCGCTTTTAAAGATCAGAAAACGAATTCGGCCGCCTTGGCAAAACCGGGCAGAGGCTTGATCGACGCATTGAAAGAGGTTGCAGCCGAGGTGCTGTTGCCATCGCGACGGTAAACGGTTGCCTTGGCAGCGTTACCGTATCCGACAACGACAACCAGACGTCCACCATCGCGCAGCTGGTCGGTCAGTGCCGCCGGCACTTCCTCTACAGAGCCGTTGATGAAAATCAGGTCATAGGGTGCTTCGCCCGCATAACCATTTTCGAGATCGCCGGTGACAACAGCAACATTGTCATATCCGAGCGAGGCCAGCGTCTCAGTCGCCTCAGCTGCCAGCGTTTCGTCGCATTCGAGCGAAACCACCGAACCGGCGAGCTGGGACAGGATGGCCGCGGTATAACCGGCGCCGCCGCCGACTTCCAGCACCACGTCTTCCTTGGTCACCGCCGCAAGCTGCAAAAGCTTCGCCAGCGGCGAGGCCTTCATGACGTAACGGGCCGGGCGACCATCCCGGGCGGGACAGATCTGCAGATCCTCGTCCACATAGGCAATCTGCCGCACACCCGCCGGCACGAAAGCTTCGCGCGGCACGCTCAAAAACGCCTTCAGCACAGAATGCGACGTCACGTCGGTCGTGCGCAACTGGCTGTCGACCATATTGGCGCGTGCGGTTTCGAAATCCATCATATCGTTATCGCCTCAATTTCGCGGATGCCGGTCGGGAAGCCTCGGCCCCAAAAGCTCAAAACGGCGCGGGTCTCCCCTCGCCTTTAAACAATCTCATAATTGCCCAAGCCTGCGCTTTCAAGCGCGGTGAGCCCTAAGTGCTGGAAAAAGCGAAATGGCCGGGATTTTTTAGAACGGCAAGGGCAGCCGATGACCGCAATGTTAGCCAAAGGTTCAAAAAAACAGGTTTTATTCGGTGAAATTTTTGGAGGCCTCGCCCGGAATTGAACCGGGGTACAAGGATTTGCAGTCCTCTGCGTCACCACTCCGCCACGAGGCCTCACACGCTCATGAATTCGAGCGATGGCGGGCATTTAGAACGAATCCATTATGCGCGCAAGAGGGTTCGTTCCGAATGTGCTGTTTTTTCCGATCCGATGGACAAAGGGCAATAGTCCACGTCCTAAGCCCTTCGGATTCCGTCATTTTTTGTATCTCACTCATATTCCAGAAGAAACAATGCCCGCAACCGGCGCTTTTGCGCGGGTGCGGGCAGTCGCTGCATCTTCAATGCGGATCGATCAGATGCGACCCAGCAGAACAAGAACGAGGACGATGACCAGAACCAGTCCGAGGCCACCCGAGGGACCATAACCGTAATTGTGGTAACCCCAGCTTGGCAAAGCACCGATCAGGAAAAGAATGATGAGGATAACGAGAATGGTGCCGATCATGTTTAGCCCTCCATGAATAATAGGTATGCGCTGTATTTAATGATCAAACACGCAAAAAGTTCCGTTTACTTCATCCGCTTATGGCGTGGGCCGAGAATGCATCTCCAGCCGATTCAACGGGTTAAACGGCATTTGCGGACAACGCGGCGGGTCGTGCGCGCATGGCGGCAGCAATTAGCTACGCACCACGCTCAGGCCCCGGGGTGATCGACCAAGGTAGCGATTTATTCGAGGTAATTTCTCGGTCTATGTATATCGCATGCCGTTCGTCATACTAAATCAAGTCACCCGTTCCCTGAAACTGGCGGGGGACTGGGAGACCTGGTATCACTGGCAGTGCGCCAGGTCTCACCTGTTTCCTTCTTCTCCGGCGATCTTCCCGCCGCACGCAAACCGTTCCCCAAACAGGCACACGGACATTTTACCTGCGGCGCTGCACGCCACGCTTGCCTTGCCTCTTTCTCTCCGGTTAGACCCCGGATCGGGAGGGAGAAATGAGAATCATATGTCCGGTTTTGCGAACCTCATCCCGCTTTTCATCTTCGGCCTGCTCGTCTACGCTTTCTTCCGCTGGGTCGCGCGCGACACTCAAAATCCGAGACGCAAGTAGCAGGTGCGAATAGCTCTGCCCTTTATCACTCGCGGGGAACCGTTGCGCCTCCATATCGTTTTCGCAGACGCACTTCGGAGGACAGGATGAAAACGCTCGTATCATTGGCCGCAATCGCGCTTACGCTTGCGGGCTGCACGACCACAGGCCCGGCCGCTTATGTCGAACCGATCCCCGGCAGCATCACCTATAAGGGCCAGCCGCGCACCAAGCTGACGAAATCGCCGATCGGCAGTACCTTCAGCCACGAGTTCCGCATCGACGGCAGCACGAGGGCGGTGGAAACCTATCGCATTGCGCCCGATCGCTCGCTCGAACTCATAGACCGCCGCATCATTCGCGATTGGCTGTTCGGACGCGACGACTGACCGCACCGCAAGCCAACCGAAACCAATTGCGCATTCTGCCCGCTTGGTTTAGAGCCGGGCACGATAACCAACACGGATGAGCGATGAACACGCGCTGGCAAAAACCCGTCCTGATCGCGTTCGAAACGCCGGGCGACTATACGAGCATCGAGACCACGCAGGCGGCGTCCTGGGCCATGATCGAGGATTGGCCGATAGAGGATGGCGATGCGTTGGACGCGGCGTTGCTGGTCTGCGCCGCCGTCGATGCCGGCAGGAAAAAGCCGGAGGATGCGCGCAAGGCCTTCATCGCTGCCGCAATCGAGGCTGGTCTCGACATCAAGGCCTGACGGCATCAAGACCCATGGTCGAGAATTAAAATGGCGTCCTGAGGCGAAACAAGTCAGGAAAACAGGTTTAAAGGGTTAAATCAGATGGAAGCTTCTGGAAACATGAAAAAAGCCCTGTTCATATTTCTCCTCTCCTGCCTCGCCATCGGCCTTCTCGGCCACCTCGTGGTCGCCTTCGTCGTTACCGGCTGAAGCACCGATGTCCACTCCGTATTGTGGCGGAGCGGCAGGGCATTAAAATTTCCTAAATTTCATTCTGCTGTTATGGAACCGCGATAAATCTTTTCCGTTCTCTCTTCGATCAACAAGGAGGATTGAAATGCGTGACGGATTGAATGGTTTTCTCGAAATTTCCATGCTCGGCGTCGTGATTGCAAGCTGCCTTTTCATGGTCAACCTGCCGATCTGACCCGCCTTAAAAATCATTCCCTGCGGTACCGGCGACGTTAGATGCCGGGGTAAGAAAATGCGGCCTTTCGGGCCGCATTTCTTTTTCCAGCAATGCAGGCTCAAGCGGAAAGCTTGGCGGCCAGCTTGGCGACATGTGCGCCCTGATAGCGTGCTGCTTCCAGTTCGATAGCAGAAGGCTGACGCGAGCCGTCGCCATCGGTGATGGTGGAGGCGCCATAAGGCGAGCCGCCCTTGATTTCATCGACGCCCATCTGGCCCTGGAAAGCATAGGGCAGACCGACAACGGCCATGCCGTGGTGCAGGAAGGTGGGGAGGAAACCAAGGATGGTCGATTCCTGACCGCCGTGCTGCGTGGCCGACGACGTGAAGGCCGAGCCGACCTTGCCGACAAGCTTGCCGCCAAACCACAGACCGCCGGTCTGGTCCCAGAAATTGCGCATCTGTGAGGCAACCGTGCCGAAGCGGGTGCCGGCGCCGACGATGATGGCATCGTATTCTGCCAGTTCGTCAACAGTCGCGATGGGAGCAGCCTGATCGAGCTTGAAGTGCGAGGATTTGGCGACTTCCTCAGGAACCAGTTCCGGAACGCGCTTGACGACAACTTCCGCGCCGGCAGACTTCACGCCTTCGGCAACGGCATATGCCATCGTCTCGATATGGCCGTAAGATGAATAATAAAGCACAAGAACTTTTGTCATTTTCTTTGTATCCTTAGGGTTAATCGTCTCAGGCGTACCAGCCAGAAGCCTTTTTAAGAACGCGATGATCATTAGTGGTGACCAGTTACAAGCATGTGATGCAAAGGTAGCCCAGAGGCAGGTCCCACACCAGCGGTGCATCCGCATACGCACTGTTCGCAATCAGTGAACGAAACGCCGGAACGTCAACCTTTCACAGATAGACATTTTTTCAAAACCGCTTTGCATTCACCGGGCGGCGGACTAACGTCGGACAAAACAGCTGACGAGTACCCCCATGTCCAATCCCTCACCCACCCCATCCGTCGTGACCGCCGCCATGCTCGCCATCGGCGACGAATTGCTGTCGGGACGCACCAAGGACAAGAATATCGGGCACCTCGCGGATGTGCTCACCATGTCCGGAATAGACTTGAAGGAAGTGCGCATCGTCGCCGACGAGGAGCATGCAATCGTCGAAGCGCTGAATGCGCTGCGCGCCCGCTATGATTATGTCTTCACCTCCGGCGGCATCGGCCCGACCCATGACGACATCACCGCTGATGCGGTATCCGTGGCTTTCGGCCTGCCCTGCGAGCACGATGCCGAGGCTTTGCGGATATTGGGTGACATGTACCGTGTGCGCGAGATGGAATTCACCGAAGCGCGCAAGCGCATGGCACGCATGCCAAGGGGGGCAAGCCACATCGCCAATCCCGTCTCGGTCGCCCCCGGCTTCGTCATCGGCAACGTCCACGTCATGGCCGGCGTTCCGCAGGTGTTTCAGGCCATGCTGGATAATGTCATGCCAACGCTGCGCACCGGCGCGAAAGTCATGTCGCAGTCGGTGCGGTCTCCCTATGGCGAAGGTGACATCGGCACGCCGCTGACCGCAATCCAGAAAGCGCACCCGGAAACCAGCATCGGCTCCTACCCGAAATATGACGGACAACGCTTTTCGACGGAGATCGTCGTGCGCGCCCGTGATGCCACCGTCCTGAAAGCGGCGGCGGATGCAGTGGCGACGATGATCGAAACCATTGGTCAGGAAAAAACACTGTCGGCCAGCAAGGGCGATGCAACCGCCTGAGACTGAAGCGGATTGACCAAAATCAAGGTGGCACCCGGCAAAGGCAGCCACTCTCCCAAAAACGACGCGTCACCGAGGAGCAAAAAAATGGGTTACAAAACGATACTGGCAGTGATCGACAATGTGGAGAACACGCAAAAGCTCGGCGATTTCGTGGTAAGTCTTGCCAACCAGTTTTCCTCGCATGTGATTGGCCTGCACATGGAAACGCTGGCCGCCGTTCCGCTCGTCGCGCCGATGGAAATTCCCGACCCCGCTACCGTTCAGGTGCTTCAGGACGTGGCGCACAAGGAAACCACGGATGTTGGAAACCTCTTCGAACACACGCTGTCTGCCAATGGCATCTCGCATGAGTGGCGCAGCTTTGTAACCTCGGTGGGTTACGCCTCGTCATCGGCAATCGATAGCGCGCGCTGCGCCGATCTCATCGTCGCCCGCCAGAGCAACTCCTCCGCACTCTCCGACAGCCGCTCGGATATAGACGGCTTTCTCCATGAAAGCGGCCGCCCTGTTCTTCTCGTTCCGCATGTGCTGACGGTTGCCAAACCGGTCAAGCGTGTGCTGATCGCCTGGAACGGTTCCCGCGAGGCAACACGCGCCACCTTCGATGCCCTGCCCTTCCTGATTGCAGCCGAGAGCGTCGAGATCTTCTCCGTCGATCAGGCCGAGAGCGAAACGCAATCGTCTGGACTTGCCGGAACCGAACTGGCCGCAACACTCGCCCGCCACGGCGTCAACGTCACGGTAACCTCGCAGGAAAAAATCGCCGGCATCTCGCCGCAGGCGGCTATCGAAAACCGGCTGTCAGACCACAGCATCGACCTTCTGGTCATGGGCGCCTACGGCCATTCCCGCTGGTGGGAACTGTTGTTCGGCGGCGTGACGCGCACGCTGCTCGATTCCATGACGGCGATGACGCTTCTGTCGCGTTAAACACCGGTAGCCGTGGATGAAGCCGCAAGAGCCTGCGCGCAATGCTTGCCTTTTTGCAGGTCTTGCGGCTATTAGCCAAAGCCATCGACAATTTTGACCAGATGGTAGACGACATGTCCCTTCCCGATAAAGCCTTTCCCGTAACCTGGGATCAGTTTCACCGCGACGCCCGCGCGCTTGCGTGGCGTCTTGCCGGCCTTGGCCGGGAGTTCCGGGCGATCGTCTGTATCACCCGCGGCGGTCTCGTGCCGGCAGCGATCATTTCCCGCGAGCTGAACATCCGCCTGATCGATACGGTCTGCATCGCCACCCGCCACGATTACGTCAACCAGGGCGACACGGTTCTCCTGAAGGGCGTGGCGCCGGAGCTGATGTCCGACGGCGGCGAAGGCGTGCTCGTCGTTGACGATCTGACCGACACCGGCAAGACCGCACTGGAAGTGCGCGAAATGTTGCCGAAGGCGCATTTTGCCTGCGTTTACGCCAAGCCGAAGGGCGTGCCGACCATTGACACCTTTGTCACCGAGGTCAGCCAGGACACCTGGATTTATTTCCCCTGGGACATGGGCTTCACCTATCAGGAACCGATCGCCAAGGGATCGCGCGGCTGATCGCCTGTCGCAACCCAAAACCATGCCTGAAAAGCCGTCCCTTCGGGGCGGTTTTTTTGTGTGGAAATGCTTTTTTGGTAACGGCAAAAAAACACGGAAAAACCGCAGTGTCGCCTTTATGCCGCACCCCGGAAATGCGGGGTTTTCGCTTTCCGCTGCGGAAACCAGCCTCGCACAAGCTTCAAAGTCTCACGCCAAGTCACTGATTTTTTTGAACGCTTTTGCTATCCCCGTTTTCCACAGGCACTGCACACAATATCTTGTGGTTAAAAAACGGTTTCAATCTATGGCTTGACGAATCTATGCCGCAGGAGGAAAGTGACAGTTATGTTGCGGCGGCAACGGACCGGAAAGTAACGAGGCCGGTTCCTTTCAATCTCAGTTCGCAAGTCCAGAAGGGGCGTCCCGACCATCAGGGGGCGGTTCGCCGGTGGATTTTGCGTGCCTTGCGGATACCGCCAAAAACATGACGCGGGGACTGGCGGCAGGAAGCTGTTGATACTATATTTAGTACTCACATGACTCTTGCAGCCGAATAAGCCACGAGATACAGGGATCACATCCAAGGATGAACATCCCTTACAGATCGGCAAAAACCGGCTGCGCGCATAGTTCGCACGGCTGGAACGAATTTTTGCGCCCTTTGCCGGGCGCCCAATGGACGAGGACACGAAACCATGCGCATCGAACGCCGCTTCACGAAGCCCGGCCAATCGTCTTATGCGGAAATCGAATTCCGCAAGGCCGTCAGTGAAATCAAGAACCCGGACGGTTCCATCGTGTTCCGTCTGGCGGATATCGACGTTCCCGCGCAGTTCAGCCAGGTCGCGACCGACGTTCTGGCGCAGAAATACTTCCGCAAGGCCGGCGTGCCGAGGGTGCTTAAGAAGGTTGAGGAAAACGATGTTCCTTCCTTCCTGTGGCGTTCGGTTGCCGATGAGAAGGCCATGAAGGACCTCCCCGAGGGTGAGCGTTATGGCTCCGAAACCGATGCGCGTCAGGTTTTCGACCGCCTTGCCGGCACCTGGACCTACTGGGGCTGGAAGGGCAAATATTTCTCCACCGAGGAAGACGCACTCGCCTTCCGCGACGAGCTTGCCTATATGCTGGCGACCCAGCGTGTAGCCCCCAACAGCCCGCAGTGGTTCAACACCGGCCTGCACTGGGCCTATGGCATCGACGGCCCGGGCCAGGGCCACTTCTACGTCGACCCCTTCACCGGGAAGCTGACCAAGTCCAAGTCCTCTTACGAACATCCGCAACCGCATGCCTGCTTCATCCAGTCTGTCGAAGACGATCTGGTCAACGAAGGCGGCATCATGGACCTGTGGGTGCGTGAAGCGCGCCTGTTCAAATACGGTTCCGGTACCGGCTCCAACTTCTCCTACCTGCGCGGCGAAGGCGAAAAGCTTTCCGGCGGCGGCAAGTCCTCCGGCCTGATGAGCTTCCTCAAGATCGGCGACCGGGCAGCCGGCGCAATCAAGTCCGGCGGCACCACCCGCCGTGCAGCCAAGATGGTCGTCGTTGATGCCGACCATCCCGATATTGAAGCCTATATCGACTGGAAGGTGAACGAGGAGCAGAAGGTTGCCGCTCTCGTCACCGGTTCCAAGATCGTTGCCAAGCACCTCAAGGCAATCATGAAGGCCTGCGTCAACTGCGAGGCAGATAACGGCGATTGCTTCGACCCGGCCAAGAACCCTGCCCTGAAGCGCGAAATCCGCGCTGCCAAGAAGGACATGGTGCCGGAAAACTACGTCAAGCGCGTCATCCAGTTCGCGCAGCAGGGTTACAAGGACATCCAGTTCAAGACCTACGACACGGATTGGGATTCCGAAGCCTACCTCACGGTTTCAGGCCAGAATTCCAACAACTCCGTATCGCTGAAGGATGACTTCCTGCGCGCTGTTGAAAACGACGGTGACTGGAACCTGACCGCCCGCAAGGACGGCAAGGTCATGAAGACGCTGAAGGCCCGCGACCTCTGGGAAAAGATCTCCCACGCCGCCTGGGCATCGGCAGACCCCGGCCTGCACTTCAACACCACCATGAACGACTGGCACACCTCGCCGGCCGAAGGCCCGATCCGTGCTTCCAACCCGTGCTCGGAATATATGTTCCTCGACGACACGGCCTGCAACCTTGCTTCGCTAAACCTGCTTCAGTTCAAGGATCAGGCAACGAAGCGCATCGACATCGCCGATTACGAACATGCGGTTCGCCTGTGGACCGTCGTTCTCGAAGTCTCGGTCATGATGGCGCAGTTCCCCTCGCGCCAGATTGCCGAACGCTCCTACGAATACCGCACGCTCGGCCTCGGTTACGCCAATATCGGCGGCCTGCTGATGTCCTCGGGCATTCCCTATGACAGCGACGAAGGCCGCGCTATCGCCGGTGCGCTGACCGCCATCATGACCGGCGTTTCCTATGCCACCTCGGCTGAAATGGCCGGCGAGCTTGGCCCCTTCCCGGGCTTTGCGCCGAACCGCGACAACATGCTGCGCGTCATCCGCAACCACCGCCGCGCCGCCCATGGCCTTTCCTACGGTTATGAAGGCCTGTCGGTGAACCCGGTTGCCCTCATCCATTCCGATTGCACGGATCAGGACCTTGTCGCCCACGCCACGGCTGCCTGGGACAAGGCGCTGGAGCTTGGCGAAAAGCACGGCTACCGCAACGCCCAGACCACCGTTATCGCGCCGACAGGTACGATCGGCCTCGTGATGGATTGCGACACGACCGGCATCGAGCCGGACTTCGCGCTGGTGAAATTCAAGAAGCTCGCCGGCGGCGGCTACTTCAAGATCATCAACCGCGCCGTGCCGGAATCCCTGCGTTCGCTCGGTTATTCGGAAAGCCAGATCGCCGAAATCGAAGCCTATGCCGTTGGCCACGGCAATCTCAACCAGGCACCTGCGATCAATCCCTCGACGCTGAAGGCCAAGGGCTTCACCGATGAGAAGATCGAAGCCGTCAACGGCGCGCTGAAAAGCGCCTTCGACATCAAGTTCGTCTTCAACCAGTGGACGCTGGGCGCCGATTTCCTCAAGGGCACGCTCAAGGTTTCCGACGAGCAGTTGTCCGACATGAGCTTCAACCTGCTGGAGCACCTCGGCTTCAGCAAAAAGGACATCGAAGCGGCCAACGTGCACGTCTGCGGTGCGATGACGCTGGAAGGTGCACCGTTCCTCAAGAACGAGCACTTGGCCGTATTCGATTGCGCCAACCCCTGCGGCAAGATCGGCAAGCGTTATCTCTCGGTCGAATCGCATATCCGCATGATGGCGGCAGCACAGCCGTTCATTTCGGGTGCGATCTCCAAGACGATCAACATGCCGAATGATGCAACCGTGGAAGATTGCGGCGCAGCCTACATGCTGTCCTGGAAGCTGGCGCTCAAGGCCAACGCCCTTTACCGCGATGGCTCCAAGCTTTCCCAGCCGCTCAACGCTTCGCTGGTGGAAGATGAGGACGACGAAGACTTCGTTGAAGAACTGATCCAGCAGCCGCTCGCCCAGCAGGCCGTGACGATCACCGAAAAGATCGTCGAGCGCGTCATCGAGCGGGTATCGCGCGAGCGTGAAAAGCTGCCGAACCGCCGTCAGGGTTACACCCAGAAGGCAACGGTCGGCGGTCACAAGGTCTATCTGCGCACCGGTGAATTCGGTGACGGCCGCATCGGCGAAATCTTCATCGACATGCACAAGGAAGGCGCTGCCTTCCGTGCGATGATGAACAACTTCGCCATCGCCATTTCGCTTGGCCTGCAATATGGCGTGCCGCTGGAAGAATATGTGGAGGCTTTCACCTTCACCAAGTTCGAGCCGGCCGGCATGGTGCAGGGCAACGACGCGATCAAGAACGCCACGTCGATCCTCGACTACGTGTTCCGCGAACTCGCCGTATCCTATCTCGGCCGCCACGACCTTGCTCATGTCGATACGTCTGACTTCTCCAATACCGCACTCGGCAAGGGCATCCAGGAAGGCAAGACCAATCTGCTCTCCACCGGCTGGACACGCGGTTACAAGCCGACGCTGGTTTCCAACAACGAAGGCGAACGTGCTGCTTCCGAACCCAAGGGCTCGGCAACGGCAGCGCCCGCCCGCGCCTCGGCCAACGTCACTTCCTTTGCAGGCTCAGCCGCCCGCAAGCTGGAACCGACAGTCGCGATCTCCACCTCGGAAATCGTCTCCTTCAAGCGCGATTATGAAGAACGCGCCAAGGAACTGGCGGAAGAGATTGCCGAAGAGGTAATCGACGACGTGGTTCAGGAAGCCAAGCAGACCGCCACCGCCCTCTTCTCCGACAAGGCCGCCGCCGACGCGGCATCGGCCAAAGCGGAAGCCAAGAAGAAGGAAAACGAACGCCGCATGCGCTCGATCGCGCAAGGCTATACCGGCAACATGTGCTCGGAATGCCAGAACTTCACGATGGTGCGCAATGGCACTTGTGAGAAGTGCGATACTTGTGGTGCGACGAGCGGTTGCTCTTAAGAAATACATGGATAAGTGGTGAATCCACTTTCCAGTCTTGGAAGGTGAAGTGAATATGTCCCGCAGTGATTAAGGTTCACTGCGGGACTTTTTATTGGAGGCATATATGCGCTGCCCACATTGCAATATTAATTTCCATGAAAATTGGGTTCCTGGCAGCTTTAGCCGCAACGGTTATGTTACAAACTGGTCCTACGAAACGGCTGTATGTCCAAGCTGCAAAAAATTGACTATTGTTATCGAAAGCCCATCCGGTAACGCACGGATGGTTGAACCAATGAGTCCCAACCGCGGCTCAATTTCGCAATTTGTTCCAGATGACATTACTCGAGATTACCTAGAAGCGTGCGATGTTCTTCCCATTAGCGCCAAAGCTTCAGCAGCTCTTTCCCGGAGATGCCTGCAAAACATTCTAAACAGCCTAGATTACAAGGCGACGGATTTAGCAAAACAGATCGACGCATTAATTAATGAGACGGATCCCAAAAAAGCGTTACCGATTGGATTACACGAAACGGTCGATGCTATCCGTAATTTTGGAAACTTCTCAGCTCATCCAATAGATGAAAAAACAACCTTGCAAGTGATTGATGTTGAGGCAGAAGAAGCCGAATGGTGCCTTGAAATATTAGAAGAGCTGTTCGAACACTTTTACGAACGTCCCGCAATCGCAGCTCAGAAAAAAGCCGCGTTGGACGCAAAATTGGCAGCAGCAGGAAAGCCACCATCGAAGTAGCAGTCAACACATTCGACGCGCGCAGAGCGCAAGGAATATGACGACAATGGCTGGTAAAACCGATCAAACCGACTGGGCGCGTCTTCACGCAATGACCGACGAAGAAGCGGAAACCAACGCGCTTGCTGACCCCGACAATCCACCGCTTTCCGCCGAACAGCTCGCCTCCGCCTCGAGAATGCCGCGCATCAAGATCACTCGCCGGGCGCTGAAACTGACGCAGGAAGAGTTTTCCGCCCGTTATCATATTCCGCTGGGCACCTTGCGTGATTGGGAACAGGGCCGCAGCGAGCCGGATCAACCTGCCCGCGCCTATCTGATAGTCATCGCCGTCGATCCCGGGGGAACGGCGGCCGCGCTCCGTAGAGGCGCGGCCTGACGCGCCTTACCCCACAAAATCAAACAGCAGCTTCACATTCAGCGCCGCAATTACCACCGCGATAAGCCATGCAAACGCCGAGAGCCATCGCGGGGCGCAAAGTTCGCCCATCTTGGCGCGGTCGGCGGTGAACATGACCAGCGGGAAGACGGCGAAGGAAAGTTGCAGGCTTAAGACCACCTGCGTCAGTATCAGCAGCTGAGACGTGCCGCTTTCGCCGAAGGCGATGGTGACGCCGGCGGCGGGGATGATGGCGATGCCTCGGGTGATGAGGCGGCGCAGCCACGGGGCAAGCCGCATCTTGAGGAAACCTTCCATCACGATCTGGCCCGCAAGCGTTGCCGTAACGGTGGAATTGATGCCACAGCACAAAAGCGCCACCCCGAACAGCGTCGGCGCAATCGCAAGGCCGAGCAGCGGCGCGAGCAGACTATGCGCTTCACCCAGTTCGGCAACATTCGTCTGACCCGTTTTGTTGAAGGTCGCCGCTGCGAGGATGAGGATCGCGGCATTGATGACGAGAGCAAACGTCAGGGCGATGGTTGAATCGAGTGTCGCGAATTTGAGCGCCTCGCGTTTTTCGGCCAGCGTCTCGCCGATGGCGCGCGTCTGCACGATCCCTGAATGCAGATAGAGATTATGCGGCATCACCGTCGCGCCCAGAATGCCAAGCGCCAGATAGAGCATCTCGGGGTTGGTGACGATCTCCGTCGTCGGCGCAAAACCACGAATCACCTGGCTCCAGTCGGGGTCTGCCAGCGCCAGCTGAATGGCGAAACACACCGCGATGACGCCGAGAAGCGTGATGACAAGCGCTTCCACCCAGCGGAAGCCAAGCCTTTGCAGATAAAGGATCAGGAACACGTCAAGCGCCGTGATGAGGACGCCCAGTTCGAGCGGAATGCCGAAAATCAGGTTGAGGCCGATAGCCGTCCCGATGACCTCGGCGATATCAGTCGCGATGATTGCGATTTCGGCCAGCAGCCAGAGCACCATCGCCACCGGTTTCGGATAGGCATCGCGACAGGCCTGCGCCAGATCGCGCCCGGAAGCAATCGCCAGACGGGCACAGAGCGCCTGTAGAACGACGGCCATGATGTTCGATATCAACGCCACCGTCAGCAGCGTGTAGCCAAACTTGGAACCGCCGGCGAGCGACGTTGCCCAGTTGCCGGGGTCCATGTAACCGACCGCGACGAGATATCCGGGTCCGAAGAACGCCATCGCCCGGCGAAACGTACCGGCATTCGGGCTTATCTTGATCGAGCTGTGAACGTCGGACAGCGAGAGATCGTCGCCATTCCGCCGCCATCCAAAGACAGGCTTGTCCATCTTGCGAACTTTCAAATGGAAATAGAATTAATGCAATTGCAAATCATTCGCATAAAAGGGTGTGGACTGGCAAGTGGAGTTTCGAAGCTGTGTGCCGGCGCGAGAGGCCGCAGTAACATTCGGCCTGAACGCAAGCACCGGCGCAACGCTTCATGGATTTAATGAAATGAGACCCCTCCTCGGTCATTCCAGCCTTAAGCCGGAAGCCAGCAAGCCAAAGTCTCTGGGCTGAAAAGACTCTTCTCCGTCGTGTAGTGACCAGCGAACAAGGGGGACCCACGGCCAATCCTACCGCGAAACCTCACGGGGTTGTCATCGCCTCTGCCCCGCCATTGCGGAACAGCCGCGTGCATGCCCGCGTTTGTCTGTCACGAAGCGACAATAGTCCGGGGAAGTTCATGCGAGACGGCAATAAATTCAGCGTGGCGAACCAGCCTTACCGGTGGCCGAAATATATCATGGCGCAGCGAAGGCCGCGCGACTGGCTGATGACCATCAGCGGCGTGGTGCTGCTGGTCATCGTCGCCGCCGCTGTCGCCATGGGTTATCTCGTCACCAGCCATCCCGGCAAGCCCGAGCCGAATACCGGCATCATCGAGGAAAACGCAGCGGAGAACGCCTGATATGCGGCGCAAGATGCGTCGCTTAACTCAGACCCTGAAGATGCCCGCTGAACTGCGCCTCATGCAGGCGGCTATAATGGCCCTTGGCGGCCAGAAGCTCGGCATGGGCGCCGGTCTCGGCAATACCCGTCTGGTCCACCACAACGATGCGTGACGCATCGCGGATCGTTGCCAGCCGGTGGGCGATGACGAGCGTTGTGCGGCCCTTGGCAAGCTCCGTCAGCGATTGCTGGATGGCCCGCTCGGTTTCGGTATCCAGCGCCGAGGTCGCCTCGTCGAGAATGAGGATAGGCGGGTTCTTGAGGAACATGCGGGCAATGGCAAGACGCTGTTTCTGACCACCGGAAAGTTTCACGCCACGCTCACCGATGACAGTGTCGAGCCCCATCGGCATCGCTTCGATGACGCCATCCAGCCGGGCACGCCGCGCCGCATCCATGATTTCGACATCGGAAGCGCCGAGCCGGCCATATTCGATATTCTCGCGGATCGTGCCGCCAAACAGGAACACATCCTGCTGCACGATTCCGATCTGGTTGCGCAGCGAGGCAAGCTTCATCTTGCGGATATCGATGCCGTCAATGGTGATCGAACCGCTGGTGACATCATAAAAGCGCGGCAGCAGCGAGCAAAGCGTCGTTTTGCCCGCCCCCGAAGGCCCGACGAAAGCCACCGTCTCGCCCGCATTGATCTTCAGGTCGATATTGTCGAGAACCTGCTTGCCCTCGGCATAACCGAAACCGACATGGCGATATTCAATGGCGCCGGAAAGCGCCGGTGCCTCGATCGCATCCGGTGCGTCGATGATATCCGGCGCCGTGTCCAGAAGCTCGGTAAAGCGGCGAAAACCGGCAATGCCCTTCGGATAGGTCTCGATGACCGAGTTGATCTTTTCCACCGGGCGGAAAAACACGCCGACCAGAAGCAGGAAGCCAACGAAGCCGCCTTCCGTCAGGCCGCCATGCAGCACGAACCAGGCGCCGCAGATCATCACGATCATCTGCGTCAGCCGCATGCTCATGTAGCTGAGCGAAGTGCTGGCAGCCATGATCTTGTAGGCATCCAGCTTCGTGCGGCGGTATTTCTGGTTGTCCTTCTCAAACAGCGCGCGTTCGTGGTCCTCATTGGCAAAGGCCTGCACCACCCGCATGCCACCGACATTTTCCTCGATACGGGCGTTGAAATCGCCTACCCGACCATAGAGCGCGCGAAAGTTCTGCGTCATACGGCCACCGTAACGGCTCGTCACCCAGGCGGTGACAGGCACGACGGCAGCGGTGACAAGCGCCAGCGGCACATTGACCGACAGCATCAGCAGGAATGCGCCGATGAAGGTCATGATGGCGATGAACAGATCCTCGGGGCCGTGATGGGCTACCTCGCCGATCTCTTCCAGATCCTTCGTCAGCCGGCCAACCAGATGACCGGTCTTCTGGTTGTCGAAATAGCGGAAGGAGAGCTTCTGCAGGTGGTCGAAAGCCAGCCGCCGCATGTCGGTCTCGATATTGATGCCGAGCATATGTCCCCAATAGGTGACTGTCGCCATCAGACCCGTATTCAGGACATAGATGACGAGCAACCCGACGGAGGCGGCAAGGATGATGCCCCACTCACCGCCCGGCAACAGCACGTCCACAAAGACCTTCACCGCCATCGGAAAGCCGAGTTCGAGCACGCCCGACAGAACCGCGCAGGAAAAATCGAGAATAAACAGACCGCGATAGGGACGGTAATAGGCGAAGAAACGGCGCAGCATGGCGTGACCTGAAGAGCGTGCGCGGCAAGCGGAGGCCGCAATAAAAACGGAGTTCAATTGTCATATTTCAATGCGCGCGCCAAGACCGATGTTCTATTTTTACCAAAATCGTTCAATAGGCTGAGCGATAAACACACAACGGTAATGTGATACGGCTATATTGCACTTATATGTATTGGTGTGACAGAGTGAATGCACCCTTCGGGGAGAATGCGAGAAAGAGCCTGCCGTGAGTAATATTGACAGCCGTAAGCCCAGTGGCGAACCGAGATGGCTTGGTCCTGCAAGCCCGACGCGGATCGCCCTGATCCCGCCAATATCGGCTGCGCGCTGGCTGCTAGTTCTCGTCGCCCTTGCGGGCATCTACTTCTTCCACGGCTTTCTCGTTCCGGTTCTGGCGGCCCTTGTCATCGGCTTCGCCAGCTGGCCGGTCTACACGCGGCTTCTGCGGCAGGTGGGCGGCAACACCACGCTCGGCGCCTCCATCGCCATCATCCTCATCCTCACCTTCCTCGTGGTGCCGATTTTCATCGCCGCTTCCTATACGGCCAGCGAAATCCGCGAATGGTTCGGCTGGGCGGTGCATGTCAACAAGGTGGGCGCACCCGTGCCAGACTGGATCGCGGCGCTGCCCGGCGTAGGCTCCTGGCTCGGCGAGCAGTGGGTGAAATATATCGGCACACCGGGTGCGATCGGCGAAGTGATCCAGCTCGTCAGCGGTGCCAATATCGGCAATATCTACCGGGCGATCCTCGCCGCGGGCAACGGCGCGTTCCACCTCGTGCTGACCCTGCTGTTCATGTTGATCGCGCTGTTCTTTGTCTATCGCAACGGTGCCGGCTTCTCCCATCAGGTCGATCTTGTGGGGGAACGCATCCTGCCGACGCGGTGGGAGCGCATTTCCCGCGTCGTGCCAGCCACCATCAGCTCCACCGTCACGGGCATGACATTGATCGCCATCGGCGAAGGCATAATCCTCGGCATCGCCTACTGGATTGCCGGCGTCCCCTCGCCCGTCACACTCGGCGTGCTCACCGGTGTCATGGCGCTCATCCCGGGCGGCGCGCCGCTTTCTTTCACTCTCGTATCGATCTATCTGGTCGCCAGCGGCTCTCCCGCTTATGGCCTGGGGCTATTCATCTGGGGTTCGGTAGAGCTTTTCATCGTCGACAAGACCATCCGTCCGAAACTCGTCGGCGGCCCGATCAAGCTGCCTTTCCTGCCGACCTTTTTCGGCCTCGTCGGCGGCGTCAAGACCATGGGCTTCCTCGGCCTCTTCATCGGCCCGGTGCTGATGGCGCTGCTGGTGGCAATCTGGCGGGAATGGGTGCGTGAAGTAGAAATCTCCGCTGGCGCCACCGTCGACGTTCCGCCGACCCCTACAGCTGAAAATGACCCGCTCGACGACATCGTTGCGCGTGAAGAGGATAGCAACGAAGCGACGGCGTTCCGAAAAGCAGCGTCTTAAACCTCGTCTTCGTCATGCTCGGGCCTGTCCCTGGCATCTGCAACCCAACGATGTTACCAGACGTCGGCAGATCCCCGGCACGAGGCCGAGGATGACATCGCCAAGGGCGGCATCGAGTGTTCTGCAAAGCGCGCCGATAGCGCCCGCCTCGCCTTTAAAGCGTCTTCTCCATGAACAGGCTGAGCGGGTCCGGCTTATAGGGCGCAAACGCCTCAATCTCGACAAACCCCGCCTTGCGGTAAAGACCGATCGCCTCCGGCTGGCTGATGCCGGTTTCAAGCCGGATGGCGGTAAGCCCAAGCTCGGCGCCGCGCGCAATGAGCGTATCCATGATCAGCTTGCCGATCCGCAATCCCCTCGCCTCTGGATCGACGAACATGCGCTTAACCTCCGCCGTACCGTCACCCGCCTCCACCAGCGCGCCGCAGCCAACGACACGGCCATCATGCCGCGCCACGAAAAAGGAGACATTGTCCTTTTCCAGCTGGCCGATATCGACCAGATGATTGCTTTCGGCGGGATAAAGCGACGCCATATAGACGTTAGACAGATCGATAAGGCGCAGAACCGCTTCCTGCCGGGGTGTTTCAAGCTTGATTTCGGGGGCCAATGCGATGCCTGCTTTCTCTCAAAAAAATGCGTATTTCGTCGTAATGTCACTGCAATCGGGATAGATGAGTTTCTAGAGCATAGTTCCCGACAGAGGCAACACACACCATGAAAACAGCCCTCGTTCTCATGACTTTCCTAGGCTGTGACGACACCGCCACCGATTGCCATTACCTCGCCACCTCGCAGCAGCGCTGGACGAGCATCGAACTATGCGACGCCGTGTCGGAGAAAGAGCTGGAACGTTTCGCAAATGCGTCCTATCCGGTCGTGGTGGCCGTGTGTCAGACACCGGGCGAGCAGACGCCCCAGACTGCGGGCAACGCGCCCGCAACGCAGCCTCCCGCCGCCACGGCCCCGGCCGGAACAGAGGAGCCACCGGCACAGGTCACGCAAAAGGAAGAAGAGAGCCTGACAAAACAGGCGATCAGCCGCGTCAGCCGCATCCTGCCCTCCACCGAAGGCGTGAAGCACCTGCTTGGAACGCCGGTCAGAATGGTGGAAAACAGCTATTCGTGGATTGCCAAGCGGTTCGAGAAGTAAGCCTCAGGCCGCCTCGACCGTCAGCGCTTCCGCATAGTGCCGCGCTTTCTGCCGTTCCTCGGCAATGGTCAGTTTACGCACGGCGTGCAAGAGTTCGAAAAGCGTTTCGGAACCATCGACGTTGCGGAAATGCGCAAGCAGTTCGGCCGATACAGAGGCTGCGGCCTGCGACAGATGCGATCGGGCGGCGCGGCGCCACATCAGCGTCGCCTCAATGAAGACATCAACGACATCGCCCAAAAGACCGACGGACTGGAACAGCGCCTTCAGCGCGTGCGGCCGTCCGGTCGCCAGAATGGCGCGCACCTTGCGGTCGTCGAGACCTGAGAGATTGACCATCGCCGCCGTGAAAAACTCCAGCCTGCCCGAACAGACGGCATGGATGAGAAGCGCCGGTGTCAGTTCCAGCCTTTGCCGCAGATGCTCCACCAGCGCCGGCAACTCCGGCGACGAAACATTGGCGGCGATGAGGATGGTGGCGGAATCTTCCGCTTCGCGGAAAATACTGTCGGCGCGGTTGCGCGCCATCAGGGCATGAACCAGCGCCGAACCTGCCAGGGCCTCGCTGACGCGCGCCATCAGAAGATGGCGGGTATCGGCGGGCAGCACCTCTCGGCACAGCAGCAGGTCGCGAATGTCGGCGTTGCAGCCATGCCGCTCGGCAATGCGGCGCAGCGAAAACGGTGTGATGAAGGCGTCGTCGTTCTCTAGAAGGATCATCGTTTCCGGCAGATCACCGACTTCGGCAAGTGCTGCGCAGACACCGCGCGGCAGGCCCCGCCTAGCCGCAATGAAGGCGCGTGTCAGGCTTTCGCCGCGCCCGGCGAGATCGACCAGATCGGCCTCGCCGAGAACCGGCGAGCGGGCAATCACGGTGCAGGCAATCTCCGGCTGGTCTTCGGCAAGCGAAACGAGAATGGCGCGCGGCGCATCGGGATCATCCGCCAGCGCCTCGGCAAGTGCCAGCCGCACGCGCGGAGAAGGGTCGTCAAGAAGATAGGTCATCGCCATATAGGCGGCGTCACGGTTCTCCCGCGCCATGTCTGAATGCAGATAGGCACGGCCGAGCGCATTGGCGGCCTTCGCCCGCTCGGTCGATCCAGCCTTTTCAGACCAGCGAAGAAATGCCTGTACGATCACCTGAGCCTCGAAACACATTCGCAACAATGGACGACGGCATCATTGCCGCCGCCATGTATAAAACTCTAGGCGCAAATAGTTTACGTTTGGTTCACCATAAAATTTAACAGTTGCCGGCGAAGAAGTTCTACGGCGCAGTAGACGGACGCTTTAACTGAAACACGTCGCTGCCGCCGTCGCAGTAGTCCATGTAACCCATTCGGGCCACCGGACGTGCCAGTCCCATATCGATGCGACCATCACGAATGATCGCATCGTCGATGTGAATCGCCATGACCTGCCCTATCACCATCCACGAGTCCGCCGGCGTGCCGTCGATGTCCTTCAGCTGGATGATCTCGGTCACGCGGCATTCCAGAACGGCCAGCGCCTCCCCCACGAAAGGCGCATCCACCACCCGCCCGTCAACGGCAGTCAGACCGGCAAGCCGGAACTCGTCGACATCATAGTTCACCGGCGCGGAAGACGCGTTCATCCGGTCGACGAGGTGGCGGCTGACGAGGTTGGCGGTGAAGACACCGGTCTCCTCGACATTGCGAAGGCTGTCCTTGCGCCCGCTGGAGGAAAACATCACCAGCTTCGGCCGGTCCGAAATCGCGTTGAAAAACGAATAGGGCGACAGGTTGAAAGAGCCGTCCCGGCCTTTAGAACCAATCCAGCCGATCGGCCGGGGCGCGACGATAGCCTTGAACGGATCATGCGGCAGGCCGTGCTGGTTGGTGTCGGTGGTATAGAACATCAGACGTCCCCAACCCAGGTTACCACATCCGCAAGCTCCGGCCGCGGCCGCTCCACAAGCGGGAATGTCGTTGAGCCGATGTGAATATATCCGGCGACCTTCTCGTCTGCGGCAATCCCCAGTTCCGACAGGAAGGCCGGGTCGAAGGCAAGCCATTCAGTCAGCCAGTTCGCCGCAAAACCATTGGCGTTGGCGGCGAAGATGAGATTGAGGCACACCGCACCGGCGGACATGATTTGTTCCCATTCCGGAATCTTGAAATGCGGCTTGGCGGTGCTGATGACGGCGATGACGACGGGAGCGCGCGTGAAGCGGGTGCGCTCCGCGTCCTGCTGCTGCAGGTCCAGTTCCGGGTTCTTCTCAAGCGCGATCCGGAGCGCTTCTTCTCCGAGACGCACGCGGTCTTCGCCGCGATAAACGATGAAGCGCCATGGCGCCAGTTTGCCATGGTCAGGCACGCGCACGGCAAGGCGCAGGATTTCCTCGATTTCCGCTTTCGATGGACCCGGCTCAGCAAGTTGCAGGGCGGGGGTGGAGCGGCGAACCTTGAGATAGTCGAGGAGCTTGATGTCACTTGTCATGATCAAAATTCTTCCATTGTGCTGTCATCGCGAAATTATGGGCCTTGAAATAGCCACGGCATTGGTTTTGAAGTGATGCGGGAAAATCAAGAAGTCAATCGGTATCGAAAATGTCGGCAATCAAAATCGCGGCACGTCTGGCCATTGCGTTCGCCGCGATCGGCGTTTTATCACAGGCAGCCTTTTCGCAAGACGCTTTCAAGGACTTCAAGCAGCTTGGCGGCACGCCTAAAATGCCGAAACTCAATGCTTTCACCGCTCCTACCGCCCCGAATGCCCCCGCAAGCACCGCCCGTGATATCGACATGGAAGCGAAACTGACGAGTGAAGGCGAAGCGGTGAAGGAAGGCCTTTCCTGGCGCGTCTTCAGCCCCATTCCGGGCGCTGACGGCAAATTGCCGATGCTGGCAAGCTCCGAGGGTGGTTCGGCGCAGTTCCATCTGGTACCCGGCGAATATTTCGTCAACGTTGCCTTCGGGCGCGCAGGTGTTACCAAGAAACTCAATGTTCCGAGCTCCGGTAATGTCCAGAAACAGGTGCTGATTCTCGACGCTGGCGGTTTCGTTCTGAATGCGATCGCGGGTTCCGACAAACAGATCTCCGCTAACCAGCTCAAATTTTCCGTCTATTCCTCCGACGCCCGACCGGATGGCGAGCGCGGCCTTGTCATGGCCGACATCAAGCCCAACACCGTCGTTCGCCTCAATGCCGGCACCTATCATGTCGTTTCCGAATACGGCAACGTCAATGCGGTGGTGCGCGCCGATATTCAGGTCGAGGCAGGCAAGCTGACCGAAGCGACCCTGCAGCATCAGGCGGCACAGATCACGCTCAAGCTCGTCTCTGAACAGGGCGGCGAAGCCATTGCCGATACGGCCTGGTCGGTGCTGAACGGCGGCGGCGACGTTGTGAACGAAAGCGTCAGCGCGTTTTCGACCATGGTTCTGGCGGAAGGCGAATATACCGCCATGGCCCGCAACAAGGACAAGGTCTACCAGCGCAACTTCAAGGTCACGTCCGGCCGGGACGCCGATGTGGAAGTGCTGATGAAGGATCAGGCGCCGGAAGACATGACCGGCGATTTCGAATAGGCCTCAATACCCTCAGCCAGTAACGAAAACGGCCCCCGAAGGGGCCGTTGTTTTTTGTCACGCAACCTGCTTCTTCGCCGCAAGCTTGCGCTTTACATCCGGCGGCGTCGCCTCTTCCACGAGGCTTGTAATCGCGTCTTCGAGCGACATCGGCGTCTGGTTCTGGGAACCGAGACGGCGGATGTTGACAGTGCGCTCTTCCGCTTCCTTGCGTCCGCAGACGATGATGACCGGCACCTTGGTCACCGAGTGCTCGCGGACCTTGTAGTTGATCTTCTCGTTGCGGAAGTCGGTTTCGACAGCCATGCCCGCCTCGCGCAGTGCTTCGGCAACCTCGCGGCCATAATCGTCCGCATCCGAGGTGATCGTCGCGACCACGACCTGAAGCGGCGCGAACCACAATGGCATGTGACCGGCAAAGTTCTCGATCAGGATACCAAGGAAGCGCTCCATCGAGCCGCAGATGGCGCGATGGATCATCACCGGCTGCGTCTTTTCGGAGTTCTGGTCGATATAGAAGGCGCCGAAACGTTCCGGCAGGTTGAAGTCCACCTGCGTCGTGCCGCACTGCCATTCACGACCGATGGCATCCTTCAGCGTATATTCGAACTTTGGCCCGTAGAAAGCGCCCTCGCCCGGCAGAATGCCGGTCTTGATGCGGCCGCCGGACTGTTCCTCGATGGTCTTCAGAACCTCCATCATGACGCTTTCGGCACGGTCCCAGAGATCGTCGGAACCGACGCGCTTTTCCGGACGGGTCGAAAGCTTGACGACGATCTCGCTGAAACCGAAATCCTCATAGACCGAGAGGATCAGGTCGTTGATGCGCAGGCATTCCGCAGCCATCTGCTCTTCCGTGCAGAAGACATGCGCATCGTCCTGCGTGAAGCCGCGAACGCGCATCAGGCCATGCAGTGCACCTGAAGCCTCGTAGCGATGGACATTGCCAAATTCAGCAAGGCGAACGGGCATTTCGCGGTAAGACTTCAAGCCATGCTTGAAGATCTGCACGTGGCCGGGGCAGTTCATCGGCTTCAAGGCAAAGACGCGCTGGTCCGCATCCTCGTCATCGGGATGGGTAAAGGCATGGGCGGATTTCACCGCGAACATGTTTTCCTGATACCAACCCCAGTGACCGGAGGTTTCCCACAACGACTTGTCCAGCACCTGCGGCGCGTTGACTTCCTGATAGGTATTGGCAAGCCGACGGCGCATATAGGCCGTCAGCGTCTGGAACATGCGCCAGCCCTTGCCGTGCCAGAAGACCACGCCCGGACCTTCTTCCTGGAAATGGAACAGGTCCATTTCCCGGCCAAGACGGCGGTGGTCGCGCTTTTCGGCTTCAGCCAGAACGTGCAGGTAATTGTCCAGCTCTTCCTGGGTCGCCCAGGCGGTGCCGTAGATGCGCGACAGCATCGCATTGTTGCTGTCACCACGCCAATAGGCGCCGGCTACCTTCATCAGCTTGAAGGCCGTACCGACCTGACCCGTGGACGCCATATGCGGGCCGCGGCAAAGATCGAACCAGTCGCCCTGATAATAGATCTTCAGGTCCTGACCTTCGGGAATGGCATCGACCAGCTCGACTTTGTAGTTTTCACCCTTTGCGGCAAACACTTCCTTGGCCTTCTCGCGCGACCAGACTTCGCGGGTAAACGGCTTGTTGCGCTGAATGATCTCCTTCATCCGCTTTTCGATCTTCGGCAGATCTTCCGGCGTGAAAGGTTCGTTCTTGGCAAAGTCGTAATAGAAGCCGTTCTCGATGACAGGGCCGATCGTCACCTGCGTGCCGGGCCACAACTCCTGCACGGCCTCGGCCATGACGTGGGCGGCATCGTGGCGGATGAGTTCCAGCGCGCGGCTGTCCTCACGCGTGACGATTTCTATCTTGCCATCGGTGATTGCCTCGGACAAATCGCGCACGGTGCCATCAAGCGCAATGGCGACAGCCTTCTTCGCAAGCGATTTGGAGATGGATTCGGCGACCTCGCGGCCGGTCGTGCCGGCGGGATAGCTGCGTACGGAACCATCGGGAAATGTAAGGGAAACGGTTTGTGACATCGTCGAATGCTCCTGATCCAGTCCCGCCAACGAATGCGGGTGGTGTTGGAATAAAAAGAACGCCCTCTTTCGCAGATGGGCAGGCAGGCTGATAAAGAATTTTCCCGTTCCAGTCAAAGGTGAACGGCGGCTCAGCGAAGCATTTCGGCAATTCCATTGACGGTGTTGGCGTTGCGGGTCGTGCCAATGCCGAGCTTCTTCGTGGTCAGCGCAGAGAGAAGCCGGCTTTCGCTTGGCTTGCCGCAAAAGTCGATCCACAGGTCACCGCCGACAATGGCGATCTTTTCCTTCTTGCAATACTTCTCCAAGATTCCAAGATAATCCCCGGCAAGGGGCTTGCGCATCACCCTTACGCAGACATCCGGTGGATTGCCATCAGGGAACGGGTTTGTGGCAGTCAAGGCAAGCCAATCAGGCGCTGAGCGAACGAGAATATCGACATGTTTGCCGAACCGTTTTTCAAAGGCGCGCTCCAACGCCTCCTCGATTTCGCAGACAGGCGCCTCCGGTGCACGGAAGACCAGATTTCCGGTCGCGACCAGCGTCCTGCATTCCTCAAAGCCCAGCTCCTGCGCCATTTCACGCAGATCGGCCATGATGAGCCGCTTGCCCGCCCCGAGCACGATGCTGTGCAGAAGAGCGACATAGGTCATCGATGCAGCATCCAATACCGCCAGGGAGTCCACCAGTGCTTGTCAGCGCCCAGTGTTTCCGGCACGGGGTCCAGCCCGCTGGTGCCGCCCGGACCGCAACGCGCGACGCGAAACAGCGTCATCCACCCGCCCGGCCAAAGTCCGTGGCGGGCGATCGCCTCATACCCATATTCGGAACAGGTAGGAATGTGGCGGCAGGAATTGCCGACGAAATTCGACAAAGTCAGCTGATAGAGCCGGATGAAGCCAACACCGAAAAGACGGCCTGGGGTCTTCGCAAACACTCCCCCCCAGTTGCGGGATCGCCCGACCTTCTCCCCCGTCTTCTGATGTCCGCAGTCCGGTTCACCGCACATCGCCTAACCCGCAGCGTTCAGAACCGGCCGGGCTTCGATCTGGTCGAGAGCATCGACGACCGCTTCGAAGGTCAGCATGGTCGAGGCGTGGCGTGCCTTGAAATCCCGGACGGGTGAAAGCACCCGCATATCCTCGAAACGGCCTGTCGGCCCCTCGCCGCCCTGTTTCAGCATGGCAAGCATGTCTTCCCGCGCCTGCCGGATCTCACCGCTGGAAGCGCCGACGACATGATGCGCCATGATCGAGGCGGATGCCTGGCCGAGCGCGCACGCGCGAACCTCATGTGAAAAAGCCGTGACGATGCCGCCTTCCACCTTCAGATAGACCTTGAGTTTGGAGCCGCACAGCCGCGAGTGTTTTTCAGCGCTGGCATCGGCATCATCAAGCACGCCGGTCAGCGGAATATTTCCGGCAAATTCCAGAATTCGGTTGTTGTAGATATCGTCCATCATCAGGTATCCGGCGTTCAAGAATGCCCAAAAACGGGACAGGATATATTTTTCAAACACAGCGTTTGTCGCAGTGGAGCTTTCCTGCCCTTCATTCCCATTATATGCTAACGAGCTTTCTGGACATCAAGCCGATATGAAATTAACGGCTCCGATACCGAAATATCAGCATCGGCCTTGCCAAAATGCTGTAAAACAACCAGATAGCAGCAACGGTGGACGAAGTCCCCGCTACGAAAAACAAAGTTCAGGTGCGGCCTTGACCCGCATCGGGAGAGACGGAATGGATGCGATCGTGAAGAATTTCCCCGGCGCTGGCGCAAAACCCGATGTGGCAGAGGCTCGCCCAAGCCAGACGGAAGCGGAAGAAGCAGTGCGCGTTCTTCTGCGCTGGGCAGGAGAAAATCCCGCCCGCGAAGGACTCCTGGACACGCCGAAGCGCGTTGCCAAGGCCTATCGCGAACTTTTCGCCGGTTACGAGCTGAACGTCCAGGACGTTCTCGGCACGACCTTCGAGGAAGTTGGCGGTTATGACGATGTGGTGCTGGTGCGCGACATCCCCTTCTTCTCCCATTGCGAACACCACATGGTTCCGATCGTCGGCAAAGCGCATGTCGCCTATCTTCCGGCCGGGCGCGTGCTCGGCCTGTCGAAGATCGCCCGCGTCGTCGAAATCTTTGGCCGCCGCCTGCAGACGCAGGAAAACATGACCGCGCAGATCGCAAGATCCATCGAGGAAACTCTGAAGCCGCGCGGCGTGGCCGTCATGATCGACGCCGAACATATGTGCATGTCCATGCGCGGCGTAAACAAGCAGGGGTCCACGACCCTCACCACCAGCTTCACCGGCACCTTCAAGAACGACCCGGCAGAGCAGGTGCGCTTCATGACCATGGTGCGGAACCGCTAACGGTTCCGCTTTTTCCCCGGGGTAGCAATGTCCATTTCGTTTCCGTCCGCGCCTGCGGACAAGGAAGTGCTTGAAAATTCAGGTCTCTTCTCACCGAAATTCGATGCCCACGGCCTTGTCACCGCCGTGGTCACCGATGCGCGTGATGGTGAATTGCTGATGGTCGCCCATATGAATGCGCAAGCCCTGTCGCTGACGCTGGAAACGGGCATCGCCCACTATTACAGCCGCTCGCGCGACAAGATCTGGAAAAAGGGCGAAACCTCCGGCAACCTGCAAACCGTGAAGGAATTCCGCACCGATTGCGATCAGGACGCCGTATGGCTGAAGGTCTCCGTCGCAGGTCATGACGCAACCTGCCATACCGGCCGCCGCTCCTGCTTCTACCGCACGGTCGAGTTGGCCGATGGCAATGCCGTCACCAGAATCACCGACGATACCCGCCATTTCGACCCGGCGACTACCTATTCTGGCACGTGAACGGCCACCTTCCATCCGCCGCACCAATTTGCTACCAATAATTCAGGATTCGGGGAGGAACAGACCGGGTCCTGGGAGCAGGCAGGGAGTGTACGGTCATGTTGGGCTGGGGAAGCAATCGTCACAATGCTCTTGCGGCTGGCAGCACCGAAACAATCGTCAACGAGGTCGTTGATACGCGCCGGATTGCGCTTGCGCTCGGCGGCGGTGCTGCGCGCGGCTGGGCCCATATCGGCGTCCTGAGGGCACTAGACGAAGCCGGTGTAAAAATCGGCATGATTGCCGGAACCTCGATAGGCGCGCTGGTCGGCGGTTGTTATCTCGCCGGAAAGCTCGATGAGCTGGAGGAATTTGCCCGTTCGCTGACAATGCGGCGTATTGCCGGCCTGCTCGATCTGACGATCGGCGGCGGCGGTCTCTTCGGCGGCATGCGGCTGACTAAGCGCATGCAGGAGCATCTCGAAGGCTTGCGCGTCGAAAACCTCGAGCACCCTTTCATCGCCGTCGCCACGGAATTGCGCACCGGCCACGAGGTCTGGATTCACCAGGGCGACCTCGTCACCGCACTGCGCTCATCCTATGCGTTGCCGGGCATTTTCGAGCCCGTGCAATGCAACGGCCGCACCCTGATCGACGGCGCTCTCGTCAACCCCGTGCCGGTTTCGGTCTGCAGGGCCTATGAGCAGGCGCTCGTCGTCGCCGTCAATCTCAATTACGATCTGTTCGGCCGCTCTGCCGTGGTCAAACATTCCTCTTCGCCCCCGAATGGCGCAGCACCTTCCCTGGAAGGTCCGCCGCGCCCCGGCCTGCCTGGCGTCATGGTGCAGGCCTTCAATATCATTCAGGACCGGATTTCGCGCTCGCGCCTGGCGGGCGACCCGCCCGACCTCATGCTGCATCCCCGTATCAACGATATCGGCCTCTCGGAATTCCATCGCGCCAGCGAAGCCATCGACAGGGGATACGAGGAAACACGCGCCCGCGTTCCCGAGCTGGAGCGCATGCAGCAGGCGTTCCGACGCTAACTTACACTACAAATATTCGTGCTGAGCATTCCAGCTTGCGGTAGCCGCAGCCTCCTAGGCCGTCATTCCTGCGCGTGTCACAGGAATGACGGAGTCGTTTCGAAATGACTATTGCGGACGCGCCGGAAACGAAACCTCATCCGGCGATATAGGCCTTGATATGTTCGGCTTCCGCCTCGATCTCGCCGATCCGCGCCTTTACCACGTCACCGATGGAGATGATGCCGGCAAGACGACCGTCGTCCTCAACCGGAATATGGCGGAACCGCCCTCCGGTCATGATTTCCATCAATTCGTCGGTGGTGGAATTGTGATGACAGCGGATGACGTTCTTCGTCATGGCCACCGAAACGGATTGCAGAAGGGAGGCAGCGCCCTCGCCTGCCACGACCTTCACCAGATCGCGTTCCGTGAAAATACCGAGAACGACGCCGTCGGCATCGGTCACGACGAGTGCACCGATCTTGTGCGCATTCAGCGTTGCTGCCGCCTCGCCGATGCTTACGCTCGGACCCACAGTCACGACATTCCGGCCCTTGCGGTCGAGAAGATCTTTTACGAATGTTGCCATGCCTTCCTCCTCCTGTCAGCAATCTGCAACGCGGCGAAGTCTCTCCGCGGTTGCAAATCATGGAACATGGTGCGCTGAGGCCTATGCGAATGCAATCCCGGATGGGACCTGCACAAGCAAATTTGCGCCACGGCCGACAAGGAGCGTGATCGCCCTAAAGCGGGTGTTCCACACCCTCACTGGGAAGGTTCCCGCGGATCGGGCGATCGAACAGGCCGAAGAACAGGAAGCCGAGCAGAAAGCCGAAGACATGCGCATCCCAGGCTACTTCACCGCCGACATCGCCAAACAGCGGCACGCCGACCGCGATCAGGACATTGCCGAAAAGCCACATCAGCGTGAAGATCAGCACGGTCCTGTTCGAAAGCGCCGCGACAATGCTCTGCCTCGGCATCAGATGGCCGAAAGAGGCGCTGTAGCCGCCGCGTGACGGGAAAGCGAAACGGCATGCGGCGCCCATCAGGGCCGAAACGACACCAGATGCTCCGATCAGAACCGTCACATCGCCCCAGTTCAGCGCCGCGTGGCCAAAAGCTGAAACGGCGGCGGATGTGCACCATAACAGTACGAAGCGAAGCGTTCCGATCCGGCGCAGAACCGGCGCGCCAAAGGCCATCAACCACAATCCGTTAAAAAGAATATGCTCGATGCCGCCGTGCAAAAAAGAATATGTCACCGGCGTCCAGAGCCATTCCAGCCCCTGCTGGGATAATGGCACCGCGTAACGCAGCGGAATGAAGCCGAAGGTGAAGATGAACCAGCCGTTGCCATCCTCCGAAAGAAGATAGGCCGGAACCACGAAGGCCAAGAGCAGCGCCGCCAATATGCCGACCAGAAGCGGCGGCAGGTTGAAGACGGGATTATGTGCGTCCTCTTTCAGTTCCTGACTTTCCGAAACCGGCGGCTGTTCGCCGTCGCCGTTGGACATGATTCCATCCCTGTTTTTGTGGAAATTTGCGTCTCCCGAGCAATATAGGAAGCCCGGGCGAAAAAAAAGCCGTCCTGCCTTTCGAGCCACGACGCAAAAACCGCAATCGGTTCAAGCGCCTGTACCCAGGGGCAGTCCGGCCTGCGCGCCCGCCGTAAAATTACGGGCGAAAGCATCAATTGTGCTGACTGGGAGCATGTCCCCGACATGGCCGCAGCGATGCCACGACATTGGTCGTTACGCAATCTCAACCATTTGTTAACCTTAACAAAATCGGTTGGCATGAAATTCGCTACACCACAAGTAACAGACGTTCGGATGGACATGATGTCCCAAAAACGAACATGGAGAACGATGCTATGAAGAGCATGGCCGGACTGGAGATATATGCCTATTGGGACACGCTGCGCGGCAATAAACCTGCGCCCCGCCGAGAAGACTTCGATCCCGCAAAGCTGAAACATCATCTCGGCGACCTCTTCATCCTCGTGGACAAGGGAGAAAGGACGCCATTCTTCCGCCTTGCAGGCACGCACCTGTGCGACCTGTTCGGCCGGGAATTGCGCGACAGCCCGTTCTCGGATCTGTGGCCGGCGGCAAGTGCCACGTTCCCCTGCCGTGTCGCACGCGGCATCCTGCAACATCAATTGCCCGTGGTGTTCGATATCGAAGCGGAGGACGACCATGGCGCGGCGCCGCTTGCTTTCGAAATGCTGCTCTTGCCGCTAAGTTCGGATAATGACACAGCCCCGAGATTGCTCGGAGCGCTGCTGCCGGAGCGGCCCCGTCACGAATTCGCAGCACCGATCAGTTGCCTCGTCATGAAAAGCAGCCGCCTGCTACGCATGGATATCGCGCCGACAACGTATTCGACGAATGCGCGAACCGCTGTCATGCCGCATGCGGTAACCCGCTGAGTGCCGCATCCCACCCCGCATGGTGAGGGTGGATCGCGTATGATCGCGCCGGAATTTCGTACGAAATACGTCAAAGCTGTAACGATTTTGACGATTGCAAAAATTGTAAGGGTTAAACAATACAGTCTGTTAACCCGGGCGGCGTAGAGATTTGTCATCATCACTGGTTACAATTGCGCTGCCATGTTCTCATCACGTTCGGTCAACACTGCCCAAACCCTGCGTCCAGTTGAAGAGGTTCACTTCGACGATCCCGTCCGTGTGTCCTTCACCGGCCGCCTCATGTTGCCCGATCACCAGGAATATGATTGCACCGCAACTGAGATGACCGCCGAAAGAGCGCTGTTCGCCTGCTCGGGCATTGCGCGCAACGGTGATCGCGTCATCTCCTATCTCCAGCATATCGGCCGCATCGAAGGAACGGTTACGGCGCTTACCGCGTCGGGCTTCGTCATTGCCATCAATGCGCCCGAACGCAAGCGGGAAAAGCTGGCCGCCCAGCTCGCATGGATCGCCAAGCGCCAGCTGCTCGGCCTGCCGGAAGACCGCCGCCACGACCGCCTGACACCACGCAATACCCGGGCACATCTGATGCTGGAAGACGGCGTGCTTCTCGCCTGCCGGCTGATCGACCTTTCCTTGTCGGGCGCAGCCATCGAGATCGAAAACCGGCCTCCACTCGGCACCAGGGTCCAGCTTGGCAAGAACATGAGCGGCAAGATCGTACGCCACTTCATGGAAGGCGTTGCGGTCGAATTCGACCGGGTCCAGTCGCCCGACGCCCTGATCGAATTTCTCTAGGTCATTTCCCGTAATACCGTGGAGCGATATGTCCGTGCGGCAAGTGCGGCATTCGCCAGATCTTGTCACGGCTATCGCTTTCCGGCGCTCCGGCCGTGAGCCGGAATACAGCCAGCACAAGTCTCTGCGCCGAAAGAGCTTTTCCCGCCACGCAGGCGCACATCGATCCGATTCCGGCTCAAGGCCGGAATGATGGGAGCAGACTGCTTTCGTCTACAAAAATGCCGCTCGTGCATTTGCGCTGACACTCTAAAATACTGCTTTCCCGCACTTTGGATTCCGCTGAAGCTGACTTCCGTGCTATCCGGTCAGAGTGACCGGCGCGCTCCATTTTGCGTTAGTTCTCGCGCAAAACCGCACTGGAAAATCCCGCTCCAGGCATTTTTTCCAAGAAAAAAACAGTTTTCTTGGAGTTTTTTTCGCTGCCTTTTTGCTCTGTCCCGACTTGAAACACCAATCCCAAAACGGGAAATCCGCGTCTTCGATACGCTCCGCGGCCTGACTACTCAGCATCGCAAAAATATCTCTGTGCCGAAAATCGCTTTCAATACAGCGGCCTAAATGGCTACCAAAAACCTAAGGTCGAGATGCGTAAAATTGTAATAAAATTTGCTTCAAACACGCGTAAAAACTAACTCGAATACAGTTCAAAACAACCGCTAATTTGCTGAAATATAAGCTCAAATTGACACGCGCATCTTTCCGCGGGGTCAAAATATACATGCGAGTGTCTCCTCAACACGGGGAGACAAGCAATGAACAAAAACAACCGTTTCGGTTTCTTTCTGATCGCATTCATCGTCAGCGCCATCGCCCATCAGGCCAGCGCTTCGCCATCCGCCGCCATGCGCGTGATCGGCAAGGCCAACCCGCCGATCGGCCACTACGAGTTCTGCCAGACCTATCAGAGCGAATGCCAGCCGACATCGCTGGATAACGGCCCGATGAAACTGACCGAAGAGCGCTGGAAGACGATGCTCGACGTCAACTATACCGCCAACACCACGATCACGCCGATGACCGACATGGAAATCTACGGCGTCGAAGAGCGCTGGGCCTACCCCACCACGGTCGGCGATTGCGAAGATTTTGTGCTTCTGAAGCGCAAGATGCTAATGAACAAGGGCTTCTCCGCCAACAACCTGCTGATCACGGTTGTTCTGCAGCCGAATGGCGAAGGCCATGCAGTTCTGACCGTTCGCACCGATCGCGGTGATTTCGTCCTCGACAACATGCGCAACAAGGTCATGAACTGGTCGGAGACCGAATATACCTACCTGAAGCGTCAGGACACCGCCAATCCCGGACGCTGGGTGAAAATACAGGATGGCCGCGCCACCACTGCGGTTGGCGGCATCAACTGAAGCCATCCAAACCCACGCAAATACCGTCTCCCCAAATGAAAAAGCCGGCTCCGCAAGGAAGCCGGCTTTTTCATTTCAATCACATCCATTGACGATCAGAGCAGGCCTAGTTCGGCCAGTTCCCGCTTGAGGTCGGAGGGCATCTCCTCGCCGCCGAAATCACCGCCGCCGAGATCGCGTGGGGCCTCGTTGTCCTTGAGATAGCGCCAGCCCTGAAACGGCCGCTTCGGCGCAGGCGACGTCTCGATCACCTCGGGGCCGAGAATGAGATCGCAGCGGGTAATGCCGTCGTCGCCCTTGAAGGAACGTATGTCGAGAAGTTTCTGCCGTGCCTGCACCTGGCCCTTGATGACCCAATAGAGCGAACCGCCTTCCAGCAATTCGTCAAGCCGTTTCGGGATCATCCGCGTGGTGTGGACGCTGTGCGGCTCAAGGCCAGCTGCGATCGCGGTCAGCGAGCGATGCGCGACCCAGTCTCTCAAATCCTGGAGTGAATCCGCGCCGACGCAAAGTTTTATAAGATGTAGAGGCATATGCTTATCAATGCCTTTTTGCGTCGGGCGTCAAGCATGTGGACAATGCCTGACGCCCTGCCCGCTCAGCATTCCACAACGTTGACGGCAAGACCGCCGGTGGAAGTTTCCTTGTACTTGTCGCTCATGTCGTTGCCGGTCTGGCGCATGGTTTCGATACAGGCATCGAGCGGCACGAAATGCTGGCCGTCACCCTTCAACGCCAGGGAAGCCGCCGTTACCGCCTTCACCGCACCCAGCGCATTGCGCTCGATGCAGGGCACCTGCACCAGACCGGCGATCGGGTCGCAGGTCATGCCGAGGTGATGCTCGAGCGCGATTTCGGCGGCATTCTCTACCTGTTCTGGCGAACCGCCCATGACGGCGGCAAGGCCTGCAGCCGCCATGGCGGCAGCGGACCCAACCTCGCCCTGACAGCCGACCTCGGCACCTGAAATAGATGCATTATGCTTGATGATGCCGCCGATTGCGGCCGCCGTCAGCAGGAAATCGCGAACATCGTCAACGGTCGCATCCTCGTGGAAATGCCGGAAATACCGGACCGTGGCCGGAACGACGCCCGCAGCACCGTTGGTCGGCGCTGTCACCACGCGCCCGCCCGCAGCATTTTCCTCGTTCACGGCCATGGCATAGACGCTCAGCCAGTCATTCGCCATGACAGGATTGAGCCGGTTGCTGCGCCATTCCTCATTCAGCTTCTCGTAGATGGAGCGGGCACGGCGGCGCACCTTCAGGCCACCGGGCATGATGCCGTCCACCTTCAGCCCGCGCTCGATGCAGCCGTTCATCGCCTCCCAGATCTGGTCGAGGCGCTCGTTCAGCTCGTCGCGGGAGATCACCGTTTCTTCGTTTGCGCGCTTCATCTGGGCGATGGTGCGGCCGGAGCGGCCCGCCATCTCAAGCATTTCCCGCGCCGTGGCGAACGGATAAGGCACACGCGGACCATTATCGATGGTCTTGCCGCGCTGCTTGATCGCCTCCAGTTCCGTATCGGTCACGACGAAACCGCCGCCGACGGAATAATAGATGCGCTTGAGAAGCAGCCTGCCCTGATTGTCGAAGGCGGAAAAGGTCATGCCGTTGGCATGGCCGGGCAGCGGGTTCTTCTTGTCGAAGACCAGATCCTCGGCTGGGTTGAACTCATAGGAGGGGTGGCCGGGTGGCGACACGGTACCGGCCTTTTCAACCTTTTCGATGATCGGGTCCATGGCGTCGGGGTCGACGAGATCCGGCCGCTCGCCCGTCAGGCCGAGGATGACCGCACGGCCGGTGCCGTGGCCAATGCCGGTAAAAGCAAGCGAACCGTGCAGGCTGACCTTCAGGCGCGACACGGAAGCACCCGCCGGACGCGGCCATTCATCACCGAGGATAAGCGCAAGAAAGCGGTTCGCCGCCGTCATCGGCCCCATCGTATGCGAGCTGGAAGGACCGATACCGATCTTGAAGACGTCGAAGACCGAAAGAAACATGAGGCTTACCTTGAATAAGAATGGATTCCACCGCCATCATATCCAAAGCCGCGACGGATCGCCACAAAAGAGCGGCACCGGCTTTTGCAGCTGCGACATACAGGCCGCAGAAACGAAAACAGCACGGTTTCCAGAGGAAACCGCGCCGTTTCAAAACCCGTCATTCATGAGAAGTGCTTATGGGCTGCCAAAAATGTACGTCAATGCGAGAAATGCGGCAAAGCCTGCAAGCGCGCGCAAGGTGACGGCCCAACAGGATTTCTGAGCGGTTTCTTCCATGATTACTCCAGCTATTCACTCTCCGGGCGATCTTCAAGACCGGGCCCGTTGGGGGAAGCATTTATTAAAATCCGGCGCAGAACGCAAATGCAAAAAGCGGCTAAATGAAGGCGTTTTTGACGGGCTGCCATTCGTCAGTTGCATAGGTGTGTGAAAAAACAAGGCTTTAGATCGGCGCTTTCGGGTTACCCCTTTTTGCCGTTCGCCTCAATTTGAACCAAAGTGTAACTGGTTTATGAAGGTTTCGCACAAACACCTGTTGAAGCCAGCGGCAATCGGCATTCCAGAGTTGAATTTCAGTGTCCGGACTGTTGTGTCTTGAAAGCCTTTCGGCTGTGCCTTATCGACAGAAAACGGCAACGGGATTCGTCATTACATGCAGCAGGCATCATCTTTTCCGGACCGCGAGACGGTCGCATCGAAACTTGCCTCGCTTGCAAGCGAGGACAAGGCGTGGGTGCTGCTTTTGATGGAAAACGTGTTGCAGGACGAAAACCTGCTGGCCGGCCTCAATCTCTATCTCGATCAACAGGCCAACGCCCGCTTCCTCAACAGTCTGAAACTGGAGACATCAGGCGAATGGCTGGGCTGTAACGCCCCTGCCCGCCTGCAGATACGCATCACGGAAGCGGCCAAGGCCAGCCAGCATCCTGCCTATCTGGCCTTCCGCAAGGGACTGACGGCATCGGCAGGCCTCGAAAAAGCCTACCCCAAGGCGCCGATCTGACTTAGTCAGGCACCCTGTCGACGACAGCGATAATCGGCCCCATGGCAAACAGGGAATCGCGCCTTTTCATCGCGGGAATGTCGACACTCGAAATCGTCCCGTCGAGATACAGCGCGTTTGGCGCATCCAGCACATCCCTGAACAACGTCGCGAAGTCATAAAAACGCACGGTGTTTTCCGAAATCGCGAAATGCACCATGCCGTCGCGCGACACGCCGACGCCGTTGCGGCGTTTCAGGCTGTCGCTATCGGGCAGAAATCGCGGATGCAGCTTTCCATCGATCACCAGCATCGGGCCGGACTGGGTGGCAAAATCCGGCTTCAAGCCGGCAGAGACATAGGCCTGCGTTTCCAGAACGCCCGCCATTGCACCCTTCAGATAAAACACGCCGTTCGGCAGAAGATGGAAATTGCCCCACCCGCCGCCGGTAATAATCGGCGAACGTTCGACGCCGTTTTCGACAAAGAGGCCAACGGGAGAATAGTCGGAATGATACATGCCGCCATTCATGGCGAAGACGCTGAACATGTGCTGCCGCCACAGGGCGGAGGAGAGATCGGAGAAGGAGCGATATCCCTCACCCGAAACATGATCGCGGTCGTAAATCCGGATCATGCTTTTCGCCGGATCGAAACTGCAGACGATGTAGCGTCCGCCCGCATGCTCCATGGTTTTGCAGAAATCCACCTGTCCGCCCGCCTTAGCCGAAAACGGCAAAAGCAATGGCAGCAGCAAGCCAATCAGTCTTTTCGTCACCAGTCTTTTCATCAACGCCCGCTCATGCCCTCGCGCCCCATCTTAGTACGGCGCGATTCTTACACATGAACTGTGACGGTGAAATCAGGTCAAAGAAAAGGCGTCCCCTTCATTCAGGGAGACGCCAGACCTTGGAGGGGAGAGACTTAGCGACGCGCGGCGCGGTCTACGCTACGACCTGCGTCCTGCGTGGCGTCCACTGCATTTGCCGTATCCCGGCCAACGCCGCGAATGGTATTACCGCAGGAACTCAAGGTCACGACGGTCAACAAAGCCACGAAAACTGTCGAAAGAATACGTGTGATCATTTGAAATAACTCCCCTATGACTTGCCGTCCAAAGGCAAGCGCCGATGTGATATGCGTCACAATAACGTGAGCATTGGAAATCGGTTCCACCGGCGTTTGAAAAAATCCCGTCGGTGAAAATTAACATGGTTTTGAACTTCGCGAGGGAAACTCGGGCGCAGGGATCATGATCGGGAAAATCGTGTGGGTGACATGACTGAGATAAACAATCGGCTACTGGTGATGACGGCGGGAGGGCTGAACCCCAATGTCATGATCAATGCGCTGGCCGCCCGGTTTCCGGATATCCATGTCATCGTGGAGCAGGCGGAAAGCAAATCGGCCATTCTGAAAAGACGGGCGCGGCGGCTCGGCTGGATGACAGCCGCAGGCCAGATGGCGACGATGATCGCCTCCCGGCTCGGCAAACGCTTCACTGTTCGGCGCACCAATGAGATCATTGCCGAACATGGCCTCTCTGCCGATCTCGGCCAGGCAGTTCCTGTTACACACGTTGCCTCCCTGAACGACGAAGAGTGCCACAAGGCCATCAACACCTTGCAACCGGCGGCGATCTTCACCATTTCCTGCCGCCTTCTGACACCGGCAACCCTTCAAGCCCTGCGCTGCCCGGTCATCAATTTCCACGCCGGCATCAATCCCGCCTATCGCGGCCAGATGGGCGGTTATTGGGCGCTGGTGGAAAAGGACCGGGGTAATTTCGGCGCAACCGTGCATCTGGTCGACAAGGGCGTGGATACCGGCGCAACCCTTTACGAAAAGCGGCTGAAGCCCTCGCCTTCCGATACCATTGCCACCTACCCCCTGCTTCTGACCGCCGCCTCGGTCGATATTGCGGTCAGCGCTATCGAGGACGCCCTTTCCGGCAGCCTTGCGCCGCAACCGCCCTTGCCTGGCAAATCGGTGCTGCGGTTTCCGCCGACGATCTGGACATGGCTGTGGAACGGCCTCACCAAACATGTCTGGTGAGAACAACCAGCCATTGCCGCCAGCCAAACGCATGAAATCAAGCTTCGTCGCAGATGCAGGGCTGTCTTGCCGCAACAGGCAAAGACGTGGGCAAAAAAGCGGTGCATGATAAGGAAAAGGACCAAATTCAAATTGCACGATATCTCGACCTCTCCCGCCATTGCCGCCTCCATTGAAGCCTCACCCGCACAGGTGCTCGGCCCGGCAAGTCTTGCCGGTCTCTTTCCACAGGGCGTGCGTGTTTATCTGACAGACACCGGACAGGCCTCGCAGGACAGGCTGGTCGACGCTGCAAAACATCTTCGCGATCTCGGCTACACACCAGTGCCGCATCTCGCGGCACGGCGCATATCGTCTGGCGTGGAATTCGAGGAGCAGGTGAAGCGGCTGGCAGGCGAAGCGGGTGTGTCGGATGTGCTGGTAGTCGGCGGTGGCGTCGCCACGCCGGCTGGTCCCTTCACATCCAGCATGGATATGCTGTCGACCGGCATCTTCGATCGCTGCGGGATCAATCAGATTGCAATCGCCGGCCATCCCGAAGGCAGCCCCGATTTCAGCGATGAGACGGCGACGGCCGCCTTGAAGTTGAAGTATGATTTTGCCGAAAGAAGCGATGCGGCAATGCGCATCGTCACCCAGTTCGGCTTCGACCCCGCGCGATTCATTGCCTGGGCGGAAGGACTTGCCGCCTCCGGCATCGACTTGCCGGTGCATATCGGCGTCTCCGGTCCGGCCAGGATCACGACGCTGCTGAAATATGCAGCTCTCTGCGGCGTCGGCAATTCCATCGCCTATCTGAAAAAGAACGCGCTCTCCCTGACGACGCTGGCCAAGGGCCATTCACCGGAAAGCGTGGTCGGCCCTATCGAACGGCACTGGCAGGCAAATCCGGCAGGGCCGATCCGGCAAATACACGTTTTCCCATTTGGTGGGCTACAGAATTCGGCAGACTGGCTGGCCGGTCGTGGAAGCTGGCAAACCGGCGATGCGGACTTTTCCGCAAAGCGGGGCACGGTAGCGATCTAGGCCCACCTTTGCCTATGGCGCGACGGACGCTCGCCGTCGCGCATTCCTTATAAAGATCTACCTCAGGCCGCCTTGGCGACCTCGACAAAGGCGTTGCGGATGCTTTCCGCGACCGCAAGGATGGGGCGCGAGGGTCTTTCGCCCGTGATCAGGCGAATATCGAAATAACCAAGTTCCGGCAGGCCTTCCTTGTCGCTCAGAATGACCATGTCGTTCTGCACATAGGAGCGCGGCAGGGGCGCGATGGCGAGATCGGCGGCAATTGCTGCGCGCTGCGCCATGGTATGGCCGCTGAGATAGGCCACGCGGAAATTGCGACCCCGCTTTTCAAGCGAGTTGATCGCTTCCGAACGCCAGATGCAGCCCTCTTCCCAGATCGATATGGGCAGCGGATCGCGCAGATAGGCCGTACCGCATTTTGCCCCTGCCCAGACGAGACGTTCGCGCATCAGCACCTCGCCCGTATCCCGCAGCGGATGCGACGCACAGTTGACCAGTGCCAGATCCAGCCGCCGTTCATCCATGCGCTTGTAGAGATTGGAACTGGAATCGATCGTGACATCGATCATGATGCCGGGGAAAACCTCGGCAAAACGCTTGAGGATACCCGGGAGCAAACCGCGCTCGCCAATATCTTCCGGCGCACCGAGCCTGACGACGCCAGACAGTTCAGGCATGACGAAACGCGACACGGCCTCGTTAGACAGCGCGATCATGCGGCGCGCATAGGTCAGAAGCGTTTCGCCATGCGCCGTCAAAGTCACCGAGCGGGCATCGCGCAGGAACAACGTCGTCTTCAGCTGTTCCTCCAGCTTCTTTATCTGCATGGAAACGGCGGACGGCGTTCTGAACACCACCTCTGCAGCGGTGGAGAAGTTCCCGGTCTCGGCAATCGCGACGAAGGTTCTCAGAATGTCGTTATCCAGCAGCGGCAGCGGTTGGCGGAAAGTTACGGTCATGGCACGAACCTTCAAATATTTTGATTTATAGATGGATATCATTTCGTTTGATTGAATGTCAACACAGGCGCACCATCCGGGACATCGAATGACGGGGCAACTAACGCCTTGTCGGAATGAAGCGCTGGCCCATCACGGAACGACAGGAATTCCGGCAGGCGGCTAGCGCGAGTCATTCCTAAAACTGATGAATGACATAAAATTCATTCTCTTGTTTGATGAGATATGTAAGCGCATACCGAAGTCGTAAACAGGATCGTGGTTCACGAAAGGATCAAGACATGGCCATGATACATTATCACCCCGCAGCGAGCCGTTCGTCGCAACGCCCCTCGACCGGTAGCTGGCTCCAGCGCCTGTCCGGACAGATTTCCGCTCTCCATACGTCATGGAAGCGCGCAAGAATGCTCCGCGCGCTGGAAGGTTTGCCGCCTGAAACATTGAAGGACATTGGATGGCCGACAACCGACAGCAACCGCATCAGGGTCGTCCGCAAATGATGCGCAACCCCGTGGCTCGCAGCCGTCTCAGGACTTGCGAGCCATCCCCGTCAATCCCGAGACGCGCCGGCATAGGCGTAAAATGACCTGCCTGTTTTACATGCGACACGACGCCCTTTAAAAAGGCTTGTCGCAAATTTTGCATATTTCAAAAGCTATTTTTTGACAGCCCGGATTTCACGGCGTATTTTTCGTTAAAGATGTCGGAAACAGGACATCCAGAAGACCGATTCCAAGGGAGGAATTGCGTATTCGCAACGGAGCACGGGCAAATGAGCAGGAACTCCCAGAAGAAACGCTCAATCGTCTTTTTTCTCATTCCGCAATTTACCATGCTGCCGTTCGCCGCAGCGGTTGAAACGCTTCGCATCGCCAATCGCATGCTGGGGTATCAGGCTTACGAATGGCGCCTTGCCTCGCTCGACGGCCAGAAGGTCATGTCATCAAGCGGCATCTGTCTTGAGGTCGACACCTGTCTTGCCGATGAGCGCCGATATGTCAGCGGCGAAAACCGCGTTGAAATGGCGATCATCTGTTCGGGCATCGATGTCGACCAGCACATCAACAAATCCGTCAATGCCTGGCTGCGTGAAGCCTATAATCGCGGCATCGCCATCGGCAGCCTCTGTACCGCCGCGCATATCCTCGCGCAGGCTGGTCTCTTGAACGGCAAACGCTGCGCGATCCACTGGGAGAACCTGCCTGGTTTTTCCGAAGCCTTCCCGCAGGTGGAAGTCTATGCCGATCTCTTCGAGGTGGACAGCAACATCTATACCTGCGCCGGCGGCACCGCATCGCTCGATATGATGCTGAGCCTGATCGGTCAGGATTTCGGCGAAAATCTTGTCAACCGCGTCTGCGAGCAGCAATTGACGGACCGGGTGCGCAGCCCCAACGACCGCCAGCGCCTGCCGCTGCGTGCGCGCCTCGGCGTTCAGAATAGCAAGGTCCTGTCGATCATCGAATTGATGGAAGGCAATCTGTCCGAGCCGCTGTCGCTGCTCGACATCGCCGATGCGGCCGATCTGTCGCGCCGACAGGTGGAGCGTCTCTTCCGGCAGGAAATGGGCCGCTCACCCGCCCGCTACTATCTTGAAATCCGCCTGGACCGCGCCCGCCACCTGCTGGTGCAATCGGCCATGCCGGTGGTCGAGGTTGCCGTTGCCTGCGGTTTCGTCTCCGCTTCGCATTTCTCCAAGTGTTATCGCGAAATCTACAATCGCACGCCGCAACAGGAACGGGCGGAACGCAAGCTGCTGATCAGCGCTTCGCGGATGGCAACCGCGAGCCAGGGCAAAGCCGCGCACTGACGCGGCTTTAAACCTCTAGGGCGAAAAAGCCCTCGCCTCAGTGATGAAAACCTCCCCCCGTCATGCCGGACTAGGTCCGGCATCCAGGCACGACGCGTCTGCGCAGCGAAAGGTATCTCCTGCGATCAAGTCCGGTGACGGCGTGGACACCAACTCAAGGTCACGCAAACGGCCGCACCGCGTCGGCGAGATCCTCTGCCGTCATACCTGCACCCGCCCTGCTGCCCGCCTCGCCATGCAGCCAGACACCGGCAGCGGCGGCCTCAAAGGCAGGCGTTCCCTGCGCAAGCAATGCGCCGATGATGCCAGCCAGCACATCGCCTGACCCCGCCGTCGCAAGGCTCGACGGCGCATTGGTATTGACCAGCGCGCGGCCGTCCGGCGCGGCGATGACCGTATCCGCACCCTTGTAGACCAGCACTGCGCCGCTGCGCGCCGATGCGGTCTGCGCCTTCTCGATCTTGCTCAGTGACGTGTCAGCGGCGAGATCGGGAAACAGCCGGGCAAACTCGCCCTCATGCGGCGTCAATACGAATTTCCCCGCGCCTGAAATCATCCGGTCAAACAGGGTTTGCGGGCAGTCCTTGAAAGCGGTGATCGCATCGGCATCCAGCACCACCATCTTTTCCCCGAGCAGGGACACGAATTGCCGCGCCTTTTCGAGATCGCCGAAACCGGGACCGAGGACGAAAGCGCCGTGGCGTTTGTCGTCCAGCCAGTGGCGCAGATCGTCCGCATCATCCAGACCGGAGCTCATCACCGCCGTCAATGTCACCGAAAGCACGTCGAGCGCCTGCTTCGGCGCGGCGATGGTGACGATGCCCGCCCCCGCCTTCAGCGCCGCAATTGCCGTCATGCGGCTTGCTCCCGTCGCATGTGGCGGTCCGGAAAAGACGGTCAGATGCCCACGGCGGAATTTATGCGTTTCCATTTCTGAGCGGGGCAAGGCGTCGCGCCAGACAAGTGGATCGTTTTCCGCAACCGATCCCGCATGAGCGGCGAGAATACGGGAGGGGATACCGATATCGAACACCTCAAGCGTCCCGCACAGTTCTCGCCCCGGCATCAACAGATGGCCGGGTTTTCGCGCCATGAAGGTTACGGTCCGCTCCGCCTTGAACGATGCGCCCAGAGGTACGCCCCTCCTGCCGCAAAGACCAGACGGCAGATCGACGGCGAGAACTGGCACGGCAGCCTGCGTCAACGCATCGATCACGCGCCGGAGCTCCGACGGAATCTCGCGGGACAATCCGGCACCGAACACTGCGTCAATCACCACGTCACCAGCCATGGGCACATAGTCGCCAAGCGGCAGGGCTGTGACGCCGCTGCCCTCGAAAGCCGTGCGGGCATCGCCTTTCATGGCCGTGACGTGGCCAAGATGATGAACCGCAACTGTCGCCCCGCTTTGCACAAGCGAGCGTGCCGCAACGTAACCATCACCGCCATTATTGCCGCCTCCGCAGAGCACGACGAAACGCAGCGCGTCCGGATAGTAGCGAAGGGCCGAAGCAGCGACCGCCTGCCCTGCCCGCTCCATAAGATCGTATAGGGGAATGCCGGATTGGCCTGAGGCCGCATCGATGCGGGCCATCACAGCAGGGTCGATAAGAGAGAGATTCAATAGGGATTTCATGGAGCGATCATCCCTTCAAAACGCCGGAAAGGCAATCGATACAAAAATAAGCAAATGGCTGCGGCGAAATAATAATCAAATGCATAAAATATAAACAAATCAACAAAACGCCGTCAGTGCATTCCGAAATATTCAATATAACTAAAATAAGGAAAACCGACAGAATTGATGACGGATTTTTCGGGTTTTGGCGAGAAATTGGCTGGAAAACCACAAAAAGCGAATGCATTTTGTGCCAGAAAGCCGGGCAAGCGAAGTTTTTTCTTCAAGCCCGCTTCCGATCTGGCACAATACGTGCATTCTTGTGGCAGAGCGGGAATAACCTGCTTTAACGGGAGAAGCGGAGAGATATTTTCTCATGAAAAAGATCGAAGCGATCATTAAGCCTTTCAAGCTCGATGAAGTGAAGGAAGCCCTTCAGGAAGTCGGACTTCAGGGAATCACGGTCACGGAAGCAAAAGGCTTTGGTCGTCAGAAGGGCCACACGGAACTCTACCGCGGAGCAGAGTACGTCGTGGACTTTTTGCCGAAAGTGAAAGTCGAAGTCGTATTGGCGGACGAAAATGCGGAAGCCGTCATTGAGGCTATCCGCAATGCGGCACAGACCGGACGTATCGGCGACGGAAAGATTTTCGTTTCCAACGTCGAGGAAGTCATCCGAATCCGTACCGGTGAAACAGGCGTGGACGCCATATAATCGGAACCAGGTCCTGAGCCGGGGAGGCTCAGGTTTTTCACCTCGTCACCACCACACTCAAGGAAAACGTTTAAATGACGACCGCAAACGATATCTTGAAGCAGATCAAGGATAACGACATCAAGTTCGTGGACCTGCGCTTTACCGACCCCAAGGGCAAGCTGCAGCATGTCACCATGGATGTTGTCTGCGTAGACGAAGACATGTTCGCCGATGGCGTCATGTTCGACGGCTCCTCGATCGCCGGCTGGAAGGCCATCAACGAATCCGACATGGTGCTGATGCCCGATCCGGCAACTGCCCATACCGATCCGTTCTTCGCCCAGTCGACCCTCGTCATCCTTTGCGACATTCTCGACCCGGTTTCCGGCGAAGCCTATAACCGCGACCCGCGCGGCACCGCCAAGAAGGCCGAAGCCTACCTCAAGGCCTCCGGTATCGGCGATACCATCTTCGTTGGCCCCGAGCCGGAATTCTTCGTCTTTGACGACGTGAAATACAAGGCAGACCCTTACAACACCGGCTTCAAGCTGGACTCGTCGGAACTGCCGTCCAACGACGACACGGATTACGAAACCGGCAACCTTGGCCACCGTCCGCGCGTCAAGGGCGGTTACTTCCCGGTTCCGCCGATCGACAGCCTGCAGGACATGCGTTCCGAAATGCTGACGGTTCTCGCTGAAATGGGCGTCGTCGTCGAAAAGCACCACCACGAAGTCGCCTCCGCGCAGCACGAGCTGGGCGTGAAGTTCGACACCATGGTATCCAGCGCCGACAAGATGCAGATCTACAAGTACGTCGTGCACCAGGTCGCCAATGCCTATGGCAAGACGGCAACCTTCATGCCGAAGCCGATCTTCGGCGACAACGGCTCGGGCATGCACGTGCACCAGTCGATCTGGAAGGGCGGCAAGCCGACCTTTGCTGGCGACGAATATGCCGGCCTGTCTGAAAACTGCCTGTACTACATCGGCGGCATCATCAAGCATGCCAAGGCAATCAACGCCTTTACCAACCCCACCACCAACTCCTACAAGCGTCTGGTGCCGGGTTATGAAGCTCCGGTTCTGCTGGCCTATTCCGCCCGTAACCGCTCCGCATCGTGCCGCATTCCCTTCGGCTCCAACCCGAAGGCAAAGCGCGTCGAAGTCCGCTTCCCGGACCCGACCCAGAACCCCTATCTCGGTTTTGCGGCCATGCTGATGGCCGGCCTCGACGGCATCAAGAACAAGATCCATCCCGGCAAGCCGATGGACAAGGACCTTTACGACCTTCCTGCCAAGGAACTGAAAAAGATCCCGACCGTCTGCGGCTCGCTGCGCGAAGCGCTGGAAAGCCTCGACAAGGATCGCAAGTTCCTCACCGCCGGCGGCGTGTTCGACGACGACCAGATCGACTCGTTCATCGAGCTGAAAATGCAGGAAGTCATGCGCTTCGAAATGACCCCGCATCCGGTCGAATTCGACATGTACTACTCTGCCTGACCGGCATTTGGGACGCCTTTAGAGGCGTCCCTTCCCGCTCGGCGGTTTTCCCCTGGAAAGCCGCCGTTTTCTTTTGATGCCCAGCCATGTCGCGAACAATGTCGATCAAGCCAGCCTCTCAGCAAACGCGCCTCACGGACTGGCTCATCTTTCTGGCGGTACCGTTCTTTTTCTCCAGCAACATCATTTTCGGCCGCGGCGTCATCGGCGAGGTCTCGCCCTTCATTGCCGCCTTCATTCGCTGGATCGGATCGAGCCTCATCATCGCTCCCTTCATGATCGCCGACTGGCGGAACTGCCTCGCCTTCGTGCGCCAGAAAACGCTGCTCTGGCTCGTTCTTGGCATTCTCGGCATGGGCGTCTGCGGTGGCGTGGTCTATTGGGGCCTCACAATGACGACGGCTGCCAACGGTACGTTGATCTACACGACTTCGTCGCTATTCATCATCCTGTTCCAGCGCATCTTTCAGGGCCGCCCGATCCGCAGGCTCGAAGTGGCGGGCATGATCATCGCTTTTGCGGGCGTGGCGGCAATTGTGCTCAAGGGCGATATGTCCGCTCTCTGGCAGATGAAATTCAACATTGGCGATTTTGCCATTCTGACGGCAGCGATTGCCTTTGCGGTCTATTCGCTACTATTGCGCGATCCCGCGGCGCGGCAGATGGCCTCGTTCAGCCTTTTCGGCCTCATCGCCTTCTCCGGCGCGCTGGTCCTGCTCCCGCCGGCAGCGGTCGAACTGGCGCATGGTGGCTTGCTGCCGGCCACGGCCATCGCCTGGGCCAAGATCGGCGGCATCATCCTGTTCGCCTCGCTGCTTGCCTTTTATTGCTTCACCCATACGGTCCGCGTTTTCGGCCCCGCCACGGCAGGCATCACGCTTTACATGATGCCACCCGTCTCGATTGTCATGGCCACGCTTTTCCTTGGTGAAACGTTTGAAACATATCACGCCATCGGCATCGTGCTGGTTACCGGCGGCGTCGTCATCGCCACCGCACCGATCGGCCGCAGGGTCGCTTAAGAGCATCACGGGAAAAAGGGCCGGATACCGCTAGCCCTTGATATTTCCCATTCCGCACCCAACTATTAGTGGGAAAGGAAGTTCATACCATGAAACAAAGAGACGCAAAATTTACGCTTGGCGAGATCGTCCGCCACAAGGTGTTTCCGTTCCGCGGTGTGGTGATTGACGTGGATCCGGAATATGCCAATACGGAAGAGTGGTGGAACGCCATCCCCGCCGATATTCGCCCGGAGCGCGACCAGCCCTTCTACCATCTTCTGGCGGAAAACGATGAGACTGAATATGTCGCTTACGTTTCCGAACAGAACCTCGTCCACGATGAAAACGAGGCGCCGCTCCGAAACCGCAATATCGAGCGGATGTTCGACAAGGCGCCTAATGGCGAGTGGCGGCCGAAGATGTCGCTGGCGCATTAGCGCACGCCCGATTTGACAACAGTCATAAGGGCGCTGTGCGCTTTTACTGAAAATACGTCGGATCAAAACCGCGCATAAAAAAACCGGCCTGAAAACAGGCCGGTTTTTTCGTGTTCTCGTAAAGAGATCAGGGCTTCGGCGCGCCCTTTGCGGCGTCCTGAGCAGCTTCCAGCTTCTTGCGAGCCTCTTCGGCCTTTTTCTGCATGCCTTCCTGAAGGCTGCGCTGGCTTTCTGCGAGCTGCGACTGGGTGATAGCCGCGCCGTCATAAGCGCCGGTAAAGCCGGTAAGCGCGATCTTGATGGGGTTCGGCGCGCGGCGGAAGTTGATCGAGGTGAAGACGATCTCGTTGCCCTTCTTCAGCGACGCGATCATGGCGTCCGTCAGCGGAACTTCAGCCGTGCACTTGTCGGGAAGGCAAACAGCGTAATCGAGCTTCTGACCCTTGCCACCGTCGATCTGCATCATCACACCCGGGGGAATGAGACGCGCGGTCGGAACGGAAACCTGAAGCAGCTTGCGGTTGACCTTGCCCTCGACAGTGATGAGGCCGACGGCAGTGATCATCTGGCCGTTCTGGGCAAGAACCACGTTCTGCACGACGCAGACATCGTTGTCTTCCTGCTTCGAGCAGGTCTTGAACCAGCCGAGCGGCGGAGCGCCAGCGCCCTGATTGGCGGGAGCATCCTGTGCCTGCGAGATGGCCGGAGCGGAAACCGCGCCCAGGGAAAGAACGAGAGCGGACAGAGCTGTCCGGGTGAATGTGTTTGCCTTTTGCATCATAAGAGTTCCGTCTCCTGAATGTCTGCCAGAACAGAACCGCGGGTCCTGCTCGCCGATGGCGGTATCCTTCTGCCCGTTCAACTGTCGTTTAAATGAGGCAAATGCGTGACCCGTCTCTTCCGGCCACCCTGTTACATGCCGTTCGCGGCGATATCCAGCACTTCTTTAACTTTTTCTTGAGGTAACCCAAGATTTCCCGCCCTCGCATGGGTCCAGCCATGGGCTTGTGCTACATATTCGCCAGAATCATAACAAAAAACCAATCATGACGATAACCGACCACGACGACAAAACGGACCGACAGTTGAGACAGGATAGTGACATGCGCAAGCTTGCGGCCCTCATCCCCGCATTGTTTCTTTGGGGAACGGCCCTGCTTTCTCCGGAAATTGCCGTAGCGCAGCCGCTTCACGGCATTTCCATGCACGGCACGCCGGAACTTCCCGCCGACTTCCGGCACTTCCCTTATGTCAATCCGGACGTGAAAAAAGGTGGTCGCATATCCTACGGTGTCGTCGGCACCTTCGACAGCCTCAACCCCTTTGTTCTCAAGGGAATGCGCACCACGGCGCGCGGCGTCTGGGACCCTGAATTCGGCAATCTCCTCTACGAGCCGCTGATGCAGCGCTCGAGCGACGAGCCTTTCAGCCTTTACGGCCTGCTTGCGGAAACCGTGGAGTGGGACGAGGAGCGCACCTTCACGCAGTTCAACATCAATCCCAAGGCCAAGTGGTCGGATGGCGAGCCGGTGACGCCTGACGATGTTATCTTCACATTCAATCTCCTGAAGGAAAAAGGCCGTCCGCCGTTCAACAGCCGCCTCGACGGCGTGGCGAAGCTGGAAAAGATCGGCGAACACGGCGTCCGCTTCACCTTTAACGACAAGGCGAACCGCGAAACGCCGCTCATTCTCGCCTCTTCCACCCCGATTTTGCCGAAACACGCGATCGATCCGGAAAAATTCGAGCAGGCGGGCCTCGGCGCTGTTGTCGGGTCGGGTCCATACCGAATCAAGACATTGCGGCCGGGTGAACGAATCATCTGGGAGCGAAACCCGGACTATTGGGGCAAGGATATCCCGAGCAAGGTCGGCTTCGAGAATTACGACGAGATCAGCATCACCTATTTCCTTCAGGTCACCACCATGTTCGAGGCCTTCAAGAAAGGCGATATCGACATCTATCCCGAAGGCGACGCCATCAACGGCACCTCCGATACGTCCCATTGGGGCCAGGCCTACAACTTCCCCGCCGTTCATCGCGGCGATATCGTCAAGGATGTGTTCCAGCCACGTCTGCCATCGGGCATGTTCGGCCTTGTCTTCAATACCCGCCGCGCGGTCTTTGCAGACGAAAAGGTGCGCGAGGGCCTGTCCTATGCACTCGATTTCGAGTGGATGAACAAGAACATTCTCGGCGGCGCCTTCAAGCGTACGCAAAGCTACTGGCAGAACTCCGCGCTCGGTGCCTATGGCAATGCCGCAGATGAGCGCGAACTTGCGCTGCTTGGCGATGCGGCCAAGAGCATGCCGCCGGAACTTCTGGCGGGAACCTACGCCATGCCCACCACCGACGGGACCGGCGCGGACCGCAAGGTCCTGAAGCTCGCCGTCGATAAGCTGAAAGAGGCCGGATACAGCATCAAGAACGGCAAGATGTCCGACGCCAATGGCCGCCAGCTCGCATTCGAAATCATGACGCAGAACCCGGCGCAGGAACGCATAGCGCTTGCCTATCAGCGTTCGCTGAACCTGATCGGCGTCGCCATGGGCATCCGCTCCGTTGACGATGGCCAATATCAGGCACGCTCCAACAGCTTCGATTACGACATGATCATCCGGTCCCTGCCCTCATCGCTCTCGCCGGGCGCCGAGCAGCTCAACCGCTGGAGTTCATTGTCGCGGGATGCGCAGGGCAGCTTCAACTATGCGGGTGCGGCCAGCCCCGACATCGACCGCATGATCGAGGCCCTGTTGCAGGCCCGATCCACGGAGGATTTTCAGGCGGCAGTGCGTGGTTATGATCGTCTTCTCGTCGCCGGCCACTATGTCATTCCGCTCTACTACATCGGCGCGCAATGGATAGCCCGCTGGAAATATATCGACCGCCCGGATATGACCCCGATATCAGGCAATCAGAAACAGACCTGGTGGGATGCGCGGGCGCAATAACCCGCCCCTGCCCGGTCCAAGACAACGGAAGATAAAGCCATGGAACGCATCGTTATCGACGTCGTATCGGATATGGTCTGCCCCTGGTGCTATCTGGGCAAGGCAAGGCTCGATCTTGCCATTGCCGAGGTGCAGGACGAAATCAGCGTCGACGTGAACTGGCGACCTTACCGGCTCAACCCGGATTACCCGCCTGAAGGCGTTGACCAGAAGGCCGCGCTTGAGGAAAAGCTCGGCAAGGAGCGTCTCGAGCAGGCCCATGCCTCGCTGGTTGAACTCGGCAAACAGGTAGGAATCCACTACGATTTCGATGCAATCAAGATTGGCCCGAACACGCTCGACGCACATCGCCTGTCGCTCTGGGCCCATGCTGAAGGCCGTGACGTTCAGGAGAGGATCGTCACCGCTTTGTTCAAGGCGAATTTCGAGGAAGGCCGCAATATCGGCGATCACGCCGTGCTGACCGATATCGCCGAAAAGGCGGGCATGGAAGCCAAGGTGGTAACACGACTTCTGGCGTCGGATGCGGACAAGGACACGGTGATTGCCGAAATTGACGCGGCGCAGCAAATGGGTGTTTCCGGCGTACCGTTCTTTATCGTTGACCAGAAATACGCCATCAGCGGTGCACAAACGCCTGATGTATTGATTGCTGCACTGCGGGATATTGCAAAAATCAAGGCGGACGAGCATAAGTCGATGAACTGACGGTCGAACACCGGCAGCTTGCCGTAATCGATAAACTGTTGGTGTTTTCCCGTGTCCGACCAGACCCTGAAAGGCATTCTGCTTGCCTTTGCCGCCTTCGCTGCCTACGCGTGGAGCGACGCGAGCGTTAAACTCATAGAAGGCCAGATTTCGCCGATCGAATCGGCCTTCTTCGGCGCCCTGTTCGGCCTCATCGCCCTGCCCTTCATCCGCAAGCGCAATGATCGCTGGGTGGATGTGGTGAAGACGACCAACCGGCCTTTATGGATCATCCGATTTTTTGCCGCCGGTACGGGTGCCGTCGGCAGCGTCACCGCTTTCACCCATCTTTCCATGGCCGAAGCCTTTGCGCTGATCTTCCTGCTTCCCTCGTTCGTCACCATCATGTCGGTGGTGTTTTTGAAGGAACAGGTGGGCATTCGCCGCTGGTCTGCGGTCATCATCGGTTTCCTCGGGGTGCTGGTCATCCTGCGGCCGGGTTTCCGTGAACTCGGCATCGGCCATATCGGCGCCATCATCGGCGGCTTCAGCGGCGCGCTCAGCATCGTCATCTTCCGCGCCATGGGTCCGTCGGAAAAGAACGTCTCGCTGTATGGGGCCGGCGTCCTGGGCTGTCTTACCATCAGCGGCATCGCCATGGTGCCGACCTTCATCATGCCGGGCGGCGAACAATGGTTGCTACTGGCGGGATACGGCCTACTCGGCGCGCTTGGCAACGTGCTTGTCATGTATGCTGCCCAATATGCGCCCGCCGCCATGATCGGCCCAACGCAATACAGCCAGATGCTCTGGGCCATCCTGTTCGGTTACCTGATCTTCGGCGACCGCATTGATGGCTGGATGTTGATGGGCATCGCCCTGATCGTGGGCTCCGGCTTGCTGACGCTGATCCGCGAGAAGCAGCGAAAAGTGCCGCTTCCCGCCTCCATCGCCGCGACCGACCAGAATGTGGCTGTCGGGATCACGCCGGAAGACGAGCGCTAAAGTCGAAAATGCATGAGAACCAGCGACGCATGTTTGCGTCGCTGGCATGGCATTCGATCAATCACAAACCCTGACCCGATACATGTCGCCCCAGGCGTTCTGTCGCCAGGCCACGTGGCAGCGAGGATAAACCGGCTGGTAAACAACAGGCGGTCCATAAGCTGGCGCGGCGTAGACGGGTGGACCGTAGGCCGGTGCATAATAACCGGGGCCATAAGCGTAACCGGGATGCCTTGCCCCGGCGATGAGCGCTCCGCCAATGATCGTTCCTGCGATCCCGGCGGCAAGGCCGCGGCCGAAATTATTGCGCGCTTCCGCCTGACTGGTGGTGGCAATTGTGGTGCCCGCAATTGTCAAAGCAACCAGACCAGCGGTGGCAAACCTGTTGATGTTGGTCCACATCGTCCTGCTCCTTCAAGACCCGGCGGCTTTACGATCCGCCGCACCGGGTATGAAGGAAAGATTACGCCCGCGAAGACTACCGATACATGTCCGTCTCGTTACATCGCGGTAATTTTCGCTGAAGGCAGTGAGTGTAGTTTTCGAGGGATTGGCTAACGGAAATGAGCCGAAGATGGGTGTGGTTTACCCCTCTCTGCCCTGCCGGGCATCTCCCCCAAAGGTGGGGAGATCGATATGCGGCAAGGTTTTGCCTATGTCAACGTTAGAGAATGAAGTGGTGACAGCGCGTCTTGCCGATCTCCCTCCTTGTGGGGGAGATGCCCGGCACGGCAGAGGGGGTAAGCCACACCCACCTCCCCCGCCAAAGGCTTAAATCTACGACCGAGCCAGTTCCGCCAATTGCGTCATGACCATCGCCGCACCCGCCAGCCTCTTTTCCGGCGTCGGCAGATCGCGGTTCAGGAACAGGCTGTGGTCCGGGCGGATTTTCGCCATCGAGCCCTGCTTGCCAATGTAACCGACAAGCGCTGCCGGATTTGGGAATTCCTTGTTGCGGAACTGCACAACCACGCCTTTCGGCCCGGCATCCACCTTCTCCACATTGGCCGTGCGGCAGAGCGACTTGATGTAGACGATCTTGAGGAGATGCTGCACTTCCTTCGGCAGCGGGCCGAAACGGTCGATCATTTCTGCGCCGAAGCCGTCGATCTCGCCTATATCCGCAAGCTCGCCGAGACGGCGGTAGAGACCCATACGCAGATGCAGATCCGGCACGTAGTCTTCCGGGATCATCACCGAGGTGCCGACCGAGATTTGCGGCGACCAGCCGCTATCCTGTACCTGCTCGTCACCCTTCACTTCTGCGACAGCTTCTTCCAGCATCTGCTGGTAAAGCTCGAAGCCGACTTCCTTGATGTGGCCGGACTGTTCTTCGCCAAGCAGATTGCCCGCGCCGCGAATATCGAGATCGTGGCTGGCAAGCTGGAAACCGGCGCCGAGTGTGTCGAGCGATTGCAGCACTTTCAGCCGCCGCTCCGCCATCGTCGTCAACACCTTGTTGACCGGCAGGGTGAACAGCGCAAAGGCGCGGACCTTGGAACGACCGACACGGCCACGCAGCTGGTAAAGCTGGGCGAGACCGAACATGTCGGCACGATGCACGATCAGCGTATTGGCGGTCGGCACGTCGAGGCCGGATTCGACGATGGTGGTCGAAAGCAGCACATCGTATTTGCCGTCATAGAAGGCGTTCATGATGTCTTCGAGTTCACCCGCCGCCATCTGGCCGTGCGCCACCGCCACTTTCAGTTCCGGCACATCCGACTGCAGGAATGCATGGATATCGGCGAGATCGGCAAGGCGGGGGCAGACATAGAAGCTCTGGCCACCGCGATAATGCTCGCGCATCAACGTTTCACGGATTACCAGCGGATCGAAGGGCGAAATGAAGGTGCGAACCGCCATGCGGTCCACTGGCGGCGTGGTGATGAGCGACAGCTCGCGCACGCCGGTCATGGCCAGTTGCAAGGTGCGCGGAATTGGTGTTGCCGACAGCGTCAGCACATGCACGTCGCTTTTCAGCTCCTTCAGCCGCTCCTTGTGCTTCACACCGAAATGCTGCTCCTCATCGATAATCAGCAGGCCGAGATTGGCGAAGCTTATGCCCGCACCGAGCAGCGCATGGGTGCCGACGACAATGTCGGTCTTTCCATCAGCCACTTCCTTCTTGGTGAGCGCAAGCTCCTTCGAACCCACAAGGCGCGAGGCCTGCTGCACCCGGATCGGCAGACCGCGAAACCGTTCGGAAAAGGTACGGAAATGCTGTCGCGCCAGAAGCGTGGTCGGCACCACCACCGCCACCTGAACGCCATTCATGGCGGCAAGGAAAGCGGCGCGCAAGGCCACTTCGGTCTTGCCGAAACCGACATCGCCGCAGATCAGGCGATCCATCGGCCGCCCGGCACCGAGATCGTCGCGAACAGCGTCGATGGCGTTCAGCTGGTCCTCGGTCTCGTCATAGGGGAAACGGGCGGCAAACTCGTCGTAAAGCCCGTCCGGTGCGATAAGCGCCGGCGCGTGGCGCACCAGACGCGCGGCTGCAATGCGGATAAGCTCGTCGGCCATATCGAGCAGGCGCTTCTTGAGCTTGGCCTTGCGCATCTGCCATGCGCCGCCACCGAGCTTGTCGAGCGTGGCTTCCGCGGCATCAGAACCATAACGCGAGAGAAGATCGATGTTTTCGACCGGTAGGAACAGCTTGGCGTCGTCGGCATAATGCAGTTCCAGACAGGCGCGCGGCGCGCCCGCTGCCTCGATGGTCTGCAAACCGACGAAGCGACCGATGCCGTGTTCGGCGTGAACCACGAGCGAGCCTTCATCCAGCCCCGCCACTTCCGCGATGAAATCCGCGCCGCGCTTGCGGCGCTTGGAACGGCGCACCATGCGGTCGCCAAGAATATCCTGCTCGCCGATGATAGCGAGCGTTCCGGTCTCAAACCCGGCTTCGAGGCTCAGCACCGCCGAAGCCGCCTCACCCTTGCCGAGTTTCTCCACCTCTTTCAGCGATGTCACCGGCTTGATCTTTTCAAGCCCGTGTTCGTTCAAGACCTGCAACAGCCGGTCGAGCGAACCTTCCGACCAGCCGGTGATCAAAACCTTCCAGCCCTTGGCCCGGCGCTCGGCAATGTGCTTTACCGCCAGATCGAAAACATTGACCCGCTCTTCGCTGTCGCCTTCCGTCGGTGGACGTGCCCAGCGCGGACCAACATGGGCATCAAGCGTCGCGACCGGGCGACCTTCGCTATCGTGTTCGTTGAAGGGCGTCAGCCGCACCGCATTGACGCTCGCAAGCGCCGCCTCGAAGCTCTTGCCGTCGAGATAGATTTGCCCAGGCGATACCGGCTTGTAAGGCGCGCCCTGCGTCGAGCCCTTGGTCTCGCCCGAAGCCCGCCGCGCCTCGTAATAATCGAGGACCAGCTTGGAGCGTTCCTTCGCCGCCTCTCGCGCCGTATGGTCGGTGACGATACGGAAACCGCTGAGATAATCGAAGGCGGTTTCCAGCTCTTCGTAAAACAGCGGCAGCCAGTGCTCCATACCGGCATAACGGCGACCTTCGGAGACGGCCTGATAAAGCGCATCGTCGCGCGTCGCCGCACCGAATAGCGACAGGTAATTCTTTCGGAACCGGCCGATCGTATCCGGCGTCAGCGTCACTTCACTCATCGGATTGAGATCAAGCGAGCGCGCCTGTGCGATGGTGCGCTGGCTGGCCGGATCGAAGGTGCGGATGCTTTCCAGCGTATCGCCGAAGAAATCGAGCCGCACCGGCTCTTCGGTGCCCGGCACGAAGACATCGAGAATGCCGCCGCGCACGGCGAATTCACCCACTTCACGCACCGTCGCCACCCGGTCGAAACCGTTGCGCTCCAGCCGCGCGGCGATGTCCTCCATGCGGATCTGGTTGCCGGGCTTGGCCGAAAAGCCCAGGCTCTCGATAACGTCGCGCGGCGCCATCTTCTGCAGCATGGCGTTGACGGTGACGAGAACGATGGCCGGATGCGGTTTCTTGGCGTGATTGATGAGGCCGGCAAGTGCCGCGAGCCGGCGCGCCGAGGTGTCCGCACTCGGTGACACGCGGTCATAAGGCAGACAATCCCAGGCCGGCAGCGTCAACACCGGAATATCCGGCGCGACAAAACCAAGAATCTGTTCGAGATCGGCGACCCGCTGGCCGTCCGACATCACGTAAGCCACCGATGTTCCCGCCCGCGCCATATCGGCGAGCAGCAGGGCTTCCATGCCGGAGGGCACGTTTCCGATGGTCAGCGGCGTATCGGCCGACGCCACCAGCTTTGCATCGAATCCGGCTATCATGTTTCAGGCCTTCAGGGTTTCGGCTGTGACGAGATCGAAATCGGGACGGTAAGAGGCGATCTTCTCGAACAACGGGGTCTGGAATTTTTCCGGCACCGGCAGGGCACCCGTCACCATCTTGACGAGGTCGTTATCCTCTTCCGCCATGATGATTTCCAGCTCGTCGAGCTGATCGTCGGAAAGCCCGGCAATATTGTCTTCCGCAAATTGCCCGAGCACCAGATCCATCTCGCGAATGCCCCGGTGCCAGCAGCGGTAAAGTATCCGCCTGCGCCTCGGATCGAGGTCGGCGCTCGTGCGCACCAGTCCAGTCATCGCATTCACCTTTCGGTTGGCTATTCAACAGGATGTTGATTGCGCCCTCCTATAGAACAGGAGGCGAACGCTTGGAACCGGTTTTTATCGAAATAATGCCACGGCGGCTAAAATCTGCCGGTGATAAACAGCCTTTGTCGGGCGCCACGTCTTGCATAACGCGTCCCCTTCCCCGATTTTGCTGAGCATGCGTCCCGCCATTCTCGATCCGCTATTTGCTTCCGTCTCCACCCTTGCCGGTGTGGGGCCGAAGCTTGCCGACCTTCTGGCCAAACTGCTGAGCCGGGAAAATGCCGACGACACCCGCGTGATCGATCTTCTGTTCCACGCACCATCAAACGTCATCGACCGGCGCAACCGCCCGGGCATCGCGCTTGCCGCTCCCGGCGCCATTGTCACCATCCAGGGACGTGTCGACCGGCATCAGCCAGCTCCACCGGGCAATCGTTCCGCGCCCTACCGTGTTTTCCTGCATGACGAGACCGGGGAACTGGCGCTGACCTTCTTCCGCGCCAAGGGAGACTGGCTTTCCAAGGCCTTGCCCGTCGATGAAGAGGTTCTCGTCAGCGGCAAGGTGGACTGGTTCAACGGCCGCGCCTCCATGGTGCATCCGGATTTCATGGTGAAGCTCTCCGAGGCAGAGAACCTGCCGCTGGTCGAAGCCGTTTATCCGATGACAGCCGGGCTGTCTCCGAAGGTGCTGCGGCGGGCAATTGAAGGCGGACTTTCGAAACTGCCGGTCTTTCCCGAATGGATCGACGAGACCCTGAAGACCCGTCAGGGGTTCGGCGACGTGGCATCGAGCTTCCGTGAATTGCACGACCCACGCGACAGCGCCGATATCGATCCTCAGGCCCCGGCACGCAGACGGCTCGCCTACGACGAATTCTTGGCCGGGCAGCTGTCACTGGCGCTGGTGCGGCAAAGACTGCGCAAGGTCGCGGGCCAGCCGATCCGCGCCAAGGGGGACATTGCTGCAAAAATCCTGTCGCAACTGCCCTTCTCCCTGACGCCGAGCCAGAATGCCTCGGTGAAAGATATCCTGACCGATATGGCCAGCGAGGACCGTATGTTGCGGCTGTTGCAGGGCGATGTCGGCGCGGGCAAGACGCTGGTGGCGCTAATGGCTATGGCAACCGCCGTCGAGGCCGGAGGACAGGCGGTGTTGATGGCCCCGACCGAAATTCTTGCCCGGCAGCATTTCGCCACCATCTCCAAACTCGCCAATGCCGCGGGCATCACGGTTGAGGTGCTGACCGGCCGCACCAAGGGCAAGGAGCGTCGCGAGATCGAAGAACGCGTGGCCTCCGGTGAGGCACAGATCGTCATCGGCACCCACGCGCTGTTCCAGGACAGCGTGAGTTACAAGAACCTCGTGCTGGCCGTGGTGGATGAGCAGCACCGTTTCGGCGTGCACCAGCGCCTGCGTCTCACCGCCAAGGGCATCACGCCGCATATGCTTGTTATGACCGCTACGCCCATTCCGCGCACGCTGGTGCTGGCCGCCTTCGGCGACATGGATGTATCAAAACTCACCGAAAAACCGGCTGGCCGAAAACCCATCCAGACCGTGACAATCCCCACAGAGCGCATCGGCGACATCGTCGAGCGGCTGCGCGCCGCGCTGAAGGAGGGCAAGAAGGCCTACTGGATCTGCCCGCTGGTGGAGGAGACGGAAGAGTCCGACCTGATGTCGGCGGAAGAACGACATGCGGTTCTCTCGCAGATGCTCGGTGTCAATATCGGTCTCATCCATGGGCGCATGAGCGGCCCGGAGAAGGACGCCGCCATGCTGGCTTTCAAGAACGGCGAAACCCGGCTGCTGGTGGCAACGACAGTGGTGGAAGTGGGTGTCGACGTTCCGGACGCCACGATCATGGTCATCGAACATGCCGAACGTTTCGGCCTGGCCCAGCTTCACCAGCTGCGTGGCCGGGTTGGACGCGGTGACGAGGCCTCCACCTGCATCCTGCTCTACAAGGGGCCGCTCAGCGAAAACGGCCGCGCCCGACTTTCCATCCTGCGCGACAGCGAGGACGGCTTCCTGATTGCGGAAGAGGATTTGAAGCTGCGCGGCGAAGGCGAACTCCTCGGCACCCGCCAGTCCGGCACCCCGGGCTTCCGCATCGCCAGCCTCGAAGCCCATGCCGATCTCCTGGAAATCGCCCGCAAGGACGCCGCCTATGTCATCGAGCGCGACCCCGAACTGACCGGCCCGCGCGGCGAAAGCCTGCGCACCCTGCTCTATCTGCACCGCCGCGACGAAGCTATCCGCTTCCTGCACGCCGGCTGAAAGTGAACCGCCATGAACATGATCGACCCACGCCGCCCACCGCCCGCCTTCAGAAAGGGCTACGCGCTCTGCTCGCCGCAAAACATCCTGCAACCCGACACCTTCGCCAAAAGCCAGAAGAAAGCGATCGGCAAGGCCTTCAAAAAGCCAGGCCGCAAGAAGGCATGGACAGAGGCACTGGAACAGGGCTGGAGCGTGCGGCTGGTCTACATGCGGCTTTTCGTCCCCGTGTTCCATGCGACCACGACGGGAACAGAGGTGGATGATCTCGATGACGAGGATTGATTTGGTCCATTCAATAGACTAATCTAAAGCGAGATTTAACGCTTAAGGTTAGCCATGCAGATATCCGTAACTGATGCAAAAGGCCAACTGACAGAATTGGTACGACGCGCCGAGGCCGGGGACGAAATCATTCTCACCCGGCATGGTCATGCAGCAGTGCGGCTGGTTCCAGTGGTTGTTGTGGCGGATAAAAAATCCCGCAGGGCCGTGCTTGATAAAGTGCGCGTGGCCGTCGCGACCAAGAGCGACGATGGCCCGGATGCCGCGCATAGTCAGGATTTCCTTTACGACGAGCACGGCCTTCCAAAATGATGGTCATCGATACATCTGCTCTGCTTGCAATCCTGCTTGATGAACCCACAGCAGATGCATGTGCCATGGCTCTCGATACGGATGAACCATTGCTGATATCCGCCGGTACGCTTGCCGAAGCTGTGATCGTAGCGCAAAGACGTGGCCGCAGCCGGGAACTCGAGATGCTGATCGAAGGGCTGAGCGTCGAAATCAAACCCGTTACTGCTAAATCAATCCGTGGCATTTCGGAAGCCTATCGCATCTGGGGAAAGGGTATCCACCCCGCCGGGCTGAATTTCGGAGACTGCTTTGCCTATGAGCTGGCAAAAGCTGAAGGCTGCCCTTTGCTTTATGTCGGCAACGACTTTTCGCAAACAGATATCAGCGGCCTCCTGTAACGCTTAAACCGGCGCAATCATTTTCGGCGGCGTGAAATCCGGAGCCACCAGGCCACCTGAAATCAGCAGTTTCGCCGCGTCTTCCGGTGTCATGTCCAGCATCACGATCTTGTCCTTCGGCACGAACAGCAGGAAACCCGCCGTCGGCACCGGAGTCGGTGGCAGGAAGACGGCAACCATCTCCTGGCCCATCTCGTTGAAGCGATGGGCAAGCTCTCCCTTGACCTCCGAGGATACGAATACCATCGCCCAGGTGCCGGGTGACGGAAACTCGATCAGGCCGACCTTCTTGAAAGAGTTCGAATGCTCTTTCAGGACGGATTCGAACAGCTGCTTGATGCTCTTGTAGATCGGCCGCACCAGCGGCATGCGGTTGAGAACGGATTCGCCGACGCCGACGATCCATTTGCCAATGAGGTTGTTGCCGAGAAAGCCGATGAGTGTGATGCCGATGACGGCGATCAGCAGGCCGAAGCCGGGGATCGCCACATCGAAATATTGCTCGGGATCGTAACGGGCGGGAATATAGGGCTTAACCCAGCTATCCGCCCATTGCAGGAAGCTCCATACCAGCCACATGGTGATGGTGACAGGCGCAAGGATGAGGACACCCGTGAGGAAGCTGTTGCGCAGACGGGCTGCGAATGAAATTTTGACTGGAATATCGGTCATTTACCGTTCGGAATTAAGCGTTGTCGCTATCGAAACCCGGATGAAAACCGACAATGCCGGATGGAGTTCCGCCATGCAAGCGAAGAACTGTGAAATATTCGTCAGGAATCCCCTTGCCGCTCAGGCCCTCAACATGGCGAAAACCGAAGCGGCCGTAATAGTCCGGATCGCCAGCGACAACTGCGCCAGAAGCACTCAGACGGTCCAGCGCGGCAAGCCCTTCCCGAACCAGCCCTGAGCCGACACCCTGCCGTTGCCGGTCCGGCGCCACCGATAAGGGCGCAAGACAGAACCAGCCGGTCTCGCCGCCCGACAGTGTTACCGGTGAAAAACCGATATGGCCGATGATGCCTTCGCTGTCCTCGGCAACCAGAGAAACAGTCAGCGCACCGGCCTTGCGAAGCCGTTCGATGATCACATGTTCCGTCTTGTCGCTGTAGTCGACGTCACGGAAGGCACCTTCCGTAACGCGAGCAATCGCCTCTTCATCACCTTGCCGCTCCGGCCGGATGATCATTCCACCGTCACCGATTTCGCCAGATTGCGTGGCTGGTCCACATCCGTGCCCATGAAGACGGCGGTGTGATAGGCCAGCAGCTGGATCGGCAGCGAGAAGACCATCGGCGCGATCAGCTCGTCGACATTGGGCAGCGTGATCGTCGCCATGGTGTCGAGCTTGGAGGCAGCGGCACCCTTCTCGTCGGTGATGAAGATGATGCGGCCACCGCGCGCGGCCACTTCCTGCATGTTAGAAACGGTCTTTTCAAAAAAGCGGTCATGCGGCGCGATGACGATGACAGGCATGTTCTCGTCGATCAGTGCGATTGGCCCATGCTTCAGCTCGCCGGCTGCATAACCTTCGGCATGGATATAGGAAATTTCCTTGAGCTTCAGTGCGCCTTCCAGCGCCAGCGGGAAGCTGGTGCCGCGGCCGAGATAAAGTACATCCTTGAAGCGCGACAGATCGCGCGACAGCGCCTCGATCTGCGGCTGGATGAGGTTCAGCACCTTGCTCATGATGCGCGGCATCTCGATAAGCTGCTGCACCAGTTCCTTTTCCTCGCCCGGCTTAAGCGTACCGCGCGCCTTGCCCGCGGCAACCGCGAGCGAAGCGAGCACGGCAAGCTGGCAGGTGAAGGCCTTGGTGGAGGCCACGCCGATTTCCGGGCCGGCGAGGATCGGAAAGATCGCATCCGATTCGCGCGCCATGGTCGATTCACGTGTATTGACCACTGCGCCGATCTTCAGTCCCTCTTGCTGGCAATATCGCAAGGCCGCCAGCGTATCGGCGGTTTCGCCCGATTGCGAAATGAACAGGGCGGCCTGCGTGGGAACGAGCGGTATCTCGCGGTAACGGAATTCCGATGCGACATCGATTTCCACCGGCAGGCGCGCGTAACGTTCGAACCAGTATTTGCCGATGAGTCCGGAAAGATAGGCCGTGCCGCAGGCAGAAATGGCAAGGCCGGAAAGCCTGGCGAAATCGATTGCCGTGTCGGCATCCTTCACGGTTTTGGAGGCGAAATCCACATAGTGGCTGAGCGCATGGGAAATGACTTCCGGCTGCTCATAGATTTCCTTTTCCATGAAATGGCGGTGGTTGCCCTTGTCGACCACGAAAGCCGTCGCCTGCGAAATCTGGCGCTCGCGTTTCACCGGCTTGCCGGAGAAATCGATGATTTCCGCACCGTCACGGGTCACGATGGCGCAGTCGCCATCCACCAGATAGGTGATCTCATTGGTGAAAGGCGAAAGCGCGATTGCGTCGGACCCCAGGAACATCTCGCCCCTGCCGTAACCGACGGCAAGCGGCGGGCCGGAGCGCGCCGAAAGCAGCGTATGGGGATCGTCCTGAAACATCACCACCAGCGCATAGGCACCGGTCACGTGGTTCAGCATCTTCAGCATCGCCTCGCGATGGCCAAGCCCTTCGCGGGTGTATTTTGCCAGTAGCTGCGCCACTACTTCGGTGTCGGTCTGGGTGGTGAAGGTTGCACCCTCGGCGCTCAGTTCCTCGCGCAATTCGGAGAAGTTTTCGATGATGCCGTTATGAACGACGGCAACGCCTTCGACGAAATGCGGGTGGGCGTTGGTTTCGTTCGGCACGCCGTGCGTCGCCCAGCGCGTATGCGCAATGCCGACGACACCTGGCAGCGGCTTTTCAGAGACCAGCTTTTCCAGATTGAACAGCTTGCCTTCCGCCCGGCGACGGTCCATCGCGCCATTGTCGATGGTGGCGACACCCGCCGAATCGTAACCGCGATATTCGAGGCGCTTCAGCGCATCGACAAGCCGTTCAGCAACGGGCTGCGTTCCGACAATTCCGACAATTCCGCACATATATTTCTCCAGACGGCGATCTCTTCACCGAAACTTCCAGAGTATTTCCGCCTTCCCTGAAATGCGAAAATACACCACCTTTTTGTTCTGACGCATTTCCGGACGTAAAACCGCTGCGCACCTTTACTGGAAATGCTTTAACCGTTTCTCTGAAATCGGCAATTATCCCGCCGGTCACTTTCAGTATCGCTCGGTAACGTCATCTAAGAGGATTTTTTCTTCGCTTCCTTCAGCGCTTTCGCCCGCTCGCGCAAGGCGACCGCCCTGCCCGGTTTCACCTCCTGGCGCGCGCGCCCGAAAGCCAGCGCATCGGCAGGCACGTCATCGGTAATCACGCTGCCGGAGGCGATATAGGCCCGCTCTCCAATGGAGACGGGAGCAACCAGCGACGAATTCGAGCCGATGAAGCTGTTGGCTCCGATCCGCGTTTCGGACTTGTTGTAACCGTCATAATTGCAGGTGATGGCACCCGCGCCGATATTGCTGCCTGCACCCACGAAAGCATCGCCGATATAGGTCAAATGGTTGACCTTTGCGCCCTCGCCGATCTCGGCCTTCTTGACCTCACAGAAATTGCCGACCTTGGCGTTGGCGTGCAGGTTTGCACCCGGACGCAACCGCGCAAAGGGACCGACAACCGCACCCTCGGCCAGATAGGCCCCTTCCAGATGCGAAAATGCATGAATGATCGCACCCGGCTCGATCGTCACGCCGGGACCGAAAACGACGTTGGGCTCGATCAGGACATCCTGACCGATCTTCGTATCGAAGGAAAGGAATACTGTCTCAGGCGCGATCATCGAAACACCGTCGACCATCAATTCGTGACGGCGGCGCTCCTGCCAGAGCCTCTCGATGAAGGCGAGTTCAGCGCGGTTGTTGCAGCCGGTCAATTCCTTTTCCGGCGCATCGATGGCAATGGCGCGGCGGCCGAGAGAACGGGCGATCTCGACGATGTCAGTCAGATAATATTCGCCCTTAACATTGCTGTTGCCAATCCGATCCAGCAGATCCAGCGCATTGCGGCCGTTGATGGCCATCAATCCGCTGTTGCACCAGGTGACCTTGCGCTCCTCGTCGGTGGCGTCCTTTTCCTCGCGGATCGCGACCAGCTCGCCATTCTCGACCAGAAGCCGCCCATAACCCGTGGGACGGTCGGTATGGAACCCGATAACGGCGACATCGGCACCGTCGGCAATCGCCTCGCGCGCCCTGTCGAGCGTGGCTGAGGTGATGAGCGGCACATCGCCATAAGCGACGATGACATCGTCAAAACCGCGTTCGATCGCCTCGCGTGCGGCAAGAACCGCATGACCGGTGCCCTTGCGTTCCTTTTGCAGGAAAGCCTCGACCTGCAGGCCCTTGAGACTTGCCGCAGCAGCGACATTGTCGGCATCGCGCCCGACCACCAGCGCCACCGCGCCGACGCCCGCTCCAGCAACAGCCTCCACCACATGCCCGATCATCGGGCGTCCAGCGACCGGATGAAGCACCTTGGACTTCGAAGACTTCATGCGCGTGCTGTCGCCCGCTGCGAGAATAACGGCTAGAGAGCTGCGCTCCATAAGACCTCCAACACCCCGTCACCGGCCACAGGCGGCCCGGACAGGGGCAATGTTTGACTTTACGCCGGCCAGCACTGCGGACGGGCGTATGGGTGATTTCTTTCCGGCACTGCTATAACGGCGCCCCACTTAAGAAACCATGCAAATCTCCACCAAATTTCCACGCCGATTTTCATCAAACGTGATCAGCGGCAGGCTGGCATGATCTATGGGCGGGAGTTACGGGCCGTGAATTCGAGTATCTGCTGACGGCCGTTTTCAATCAGCCTTTCCATCTCGCGCCGGGCTGCCCCCTCATCGCGCAGGCGAAACGCTTCGACGAGTCGCAGGTGAGAGGCAGACACGTCGGAAATCTCGTTGGGATCGGCTTCCGGGTTGCTCATCCGGAAAATGCCCGCCAGCGCCGCCTTTATCAGCGAACCGACGGTGCGCATGAACGGGTTGCCGGACATTTCGGTGATGAGAACGTGGAAATTCATATCCGCAAGCGCGCGCTTTTCCTTGGAATAAGCCGTGTTGCCCATCTCGTTGGCGTAAGCGACAAGCCTTGCGATATCGGCGTCTTTTGCCCTGGCCGCAGCAAGACCCGCGCCATAGGGTTCGAACGCCTGGCGGATATCGTAGAGATGCAGCAGGAATTCCTCGCTGACACCAGCCTCGAAGTGCCAGAGCAGCACCTCGCTGTCGAACATGTTCCAGCTTTCGCGCTCCGTCACACGGGTACCGATGCGCGCCTTGGGGGAGATCATGCCCTTGGCGGTGAGCGTCTTCATCGCCTCGCGAAGCACCGTTCGAGAGACTTTCAGCCGCTCCATCAGCTCGGCATCGCCCGGCAGGATGTCACCCGTCTTGAAAACTCCAGACACGATATCGAGACCGAGCTTGTGAACGACCTGAGCATGATTTGTCCGCAACTTTCGAAAACCGATCGCCGCATCGAGCATTCCGCGCTGCAAATTCCATGTCCTTCCGTTCGGTTGAAGATGTAAAAATCGCGCCTGACTTGTGTAATCCAGGAAAGCAGCCCGATTTTCAACGCAGAATACAGTGAAAAACATCAACGCGCGTGAAAAGCAAAGCCAAACTTCGTTCGAACAATAAAACACATCAAAATAACAAAGACCGCGCATGAATTGCATGCGCGGTCCCGTTAGCAGCTAGTACCTGCGTGTCACATTATTGCGGCAGCTTGTCGTCCACGCCGGCAACGTAGAAGTTGAGGCCGAGCAGAACGCCGTCTTCAGCCTTTTCACCCGCCTTCAGCCATTCCGAACCGTCCTGCTTCTTCACCGGACCGGTAAAGGGGTGCAACTCGCCCGACTTGATCTTGGCTTCGGTTTCCTCAGCCATCTTCTTCACGTCATCAGGCATGTTGGTGTAAGGCGCCATGGTCAGGATGCCGTCCTTCAGGCCGTCCCAGATGGATTCGGACTTCCACGTGCCGTCAAGCAGGGCCTGCGTGCGCTTGATGTAATAAGCGCCCCAGGTGTCCTTGATCGCGGTCAGCTGTGTCTCCGGACCGGCCTTGATCATATCGGAAGCCTGACCGAAGGCCTTGATGCCGCGCTCGGCTGCAACCTGCATCGGAGCCGTCGTGTCGGTGTGCTGCGTCAGGATATCGACGCCCTGGTCGATAAGCGCCTTGGCGGCATCGGCTTCCTTGCCGGGGTCAAACCAGGTGTTGGCCCAGACGACCTTGACCTTGAACTCAGGATTGACGGACTGCGCGCCCAGAACGAAAGCGTCGATGCCCATCACCACTTCCGGGATCGGGAAGGAAGCGATGTAGCCGGCAACACCCTTCTTCGACATCTTTGCGGCGATCTGGCCCTGAATGTAGCGGCCTTCATAGAAACGCGAATTGTAGGTCGCGACGTTTTCGGCGGTCTTGAAACCGGTGGCGTGCTCGAACTTCACCTGGGGGAACTTCTGGGCAACCTTAACGGTCGCATCCATGAAGCCGAAGGAGGTGGTGAAGACCAGCTCACAGCCGGAACGTGCCATGCGCTCGATGGCGCGTTCGGCATCCGGGCCTTCCGGAACGCTTTCGAGGAACGGCGTTTCGATCTTGTCGCCGAAATGCTTCTGCAGCTCTTCGCGACCGATTTCATGCGCCTGCGTCCAGCCGCCATCGGTGCGGCTGCCGACATAGATGAAGCAGACCTTCTTTGCGTCGGCGGCCTCAGCCGAAGAAACGACGCCTCCAAGAGCCGCTATGGAAGCAGCAAGTGCGATGACCAGTTTTTTCATTTTTACCCCTGTTTGGTTTGGAGACTGGAAGTTTTTCTCACCGGTCCGGCACGAAGGATTTGCCCAGTGATGCCGGCGTGTTGATCAAGGTCGTGCGGCGATTATGCGAGATGATGACCAGCACGACAATAGTTGCGATATAGGGCAGCGCCGAAAGCAGTTGCGACGGCACGCCAATGCCGAATGCCTGGGCGTGCAACTGTCCTATGGTGACAGCGCCGAACAGATAACCGCCTGCCAGCACACGCCATGGACGCCAGGACGCGAAGACGACGAGCGCCAGTGCGATCCAGCCGCGCCCGGCCGACATGTTTTCCACCCATTGCGGCGTATAGACCAGCGAAAGCTGCGCGCCGGCAAGCCCCGCGCACGCACCGCCGAACATGACAGCCAGATAGCGTGTGCGGATGACGTTGATGCCAAGCGCATGGGCAGAACCGTGATTGTCGCCGATGGCGCGGATCTTGAGACCCGTGCGGCTCTTGAACAGAAACCAGCTTATGCCGGCAACGAGCGCGATGGACATGTAGAAGATCAGGTCTTGCCGGAACAGCAAGGGGCCGATGAAGGGTATCTCCGACAGCACCGGAAAAACGATGGGCTGCAGCTTGACGCCCGGCAGGCCAACGAAGCTTTCGCCCAGCATGCCGGAAACGCCAAGACCGAGAATGGTCAGCGCAAGTCCCGTCGCCACCTGGTTGGTAACGAGCGTCAGCGTCAGGAAACCGAAGAGCAGCGAGAAAACCGCGCCCGACGCGATACCGGCCAGAATGCCGAGATAGGGCGAACCGGTCATATGCGCGGCAGCGAAAGCGCAGACCGCACCCATGATCATCATGCCCTCGACGCCGAGATTGAGAACGCCGGAGCGTTCCGCCACCAGCTCGCCCGAGGCGGCAAGGACGAGCGGTGTGGCGGCAGTGATGACCGTGAGAAGGATGGCCTGAAGCATATCCATCATGCCGCTCCTTGGCTGTTATGCGCCTTGCCGGTGAAGACGACCCTGATGCGGTAGAAGATCAACGTATCGCAGGAGAGTACGAAGAACAGCATCAGCCCCTGAAACACGCGCGTCACCTTGTCCGACACACCGATGGAAAGCTGCGCCGCCTCACCACCAAGATAGGTCAGTGCAAGCACCAGCCCGGAGAGGATGATACCGAGCGGATTGAGGCGGCCGAGAAAGGCGACGATGATCGCGGTGAAGCCGTAACCCGGAGAAATGCTGGGCTGAAGATGGCCGATGGAGCCGGAGGCTTCCGAAATGCCCGCAAGCCCGGCAAGCGCGCCGGAAAGCAGCATCGAAAACCAGACCATGCGGCTCGATGAGAAACCGGCAAAACGCCCTGCCCGCGCCGATTGGCCAAGAACCGTGACCTCGAAGCCTTTCAGCATGTAACGCATCATGAACCACAGCGCGATGGCCGCCACGATGGCAAACACGAAACCCCAATGCGCCCGGCCCGATGCCAGCATTTCCGGCAGCACTGCGCTCTCGTTGAAGGGCTTCGTCTGCGGGAAGTTATAGCCGCCCGGATCGCGCCAGATGCCGCGCGTCAGCCAGTCGAGAAAAAGCTGCGCGACATAGACCAGCATCAGGCTGACGAGGATTTCGTTGGTGTTGAACTTCGTCTTCAACAGCGCCGGAATACCGGCATAGAGTGCGCCGCCGATGGCGCCCATAACCAGCATCAACGGCAGGATGAGTGGCGAATGCCAGTCCGGATAAAGCACCGGCAGGATGGAACCGGTGATCGCGCCGATGGTGAATTGTCCTTCCGCGCCGATGTTCCAGTTGTTGGAGCGATAACAGATAGACAGGCCAACCGCGATCAGGATCAGCGGTGCGGCCTTGATCGCCAGCTCATGCAGCGACCAGACCTCCAGCAGTGGCTCGATGAAAAAGGCGTAAAGCGCATCGAGTGGATTTTTGCCGAGTATGGCGAACATGATGGCGCCGACAAGCAGCGTCAGCACCAGTGCCAGAAGCGGCGAGAGAAGGGTAAATAGCTTCGAGATCCCTGCCCGTTTTTCAAGCTCAATGCGCATGCTGGGCGGCTCCTGACTGTGTGTGGACGCCGCCCATCAGCAGGCCGATCTTTTCAAGCGTCATGTCTTCCACCGGATAGGCCTGCGAAAGCTGCCCATCGGAAATGACCGCGATATTGGTGGCGACCTCGAAGATTTCATCGAGGTCCTGGCTGATGACGATGACGGCCGAGCCGGCTTTGGCGAGATCGACCAGCGCCTGCCGGATACGGCTCGCCGCCCCCGCATCCACACCCCATGTCGGCTGGTTGACAACAAGTACGGCCGGTTGACGATCGAGTTCGCGCCCGACGATGAATTTTTGCAGATTGCCGCCCGACAGCGATCCCGCCAGCGGATCGGCCCCGCTTTTGCGCACATCCATGGTTTCCGATATGCGCCGCGCCGCCGCCTTGATAGCTGAGCCCCTGACGATGCGCAGGAAACCGCCCGTCAGAAACGCCTTGCGGTCGGAGCGCGCCCGCGCCAGCAGAAGATTGTCGGAAAGGCTCATGCCGGGAACGGCGGCATGGCCGTGGCGCTCCTCGGGTACGAAACCGGCGCCCATCAGCCGCCGGCCATTGATGCCGATGCGACCGACCGGCTTGCCGCGGAGATGGATCGCATCATTATTATAGACGGGATATTCGCCCGAAAGCGCATCGAACAACTCGCCCTGCCCGTTTCCGGCAACCCCGGCAATCGCCAGCACTTCGCCGGCGCGCACAGTCATGGAAACCGCTTTCAACGCCACGGCAAAGGGCGTGCGTGGCGCAACGGAAAGCCCCATGACTTCGATCTGCGGTTGACCGAGGGCGTCGCCCGTCGGTCGCGAAACGCTTGCGACATCGCTGCCCACCATCATGCGCGCCAGAGATGCCGGTGTTTCCTTGCGCGGATCGCAGGCGCCCGTAACCTTGCCATGGCGCAGAACGGTGGCGCGGTCGCAGATACGCTGCACCTCTTCCAGCCGGTGGCTGATATAAAGCACCGAACGGCCTTCGGCCTTCAGCTTCGCCAGCGTCTCGAACAGCTTGTCCGCCTCCTGCGGCGTCAAAACCGAGGTCGGCTCGTCGAGAATGATAAGGCGCGGGTTCTGCAACAGGGCGCGCACGATCTCGATACGCTGGCGCTCGCCAACCGAAAGATCGGCCACATGCGCATTGGGATCGAGCGGCAGGCCATAGGCACGCGAAAGCTGTTCCGCTTCCTTGGCGATTTCCTTCAATGAAATTTTCGGGTCCAGCGACAGGGCGATGTTTTCAGCAACCGTCAACGCCTCAAACAGGGAGAAATGCTGGAAGACCATGCCGATGCCGAGCCTGCGGGCCTCGCTTGGCGAACCTATGGAAACCGGCTGACCCTGCCAGACGATATCACCCTCGCTCGGCGAGAGCACGCCGAACAGCATCTTGACGAGCGTGGACTTGCCCGCGCCGTTTTCACCCAGAAGCGCGTGGATTTCGCCCGGCGCTATATCGAGGTCGATGCCGTTGCATGCGGCGAAATTGCCGAACAGCTTGGTCAGCTTGCGAACGGACAGGAGAGGCACGGCCTCCGGCGCCATAGTTCCAGTCACGAATTCCCTCTCTACACCGGCTACCCATGCTTTCTTCGAAGCATTTCAGCAACCGTGGTCATTGTTCCCAATCAGGCTACAACACGTATGCAATGCTGCGCGATCATGATTTATTGATAACTGTTTTGCTGCTGCGCACAACTGAAAAAGACGTTGCTTAAATGCAATTTGCACAAGCAATAAACGGCTTTACGCTTTTCTTATTTCGCGCCGAGCGCGGGGAAAAACTGCAATATTCCGCCGATGCAATAGAGATAAAGCCCGCTCGCTACAAAGCCGATCACCGCCCAGGTCGGCGTTTCGAAATGCATCAGCAACGCATAACCGCCAAGCGCACACCAGACGAACACGATTGCCAGATTTAGCGGCCGCAATCGCTTCACGCGCACCGGATGCAGGAAATTGATCGGCAGGAATGTCAGGAACACCGAAACGGTAACAACAGTCATGGCTGTTGTGGCGCTGGCATCCATGACGAACAGCGTGAACACCACCATGTTCCACACCACCGGAAAGCCGGAGAAGAAATATTCGTCCGTCTTCATGCCCATGTCGGCATAATAGATGGCGCTCGACACCACGATCATGCCAGCCGCCACGAAGGACAGCGGTTCGCCGATCATGCCGCTCTGGTAAAGCGCAAAGGCGGGCAGGAGCACATAGGTGACATAGTCGATGATATTGTCGAGCGTATCGCCGGACCAGTTGGGCAGAACTTCCTTCACCCGAACCTTGCGGGCGATGGGTCCGTCAATGCCATCCACCAGCAGCGCAAGCCCCAGCCACCAGAACATGTCGACAAAGCGGTGTTCGGAAGCGGCGACGACGCCAAGAAAAGCCAGAAACGACCCGGATGCCGTCAAAATATGAACGGAAAAGGCGCGGATTTCCGCGTAGGGAACACGCTTGTAGTTGAAAATTTTCATGGTCAGCGTCTGCGCCCCGCTTTTCATCCGCCCTGTTCATTCCGGTATGCGGCCATTCACCACGCTTTGCAACCGGCTGATCTGGCTTATCCTAGGACTAATATAGCGGTACAACCAACGAATGTTTACGCCGGGATGTTCCGGGGTCAAAGTGGATTTACCCGCGCAAAGCCTTTATGATGCCTTGGAAATAACAACGGATCAGGACCATGAGACACTTCGATATCGCCATCACTGGTGCGGGACTTGCGGGCCAGATTGCGGCCATAGCGCTTGCGCGGGCGGGCCGCCACGTGGCGCTTGTTGCGCCCCCCAGCGAAAAGAAGGACCGGCGCACGACGGCGCTGATGGACCAGTCGATCCGCTTCATGGACCGCCTTGGCCTCTGGTCGCGCATAGCCCCTGCCGCAGCCCGTCTTTCCACCATGCAGATCATTGACGGCACCGACCGCCTGCTGCGCGCGCCCACCGTGCAGTTCCGCTCCTCTGAAATCGGGCTGGATGCATTCGGCTGGAATATTCCCAATGAGGCGCTGCTTGGCGTGCTTAGCGAAGCGGTCGAACAGGAACACAATATTACCCGCTTCGAAACCACCGCCGAGACGATTGATATCGGCAACGACCGTGTATCGGTAACACTTGGCGATGGTGAAGCGCTCTCCGCAGATTTTCTGATCGGCGCGGATGGCAGGAAGTCGATGGTGCGGGATGCAGCCGCAATTGGCGTCAAATCCTGGTCCTATCCGCAGACGGCCATCGTTTTGAACTTCAGCCATAGCCGGCCGCACGGCAATGTCTCGACAGAATTCCATACGCCCACGGGACCTTTCACGCAGGTTCCCCTGCCCGGCGACCGCTCCAGCCTCGTCTGGGTTGTCACTCCAGCGCAAGCGGAAGAGTTGACGGCACTGCCGCTTGAAGCGCTCAGCCTCAAGGTGGAAGAGCGCATGCAATCCATGCTCGGCGGCGTTACGGTGGAAGACAGCGTGCAGGCATGGCCACTGTCTTCCATGACCGCGCATCGCTTCGGCAAGGGCCGCGTCGCCCTGATCGGCGAGGCTGCACATGGTTTCCCGCCCATCGGCGCACAGGGTCTGAACCTCAGCCTGCGCGACATCATCGCCCTCACCGAACTGCTCGGCGCCGTCTCCGACCGCCCGATTGCGGCGGATGCCGGCAGCAGCTTCGACCGCAAGCGGCGGGCGGATGTCTACACCCGCACCCTCAGCGTCGATCTCCTCAACCGGTCGCTGCTTTCCGATCTACTGCCGGTGCAGATGGCGCGTGCGGCTGGTCTGCATGTGCTATCCGGCATCGGCACGCTCAGAAGCATGGTCATGCGCGAAGGCATCGAGCCGGGGCGCGGGCTGAAGGCACTGCCCTCGCTGCTGTTCGGCAGCTTCAAAAAGGCTGGATGAAATAAACCACGCCCGTCAGCGTGAAGACCGAAAGCACCGTCGAGATCAGGATCGTCGCCGACGCCCTCTCCTGCCAGACGTGATATTGCTGACCGATGACGAAGACATTTGTCGCGGTCGGCAAGCCCGCAAGCAGCACGGCGGAATAGATCCATACCGGTTCGAACCGCCCGAGCGACGAGAGCACAAGATAAGCGGCGAGCGGATGCAGGATAAGCTTTGCCGGTACGATATAGCTGATTTCGACCGGCACCCGCTTCATTGGCCGCAGCGCCAGCGTGACACCCATGGCGAACAGAGCGCATGGTGCTGCCGATTGCGCCAGATAGTCCACCAGCCGCTGCACCGCCTCCGGCGGCTGCCATGACAGCGAAGCGGCCAGAAAACCGGCGATTACCGACAGGATGAACGGGTGAGTAATGACCTTGCGCGCCACATCCAGCGCAAGCCTTGCTGCAGAGCGCTTATCACCGCCCGCAACCGCCATCATCGCCGGTGCGACGATGAAATGGGCGGCGTTTTCGAGACAGACGATCAGCGCGACGGGCACTGCCGCTTTTTCACCGAGCGCCAGAAGCGCAAGCCCCGGACCCATATAGCCAATATTGCCGTAGCTTGCCGCGAAACTCTGGATCGTCGTTTCGGCGAGATTGTTCTTTCTCACGAACCGGCCGATCAGGAACACAGCCAAGAAAATGCCGTAGGTGCAGGCAAGACTGGCGGCAACGAAATCCATGCGCGTCAGTTCTTCCACCGGCGTTTTCGACACCAGCTTGAAAAACAGCGCCGGAAGCGCCGCATAGATGATGAAGGTGTTCAGCCAGCCCATCGCCTCGACCGGCTGTTTCGTTATGCACGCCGCGCCGTAGCCGATGAAGATCAGGCCGAAAAACGGCAAAAGCAATCCGACGATATCGGCCACAGTCTTTCCCCCGCGTATGAAATACGCGGGGAGGCTTAGCCGATTTTCATCAGGATCGGAAAGGTCTCCTGGAACCAGATCGCCACATTGGTGATGAAACCGGTCATGAAAGCGAGGCCGGTGAGCACCAGCAACACACCCATCAGCTTTTCCACAAGACCGAGATGGCGGCGGAAACGGACGAGGAAACGCATGAAGGAACCGGAAAAGGCTGCAGCAATCCAGAACGGCACCGCAAGGCCAAGCGAATAGACCGCAAGCAGCATCGCGCCATCGCCAACCGTGTCACGCGAGGCGGCAACGCCGAGGATCGCGCCGAGGACAGGACCGATGCAGGGCGTCCAGCCGAAGGCAAAGGCAAGGCCCATGACATAGGCGCCGGAAAGCGTGGCCGGTTTGCCCGCCCCCTGAAACCGCGCCTCGCGCGAGAACAGGCCAATGCGGAAAACGCCGAGAAAATTCAGACCCATTAGAATGATGATGAAACCGCCAATCTTGGCGAGAATATCGAGGTTCTGGCGCAACAGCGTGCCGATCGTCGAAGCACCGGCACCCAGCGCCACGAAGACCGTGGCAAAACCGAGCGTGAAGAAGAAAGCCGAAAACAGCACGGCCCTGCGGATTTCGGGCCGCGGCGCGGTATTCTCCGTCCTGAACTGCTCCACCGAAACACCGGCCATATAGCAGAGGTAAGGCGGCACCAACGGCAGGACGCAGGGCGACAGAAATGACAGGGCACCGGCCAGAAGCGCGCTGAACAGGGAAATATCGGCAATCGACAAGAAAGAACTCCGCATTGACGCATGTCTCCCAAAAGCGGGAATCGGTTTTGGGATAACGTCACGCGCAAAAAGATCAGCAAGGCACGTCGCGATTCCCGAGATTCGCCGCGTTTCACGCTCTCATTTTGGCGCATGCCATTGCCGCAAAACGATTTCACCCGTTTGCCAGACATGTCTGAAGCCGCTTTTATCCCCAGCCGCCCCCTCTCTCCAATCACCTTTTCGGGGGTGCGACAAAAAAAACCGGATTGATTGTAGAAAGCGCTTTTTTTGGGTTGACCGAACGGATCGCTCTACCTATGTTCCGCGCACTTCCGAAGGGCATCCCAGCCCCGACACGGGAGAGCGTAGCTCAGCCGGTAGAGCAACTGACTTTTAATCAGTAGGTCCAGGGTTCGAATCCCTGCGCTCTCACCACCTTCATCAAAGATATCAGTAAGTTAAGACGCATAATGCTCATCGATATGTTCGCTGGCGGTAACGATATGCGCTTGCGCCGCGTGACATGAAGTTGCGTTACGACAGATCTCGTCCCTGAAACTGCCTCCCAAAAGAACGCAAATCGCCGCCCTCCCTGACACGCCGTCCCCTGCCTCGCGAACCGGCCGATAAGGCCGCTCAATGCAAAGCATGGTACGATGGCGTGTGCTAATACCTGATCCGTGTAGGGGCGGCCTTCGGTCCGGAGTCGGTTGTCGGATTGGCGCGAGCCAAGGGAGAAAGAACAATGGCAACCCATATCGAAGACGACAGTGACATGCTCATACCTCAGGACCTGGCGGAGGGAGCGAGCCGTTATCTGGGGAAACCGCTTGAGCTGCTGCCGGACAGGGAAAAAGCAATATTTCGTCGTCTTGCAGCAAGGCGCACCATCTCGGCGGACGCGAATGCGGTTTTCGACGAGAGACTGACGCCCGGCCAGCGGCTTGCGGATACAGTTGCCAAATTCGGTGGCTCCTGGACCTTTATCCTTATATTTGCGGCTTTGCTTGCGATATGGCTGAGCGCAAACATCATCGCGGCTTCGAACGCCTTCGATCCCTACCCGTTCATTTTCCTCAATCTCATCTTATCCATGCTCGCAGCGGTTCAGGCGCCGGTGATCATGATGAGCCAGAACCGCCATGCGGCTAAGGATCGGATCGACGCCGCACATGACTACGAGGTCAATCTGAAGGCAGAGATCGAAATCATGGCGCTGCACGATAAGTTCGATCGGATGCGCTCTATCGAGCTGAAAGCCCTCGTCGATAAACAGCAGCAGCAGATCGACCTTTTGACAAAACTCATGCTGAAACAAACAGGCTAGAAAATTTACGACAAAATACGGAAAATCGCGCCCGCGCGCCGATTCCATTTGCAACGGAACGCGCTTTGTGTGCCGGTGGTACAGTAGCAGCTGCAGCACTTCATGGATGGTTTCCAGACAAGCTATGTGCTTGCGCATCCCTCATATAGAGCGCAGAATAAATCAATCGCAGCATTTGAAGCGGGCGCTGTTGTGTGAAGGTGCATCTGCCTTGGCCCCAACCAAAGGAGGACGAAATGTCTTCCATCAATCGAAAACGAAATGTCGATCCAGATCGTGCGCCCCTGCTCGTCAAGGCGATCGACAGGCTTGAAAAAGGTGCTGCAACGTTATGCGGCTCCACGAAACTCGGCGCGTGCAGGCGAGTTCTGATCGCCGCCATTCGACGTGGTTCCGGCAGGCGTAAACCAATCCCGGCTGCGTCGGCTCCTCACCATAAGAACCGGGAAATATTTCAGTCTACCCAAAAATCCGGAAGCCCGGCTGTCGAGAGATGGGAAAATGAAGGCGGCGCGATCAGATGATCGTTGTCACCTGCCCAGAACGGAGTGATCATCATGGCGTCAAGTGTCCATCTAGAAGAAATGACATCGGCGGAATGCATCGCATTCCTTTCCCGGATGAGCTTCGGGCATCTTGCCTGTATCGATCATGACAGGCCCTATGTGGTGCCGATCCATTTCGTGTTTCACGAGGGTGGAGTCTACAGCTTCTCGATGATGGGAGCCAAGATAGAGAATATGCGCCTGAACCCTCATGTTTGCCTTCAGGTCGATGAGGTCAAAAACACCAGCACGTGGACAAGCGTAATTCTCCATGGCCTCTATCAGGAGCTTGAAGATAACGAGCAATGGCAAAGCGAGCGGATCTACGCCTGGTCTCTGATCCAGAAACACCCGAACTGGTGGGAGCCGGGAGGCTCAACGATCCATCCGCACGAAACTGGAACGGACTCCACCAAGCCGATTTTCTTCAGCATCCAAAAAGAAAGCCTCACGGGCCGCAAAGCGGTCCAGAGGGAAGATTTCGTGCGTTAAGCGGCCTCCCTCTACAGATAGCCGTACACATACCGCGCGATATTGTCATAAAAACTGGAGAGATAGGCTGGCACCCGGTTCAACCGGGCAAATTTGCTGCCGCGATATTCCGCGCGCGTTCCGACCAGCGTGTCCGGATCGCCGAAAGGCAGAAAATCCTTTTCGGTGACGTAGACATGCGTGCCGTAACCCCAGCCGCATTCCAGCGCCCGGTCGAAAGGCAGCGTCATCACCCTTGCCGCTTTCAGAAACTCCTCCGCTCCACCGCGTGAGATGATATAGCAGGCCGACGATCCCTGTGGCCCGTATATGCAGCGCCCCAGCTTGTCTCCGAGAGCGCTGGTCTTCCTGGCTCTGAAACCTCTGTGGCGGTGATTGGTCAGCTTTACGATGGAATTCTCAGGCATGATCGCGACCATTGCCTTGACCCGATCGGAGAAGTCAGGCGTGAAGGTAACATCATCCTCAACGATCACGGCCACCGGCACATCCGTGGCAAGGAATATCTCCAGTGCCTTGATATGGCTGGCATAACAGCCATACTCCCCAGGCAAGGCATGACGGCCGTTGCGAAGCTCAAAGCCGCGCCTGTTAAAATCCGTCCATTCGGCAGCGGGAATGGTCTTACCGTCAACACCTTCCACCGGGCGCAAATCCAGCCCAAGACCTGATGCTCCGTTCAGCATCTTTTCAAGACGGGCGCGCGCTCTGGCGATGGAGATGATGTAAACGGGAAAAGCGGATATCGGCAGCATTCGGAAAGCACCATGCGCATAGAGTCGGGAAACCGTCTCCTACAGCATGTGGCGCACCCTGTCTGCATGCCGTGATTTCCACGCCGGCGAAATTTCGGGCGAGCAACGCGCAAGCTTTGACGGTTCGAGAATGCGGCGCGAGATTATTTACGCGGGGCGGTGCGGCGGCAGCGCCAGTTCCAGTCTCTGGCTTCGCCCGTATCCATGTGAACCGATTCGGTGTGGCAATAGGTGCCTACACCACCACGCTGCGGCATCGAGCGCAGATAGGACGCAAGCTCCCATTTGGAAACGCCCTTGATCTGAATGTCGGCTGCATCGCAGGTGTAGTGCTTGGAACCCTGCCTTATGCCCTTTGGCGGGCGATAACCCGAGGTGACGATGGCCGGGCTGTTGTAGTGGCGCTCGACATCCTTGATCATGCGCACCAGTTCCGGCTTGAAACAACCGACTTCAACATGATCGGTCTGCAGGAAAAGCCCGTTCGGAGAAACTCGAGTGAGGCCGGAGAGCGAGGCAAGCTTCATCAGGCCGGCCGGCTGGTCATCCTCGTCTTCGAGATGCGCATCGTCGAATTCGTCAGACATCATCGAACGGCCGGAAAGCGCTATACCCATTGTCCTGTCCGATCCGCCGGAGAGCGCCGCAACCTGCGTATTCTCCGCCGTACCGTTTTCGATCATTTTCGGAAGGCGCTTCTTGGCCGCACCGGCGAAGAAAGCTGCCAGCGGCACGACTGTGCCCTCACTTTCCTGCCCCTCGCCTGCCCGTTTCCCGGCTCCAGAAGACTGCACTGACGCAGCTGCGAGCTGTTCCGACGCATTTTGCGGCGCTGGTACGGGAACCGCCTGACGGTTTTCGCTATGCTGTTCTGCCGGTACCGGCACGGCAGTCGGCACTTGTCCCGTTGCGGATACCGGTTGCGGCTGTGTCGCCTGCACTGGTGCCGAATAGACGCTGCTGACAGCGGGCGCGATCCCCTGGGAAGGTGCGCCCGCTGCGGCTGTAGCCCCCGCCGCAACGGCAGGTCTGCTTGAATATATGCTTGATGTACCCGCGGAAATCGCCGTCGGTTGCGTCGTCAGGCCGCCAATATCGGCGGCGGCACCGTAACCCTGTCCGGGGCCACCGGGCGCCTGCGGCTGGGCCGCAACGGCCCCGCCGGTTGCGAAGGCCACGGCGGGATCCACATAATGCCCCTGCTGCTGTTTGGCGGCCGGATTATGAACCGCCGATGCCGCCTGCGCCTTCTGCTCGGCGGAAATCGCCGGCTTTTTGCTATTGGCAGCCATGTCGTCATCCGTCACCGCTGAAACGCATCCGGAAAGCCCGAGCAACGAAACCGCGACAACAAGACGCTGACAGGCAACGCGTCCTTTCGCGCTATCGACTGCTTTCATGGGTGGCCTCCGTATCTTGCATTTACAACAGCAGCACGGGAACGGAATCGTCTGCTTTTTCAAAACAGGACATGCCGTTTCGATTCGCGGACTATGCCTCAACCCATCCGGACAAGGCAAGAGTGACCGAAATCGTCTCTTCTGGTCGGGAAAACCCCTACCACGAACCCGTATTCTGCATAGATATCCACGGTTCGGCTGGAGCGAGGCTTTCGCCCTTCTGCAAGATTTCGAAGGAAATACCGTCGGGCGAACGAACGAAGGCCATGTGACCGTCACGCGGCGGCCGGTTGATCACAACGCCATTTTGCTGAAGGTGGGCACAGAAGTCGTAAATATTGTCGACCTCATAGGCCAGGTGCCCGAAATTGCGGCCGCCGGTGTAATCTTCGGTGTCCCAATTGTAGGTGAGTTCAAGGGAAGGCGCCTTTTTTTCCCGCGCCGCAGAGATATCGTCGCGCGCTGCAAGAAAAACCAGAGTGAAACGGCCTTTTTCGTTTTCGATCCGGCGTATTTCCTCGAGACCCATCAGGTCGCAATAGAATTTCATTGATTCGCCAAGGTCTTTGACGCGAACCATCGTGTGCAGATACCGCATTTTCTTCCTCTCCAATACGCTTTTCCGGGCCATAAACGCATGATCGCAAGCCCCGGACAAGGACGGCGACATAAAAGCAGCTACGCAAATCAAAAACTAGGGCTTGCGTGGAACCGTTACCAAGATGTTAATCTGGTACACAGGAATCAGTTGACCGGTGTGTGGCGCGTAATCGAGGGGTTGGCAGGATATGGCTGATAGGATGTCATCGAAAACGATAGTCGATGTCGAGGACCTTTCGGCCGATGCCGTGGACCTGACCGAAATCACCGGCGCGGTGAAATGGTTCGACGTTGCCAAGGGTTTCGGCTTTATCGTGCCTGACAACGGCATGCAGGACGTGCTGCTGCATGTCTCCTGCCTGCGCCGCGATGGGTATCAGACCATTCTCGAGGGTACACGCATCGTTGCCCTCATCCAGCGGCGTGACCGCGGCTTTCAGGCCTTCCGCATCCTGTCGATGGATCAGTCCACCGCCGTTCACCCGTCGCAGCTGCCGCCGGTGCGCACCCATGTGCAGGTCACGCCATCAAGCGGGCTTGAGCGTGCAATCGTCAAATGGTTCAACCGCACCAAGGGTTTCGGCTTCTTGACGCGCGGCGAAGGCACTGAAGATATTTTCGTGCATATGGAGACGCTGCGCCGCTTCGGCCTCACTGAACTGCGTCCGGGCCAGGTGGTGCTGGTGCGCTTCGGCGATGGCGACAAGGGTTTGATGGCGGCGGAAATCCACCCCGACAACCCGGCCCCGATCGGGATGTCGCACTGATGTCCGCTGTGTTTCGCAACTTGATGAAGAGCGCCGTTCTGGCGCTTCTTTTTTTCACGCTCTCAAGCGCAGCACAGGCTCAACAACAGCAGACGTTTCAATCCGAACCGCTGACGATAGAGACCGCCTCCGGAGAAACCCACGAATTTGTTGCGGAACTGGCGCTGGACAACGCCCAGCGCGAACAGGGCCTCATGTTTCGCAAGTCCATGCCGCTTGGAAGCGGTATGCTGTTCGATTTCGGCAAGGAGCGGGATGTGGCCATGTGGATGAGGAATACTCTCATTCCGCTCGACATGCTGTTCATCGCCCGGGACGGGCGCATAACCCATATCCACGAGAACGCCGTGCCACACTCAGAAGCGATCATCAGCTCCCGTGGGTCGGTCAAATTCGTGCTTGAACTGAATGGCGGCACTGCCAAACGCTACGGCATCAAACCGGGCGATCTGGTGCGCAGTGCACAAATCGGCAACCGGAAATGACATTGCCGCGTTATTGCGTCTGAAAAGGCCGGACGACGTTTCGCTCGGCCGGCAAGATCTCAGTAGACCGGCTCGATATGGCTCAAAATCCGGCAATTGGAAATGGATGCGGCAAGATTGATGGCAATGTCGATTGCCTCTACCGAATCCGCCGTCCCTTCAAGATAGATCACGTCATTTTCGACGGTTGCGGAAATCCGCGACTTCTCGAGACCGTTTTCGAAAGCCAATGCAGAGGTGATGGCCTCGCATACACCCGCCATGCGGTCTCCAAAGAAGCTTTCCTGAATGCCTGACAAATTGAACATGTGCGTTCTCCTTCTTGGCTATTACAACGCCCGAATCACGGTTTTGTTCATCTCCGGTTCATCAATTCGTTCATCTTCCATTCATCTTGGCAAATTGGAACCCCCTGCCCGATCACATTTTAGGTGATCGGGAACCATTTCGTGAGGTGAGCATTTCGCGCATGGGAGTGAAATCTGCCGTCAAGGCGCATGAAACAGGGAGGAGAATGACATGCTGATTAACAAAACGGAGCCGTGTCACCACGCCTCGTGGATGAAGCCGGTGGCGATCCACCTGCCGCTATCCGCAGCGGTGGAAATCTACAGCCCTCTGGTGGCGCTGGACATGCTGATGTACCGCTGGCCGGACGAACACGGACCGGAATATGAGGACGCACGCAGGAACTGTCTCGATGCTATCGCCGGAAAATGCGACATCGAAAAAGCGCGGGAATCGTTTCTGGTCGCAAGCAGCCACGCGCATATTCTGAACATCCACTAGCTCGTCATGTGGAAGGCTTTGTGAATATTATTGACCAATATCAATAACTTATGGTGATGACAACCGGATGGGCGACAAGTCGATCTGCGTTCATCAACATGCCTCCATAGGTCAAAACAACGGGCAATCCACCTGCGTGGATCGCCCGTTTGATTGAAGCCTGAGCTTCGTCCTATTCAGATGGCCGGGTGCACAGGGATCGGGAGGTTGGTGTGAGATACACCGTCTTAGTTTTCCCCATGCACCGGCAGTCAATACTCGGATAGATTTCGGTCTTACAATCGGTGTTTAGACGTGACTATTCCTGATAGCGCGGCAGGCCCGCTTCGTCGTTATGGCATTCAACCAGGCAAACAACCGTCTCCCCTAGCGAACAGGTTGCCTGGAAAAACCGTTCACGCTTTCTCGGTAACAAACGCGGCATCGACCCGTGCGCCAGGGGCGCATGAACGACCGAAGTCGGATCCTGCCTGCGGAACATGACATGTAACTGTCATGCAAACGTTATAATCCGCAATGACGAATTCCATGGAATCGGTTGGCGGGTAAACCGCTGAAAGCTTGGGAGTGGAACTGGCCAGCATGGAAACTGTTTTTGCCCTTTGCGCAATTCTGCTCCTCGCCTTCAATCTTCTCGGCGTCGTTCTGGCAGGCTGGCGGCTTAAAAGACGCGATACGGACAACGCACTTGTACGACAGAAGCCGCCGGTATCGCTGGTGGTGCCGCTGCGCGGCATCGAAACTTTCACACCGCTGACGCTGTCGCGCGCCTTCCAGCTCAACTGGCCGGACTATGAGCTTCTGTTCTGCGTCGCCGACGAGTTCGATCCCGTGATCGAGGAAGTGCGCAAGGCAAGCGCGGCCTTCCCCGCAGTTTCAGCGCAATTGCTCATCGGCGATGATCGCATCAGCGCCAATCCCAAACTGAACAATTGCGTCAAGGGCTGGCGTGCTGCCCGGCACGAATGGGTCATTCTGGCCGATTCCAATGTTTTGATGCCGCAATCCTATATCGAAACCATGATGTCGGCCTGGCGGCCGGATAGCGGACTGGTCTGCTCGCCGCCACTCGGCTCCCGGCCGGATGGCTTCTGGGCGCATGTGGAATGCGCCTTCCTCAACGGCTCGCAAGGCCGCTGGCAATATGCGGCGGAAGCCATCGGCACGGGCTTCGCGCAGGGCAAATCGATGTTGTGGAACAAGCCGTTCCTGGAAGAGCGCGGCGGCATCCGCGCGCTCGCCGCCGAAATCGCCGAAGATGCCGCTTCCACGAAGCTGGTCAGAAATGCCGGTCGCAAGGTACATCTGGTGTCGGCCCCGTTCGAGCAGCCGCTCGGACAGCGCCATGCCGGTGAGATCTGGTCGCGGCAGACCCGCTGGGCGCGGCTGCGGCGCGTCACCTTCCCGCAATATTTCGCCCCGGAAATCCTCACCGGCGCGCTTCCCCCGCTCCTCTTCGCGCTCGCTGCCGCGGTTGCCGCGGATGCGAACCTTGCCGTCACCGCGATTGCCGTACTCGCCATCATGTATGGCCCGGAACTGGCGCTCACAGCTCTCAACCGGTGGCCGGTATCACTCTATACCCTTCCGGCAATGGTCGCGCGGGATGTCATCATGCCATTCGTCTGGGTACGCAGCTGGATCGGCAGCGCGGTTGCATGGCGCGGCAATGTCATGACGATCGGCACGGCCGAAAGCACATTGGCCGGACCTTCAGCGGACTGAACGGAAGCTATTATTTGAAGGGGTTACACCGACAAGCGAATGTTTCGCTTTAAATGGTCGGAGTGGAGAGATTCGAACTCCCGACCCTCTGGTCCCAAACCAGATGCGCTACCAGACTGCGCTACACTCCGCCGAGGCGATGGCTGGGGAATACACGGTTCACCCGCAGTCCGCAACAGGGAAATTCATCTTTGTTGAGCCCATTGCCTCGATTGTTGAAAACTCATGCGACGCGATGGGACCGTGAAGAGGCCGCAAGGGATAATCGTCTTGACTCTCACATGGAGTCGGTCCATTTCAAATTCAGCGTTCCTGACACGATTTGGTTATTCTATTCAGGTCCGTGAATAGTAATCCGGGGCGCATGCCCCACCGCCCAACCGGAGCAGTTTCGACATGTCTGCGAAGATTTACCGCCCTGCAAAGACCGCCATGCAATCCGGCAAGGCGAAAACCAATGTCTGGGTTCTGGAATTCGACGCTGAGGTCCCGCGCAAGATCGATCCGATCATGGGATACACCTCGACATCCGACATGAAGCAGCAGGTAAAGCTGACATTCGAGACGCAGGAACAGGCAGAAGCCTATGCACAGCGCAAGGGCATCGAATACCGCGTCATCCAGCCGAAGGAAGCAACCCGCAAGGTTGTATCCTACACGGATAATTTCCGCTTCAACCGCACCCAGCCCTGGACGCATTGAAGAAGACGCACTGAACGATTTTTAGCCGGAGCAATAATAGTCCGGCACGACGGCCCCTTAGCTCAGCTGGATAGAGCGTCGACCTTCTAAGTCGAATGTCGCAGGTTCGAATCCTGCAGGGGTCGCCATCTCCATCTAAACTGCCGCTTTCGGGATCCAGATCGCGGAAATGTCGTCGCCATACGGCACTGCCTCACTCTCCAAAGCACAAATCCCGACCCAGGCGCACACGACGGCATCCATCTTGTCCTCAAAAGCCTTCATCTCCCATCCCTTTGCGTTCGTCGCGGGAATGATGAGTGCATCGGCAACCCCACCTATCCGTCGATCCAGATGTGCGATGATGAAAGACCAGACCTCGAGGAGTTTGGCGCGACGGTCTGCGGACGTATCCGACCGCCAGTAGCTGCCGACTTTTCCCTGCTTATACGGAAGCCGTTTCGCGGCGTTGGTCAGTTCAACAAGCGCAGGGTGCGGGTAGACTTCGAGCAGACCGGGACTGCTGATTTCCCTGGTTAATAACGGATATCCCGCAAGTTCAAACCCCATTTTAAGATCATCACTGACCTTGCCGGGCCTGATTGCATTTGGGGTATGGGTGCCGCATTGCCGGGAACCATAGGCGGAAGACACCAGATTGTCCGAAGCACGGCGGGCAGTAATCGGTTGATGCGAGAGCGGCATATCAATCGTAACGAGATCGATCTTGCATCCTGCAAGGCCTTCTGCGGCCGCCAGAAGCGCCGATGCTTCGGCAACTGATCCCCTGGGGCGATCAGCGAGAACCGGGATATCGGTTCCACAGGCGAGGAAGCCAACGTAGGAAGATGCGGCGGCACGCAGCGTCCAGCCTGTTCCATCGTTGATGACCAAGGCGACCCCGCTTGGCTGGGTAACAGTCCATGCGGCGTCTATACCCAATACGGCTTTCAGAGCGTCACCCCTGCCCGAACAGCGTAAAATACCCCCAGGCGGCGGCAAAAAAAGCGATGATGGCGGCGATCGTCAGGGCTTTTTTCGATTTTGGCCCAAGCGGCTGGCGCGGCTTTTTCGGGGGCGCCGGTTTGCGGAACTTCACCACATTGTCGTTCATTATATCATCGTCCTGCATGTCGCTGCTGAAACCGGCGCCACATCAATGGCATCGGCCTTTTCGGATTTATCTCTAGCAGACCAGAGCTATCATAAATATTACCAAGTTTTCACTTCCCCCTTTGGGCAAGCTATGTCACTTCCCACAATCAGAGGAATACAAACAGCGACAGACGGACCGGAAACAGGGGTTGGAAACAATCCTCTGTGGTATTTTGAATTTTGCGGGTGACGAAAATGAATGACGCCAACACCAATGGCCGCGACACGGAAAACAGCCAGCCCGATCTGCGGGACATTCTGGGTACCAGCAGGTCAGGTAGAAAGAAGAAGTCGCGCCGCTATCTCTATGCCGCAGCAGCCGTGGTGCTGGTCGGCGGGGGCCTTGGTTATTATTACCAGTCGCGTGCCGCAGGCGTCGCCTATACCTACACCACGGAAGCGGCGAGACAGGGCGACCTTTCCGTCATCGTAACCTCCACCGGCTCAGTCCAGCCGACCGATCAGGTCGACATATCGAGCGAATTGTCCGGCACCATTCGCAAGGTCAACGTTACCTATAACAGCCCGGTCAAATCAGGCGATATTCTGGCGGAACTGGACACCAACAAGCTGGAGGCCGACGTGCAGAGCGCCCGCGCCAAGCTCGCCTCCGCCAAGGCCAATGTGCTGAAGGCGCGCGCCGATCTCGGTTCGGCAAAAACATCGATGGAGCGTCTGCGGTCCCTCGTCCAGAGCCGGGTCTCCAGCCAGCAGGATCTGGATGCCGCGCAGTTCAACCACGATGCCGCCGGCGCCACGCTACAGGTCAACGAGGCGACCGTGCTTTCGGCGGAAGCGGATTTGCGACTGGCCGAGGTCAATCTCGGCAAGGCGAAGATCGTCTCGCCCATCGATGGTGTCATCCTCACCCGCAGTGTCGATCCCGGCGCCACCGTCGCCTCCTCGCTCAACGCTCCCGTGCTGTTCACCATTGCTGGCGATCTGCGCCATATGGAATTGCAGGTGTCGGTGGATGAGGCGGATGTCGGCAAGGTTGAAACCGGGCAGAAGGCCACCTTCAACGTCGATGCCTATCCCGACCGTAGCTTCCCGGCTGAAATAGAGACCGTGCGTTTCGCCTCCGAGACCGTGTCTAACGTAGTGACCTACAAGGGCATATTGACGGTGGACAATGAGGAATTGCTGCTGCGCCCCGGCATGACGGCAACCGCCAATATCGTCGTTGAGGAGATCAAGAATACGCTGCTGGTGCCGAATTCCGCGCTCCGATATACGCCGCCGCGCGAATCCGCCTCCCGTGGCGGTGGCTTGATGAGCCTGTTCCGCCCTCCCCGCATGGGCCGGTCGCAGAACCGCGATGCCGGTCCGGCCGCGACAGGCAAAAGAACGGTGTGGGTGCTGCGTAACAACACGCCCGTCTCGGTTTCGATCGAAACCGGCTCCACCGATGGCCAGCATACCGTGGTAAAATCGGGCGAGTTGAAGGCCGACGATCTGGTGATTACCGACGCCTCAGCCCGCAACGCCGGCTGACGGAGGAAAACCGCATGCAACAGCCGCCGCTCATAGAATTCCGCGATGTCGTCAAGCAATATGGCCGGGGCGAAGCGACGATCCGCGCGCTTGACGGCGTCAGCCTGTCGATCCACGAGAAGGAATTCGTCGCCATCATGGGGCCATCCGGCTCCGGCAAATCCACCTCGATGAACATCATCGGCTGCCTGGATGTGCCGACATTGGGCGAATATCTGTTTCAGGGCGTGCCGACCAGCGGTTTCGACAATGAACATCTGACGCTGCTGCGCCGCCACATGCTGGGTTTCGTGTTTCAGGGCTTCAACCTCCTGTCGCGGACCTCGGCGGTGGAAAATGTCGAGCTGCCGCTCGTGTACCGGGGCATGAAAGCCTCGGAACGGCGCGCGCGCGCCATGGAGGCGCTTGCACAGGTGGGTTTGAATGGCCGCGAGCACCACACGACGCAGGAGCTTTCCGGCGGTCAGCAGCAGCGTGTGGCCATTGCGCGGGCCATCGTCACCCGCCCCGCTCTGCTTCTGGCCGACGAACCCACAGGCAACCTCGACACCAAAACCAGCGCCGAGATCATGGAGCTGATCACCACGCTCAACCGCGACAAGGGCATTACGGTCGTCATGGTCACGCATGAAGAGGATATCGCTGCCCATGCGGGACGCCTCCTGCGTTTCGTGGACGGCCATCTCGCCTCCGACAGCGCAGCGGAAAACAAGGAGACTTCCGATGTTCTTTGAAACGTCGCGTCTTGCGCTGCGTGCCATCAGCCGCAACCTGCTCCGCTCCTTCCTCACCGTGCTCGGCGTCGTCATCGGTGTTGCCGCCGTCATCGCCATGGTAACCATCGGCAACGGCACGACTGAACAGGTGAAATCGGAATTGTCGCGGCTCGGCACCAACATGCTGTTCGTGCGCCCCGGCCAGTTCGGGCCTGGCCGCGCCAGCACGGAAGCCAAACGTTTCGATGATCGCGATGTCGAGGCGATCCGCAACCAGATCAGCGGCTTGCGCGCCGTTGCTCCGCAAAACCGCAGCTCCGCCGCAACGGTCATTTTCGGCGGCAAGAACCACCAGACAAGCGTCATCGGCACCACCAATGATTATCTTGTAGCACAGGACTGGACGCTTGCGCTGGGCCGTGACTTCCAGCCGGCCGAAGATCGCGGAGGGCAGATAGGCTGCATCATCGGCGAAACGGTGCGGCAGGAACTCTTTGGCGCTGAAAACCCGGTCGGACAGACGATCCGCGTCAGCAACATTTCCTGCCCCGTCATCGGCGTTCTCGCCCGAAAAGGCCAATCCGGCCTCGGCGACGATCAGGATGACACCATCATCATGCCGCTCAAAATCCACCAGCGGCGCATCGGCGGCACCACCACCATTTCCTCCATCATGGTCTCCGCGCAGGACGGCGTTTCCACCGCCAAGGTGCAAAGCGACCTGCAGAACCTGCTGCGGGAACGGCGGCGCATCAACATTGGCCGCGAGGATGATTTCACCGTCAACGACATGACGCAGATCGCCTCGGCCATGACCGGCACGACAACGCTGCTCACCGGGCTTCTGGGTGCGGTTGCAGCCGTCAGCCTGCTGGTCGGCGGCATCGGCATCATGAACATCATGCTGGTTTCGGTAACCGAGCGCACCCGCGAGATCGGCATTCGCCTCGCCATCGGCGCACTGGAAAAACAGGTACTGACGCAGTTTCTGGTGGAAGCCGTCATGCTCTCTGCCCTGGGCGGCACGGTCGGCATCTTGACGGGCCTTGGCCTTGCCTATGGCGTCGTCAGCTTCCTCAACGTGCCCTTCGTCACCAGCCCGTCGATCATCTTCCTCGCCTTCGCCTTCTCGGCTGCCATCGGCGTGATTTTCGGCTATTTCCCGGCGCGGCGGGCAGCGAGTTTGAGCCCGATCGAGGCGCTGCGGCACGAGTGAAACGAGCCGTCGAGGCTGCAACGGCCTCAACGGAAAAGGTTCATGATTTACGGAGAGTTTCGATGTTCAAATCGGTATCGGATAGCGCCGCTGCTGCAGACGGCGGTTCGCTTGCGCTCTTCGTGGAACGAATTGACGGGCAAACGGAACTGTTTGTGATCAATCGCTCCCTCGCGTCACGCGGAACGCCCGACTACAACAAAGTCAGCTCCAGCCTTCGACCACTTGCCGAGGAGGATTGCGGGAAGATTGCAGCAGCTCTCGAGCCGCTTTTGACAACGACGCCATCGATTCATCCGCTGGCGGATTTTATCGATACGCTGAAACAGCAATCATCCCGCTGATCGGAAAAATGGCGCAGCCAATCAAACGCTGGCTTCAGCCTCGCGCTGCTTCGCCAGCGCCGCCAGATCGGCAGGCTTCAGTTCCACCGACTCACCGCAGCCGCAAGCTGACGTCTGGTTCGGGTTGTTGAAGGTGAAGCCGGAGCGCATCTTGGTCACTTCAAAATCCATCTGGGTGCCGAGCAGATAGAGCACGGCGGAGGGCTGAACCCACACCTTGGCTCCATCGAATTCGACCAGATCGTCCTTCGCATCCGCTTCCGTCACGAGGTCGATGGTATATTCCATGCCCGCGCAGCCGCCCTTCTTGATGCCGACGCGCACACCCTTGGCGTCCGGGCCGGAATTCTCGACGATTGCTTTAACGCGCGAGGCAGCAGCGCCGGTCATGGTCATGATCGCAAAGCCCATGGGCTTAATTCTCCTTCGACAATCGAGTTCAAGGCTCGATGTTTATGGATTTCAATTTAATAGCGCTTGAAGGCGCCATCAAGGGATGACGCCTGTCAAAATCACGTCAGTCTCAATACCAGCCGACGGCGACCTGAGCCTCTTCCGACATGCGGTCCGGCGTCCACGGCGGATCGAAGGTCATCGATACTTCGACACCGGAAACACCTTCGACCGCGCCGACGGCATTTTCCACCCAGCCCGGCATTTCGCCGGCAACCGGGCAGCCCGGTGCTGTCAGCGTCATGACGATCTTGACCATCCGGTCGTCCTCGATATCGATCTTGTAAACGAGACCGAGTTCGAAAATATCGGCCGGAATTTCCGGATCGTACACGGTTTTCAGCGCCGCGATCACGTCGTCGCTAAGACGCGCCAGTTCGTCGGGCGCAATGGAAGACGGCTTTGCAGCGTCTTCGGTCACATCATGGGTCTTTGCAGTGGCTTCGGCAGTCATGGTCCTGAACCTCAATCCTGATATCAGGCGAAAAATTTGCGCGCATAATCAAGCGCCTCGACAAGACGATCTACTTCGGCGCGGGTATTGTAAAGGCCGAACGATGCCCGGCATGTGGAGGTGACGCCGAACCGTTTCAAGAGCGGCATGGCACAATGGGTGCCGGCACGCACGGCAACGCCGCGCCGGTCTATCACCATCGACACGTCATGGGCATGGATGCCCTCGAGTTCGAAGGAGAAGATACCGCCCTTATCAGGCGCATTGCCGATGATTCGCAGTGAGTTGACCTCGCGCAGCCGCTCGGCAGCATAGGCCGCAAGATCAGCCTCGTGGGCTGCAATCGCGGCACGGCCGAGATTGTCCATATAATCAAGCGCATAGCCAAGACCGATGGCCTGCACGATGGGTGGCGTTCCCGCTTCGAAACGATGCGGCGGCTCATTATAGGTCACATTGTCTTCGGACACGTCGAGGATCATCTCGCCGCCGCCCTGGAACGGCCGCATCTCGCTCAGGCGGTCAGCCTTGCCGTAGAGCACGCCGATGCCCGAGGGACCGTAAAGCTTGTGGCCGGTCATGACGTACCAGTCGCAATCGATATCGCGCACGTCGACCGGCATGTGAACCGCGCCCTGAGAGCCATCGACAAGCACCGGAATGCCGCGCTCATGGGCGATGCGGCAGATTTCCTTGACCGGCACGATGGTGCCCAGCGCATTCGACATATGGGTGATGGCAACGAGCTTGGTGCGCTCCGTCAGGCTTTTTTCGAAAGCCTCGATATGGAACGCGCCGTCGTCATCGACAGGCACCCAGACGAGCTTTGCGCCCTGCCGCTCGCGAATGAAATGCCACGGCACGATGTTGGAGTGATGTTCCATGATCGAGATGACGATCTCGTCGCCCTCGCCGATCTTTGGCATGCCGTAACCGTAAGCAACCGTATTGATCGCCTCGGTGGAGGATTTGGTGAAGACGATCTCGTCCACCGAACCGGCATTCAGGAAACGGCGCACCTTTTCGCGCGCCGCCTCATAGGCGTCGGTTGCGGCATTGGAGAGGAAATGCAGGCCACGGTGCACATTCGCATATTCATTGGAATAGGCATGCGAAACGGCGTCGATCACCACCTGCGGTTTTTGAGCGGACGCGCCGTTGTCGAGATAGACCAGCGGCTTGCCATAGACCTCGCGCGACAGGATCGGGAAATCCTTCCGCACGGCTTCAACGTCATAAGGGGCCGCCAATGCGGCGCGTTCGCTCTCAGGCATGATGTTCCAGCCAGCCGGAGATGATAGTCTCCAACGCCTCTACCAGATTTTCTTCTTCCAGTTCCTCGGCGATCTCAGCGACGAAGGCGTTGACGAGCATCGCCCGCGCCTTTGCCCGCGGCACGCCGCGCGCCATCAGATAATAGAGATGGTTGTCGTCAATATCGGCAACCGTCGCACCGTGACCGCACTGAACGTCGTCGGCGAAGATTTCAAGCTCCGGCTTTGCCGAGAACTCGCCATCGTCAGACATCAGCAGCGTATTGCACGCCATCTTCGCATCGGTCTTCTGGGCATCGGGGGCAACCCGGATCATGCCCTGGAAAATGCCCTTTGCACGGTCGAAGACCACGTTGCGGAACACTTCCGTCGAGGTCGTGTTCGGCACGTTGTGGCCAAGAACCATCGTCACGTCGGTATGGGTTTCGCCGCCCAACAGGTTGACGCCGCGAACGATGAGGTCAGTACCCTCGCCGTCCACGTCGATGCGCAGTTCCTGCCGCACCAGCTTGCCGCCGGCATTGATGACGAACAGACGAATCTTGGCGTCCGCACCGATTTTCATGCGCAGCTGGCCAAGATGAATATCGGCCGCGCCCTGTTGCTGCAGGATGATCCAGGTCACTTCCGCACCGTCTTCGACAACGATGTCGGTGACGGAGGAAACCAGGGCGGCATCCGAAGTCACCGAAAGGTGACGCTCGATGACGGTCGCCTTCGAACCCTTGCCGAAGCGCACCGGGAAGCGGCTGTGAACCTGACCTGCGCCATGGATCGCCTGCAATTCGATCGGCTTTTCGATCTCGGCATCGGCGGGAATGTCGAGCGTCAGGCCGTCGCGCACGAAGCTGCCGTTGATACGACCGATCACGTCGTCCTTGCTGGCTTCCGCAAGGCCTGTGGCGGCCGAGCCGTCAAGCAGGCTCTCGGCAAAGCTGGAAACGCTGATATCTTCGATCTTGCCGACATTGGCCGTGCCATGCAGCACGTAGGCGACGGACGAGCCGGCGACAACAGACGCCTGCTTTTCGATAACAGGTGCGGGCTGGTCCTCGGGAATGGCACGCAACAGGCTCTTGAGATCGGTATAGTGCCACGCCTCGATGCGGCGGGTCGGAAGACCGCCGGTCTTCAGATCGTCGAACAGCACGTCACGGGCGGCGACAACCGCACCATTGCCCGGCAATTCGCTGAACTTGGCGGTATAGGCGTCGATCAGCGCGGTTTCCGCTGGCGTCAGCCGATTGGTCGTTTGAATGTTCATGGACATCACCTCCTGGCCTCTGGCTTAGGCCGCTTCACCGATGATGTCGGCGTAACCATTGTTTTCCAGCTCCAGCGCCAGGGCCTTGTCGCCCGAACGGATGATCTTGCCCTTGTAGAGAACGTGAACGCTATCAGGCACGATGTAATCGAGCAGGCGCTGGTAGTGGGTGATGACGACAGTGGCGCGATCCGGCGACTTCAGCGCATTGACGCCATCAGCCACAATCTTCAGCGCGTCGATGTCGAGGCCGCTATCGGTTTCGTCCAGAACGCAGAGCTTCGGCTCCAGCAGTGCCATCTGCAGGATTTCGGCGCGCTTCTTCTCACCGCCGGAGAAACCGACGTTCAGCGGACGCTTCAGCATGTCCATGTCGATCTTCAGATCGCCGGCAGCTTCCTTGACGCGACGGATGAAGTCCGGCGTCGTAAGCTCGGCCTCGCCGCGCGCCTTGCGTTGCTCGTTCATAGCAACCTTGAGGAACTGCATGGTGGCAACACCCGGAATTTCGACGGGATACTGGAAGGCCAGGAAAATACCCTTGGCAGCGCGCTCGGCGGCATCCAGTTCCAGAATGCTTTCGCCGTTATAGAGGATGTCACCGGAGGTGACTTCATAGTCTTCGCGGCCCGACAGGATGTAGGACAGCGTCGATTTGCCGGAACCGTTCGGGCCCATGATGGCCGCAACTTCACCGGCAGCAACCTTAAGGTTGAGGCCCTTGATGATCTCGGTTTCGGTATCGGCGATCTTTGCGTGCAGGTCGATGATTTCAAGCATGGTTTTATCCTAAGAATAGTGTGAGCGAAGGTGCGCGAAACCGCGCACTCAAAGTGCGTATTCGTATGACGATCAGCCGACCGAACCTTCCAGCGAAATGCCGATCAGCTTCTGCGCTTCAACCGCAAACTCCATCGGCAGCTGCTGGATGACATCCTTCACGAAGCCGTTGACGATCAGTGCGATGGCCGACTCCTCGGGAATGCCGCGCTGCAGGCAATAGAACAGCTGGTCTTCGGAAATCTTCGACGTCGTCGCCTCATGCTCGAAATGAGCAGACGAGTTCTTCGCCTCGATATAGGGCACGGTATGCGCGCCGCACTTGTCACCGATCAGAAGCGAGTCGCACTGCGTGAAGTTGCGCGTGTTGGTCGCCTTGCGGTGAGCCGAGACCTGCCCGCGATAGACGTTTTCCGAGAAACCGGCGGCAATGCCCTTGGCGATGATGCGGCTAGACGTGTTCTTGCCGAGATGGATCATCTTGGTGCCACTGTCGATCTGCTGATGGCCGTTGGAAACCGCAATCGAATAGAATTCGCCACGGCTGTCGTCGCCGCGCAAAATGCAGGACGGGTATTTCCAGGTGATGGCAGAACCGGTTTCAACCTGCGTCCACGAAATCTTCGAACGGTTGCCACGGCAATCGCCGCGCTTGGTCACGAAGTTGTAGATGCCGCCCTTGCCGTCCTTGTCGCCCGGATACCAGTTCTGGACTGTGGAATATTTGATTTCGGCATCGTCGAGTGCCACGAGTTCCACCACGGCGGCGTGAAGCTGGTTCTCGTCGCGCTGAGGTGCCGTGCAGCCTTCCAGATAGGAGACGTAGGCGCCCTCTTCAGCGATGATCAGCGTGCGCTCGAACTGGCCGGTGTTCTTTTCGTTGATGCGGAAATAGGTGGAAAGCTCCATCGGGCAACGAACGCCTTTCGGCACGAACACGAAGGAACCATCGGTAAAGACGGCCGAGTTCAGCGTTGCGTAGAAATTGTCCGTCTGCGGCACGACCGAGCCGAGATATTTCTTCACCAGATCAGGATATTCGCGCACGGCTTCGGAGATCGACATGAAGATCACGCCGGCCTTTGCTAGTTCCGCCTTGAAGGTGGTGACAACGGAGACGCTGTCGAACACGGCATCCACGGCCACACGACGGTTTTCCACGCCGGCCAGGATTTCCTGTTCCTTCAGCGGAATGCCCAGCTTCTCGTAAACCTTCAGCAGCTCCGGATCGACTTCGTCCAGCGACTTGGGGCCGGGCGTGCTTTTCGGTGCGGCATAATAATAGAGATCGTTGAAGTCGATCTTGGGGTAGCTGACGCGCGCCCATGTCGGCTCTTCCATCGTCAGCCAGCGCTTGTAAGCCTCAAGACGCCATTCCAGCATCCATTCCGGCTCCTGCTTCTTGGCCGAGATGAAGCGGATCACCTCTTCCGAAAGGCCCTTCGGGGCCTTGTCGACTTCAATTTCGGTTTCGAAGCCGTATTTATACTGGTCCACATCGATCTGGCGAACCTGATCGATCGTTTCCTGAACCGCTGCCATGTCGTTCTCCAATCTCGCCGGAGCCAAGGTCCGGTGGCTTGTCAACGTATCAAGGCGGATAGCCGCCTTCATCCATCTTCGGGCAAATAATCCGGGCCCGTATAAACGGGGCGGAGCTTATACCCATGTAAGTGCGGGATGGCGCTTTTCACACATCCCGGCAAGCGGAAAATTGCTATTCCGCAATTCTTTGCCGCATTTTAAGCGGCCTGACCGGTCAGCCTGCGCCGCCCGGCAATTTTCGTAAAGGCTGCGAGCGCGCGCTCGATATCCGCCTCATCAGTCGCATGACCAAGCGAAATCCTGAGTGCGCCAAGCTTGGGATCGCGTCCCATCGCCGTCAGCACATGGCTTTCACCCACCTTGCCGGACGAGCAGGCCGAACCGGCCGAGAGCGCAATGCCTTCGATATCGAATGCAATCTGGCCCGTTTCCGCCTTCAAACCGGGCAAGGTGAAAAACGTGGTATTGCCGACACGGCCGACGTCCTCACCGTAGATGATCACGTCAGGCGCGACTGCCCGCATGCCGTCTTCCAGCCTTGCGCGCAGCGCTGCAAGACGCGTCGCTTCGGTCTCGAGGTTTTGCGCAGCAATAGCGGCGGCGGCACCGAAACCGATGACCGACAGGGTATTTTCAGTACCGGAACGATGTCCCTTTTCCTGGCCACCACCATGGATCAGCGGCTTCGGCATCATCACCTCGCCGCGGGACACCAGCGCCCCAGCACCCTTCGGGCCACCAAGCTTGTGGGACGAGATCACAAGGAAATCGGCCTCCAATGCATTGATATCGAGCGGAACGCGGCCGGCAGCCTGCACGGCATCGACGACCATCAATCCCCCAGCTGCATGTGCAAGCCGCGCCGCTTCAGCCACCGGCTGAAGAATGCCGGTCTCATTATTGACCAGCATGCAGGCGACCATCGGCAGACCAGTGGACTTGTCGTGCGCTGACAGCAGCGCCTCAAGGGCCGCAAGATCGATGACACCCGTTGACGTAACGGGAATTTCCGTAACGTCAGCCTTGCCGAACCGGCCTCCTTCACGAAAAGCCGGGTGTTCGATCGCCGAAACGTAAAGACGACCATGGCGCACGGGAGCGCGCCCCATCTTGAATTCAGGCGAAAGCACCAGATTGGCCGCTTCGGTCGCACCGCTCGTAAAGGTCACATGTGACGCCTGGGCGCCGCAGACCACAGCAACGTCACGACGCGCGGCCTCGACGGCCGCACGGGCTGCGCGCCCTTCCCGGTGTACGGAGGACGGATTACCCGTGATATCGAGAGCGCGGACAAGAGCATCCCGCACGGCAGGCAAAAGCGGCGCCGTGGCGTTCCAGTCCATATATGTGCGCGTCAAAACCGTCATCGCGGAAAAGCTTCGCTCAATCTTCCATGCGCCAAAACGCATTTTTCTTGAAATTACAGTTGCGCTTGCCTTATGACACGGTCCGAGTGCTTAAGCACACGCAAAGTTTCGAATTATTCTAAACTGCGTTCTAGAAAAGATGACACAGTTCGTCAAGTCTTCTCGTCGGAAGAATGCGGTTGGAGAATGAAAAAACACGACCGGAGTACCAATGCCCGAAGTCATTTTTAACGGCCCTGCGGGTCGCCTCGAAGGCCGTTATCAACCCTCCAAGGAAAAGAGCGCGCCGATAGCGATCATCCTTCATCCGCACCCGCAGTTCGGCGGCACGATGAACAACCAGATCGTTTATCAGCTCTTCTATCTTTTCCAGAAGCGCGGTTTCACGACGCTCCGGTTCAACTTCCGCTCCATCGGCCGCAGCCAGGGCGAGTTTGACCATGGCGCCGGCGAGCTTTCCGATGCCGCGTCCGCTCTCGACTGGGTGCAGAGCCTGCATCCCGATTCGAAAAGCTGCTGGGTCGCCGGTTATTCCTTCGGCGCCTGGATCGGCATGCAGCTTCTGATGCGTCGCCCGGAAATCGAAGGTTTCATGTCGATTGCGCCGCAGCCCAACACCTACGACTTCTCTTTCCTCGCCCCCTGCCCGTCTTCCGGCCTCATCATCAATGGCGACGCCGACAAGGTCGCGCCTGAAAAGGACGTCAACGGTCTGGTCGAAAAGCTGAAGACCCAGAAGGGCATCCTCATCACCCACCGCACCCTTCCCGGCGCCAACCACTTCTTCAACGGCAAGGTTGATGAGCTGATGAGCGAATGCGAGGACTACCTCGACCGCCGCCTGAATGGCGAACTGGTTCCGGAACCGGCGGCGAAGCGCATTCGGTGATTTAGGAGCGCAGCTTAGGTCAGTGTTGATCTACCTACAATGATCGACGGCGGGCTTGGCTCACCCCCTCTGACCGGCAGGGCAGAGGGGAGGAGCCAAGCCCGCCATCGTCTATTTACGCCCTGACCAAAACCCCACCCGTAACCGGCTCATTCACACCGGTCGTCCCCGGATAGGTTAGCGGCAGCCCCTTCAGCGATCGCACCGCCAGATAGGCCCAGGCCTCCGCCTCCATTGCCCCGCCGTCGAACCCCGCCTCTTCCGCCGCGATTACCCGCGCACCCTGCTTGGCAGCAAGGCTCGCAAACTCTTCCATGATAACAGGATTGAGCCGCCCGCCGCCGCAGATCACATAGGTCTTAGCCGCTTCCGGCAGATAGCTCGCCGATTTGAGGATTGCGGCACCCGTCAGATGCGACAGCGTGCGTGCGCCGTCCGCCAGCGAAACCTCGCCCTTTTGCGGCGGCACGAAATCGCTGCGGTCAAGCGAGCGGCGGATATTGGCCGAGAAGAACGGGCTTTCCATGTAGCGCGTGACCAGCGAGGCAACGACGCTGCCGCCCGCCGCCGTCCTGCCGCCCTTGTCGAAGGCTTTGCCCGTATGCGCCTCGATCCACTGGTCGATCAGCATATTGCCGGGACCGCTGTCGAAAGCCGCAAGCCGCCCTCCCTCGCCGATATAGGTGAGATTGGATATGCCGCCGATATTGACGAAGACGGCGGGCGTTTCGAAGCCATCAGGCAGATTGGCGGAGAGCGCCATGTGGTACGCAGGAATGAGCGGTGCGCCCTGCCCGCCATGCACCATGTCGTTGGCGCGCATGTCGTAAACCACATCGATACCGGTTTCCTCGGCCAGAAGTGCGCCGTCGCCGATCTGCACGGTCAACGCCTCATCCGGCCGATGCAGCACCGTCTGGCCATGAAAACCGATCACGTCTATATCGCTGGCTTCAAGCCGGTGGCGGTGGAGGAAGGATTTGACTGCCGCCGCATGGGCAAGCGTCAGCTTGCGTTCCGCATCCGCGAGGTCACCCGGACGCTCGCGCCGTTCGCGAATGGCTTTGGCCGTAACCAGCGCCTTCTGCCACGTGGCGCGCAGGCCCGGATCATAGGGGAAATAACCGCTCGGCCCATGCCGGACCACGTTTTCGCCATCCGTGCGCAACAGGGCGATATCGATGCCGTCCATCGACGTCCCGCTCATCAGCCCGATTGCCGTTTTGACCTCGCCCACGCGCTGCTCCCTTTCAATATCGAATCATGCGGAGATGAATCGCCGTTATTCATGGCCGAAACGGGTGCACTTTTCAAAAAACAATGGTAAAGCCCCCCGCGTTCATTGACAGACAATGACGGCAAAGGTCCAACCAGAAAGAAAAAGGTTATGTCCAGGTTCAAGTCCGATTTCCTCCGCACGCTCGATGAGCGCGGCTTCATTCACCAGATCTCCGACGAGTCGGGTCTCGACGAACTGTTCGCCAAGGAAACCGTGACCGCCTATATCGGCTATGACCCGACGGCCTCCAGCCTGCATGTCGGCCACCTCACCCAGATCATGATGCTGCACTGGATGCAGAAGACCGGTCACCAGCCGATTTCGCTGATGGGCGGCGGCACCGGCATGGTCGGCGATCCCTCCTTCAAGGAGGAGGCCCGCAAGCTGATGACGATCGACATGATCGAGGACAACATCACCTCGCTCAAGCACGTCTTCGCCAACTACCTCGATTACGATCGCGCGGAAAATCCGGCGCTGATGATCAACAATGCCGACTGGCTGCGTGGGCTCAACTACCTCGAATTCCTGCGCGACGTCGGCCGCCACTTCTCGGTCAACCGCATGCTGTCCTTCGACAGCGTGAAGACGCGCCTCGACCGCGAGCAGTCGCTGTCCTTCCTCGAATTCAATTACATGATCCTCCAGGCCTACGATTTCGTGGAGCTGAACCAGCGTACCGGCTGCCGCCTGCAGATGGGCGGCTCTGACCAGTGGGGCAACATCATCAACGGCATCGACCTCGGTCACCGCATGGGGACACCGCAGCTCTATGCGCTGACCTCCCCGCTTTTGACCACCTCTTCGGGTGCGAAGATGGGCAAGTCCGCGTCTGGTGCCGTCTGGCTCAACAAGGACCTGCTGCCGGTCTATGATTTCTGGCAATACTGGCGCAACACGGAAGACGCGGACGTGGTTCGGTTCGCGAAGCTCTTCACCACGCTGCCGATGGATGAGATCGCACGCATCGCCGCCCTTGGCGGATCTGAGATCAACGAGGCGAAGAAAATCCTCGCGACCGAAGTCACGGCTATCCTGCATGGCCGTGCCGCTGCCGAAGAAGCAGCCGAAACGGCGCGCAAGACTTTCGAGGAAGGCGCGCTTGCTGAAAACCTGCCCTCCATCGAGGTTCCGGCATCCGAACTCGATGCCGGCGTTGGCGTCCTGTCGCTCATCGTCCGCGCTGGCCTTGCCGGCTCGAATGGCGAAGCCCGCCGTCACGTTCAGGGCGGCGCGGTAAAGATCAACGACAAGGGCGTATCCGACGATCGCCAGATGATCGGTTCCGCCGAGATCACCGGCGATGGCATCATCAAGCTTTCGGTTGGCAAGAAGAAGCACGTTCTCGTTCGCCCGGCGTAACACCCGCGCAAATCATCAGATAAAGGGCCGCGGAAGCGGCCCTTTTTATTGAAACTCGAAAATCTGCCTGAAGACGCCGGGCGCTATCAGCGACAGCGGGTTTATAGTCAGCTTCGGCTGGTCCGTCTGGCCGGAAAGCTTGAAGGTGATGCCGAGCAGCCCCCGGTCGCGGCCGTTGCCGAGGAAGATGCCGATAAAGGGCAGCTCGCCGAACAGCCGGTTCAGGCCATAGGCGGGCATGAAGGTGCCGGTCATGTCCATACGGCCGTTCTGGTCTTTCAGCAGGCCCTGGAAGGTCGCACCGATCTGTTCGCCGCGCACCACGCCGTTTTCCACCGCAACCGAGCCGTTGACGTAAACGAGCCGGGCAAAACCGCGCTGGAATTTCTCCGAGCTGACATCGATATTGCGGCGGACCGCCGTGTTGAGGCTCCGGCCGTCATCGCCCGTCGGCGTGGCGACGATATCCTGAAGCTTCGCTTCGTTGACGACGGCGAAATTGCGCAGATCGAGCGAGCCGCTCCAGTCGCTGCCGTTGACGGTCGAGAGTGCGAGATTGAGAAGACCACCGCGAATGCGGGTGTAGATATTGGTGAAACGGGCAAGAGAACCGGCGTCGCTGCTGGTAAGCGTCACGGTTCCCGTCGCGCCGCGATTGGTCGTCTGAGCCACAACCGCCTGGCCCCTGCCTGTGACGCCGCGAAAATCAACCGAACGGACCTTGCCGTCACGCACACTGACATCGGCACTGACATTGGAAAGGATCTCGTCATTAAAGCCGTAGACCTTGTCGAGTTGCGCCTTGATGGCAAGGGACGGCTGCGAACGCGATGTGCCATCACCTGCCCCTGAGGAACTGCGAAGCTTTGAGAGGAAAGGCCGGAGATCGGCAGATTTTCCCGAAGCGTTGATGCTGTATCCGTTTTTGGAGGCAGTGACGGCGACGGCGTAATTGTCGGAAGGTGACAATTGCACGCGGCTGAGATCGGCCGAAATCAGCCCGTTCTTGGTGAAGGTGACATCTCCGGCAGCGCCGAAGCCGTCCCCGGTTAGGGAGAAATCACTGATCGTCGTGCGGCCATCGCTGGTTTCCAGGGTAAAGGTCGCTTTTGCCGGAATACCGACGCCCTTGCTCCATCCAAGCCCCGGCAGAATGATAGACGCCTTCGCCAGATCGAGCTGTATCTCCTGACTTTTCGTATCCGCGCCATCGATTTCCACAACGGTCGTGCCGCCAAGAACCGTGGAAAGTTCCGGTGCAAGCTTGGCGACCTGCGTCTCGTTCAGGGTTGCTTTCAGCGATAGCGTTGGAGCAACGTCGCTATTCTTGCGCACCGGCTCCGTCATCTCGATAGACATCGGCACATCGTCCACCCGGCCCTTGCCTTCAAGCTTGAGCTGCCGGTCGTTGATGGACATGAAACCGTCAAGCGCGGTCACCTTGCGGCCGGCAAACGGCTTTGTCAGCGACAGGTTCTTCAGATCTAGATCGGCCGTCCACACCGGCGGCGGTGGATTTTGGCTGGAAAGCATGCCGACGGTCAGCTTTGCATTCGCCGTCACGTCGCCGGTGAAGTCATCCGGCTTGAACTGCGTATCCTTGAGCGCATTGATAGGCTTCAGCGTCGCAAGCTCCGCCACGGCATCGGCCGAGCCCGAAACGTTCAACTCGAGATTTCCAAGCAGGGGCTTTGCATAGACGTCGGACATGGAGAACCGGCTGTCCTCCAGCGCAAGCGACCGATTGGAGGCGAAATAGGATGTCGCGTTCTTGAGATCGACATTCATCCGGCTGCCGACGAGATTGAAATGCGCATCAACGTCGCGCAGCGGCGGAATGTCTCCGGTGGTATTGAGACGCGTACCGTCGATATCGAAGCGGATCTGCATTTCGCTCTCGCCCAGCACCAGCGGGCAACCGGGACCGCACATCCGTCCCTGCGGAATGAAGATCGCAATCGAGCCGTTTGTGACCGTGCCGCCATAAAGATTGGACACCACCCACTCGCGCGGCTTGTGCGCCATCCAGAACGGCCAAAGCTGCTTAACCGCCGTGGCCTCCATCTTGGGAATCTGTCCGGCGAAACTGATTTCAGGCGAGCCCTGGCCGAAGCGGATTTTCAGCGAGCCTGCCATGTCTCCAAGAGGGCCGGTAACGTATAGCGAGGGAACCTCGAGCTGCCTGGTCGCGACATTGAATTGCCCGTCCGCCTTCAAGCTGAAAGGAACGGGTTCTTCGCCAGAGGCTTCAGCCGAAGCAACCGCATTGTCGATCCGCAGCGAAAGACCGAAGCCCTCTTGGGTATCCGTGATTTCCCCAGTGACCGGAATAGCCGTTCGCCCAAGGTCGATCCGCGAATTCCCAATGACAAGACTGCTTTTCTGAAAATCGTAGCGCGCGTTGACGGTGCCGGCAGTGAAGGGTTGAGCCTCGCCGCCGATAAGAAGCATTCCATTGCCCATGCCGAGTGAGATTTCCAGCCGCGGCTCATGTCCGGGCATGGAACGCCGGGCGAGGATGCTGACACCGGTCTTGACGTTCAGCCCCTCATGAAGATTGCCTTCAGGATCGAATTTTTCCAGAAAAGGACCGATGTCGAAACCGTCGATGCGCGCGTCGAAACCGTCGATCACACCGCCTGATCCCGATGTCTTTAGCGACAGGCTGGCGATTTCGCCGTTAAACAGCGTTTCACCCTCAAGCGAATATCCGCCCTGCTGGTCAGGGGTCAACGAAAGCTCGCGCACTTCAACGACGCGTGGCTTGCCGGCTTCGCTCGGTGGCAAGTGGATCGAGACGCTGGAAATATCGATTTCCTCGGTTCCGCTGCTTAAAAACGCCTGCGCCAATTTGTCTAGCTGGGAAAACGCCGCCTGCAACTGCTGCGGCACCGCGTCCAGCCGGATGCTGGCGAGATCGAAACCGTTACCCTTGGGCAAAAGGGCCGTATCGAGTTCCATCCCGTCGGCCTCGAGGCTTTGCACGGAGACGCGTCCGGTCAAAAGCGCTAGCGGATCGAGCGCCATGCCGATAGCCCTTGCCCGGCTCAAATGCTGGCCGGATTCCTTCTCGACGATATCCACATCCTCGGCCACCAGCGCAAGCCGCAGCCCGGTCGAGAACCTGATGGCGGACGAACCGATTCGCGCGCTGTAGTGGGGTCCGAGCGCCCGTTCGAGCGCCTGCTGCGCCTGGCTGGAAAGGGCATTGTCGATCGATCCGGTTTCGACGGAGACAATGATGCCGCCGATGGACAAGAAGGCCAGTACGAAAAGAGCAGCGAAAATCTTGATGAGAGCACGCGCCATGGAGCGCGGCGCCGGGCAATGCACGATGAGAGGATCTTCGGCCTGCGCCGAAGGAAGATCATGCAGCGCAACGATATCGCGCTTGCTGAACTTGACCTTTTCACCCCTTACTTCAGCCATACGCCCGTGTTTGCCCCTGAATAGCTTTTGTTTCGCCTCAACACTGGACGACGCCCGGTTTCGCTATATATCGAATGTGGCGACTTTCACTCAACATCCCGGCGAAAGAAAGATGATTATGACAGAACTGACGATTGGCAGCCCTGCCCCGGATTTTACTTTGCCCCGCAACGGTGAAGGAACGGTGACATTGTCCGGCCTGCGAGGCAAGGCGGTCGTTCTCTATTTCTACCCGAAGGACGACACATCCGGCTGCACCGCCGAAGCGATAGATTTCAGTGCCCTTGGCGCGGAATTCGAGGCCGCCAATACTGTCGTCATCGGCATTTCCCCTGATAGCGTCAAAAGCCACGACAAGTTTGCTGCAAAACACAAGCTTTCGGTGATGCTGGCCGCCGACGAGGAACGGAAGGCTCTTGAGGCCTACGGCGTCTGGAAGGAAAAAAGCATGTATGGCAAAAAATACATGGGTGTCGAACGCACCACCGTCCTCGTAGCACCTGACGGTACGGTCGCGGAAATCTGGAACAAGGTGAAGGTTCCGGGCCACGCACAGGCCGTTCTCGACGCCGCACGGAAGCTCTGAGAAACGCCCCTGTCGTGACGCCCACCTTCAGGATCATCTCGCTGCGCGGCGGCGCCACCGAGGCGATTGCCTGCGCCGATCTCGACAGAAAAACCGCACTGGCGCAGGAAACGGCGACACGATGGTTCGAGCGCCGCCTGTCGCTGCGCTCCCCCCTAGATCCACCCCTGCCCGAACGTCCGGGCAGGCCGGATAAACCGGAACTCGTTCCGCCGACCGCCGTGGAGCGCCGCTCCCTCCACAGCGTCAAGGGTCGCATAGCGCTGCTGCACGCCATCGCCCACATCGAGCTGAACGCCGTTGACCTCGCGCTCGACATCGTCGCCCGTTATGCCAGCGAGCCGGTGCCGCATTCCTTTTTCAACGGCTGGATGCAGGTTGCCTTCGAGGAGGCGAAACATTTCCGGCTGGTGCGGGAAAGGCTGCGAAACCTCGGCGCGGATTACGGCGATCTGCCCGCCCATGACGGGCTCTGGCAGGCGGCGAATTCAACCCGCAACGACCTCACCGCGCGGCTCGCAGTCGTGCCGCTCATCCTCGAGGCGCGCGGACTGGACGTGACGCCCTCCCTGCAGGCGAAGATGCGCGAAACCGGAGACCTTGAAAGCGCCGCCGTTCTCGATGTCATCTACAATGACGAAAAGGGCCATGTCGCCATCGGCGCCAAATGGTTTCGCTTCCTGTGCGCCCGCGAAAAGAAGGACCCGGCAGCAACCTTCAGGCAACTGGTACGTGCCAATTTCCGGGGACCGCTGAAACCGCCCTTCAACGACCTCGCCCGCGCCGAAGCCGGGTTGACGCCATCCTTTTACCGCTCCCTCACCGCTGTGAGCAACAGCAGCTGACGCCCGCAGCCCGGCGCATGGTGCAAAACTTCGTTAACCTTAACGAAGTATGATTTCCTGTGAGAAATCGGCCAGTCCGGAGAGAGATTTTGACTGATACAGCGGAAAACCGGGTATTCGGCAAAAAGCGGCAGCAGCACGTTCTGGTGCTGGCAAGCGGTGACAAGGTCCGGCACATGACGATCCGGCCGTGGATGACGGCGCTTGCCGGCTGCACGATCGGCCTTTTCTCGCTCGGTTATCTGGGCGCCACCGGCTATCTCATCCTGCGTGACGACCTGATCGGCGCGACCATGGCGCGCCAGACCCGCATGCAGCACGATTACGAAGACCGTATCGCCGCGCTGAGGGCGCAGGTGGACCGCGTTACCTCAAGACAATTGCTCGACCAGCAGGTGGTTGAAAAGAAAGTGGAAAAGCTGCTGCAACAGCAGGCGGCACTCACGTCCAGACACGGTCGCATGAGCGAATTGCTGGAGCGCGCGGAAAATTCCGGCATCGCCGCCTCCACGGCCACGGCCCCCATTCCAACCGCGCCTTCCTCGCTCTCGAACGCGATGGCGCCGGAAAAACGCGCCGATCTGACAGGTGGTCTCTCTGCCATAGAAAATCTGATGGCGCCCCGCCCATCGCAGCCGGAAAAGGCAGCCGGAACCGACAAGCGGGCGTCCTATGTGCCCGAAAACGGCGAAACGCCTTCCGACCGCGCTGACCGCGTGTTTTCCAAGGTAACGCTGTCGCTGAAGGATATCGAACGCCAGCAGATATCACGGATCGCCAGACTGACCAGCGACGCCGAGGACAAGGCAAGCGCGATGCAGGATATCATCCGGCAGGCGGGTCTGAAAATCGACGAAAGTGGCACGGACGGTGTCGGCGGCCCCTATGCGGATCCGCAGGGGAATGAAACCGATCCCTTCAATATGTCTCTGACCAATCTAGACAATGCGCTCAACCGGCTGGATATCGTCAAGGAAACCGCAACCGCCCTGCCCTTCGGCAATCCGGCCCCCGGCAGGGCGATCACCAGCCGATTCGGAAACCGGCTCGACCCGTTCCTTGGACGGCCTGCCTTACATACCGGCATCGATTTTCGCGCCGAAACAGGCGCCGACGTCAAGGCGACGGGCGCTGGAAAGGTGACGGTTGCGGAAAACTCCGGCGGCTACGGCAATATGGTCGAGATCGATCACGGCCAGGGCGTATCGACGCGATTCGGCCATCTCTCCACCATTCTGGTCAAAGCCGGCGACAAGGTGGAGGCCGGCGACATCGTTGGCCGTGCTGGCAGCACCGGCCGCTCCACCGGTCCGCACGTACATTACGAGGTCCGCCGCAACGACACGCCTGTTGATCCGATGCGGTTTCTGGTCGCCGGGGCCGAGCTTAAAACCTATCTCAAATAGCAGTCCGATTTTAACGCTTTTTTCGCCCTTTTTGCGATAAATCGCCCGAAACCGCGTCCAAGGCTCAAAAGCCTCGCCAACCTCTCGCCGTTTCGCGCGCATTTCCGGTTGTTTCCTTGACTTTCTGGCAATTTGGGCATATCCCCGCGCCAAGTCTTTGCAAGTGTCGCAGCGGCACGCAGGTATTCTTACCGAACCAGAACGGAAAAAGTTCTTCCTTTGACAACATTCTCTGATCTTGGCCTGAGCCAAAAAGTTCTTTCCGCTATTGCAGATGCCGGCTACACGACGCCGACACCCATTCAGGCTGGCGCAATTCCGCCCGCTCTCGAAAAGCGTGATATCTGCGGTATCGCACAGACCGGCACGGGGAAAACCGCATCCTTCGTTCTGCCGATGCTCACGCTGCTGGAAAAAGGCCGCGCACGCGCCAGAATGCCGCGCACGCTGATCCTCGAGCCGACCCGCGAACTGGCGGCTCAGGTAGCCGAAAACTTCGAGAAATACGGCAAGAATCACAAGCTGAACGTCGCCCTTCTGATTGGTGGCGTTTCTTTTGAAGATCAGGACCGCAAGCTTGAGCGCGGCGCCGATGTTCTCATCTGCACGCCCGGCCGCCTTCTCGACCATTGCGAGCGTGGCAAGCTCCTGATGACCGGCGTTGAAATCCTCGTGATCGATGAAGCCGACCGCATGCTGGATATGGGCTTCATTCCCGATATCGAACGCATCGCCAAGATGATTCCCTTTACCCGGCAAACCCTGTTCTTCTCGGCCACCATGCCGCCGGAAATCCAGAAGCTTGCCGACAGGTTCCTGCAGAACCCGACCCGTATCGAGGTTGCCAAGCCCTCCTCCACGGCGAAGACCGTTACCCAGCGCATCGTCGCTTCGCACAACAAGGACTATGAGAAGCGCGCTGTCCTGCGCGATCTCGTCCGTGCCGAAGAAGCCGAACTCAAGAACGCGATCATTTTCTGCAATCGCAAAAAGGACGTTGCCGACCTCTTCCGTTCGCTGGATCGTCACGGCTTTTCCGTTGGCGCGCTGCATGGCGACATGGACCAGCGTTCGCGCACGACCATGCTGCAGAACTTCCGGGACGGTCAGCTGACGCTGCTGGTCGCTTCCGACGTTGCAGCCCGCGGTCTTGATATTCCCGATGTCAGCCACGTCTTCAACTTCGACGTTCCCATTCATGCCGAAGACTATGTCCACCGCATTGGCCGTACCGGTCGTGCTGGCCGTTCGGGCAAGGCATTCACCCTCGTCACCAAGAGCGATGCGAAATATCTCGACGCGATCGAAAAGCTGATCACCGAGAAGGTCGAATGGCTGAACGGTGACCTGTCCTCCCTCCCCGCGCCCATGGAAAGCTTTGAAAGCAATACCGGCCGCCGGGGCACCAAGGAACGTGGCGGCAGAGGCCGCGACAGAAACCGTCGCGATGCACCTGCATCGCCGGTAGAAAACATCAATCAGGGTGCACAATCCACCACTGTGGATACGGACATCGCGGCTCACGGAGAAGACAAGGTGAAGGCAGAACGCAGACCGGAAAAGACCCCGCGCAATTCCGAGCGCAACAGCCGCAACCTGAACCCGCTGCACGCCAATGACGACAACCGCGACCGTCGCCGCCATTACCGTGACCATGACGATGGCCCGACGCCTGTTGGTTTCGGCGATGACATTCCCGCTTTCATGCTGATCGTGGCCAACGCCAAGGGCTGAGCCCCGACGGCCTGACGCAGGAAACAATACGCATGACGCCGACGATCAAGCCAGGACAAGATTTTCCAGGCGTCGGCGTTGGGCTTGCCATATTGCGTGATGGCCGCCTGCTTTTATGCCGGCGCTTGAAAGCGCCGGAAGCCGGATACTGGAATATTCCGGGCGGCAAAGTCGATCACCTTGAATCATCCCTCGCCGCAGCACGGCGAGAAGCTGAAGAAGAGACCGGGCTGACAATCGGCAAGGTCGAATTTCTCTGTCATAGCGAATATATCAATGTCGCAGACCGGCACCATTGGGTCTCGCTGATCTTCGTCACCCGCGACACGCAGGGTGAGCCGGTACTGACAGAACCGGACAAGCTTTCCGATATCGGCTGGTTCGACCCCGATAACCTTCCCGAACCCATCTCTGCCTTTGCAAAAGACGCGCTGGCTGCTCTGACGAAATAGAGCCGCTAGCGGACGGAAGCGGCATCAGCGCTGACCGGCGTGGGCTTTTCGCGGCACTCAACGGCGTCTTGAGCTTTACTACAAACAGGCCTCGCCTTCGACAGACGCGACGCTCCTGCGCGATTTGCTTTCGGAAAACCCAATGCTGGAAGAATATCTTTTCGGGAAGCGTTTTGAATGCAATTTAAAATTGCTTAAATTAGCATCACATAAAAAACCGCCCCGGTTGCCCGAAGCGGTTTATACGTAATGAAAATAATAGAATATAGAATGTAATATAGTTTGGCAGTGCTTAAGTTCGGAACACTTCCGAGGCTTGTTACAGCCAATTTCAGTCGTCCCCTGAAACACCTATATCTAATCTAACCATTTACTTTTCGTCAAGCAGATCTTCTCGCAAATGCGAAAAAAACATGGCAAAGCACAAATAAAGCGCAGGGAAATATGTATATTCTCTTTTTATATCAATAAATTAGATTAGTGGAAATAAAATGTGCATTTTATTGGGGTGCACTATAAAAGGCAAAATCGCAAACCCGCCCTTATAAAACTGTGCTTATACGCACTGCATGTTACAGTTTTATAAAGTAAAAATGCTCTAAACCATGACGAGCAGTACTTCCGCTCTTATGAAATTACAGAGTGAATTGCCGACCTTAAAAAAGATGAATCTCGGCAAAAAACAATCGCGCGCGATCACATTGAATATATACAACCATAACGCGCAATTGCAGACTGTTGTTTCAAATTGGATGAGTTGCGATCAAAACGGCCGTGCAGTGAACGATGATGTGCGATTATGATGGGTATCAGCGATTTTTCCTTTGGAAAACCAGTTGTTGCCGATAAACATCAAACCGGGACAACAGGATTTCGCGCACGTCATGCTTTCACTTCGCCTGCTAACGATCATCGCCGGTTTTGCCTTTGCGGGCTCAGCATGCGCGGCGTCGATCGGCATCGTTGCCCCACAGAACGGCCCATACGAACTGCTGGGGCAACAGGTCAGGCAGGGCGCGAAGGCCGCGGCCGCCAAGCTCGGGCTAGATGTCGTCGAAATCCATGAAAGCTGCGAAGACGGCAGCGGCGGCGCGATTGCCGATGGTCTCGTGGCCGCCAAAGTCAGCGCGGCAATCGGTTTTTTGTGCACGGAAACGCTTCAGGGCGTTCTGCCGCCTCTGAAGTCAGCCGCCATTCCAGCAATCACGCTTTCCAGCCGTGCCCCGATCCTGATGGAAGACGCTCTGAAATATAGCTGGCCGCTTTTCCGCCTAGCGCCATCGGACAAGGCCGAATCGGACCGGGCCGCAGAAATCATCCTGCGCGACTGGAAGGGACATTCCATTGGCCTCGTGGATGATGGCACGATCTTCAGTCGCGATCTGGTAGATCGCATCCGTTCGGCGCTGGAGGAGAACGGGCTGAAACCGACACTCACCGATACGCTGCGCCCGGCACAGGAGCAACAGGTGGCGCTTGTGCGCCGGCTGGGGCGCACCGGCATCACCCATGTGTTCATCGGCGCGGAACGCAACGACGTCGCGATTGTCGCCAGAGACGCCGGCTCCGAAAACATTCCGCTCACCATCATGAGCGGCGACGCCATGAATGCGGCAAACAACCCCGTGCCACTTGCGGCAAATGTGCTAGCGGTCACGCGCCCGGCCTATGACACATTGCCTTCGGCACAGGCCGTCGCCGGCGAATTGCGTGCCGCCAATATCGAGCCGGAAGGTTACGTCCTGCCCTCCTATGCGGCTGCGGAACTGACTGCGGCGCTTGCCGAAGCAGCCCAATCCCAAGGGAAACCCGCACCGGAGATACTGGCGAACGGCACCGTCTTCAAAACCGTGCTCGGCGATATCGCTTTCAACCCTTCGCATGAACTTGCAGACAATCCCTATCGCCTGCAGCGCTGGAACGGCCAGCGTTTCGAACAGGCGGACAAGGCCGAAAGACAATAGGTGAAGCCGGTATCGCTGGAAATTCAGTAAGCCGCGGCTGAAAACCGGCGGCAACCGCGCGACAAGCCGTTTCAAACCCTGATACTTGATGCTAAAGGCAGCTTACGCAACGCGTCGAGAGGAGTTTGCCCCATGTCCCTGCCCATCCGGATCGCACCGTCCATTCTGGCGTCCAATTTCGCCAAGCTGGGACAGGAAGTCGCCGATGTGACGGAAGCGGGCGCAGACTGGATCCACCTCGATGTCATGGACGGCCATTTCGTGCCAAACATCTCGTTCGGTCCTGACGTCATCAAGGCGCTCCGCCCGCACAGCAATGCCTTTTTCGACTGCCACCTGATGATTGCCCCCGTCGATCCCTACCTCGAAGCCTTCGCCAAGGCCGGCTGCGACGGCATTACCGTCCATGCGGAGGCAGGCCCGCATCTCCATCGCTCACTCCAGACCATCCGCACGCTCGGCAGGAAGGCCGGCGTGACGCTCAACCCCGCCACGCCGCTTTCGGTCATCGAAAACGTGCTTGACGATGTCGATCTCGTGCTGATCATGAGCGTCAATCCCGGTTTCGGTGGACAGAAATTCATTCCGGCCATGCTCGACAAGATCCGTGCGGCAAAGGCCATGATCGGCGACCGGCCGATCGAACTTGAAGTGGACGGCGGCGTGACGGCGGAGACAGCCGGCGCCATCGTCGCAGCCGGTGCCAACGCACTCGTGGCCGGTTCGGCCGTCTTCAAGGGCGATGGTGTCGCAGACTATCGCAAGACGGTTTCGTTGTTGCGCTCGGTGTCGGAAGCCGCCCGGTCCTGACCCGCCACAGCAGCCGGATACACCGGAGACGGGACGGCAGGACGTTTGGGTGGGGGCTTTGATGAACAGCGACAGGCGGAATTTCCACGACGTCATCCCGGCAGCGCTGTTTTCGCTCCTCGCTCCGCTTGTCTGGGCCGCCATCTCGGCAGCCACCGCTACCCTCGGCCTCTATCTCCGCAACCGGCTGGAAACCGACCATGCCGCCGATATCGCCGTGCTGTTCTTCTTCGGCGGTCTCCTGGGCTGGCCGCTGGCCATGGTTGCCTTGCGCTTCCTGCCCGCATCCACCAGCCTGCCGCTGCGTTTTGCGGCAAGCTGCCTTGCCATCGCTTTTTTCACGATCGCGGTCGCGGCGGCATTTTTCGCGCTCCAGTACCGCATCTTTTATGCGCAATGGCACGCGCCGGCATTTTCCCGCATCTGGTTTTTCCAGCAATTTTTCACCTCGCTTGGCGCGATCTACCAGTTCTGCATTCTCGGCCTCGGCCTCTATTTTCCGTTTGCCGCCATTCCGCTTGCGCTGGCAGGCGCCATCCTTTGCCGCCGTGCGCACAGAGCGCCACGCGTCCGTTCGGACGTACACCGGACGCTCTAGCATTTTGAATGTACGCATCGAGCCGATGCGAAGGCTTGATAGATTGAGATTCGCGGAACACTTTGCTAAACGGGCAGCAAAATTCCTCCACAAAGAAAGTCATTGCCATGATCCCTCGTTACTCCCGGCCGGAAATGGTCGCCATCTGGTCGCCGGAAACAAAATTCCGCATCTGGTTCGAGATCGAGGCGCATGCCTGTGACGCGCTGGCCGAGCTCGGCGTCATTCCGAAATCGGCCGCACAGACCATCTGGGAAAAAGGCGGCAGCGCGACTTTCGACGTCGCCCGTATCGACGAGATCGAGGCCGTCACCAAACACGACGTCATCGCCTTCCTGACCCACCTTGCGGAATTCGTCGGTCCCGACAGCCGCTTCATCCACCAGGGCATGACCTCGTCCGACGTGCTTGACACAACCCTCAACATCCAGCTCGTCCGCGCCGCCGATCTGCTGCTGGCCGATATGGACCGCGTGCTGGCTGCGCTCAAGACCCGCGCTTTCGAACACAAGAACACGGTACGCATCGGCCGCAGCCACGGCATCCACGCCGAGCCGACCACGATGGGCCTGACCTTCGCCCGCTTCTACGCCGAGATGCATCGCAACCGCGAGCGTCTCGTCAATGCGCGCGCGGAAATCGCCACGGGCGCGATCTCCGGTGCTGTCGGCACCTTCGCCAATATCGATCCGCGCGTCGAGGAACATGTCTGCGCAAAGCTCGGCCTCGTGCCCGAGCCGGTCTCCACGCAGGTCATCCCGCGTGACCGCCACGCCATGTTCTTCGCCATCCTCGGCGTCATCGCCTCGTCGATCGAAAACGTCGCCATCGAAATCCGCCACATGCAGCGCACCGAGGTTCTGGAAGCGGAAGAGTTCTTCTCGCCCGGCCAGAAGGGTTCGTCGGCGATGCCGCACAAGCGTAACCCGGTTCTCACCGAAAACCTCACGGGCCTTGCCCGCCTGGTGCGCATGTCGGTCGTTCCCGCGCTTGAAAACGTGGCGCTCTGGCATGAGCGTGACATCAGCCACTCCTCCGTGGAGCGCGCCATCGGCCCCGACACCACAGTCACCCTCGATTTTGCGCTGAACCGCCTTGCCGGCGTCATCGAAAAGCTGGTGATCTATCCCGACAACATGCTGAAGAACATGAACAAGTTCCGCGGCCTCGTGCACTCGCAGCGCGTTCTTCTGGCGCTGACGCAGGCCGGCGTTTCCCGCGAGGACGCCTACCGTCTGGTGCAGCGCAACGCCATGAGGGTCTGGGAACAGGGTGCGGATTTCCTTGAGGAACTGCTGGGCGACGAGGAAGTGCGCGCCGCCCTTCCCGAAAGCGTCATCCGCGAAAAATTCGACCTCGGTTACCACACCAAGCATGTCGACACGATCTTCGCCCGCGTCTTCGGCAACGCCTGAGGCGAGGCTCCCGAAGTTAATGCCGTCGCGACCTTGATCGCGACGGCATGAAACCACAGATATGGGCCCATGAAAGTTTCAGAAGCAGATATTCTCATCGTACCGGGTTACACCAATTCCGGTCCTGACCACTGGCAGACACGCTGGGAGCGCAAGCTTTCGACAGCGCGCCGCGTCGAGCAGGCTGAATGGTCAAAACCGGTGAAGGAAGACTGGATCGCGCGGCTGGTGGAAGAAGTTAACGCCTCGACCAAGCCCGTTGTCATCGTCGCCCATTCGCTGGGTGTGCCGACCGTCATCCACGCCCTTCCGGAAATCGGCAAGAAGGTTGCAGGCGCGCTTCTGGTGGCGCCACCGGATGTCGCCAATCCCGATATCAGGCCGAAACATCTGATGACCTTCGGTCCCTATCCGCGCGATCCATTGCCGTTTCCGGCAATCACAATTGCCAGCCGCAACGATCCCTTCGGATCCTACGAACATGCCGACGATATTGCCGCCGCCTGGGGTGCGATGTTGGTGGATGCAGGCATGTCCGGCCATATCAACGCCGAGTCTGGCCATGGCCCCTGGCCCGAGGGTGGCATGGTATTTGCCCAGTTCCTGAGCCGCCTCAAGGTGAACGAGCCCTGACCATCGTGGCCAGCCGCTGAAGCCGGTCGATTTTCGGCCGGGCAACATTCTTCCGCCCGACACAAGAATTGAAGGGAAGATATGCGAGCCGCATTGTAGAATGCACTCTTTTCCTTTATGGGACCGCTCAAAGACAGAAACGCAACGCCACCAGAATCGGCGTGAACCAAGAGACCTGCCATTATGAACCGTCGCCGCCGTATTTACGAAGGCAAGGCCAAGATCCTCTACGAAGGTCCGGAGCCAGGCACGCTTATCCAGTTCTTCAAGGACGATGCGACTGCCTTCAACAAGAAAAAACACGAAGTCATCGACGGCAAAGGTGTGTTGAACAACCGGATTTGTGAATATGTCTTCACGCATCTGAACAAGATCGGCATTCCCACACACTTCATCCGCCGCCTCAACATGCGCGAGCAGTTGATCAAGGAAGTCGAGATGATCCCGCTCGAGATCGTCGTGCGCAATGTCGCCGCCGGCTCGCTGTCGAAGCGACTCGGCATCGATGAAGGCGTGGTTCTGCCGCGCTCCATCATCGAGTTCTACTACAAGTCCGACGAGCTGGAAGACCCGATGGTCTCCGAAGAGCACATCACGGCCTTCGGCTGGGCCAACCCTGCCGAGCTTGACGACATCATGGCGCTGGCGATCCGTGTCAACGACTTCCTGTCCGGCCTGTTCTTGGGCGTCGGCATCCAGCTGGTCGACTTCAAGATCGAATGCGGCCGCCTGTTTGAAGGCGACATGATGCGCATCATCCTCGCCGACGAGATTTCGCCCGACAGCTGCCGCCTGTGGGACATCGAGACCCAGAAAAAAATGGACAAGGACCTGTTCCGCCGCGACATGGGCGGCCTCGTGGAAGCCTATTCCGAAGTGGCACGCCGTCTCGGCATCATCAATGAAAACGAACCGATCCGCGGCACCGGCCCTGTCCTGGTAAAGTAATTTCGGCCTCGTGAAATAATATCGGCCTAGCAAGGTAAAATCAGGAGAAGATCAGGTGATCAAGGCACGGGTGACTGTTACGCTGAAGAACGGCGTTCTCGATCCGCAGGGCAAGGCAATCGAAGGCGCACTCGGCAGCCTCGGTTTCGGTGGCGTCGGCCATGTCCGTCAGGGCAAGGTCTTCGATCTGGAACTGGAAGGTGCAGACAAGGCCAAGGCCGAGACCGACCTGAAGGCGATGTGCGAAAAGCTCCTGGCCAATACGGTTATCGAAAACTATTCTATCGCCATTCTCTAAAGCCGCAGGAGCCGCCGACCATGAAATCCGCTGTCGTCCAACTTCCCGGCCTCAACCGCGATCGCGACATGATCGCGGCACTCACGAAAATCTCCGGCAAGGCGCCCGTCACCATCTGGCAGACGGAGACGACTATCCCGGATGTCGACCTGATCGTCATTCCGGGCGGCTTTTCCTATGGCGACTATCTGCGTTGCGGCGCAATTGCTGCACGCATGCCGGTCATGCAGGCCATTCGCGAAAAGGCTGAGCAGGGCGTCAAGGTTCTCGGCGTCTGCAACGGCTTCCAGATTTTGGTCGAAGCGGGCATGCTGCCGGGCGCGCTGATGCGCAACGCCTCACTGAAATTCGTCTGCCGCGAAGTGAAACTCGAAGTCGTCAACAACGACACCGAATTCACCCGCGCCTATGACAAGGGCCAGGTTCTGCGCTGCCCCGTCGCCCACCACGATGGCAACTATTTCCTCGATACGGATGAGCTTAAGTCCGTCGAAGACAACGGTCAGGTCGTTTTCCGTTATGCAGATGGCACCAATCCGAACGGCTCGCTGAACGACATTGCCGGCGTCATCAACGCCAAGGGCAACGTTCTCGGCATGATGCCGCACCCGGAAAACCTGATCGAAGCTGCCCATGGCGGCAATGACGGCCGTGGCCTCTTCGCCTCGGCGCTTGGCGTTATCGCAGCCTGACAAGCGGGCGGGCCATCCCCGCCTGCCCTCTTCCCGATGATGCTTTTTATGGCTCCAGTTTTTGGCCCTTACCTTGGATGACGCGATGAAACGCCTGCTCCGTTCCCACGCCCCGAAGGCCGCTGGATTGCTTCTCGCCGCAGCAGCGCTTGCTGCGTGCCAGCCCAAGCCGCAACCGGCATCGTCCTCCGCATCCCGTGCGGCATTACCGACGATGGAGCGCATCGCGCTTGGCGCCAATGCTTGCTGGTTCAAATCGGGCGATCCGGCCTTCAAGGCCTATCGCCTGGCGCCCGAACTCAACTCCTTCTCGGGCCGTCCGCGCATTCTGCTCGTACCGCGCAACAGCCCGGAATCGCGCCCGATGCTGGTTATTCAGGCAGAAGGCAACCCGGCAAAGCTCGACGCTTTCGGCCCCGTTATGAACGAAGCCATCTCCGGGCGCATCGCAACCGACGTCAAACGCTGGGCGAATGGCGGCAAGGGCTGCTGATCGGGCAAAACTGCGCTAAAAGCCTACCAAATACAAAAAAGACCCGCCGACGCCGGTTGGGACTGGCGTGGCGGGCCTGCCGAATGGCTGTTCAGGCACCGGGGAAAGATGGCGCCGCTCTCCGGCAGAAAATCAAAGCGGCCGCGACGGCCATGAAAACAGCTGCGATCTCGCGGCCTCCTTCAAGGCCTCGTCCCGCGTAACGCCGATATCGTCCAGAAGATCGTCGGACAATTCCCGCAAGGCAAGCCGTCCCTGACGTTTGCCATGCCAGTTGGACAATCCCGCAATCAGGCGGCCAATAAGCGTGTGAGCGATCCGGGCCGGAAAGGGCGACGGTGCGACCATGTCGCCGGTATCGCGGAACACGCGTTCCCGTTCGTAGCCGTCAGGATAAAGCGTATCCGCTGTCGAAAGGTATTGATCCATCTTGCGCATATTGCACCTATTGTCTCCGTGCGTTTGATCTCATTGACTGCATCCGATAAATACAATTGACTTGCGGATAGATACAATGCATAAATTGTCACCATGACAAATTGGCTTCCCGATATCACCGAGGGCAACGGCCCCATTTACCTTCGCCTCGCGGACAAGATCGAAGGCGCAATTTCGGATGGCATCTTGCAGGCCGGGTCGAAATTGCCGCCGCAACGCAATCTCGCTTTCGATCTGGGCGTTACAATCGGTACAATCAGCCGGGCATATGCCCTCATCCACGAACGCGGCCTCGTCAGCGGCGAAGTCGGCCGTGGCACCTATGTCAACGAGCGTAAGGCTGCCGCCCCGTTATCACGCGTGGAACCGACGGCATCGGCATTCGGCGGCACGCGCTACGCGGTGGACACCAGCGCCGAGTTCCGCCTGAACACCACGGCTGCTCCCGATGTCGGGCAGAGCGCGCTGGTCAGCAAACACGTCGAGGCCGTGACGAGAGAGCATCCGTTCGAAATTTCCAACTACACCCGCTCCTTTCCCGACAACTGGTGCATGGCGGGCGTTCGCTGGCTTTCCCAGAATGGCTGGTCGCCGAAACCGGAAAACATCGTTTCGACGCTTGGCGCCCATGCTGCGGTGATGAGTGTGGTAACGGCAATGACCGCGCCGGGCGACCGTATCGTTTTCGAACCCCTCACCTATTCCCATATCAGCCGCAGCGCCGCCCTTGCCGGACGGCGGGTAACACTGGTGGAAGTGGATGAGAAAGGCATCATCCCCGATGATTTCGAGCGCGTTTGCGCCCAACAGCATCCAAAAATGATCTTCCTGATGTCGGCGGGCCAGAACCCGACCTGCGCCACCCTGCCCGAGGAGCGGCGGCGGGCGATCGCCGATATCGCCCGCAGATACGGCGTATGGATCGTGGAGGACAATCTCTATGGCGCCATGACGCGGGATGCGATCCCACTCATTGCGGAATTCGCGCCCGATCTTACTTTCGTCGTCGGCGGCCTGTCGAAATCCGTTTCCGCCGGCGTCAGGGGTGGCTGGGTCGCCTGCCCGGCGCAATTCGCCTCGAGAATTCGCATTTCGCATTCGATGATAACCGGCGGACTGCCGTTCATGCTCGCCGAACTGAATGCACGCCTCGTCAACAGCGGCGACGCAGACGACATCCGCAAGGACTGTATCGCCGAGATCAACCAGCGCGAGGCCCTCGCCAGACGCATCTTTGCAGGGCTGGAATTCAACTCCCTGCCGGACATCGCCTTTCTGTGGCTGAGGCTGCCTGAACCGTGGCTGTCTGGAACCTTCCGCAGCGCTGCCATGAAGGAAGGTGTGCTGATAGACGATGAGGACGAGTTTAAGGCCGGGCGCACGGAGAAGGTTTACCACCGTGTCCGCATCAGCCTTTCCGGGCCGTCAAACCAGAAAGAACTGAAGCATGCCCTGGGTATCCTGCGGCATTTGCTCGACAATGGTTCAGCCGGTTACGAAAGCGAGGCGTGAGCGGGAGCGAGTCTTTCCTGCAACACGCCCCCTAATTCAGTAACTCATTATTTACCACGCCGACGAATCTGCCATCCTTTCCCTACTTCGGAGCGGGGAATGATTCGATGGCAGCATTCAGTTCCATGTCCGCCAGGGCATTTGTTGCTCTCGCGATGGTTTTCGCAGCATGTGTGTTGAGTGACATGACACCGGCCGCTGCCGCAGACGGCACGGTGTTCGATGAATTGCGTTTCGGGGTCACAACCTCGCTCGCCGATCGCAATGGTGGCGGCGAAGATGGTGTATTCCCGGCCTTCGCAGCCTATTTCGATCCTTTCGCGAGCGCCTCGGCCGTCACCTTTGGCGAAAAGCTTGCCCGACCGCGTCTGCATCTGGGTGCGGAAATCGGCACCGAGGGCGAAGCAAATACCATTTACGGCGGTATCAACTGGACCTTCGACCTCAATCCGAAGATTTTCGTCGACCTAGGCTTTGGCGGCCTGTGGCATGACGGCAGGCTGCGAAACGGTCCGGGCGAAACTGGCGCGGAATTCGGTTGCCGCGTGCTTTTTCATGAATATGCCGCCATCGGATATCGCTTCAACAGCAACTGGAATATTTCGACCCAGATCGAACATGCCTCCCATGCCAATCTATGCGATGGCCCCAATGACGGGCTGACGCGTGTCGGACTTATGGTCGGCTACAAGTTCTGAATAACCCAACAAAGCAGCGTTTTGCTGGCAAAACTGCGCATTTTCCTGTCGCACGGAGAGGCCTCTTGCGCTAAAGAACCGGAAACTTTCCTCGGCTCGAACCGCGTGAGACCTATGTCGATTCCAAACTCCATCAAGATCACCCCGGAACTCGTTGCATCCCACGGGCTGAAGCCCGACGAATACCAGCGTATCCTCGACCTGATCGGACGGGAGCCGAGCTTTACCGAGCTTGGCATTTTCTCGGCCATGTGGAACGAGCACTGCTCCTACAAGTCCTCCAAGAAATGGCTGAAGACCCTGCCCACCACGGGCCCGCGTGTCATTCAAGGCCCCGGCGAAAATGCCGGCGTGGTGGATATCGATGATGGTGACTGCGTCGTCTTCAAGATGGAAAGCCACAACCATCCGTCCTACATCGAGCCCTATCAGGGTGCGGCAACCGGCGTCGGCGGCATCCTGCGCGATGTCTTCACCATGGGCGCACGCCCGATCGCAGCCATGAATGCGCTACGTTTCGGCGCACCCGACCATCCGAAGACCCGCCACCTCGTGGCTGGCGTCGTCGCCGGTGTCGGCGGTTACGGCAACTCCTTCGGCGTGCCGACCGTCGGCGGCGAAGTGGAATTCGATCCCCGCTATAACGGCAACATCCTCGTCAACGCCTTTGCCGCCGGACTTGCCAAGTCCGATGCGATCTTCCTTTCGGAAGCCAAGGGCGTCGGCCTGCCGGTGGTGTATCTCGGTGCGAAGACCGGCCGCGACGGCGTCGGCGGCGCGACCATGGCCTCTGCCGAATTTGATGAGTCGATCGAAGAAAAGCGCCCAACCGTTCAGGTCGGCGACCCCTTCACCGAAAAGTGCCTGCTGGAAGCCTGCCTCGAGCTGATGAAAACAGGCGCGGTCATCGCCATTCAGGACATGGGTGCCGCCGGCCTTACCTGCTCGGCCGTCGAAATGGGCGCCAAGGGCGATCTCGGCATCGAACTTGATCTCAACGCCGTACCGGTGCGCGAAGAGCGCATGACGGCCTACGAAATGATGCTATCGGAAAGCCAGGAGCGCATGCTCATGGTTCTCGAGCCCTCCAAGGAAGAAGTCGCCAAGGCGATCTTCGTCAAATGGGGCCTGGACTTCGCCATCGTCGGCAAGACCACCGACGACCTGCGTTTCCGCGTGCTGCACAATGGCGAGGAAGTCGCCAACCTTCCGATCAAGGATCTCGGTGATCAGGCTCCGGAATACGACCGCCCGTGGACGCCCGCCAAGGTTCAGGCTCCGCTTGCGGAGAACGACGTTCCTGATGCAGACATTGCCGACGCATTGGTGTCACTGGTCGGTTCGGCCAACAACTCCTCGCGCCGCTGGGTCTACGAGCAGTATGACACGCTGATCCAGGGCAATTCCCTGCAGCTGCCGGGTGGCGATGCCGGCGTTGTCCGCGTTGAAGGCCATGACAAGAAGGCGCTGGCCTTCTCCTCCGACGTGACACCGCGTTATGTCGAGGCAGACGCCTTTGAAGGCGGCAAGCAGGCCGTGGCCGAATGCTGGCGCAACATCACCGCAACCGGCGCTTTGCCGCTCGCGGCCACCGACAACCTCAATTTCGGCAATCCGGAAAAGCCCGAGATCATGAGCCAGCTCGTCCATGCCATAAAGGGCATCGGCGAAGCCTGCCGCGTACTGGAATTCCCGATCGTTTCTGGCAACGTCTCGCTCTACAACGAGACCAACGGTCAGGCGATCCTGCCCACCCCAACCATTGGCGGCGTTGGCCTGCTGAAGGACTGGGGCCGTATGGCACGCATCCGCTTTGCCGCCGCGGACGAAGTCGTGCTGCTGGCGGGCGCGCCTGAAGGTCTTGGCACCCATATTGCCCAGTCCGTCTACATGCGCGACGTGCATGGCCGCATCGATGGCCCCGCACCGCATGTCGATCTGGAAGCTGAAAAGAGAAATGGCGATTTCGTCCGCGCCCTTATCGCAGACGGTCTTGCCACAGCGGTTCACGACTGCTCCTCGGGCGGCCTGGCTCTCGCGGTTGCCGAAATGGCAATTTCCTCCGGCATCGGCGCGACGATCGACGCGGTCGCGGGCCATAATCCCGTCCTCACCTTCTATGGCGAAGATCAGGGCCGTTATGTGCTGACCGTCAAGAAGAGCGATCTGGATGAAGTGCGGGCGGCAGCGAAGGCAGCGGGCGTTTCCTGCCCGGCGATCGGCGTCACCGGCGGCTCAAGCGTAAAGCTGGGCACGGCACGCGCTATCGAGATTAAAGAATTGCACTTGGCCTATGAATCGTGGTTCCCTCAATTCATGGATGGCGAAACTCTAATCGCCGCAGAATGAATTAAGGAGATACACCATGCCCATGAAACCCGGCGACATTGAAGACATGATTAAGGCGGGAATTCCCGGGGCAAAGGTCACGATCCGCGATCTGGCCGGTGATGGCGATCATTACGCGGCGGAAGTCGTCGCGGATGCTTTCAAGGGCAAGACCCGCGTGCAGCAGCACCAGATGGTCTATGACGCGCTGAAGGGCAATATGGGCGGTGTTCTGCACGCCCTTGCCCTGCAGACCTCGGCTCCCGAATGACTGCGCCCGGAAAAGCGTCTCCGGCAGGACGGTTTCACTGTCCTTGCCGCGGCAACGCTTGAAGCCATGGATTGAAAAAGGCCCGCGTGAGACTGTCACGCGGGCCTTTTCTTTTCCGGCAAATGGCGCGTGCCGCTTACAAAACAGGTGGCTGCTGCGATTCCAGATCGGCAAAGGAGCCAGCCGGCAACGGCCCAGCCGTCAGCAGGGTAAAATCGTAACCGGACTTGCGGTCCGGCCCCAGAACATATTGCCGGTGCATGCGCAGGAAGTTGCGCTTGTTCTTTTTGTAGCGTTCGGGTGAAAGCGAGTGCTTGAAACGGATCGGCACGATCTTCGGCTGCGGCGCATCCTTGTGCCCGGTCAGCGCCACGGTGTTGCAGCGGTAGAGGTGGATCGGATCCGTCAGGCACTGGATATCGAACCATGTCACTTCAGGGTGACGCGCAATCACGCCGACGCTCTGGCGAAGCCTGTCCGCACTCGACAGCAGCGCGCATTGCAGCGCAGCGCCACCGAGCGTCGCAAAGGACAGCTTCCGGCCATCCAGCGCATCTGGCCGCAGTTCCAGCACACGGCCTATCACGGCGAGCGCCAGGCTGGCGCCCATGCTATGCGACACGACCAGAACCTCCTCAGACGGCTGCTCCAGCGCTTTGAGAACGAGGGCTGCCTTCTCTTCAATCCAGTTGCGGGCAATCGGCTCATCGCGCCCGACGGCCAGCGCAAAGCGCCAGTCGGCATAAAGATGCAACGTATGAAACCGCTCGGCGAAAGGCAGAAACGCCTTCACGAAGAACAAGGCCGCAGCGGGAAGACTGATCGCAAACAGCCAGAGCGGCAAACCGAACAGCCATGGCGAGAGCGCGATCCCCGCCGTAAGTGCACCACCCACTAGCATCAGCAGAAACGGGAAAATGAAGAACAGGCCGAAACGCCAGGCATGACGGAGGTAACGCCCTGCCCCACCTTCCGCGACGATACCGGCCGCAGCCGCAAAGCCTAGTGCGATCTGCCGCCAGAGTGGCGCATCCCGCAGGCGCGATATCACCGCATTGTGGTCGTAGACGAAGATCGTGGAACGCGTCCGCCAGTCGCCGGCCGAGGCCTCCACCGAGAATGTTTCGCCAGCCGGCGAGTTCTCCAGCGCACCCACGGCATAATTGACATCCCACGTCTTGCCAGCAAGCGCTGCCGCCCGCTGATAGCGCAGATGATGCGCAGCCGCATCGAGCGGATCGAAGCCCGGGAAATAAAGAACAAGTCGTGACTTGACGGTCGGCATGCATAAACCCTCGGGCTGGAGACACCCGAAAGGATCGCTTGATACAGTGGGCGATGCACGTATAGTAAAAAACGCGACGGAAATATGATTTATTTGTTGCGAGGGAATTTTGTCTGGGATCGTCGATCAATTGCTAAACGGCGTCGTCAAAGGCGCTCTGTCCGAAGTCCTCGCCAAGACAGGCCTTCGCAAAACCCGCCGCATCCGCCGCCGGACCAAAAGCAACACGTCCCTCGCAGGCGGCATCGTCGGCTCCGTGCTGGAAGCGGCAATCAAAGCAGCCGTCAAACCCAAGCCGGCCAAAAAACAGGTGAGCAAAAGACGCACCGCCGCGGCCCGCAGCAGACAGCGGCTTCGATGATGCATCACCTCCGCCTGCTTCCCACCTTTTTGGTGTTGGCGATTTCGGGGCCGCTACAAGGTGCCGCAGAGGTTAAGAGCAGCAAAGAGATCAAGATCGGCTTCGTCGTAGAGCTTGATGGTGCTGATCGGATATCCGGCACAGCCTTCTGCGAAACCGGCAACACCTGCCGCCTGGTGGACCAGAAAAGTCCAAAACTAATTATCGATATCAAAGCGGGTCGCTTCTCTAGCGAGATCGAAATCAAGTGCAAGGATGACTGCTCACTAAATAGCGGGCACGAAACCATGACGTTCGACAACAAACAGGAACTCAATATTTATAACGGCAGATCAGGTCCGATAATAAAATCAGTCTTCAGGCGGCGGGAGCCTATCGGGAAGATAATGCTCAACTTTTCTTACCCGCCCGGGACGACGCGCTGGTAGCGGGGTTGCGACCTTCACTTAGCGATACCACAGCAGCGTATTTTTTACGCTTCCCGGGTGGAAATCGCGCCGCGACATGTTATTTAGGGACAAAGTCAAAGCAGCGGCCTTGAACCGCATGTGAAAGGAATAGGCCTATGAGCGGCATTCACGATATGATCGACAGCGAAGTGAAGAGCAACGACATCGTTCTTTTCATGAAGGGCACCCCGCAATTCCCGCAGTGCGGTTTTTCCGGCCAGGTCGTACAGATCCTCGATTATCTCGGCGTCGACTACAAGGGCGTCAACGTGCTCGCCGATGCCGACATCCGTCAGGGCATCAAGGATTATTCCAACTGGCCGACCATCCCGCAGCTCTACGTCAAGGGCGAATTCGTCGGCGGCTGTGACATCGTAAGAGAGATGTTCCAGTCCGGTGAACTTCAAAATCACTTCCAAGAACAGGGTATCAGCGTCCGCGGCGCGGCCTGATTTCGGCCGGTTCATCCGGCCCACCCTGATTGTCAGAAAACTTATGCCAGGCGTTGCTTCATGCAACGCCTTTGCCGTTCTTTTTGGGGCAATCCTGTGACAGAACTTTCACAATCCACCACTTCGCGCGCCGTTTCGATGGGGCGCACGGAATTCATCGCGCTTGCCGCGATGCTGATGGCGCTGAATGCGCTTGCCATCGACATCATGCTTCCCGGCCTTCAGGAAATCGGCGCGTCACTTGGCGTCGTGAATGAAAACCACCGTCAATACGTCATTTCCAGCTATCTTCTAGGCTTCGGCATTGCCCAGCTTCTGTACGGACCGATCTCGGACCGTTTCGGGCGCCGCAAGCCGATGCTCGTCGGGCTGGCAATCTACATCGTCTCGGCCATTGCCGTCGTCTTCGTACCGTCATTCACTGGCCTGCTGGTTCTGCGCTTCATTCAGGGCATCGGCTCTGCGGCGACGCGCGTCATCACCATTTCGATCGTGCGCGACATCTATGGCGGCCGTCAGATGGCGGAAGTCATGTCGCTGATCATGATGGTATTCATGGTCGTTCCGGTCATCGCACCCGGCACTGGCCAGATCGTGCTGTTTTTCGGTGACTGGCACCTTATCTTCGCCTTCATGGCCGGAATTGCCGCCGTCGTGACCGCCTGGATGTATTTCCGCCTGCCGGAAACCCTGCATGCCGATGACGTCAGGCCTTTCACGGTTCGTTCGATCCTCGGTGGCTTCAAGATCGTGCTCACCAACCGTATCGCGCTCTGTTACACGCTCTCCAGCACATTCATCTTCGGTGCGCTGTTCGGCTTCATCAATTCCGCCGAACAGGTCTATAAGGGCATCTACGGGCTGGGCGCATGGTTTGCGGCCGCTTTTGCGGGCGTCGCCCTGTTCATGGCCTTCTCGTCCTTCATCAATGCAAGGCTTGTCGGCAGGTTTGGCATGCGCAAGCTGTCGCACGGTTCGCTGCTCGGCTTCATCGCCATCACCTTCGTGTGGCTGGTGGTACAGATGGTCGGGCCGGAACCGATGCCCTTTGCGATCTTCATCGTGTTCTTCGCGCTTGCCATGTTCCAGTTCGGCTGGATCGGCTCGAACTTCAACTCGCTCGCCATGGAGCCGCTCGGCCATGTCGCCGGCACGGCCTCGTCCGTCATTGGCTTCATGGGAACCGTCGGCGGTTCGCTGATCGGTGCCGTTATTGGTCAGGCTTTCGATGGCACGGCGCTGCCAATGGTAGCCGGCTTCTTCGCTGTCTCCATTATCGGCCTCGTCTTCGTGCTGATTGGAGAAAAGGGCGTGCTGTTTCAGGCCCACAACAAGCCGACGCACTAAGGGCGGACAGACAAATAAAAAGGGCGCGGAACTCGGTTCCGCGCCCTTTTTTGTTGATCAAAGCCGAACTTCACTCAAACCGTGAAAATCTTCTCGCGCAGCAATTCCCATGTCTCCTGATCAGGAGCAAGCAGCAGGCCACCTTCAAGGTGGCGCGGCAGGTATGGCGAGCCGTCGAAACGGGCGGCGTAGGCGCCCGCTTCCTGCGAAAGCAGGGTGCCAGCGAGATGATCCCAGGGCATAAGCTTGTTGTACATCAGGAAATGCATATGGCCGCCGCAGAACACGCGGTATTCATGCGCAGCACAACGGTAGCTGGTGAAGAGCCGCACATCCGCGAGGTTCATGAGAATCTTGCGACGGGTCTCCACTTCAAAATAACCGGTGTTGGCGATGCCGACCATCTGCGACAGTGCCGGTGCGGGCACGACGGACATCTGCGTCTGCGAACCATCGGCGGCACAAAGCCATGCGCCGGAACCCTTTTCGGCAATCGCCCAGTCATTGCCCATCGGATCGAAAATGAGACCGGCAACGGTCTCGCCCTTGGAGATGACGCTCATCATCACGCCAAACAGCGGCAGGCCCGACGCGAAGTTGTAGGTGCCGTCGATCGGATCGACCACCACGGCAAGATCCGCATCCGCAAGCTTGGCAAGCAGCGAGGCATCCGCCGCAACGGCCTCTTCACCGATGAACAGCGCCTGCGGCATGATGTCCTGCACGCGGGCGCGGATCAGCCGCTCAGCAGCCTCGTCAGCCTCGGTTACGAGGTCTATCGCCTCGCTCTTTATCCTGACGTCGCCCTCACTCAGATTACGGAACCTCGGCAGGATTTCCACTGCCGCCGCCTCCTGAAGCGCATTGGCGAGAGAGGCGATGTCGAGTTCGATAGCCATGGGCGATATCCTTCTATTTAAGCATCAATATTATAAGGCCACGATTTCCCGGCGCAGCATCTTCCAGCTTTCCTTGTCGGGTGCCGACAGGATGCCGCCTGTCGTCTGTCCTGGCCGGTAGGGCGTATTGTCGAAACGGGCCGTGTAGCCGCCCGCTTCCTGATGAATGAGAACGCCGGCGAGATGATCCCGGGGCATCAGCTTTTCATGGCCGATGAAGTGCAGCTTGCCAGTCGAGGCAAGCCAATATTCATGAGCCGAGCAATTGATTGAAAGCGCCATCTTGATCTTGGCCATATTGGCGGCGATCACCGGGCGGCGATCTTCATGGCTGTGACCCCAGGAAAATATGCCGACCATTTCGGACAATGGCAGGGGATCGGCAACCTTGAGCCTTGCCTGCGAGCCGTCCTTGCGGTGGAGATAAGCGCCCTCGCCTTTGAGAGCAAGGATGGTATCACCCATGACAGGATCGTGGATGATGCCTGCGACCGTCTCACCCTTGACGGTGACGGCGAGCAGCGTGCCGAAAGCTGGAAAACCGGAAGCATAGTTGAAAGTGCCGTCGATTGGATCGATCACGAAGGCAAATGGTGCATCGGCAAGGGCAGGAATAACGGATTGATCCGCGTCATAGGCCTCTTCGCCGACAATATGGGCCTTCGGAAACCGTTGCAGAAGAGCGGCGGTTATCGCCTTTTCCGTCAGAATATCCGCCTCGGTGACGAGATCGACCGCAGAGGTCTTTTCGGAAATCGCGCCTGCGTCGAGATTGCGGAAGCGGGGCATGATTTCCTGGCGGCCGGCAGCGACAACGGTGGAAATCAGAAAGTCGATATCTTTATCGGAAAGGGTCATCGCTAAGGGCACTTCTTCATAAGGGAGGGCTGGCCTCCGTACGCTCTTCAGGTGACGCCCCGGTGACAGAAAGCGCCGAGAAATCAAAAAGCTTCGGGTCGAGCAGATGCGATGGATTGACATGGGCAAGCGCCCGCAGCATCACGTCCTTGCGGCCCGGCATACGCCTTTCGATGTCAGCCAGCATCTCCTTCATGGCATTGCGCTGAAGCCCGTCCTGCGAGCCGCAGAGGTCACAGGGAATGATCGGGAATTCCATCGCCGCCGCGAATTTCGCCATATCCTCTTCGGCGCAATAGGCAAGCGGGCGCAGCACCATCAGGTCGCCCTCGTCGTTCATCAGCTTTGCCGGCATGCCAGCCAGACGGCCGCCATGGAAGAAGTTCATGAAGAAGGTCTCGAGAATATCCTCCCGGTGATGGCCGAGCACGAGCGCGTCGCAGCCCTCTTCCCGCGCAATACGGTAGAGATTGCCGCGCCGCAGCCGCGAACAGAGCGAACAATAGGTGCCACCCGCCGGCACCTTTTCCTTCACAACGGAATAAGTGTCGCGATATTCGATGCGATGTGCGACGCCGATCTTCGCCAGATATTCCGGCAGGACGTGCTTGGGGAAATTCGGCTGGCCCTGATCCAGATTGCAGGCAATGAGTTCCACGGGCAAAAGGCCGCGCCACTTCAAATCAAGCAGCAGCGCCAGAAGGCCGTAGCTGTCCTTGCCGCCGGAAAGGCCTACCAGCCAGCGCTTCTGGCCGTTCAGCATGCCAAAATCCCCGAAGGCCTGACGTACATTGCGCAACAGCCGCTTGCGCAGCTTGTTGAAGGAGACAGAACGGGGTGCCGCGTCGAACAGCGGATGCGAAGCGCCATTTTCTCCGGCCAGGTCCTGATCGGCCTCGACCTCATCTGCGATGCTGGTGACAATGTTCATGATTAGCCCGCTCTGGCATTCAGCCATTTTCAATGCAGGAAATGCCCGCATCCGCCCGCAATATCAAGCCCCGAATACCGACCAGCCGGTTTTCGTCGCCAGCATTTCCAGCGCATGCGACCCAAGCGCCGAATTGCCGACCTTGTTCAGACCCGGCGACCAGACCGCAATCGACGCCTTACCCGGCGCGACTGCCATGATGCCGCCGCCCACGCCGCTCTTGCCCGGCAGGCCGACATGATAGGCGAAATCGCCCGATCCGTCATAATGGCCGCAGGTCAGCATCAGCGCATTGATGCGCCGCGCGCGTCGGTCTGACACAACCGTATGACCACTCAGCGGATTGCGGCCGCGATTGGCAAGGAAAAGACCGGCCCGTGAAAGCTGCGCACAGGTCATGGACAGCGCGCACTGATGAAAATAGACGCCCAGCGTATATTCAACAGGGTGATGCAGATTGCCGAAGGACCGCATGAAATTGGCAAGCGCGAAATTGCGGAAACCCGTCGCCTGCTCGGATTTCGCCACGGTGTCATCAATGCTGATCGTGTCATCATCAGCGAGATAACGGACGAAACGCAGAAGCTCGCCAATCGCCTCGCGCGGCTGGTGGCCGGAAAGAACGATATCCGTCACCACGATGGCACCGGCATTGACGAAGGGATTGCGCGGAATGCCGTGCTCGTGCTCCAGCTGGACGATGGAGTTGAAGGACGACCCCGACGGCTCACGCCCCACCCGGTTCCATACCGTCTCGCCCGCCTTGCCGAGCGCCAGCGTCAGCATGAAGACCTTGGAGATGCTCTGGATCGAAAACGGCGTGAGCGCATTGCCAGCCGTATAGGTGGTTCCGTCGACAGTGGTGATGGCGATACCGAACTGGTTCGGATCGACCTTGGCGAGTTCCGGAATGTAATCCGCAACCTTGCCCTCGCCCAGGCGCGGCACCATGCTGTCGTAAATGGAATCGACGATCGCCTGAATGTCCTGCATGCAAAGCCTTCCCCAGCAAACAAAAAAGCCGCCCCGAGGGGCGGCTTTCTCAATACTGAAACGCGCCGATTAACGCGAGTAGAATTCGACGACCAGATGCGGTTCCATGACGACCGGGTACGGAACGTCAGACAGAGCCGGGATGCGAGCATAGGTCGCAACCATCTTGTTGTGATCGACTTCGATGTAATCAGGAACGTCGCGTTCTGCGAGCTGAACAGCTTCGAGAACGGTCACCAGCTGCTTGGACTTCTGGCGAACTTCGATAACGTCGCCCGGCTTGCAACGGTAAGAACCGATGTTGACGCGAACGCCGTTAACCGTGACGTGGCCATGGTTGATGAACTGACGCGATGCGAAAACGGTCGGAACGAACTTGGCGCGGTAGACGATGGCGTCCAGACGCGACTCGAGCAGGCCGATCAGGTTCTCGGAGGTATCGCCCTTGCGACGGTTTGCTTCGTCGTAGGTGGCGCGGAACTGCTTTTCGCGCAGTTCGCCGTAGTAGCCCTTGAGCTTCTGCTTGGCGCGCAGCTGCGTGCCGAAGTCGCTCATCTTGCCCTTGCGGCGCTGACCGTGCTGGCCCGGGCCGTATTCGCGGCGGTTTACCGGGGACTTCGGACGGCCCCAGATGTTTTCGCCCATACGGCGGTCAATTTTATACTTAGCCGATTCGCGCTTGCTCATCGTATTTCCTTCTCAATAGGTTATGCCGGTTTGTTGCCAAACCGGTTTGAGGAAACACGCCCTCCTCTGAAGCCCGTTTCAGGACCTCTGACAGGTTTCTCACATGCGAATGGAGAGACCACGGGACATGTCGGTGATGTTGACCGCCGAACGTCAGCTTATAAACTGCAAGGCAGTCAACGAAACACACCGGACATGACTGCCCGGCGTTGGGGCGGCTTCTAAACACGTTTTACAAATTTGTCAAACAAAGCCCGCCGCTTTTTTCTCGAACTAGCCCTTGAAAAGCTGGAACGCCCACCCACTTCTAAGCCGTAATCAGGACTCGGGCCCCTCTGGCGTGTTACCGGACAACACGCGATGTCGAGTCTCTTGAAGGTTGGGGCCCACGTTTATTCCTGATACGCGTCCCCATCCGCAAAGCCAACCTCGTCCGGCTAAAGGTTGACTGATGGAGTTCCTCCTCAACGATTTTCTCGGTACCCCCACATGGATGTGGGCGGTCTTCATTTCTCTCGTCCTTGGCCTCTTGGCGCTCGATCTCGGCGTGCTGCACAAGAATTCCAAGGAAATCGGCATCCGTGAAAGCTTGCTGATGTCCGGCTTTTATATCGCCATCGGCTTGGCCTTCGGCGGATGGATTTGGTACCAGTCCGGTGAACAGTCAGCGATGGAATATGTCACCGGCTTCGTGGTCGAAAAAAGCCTCGCCATGGACAATATCTTCATCATCGCGATGATCTTCTCCTATTTCGCCATTCCCCGCCAATATCAGCACCGCGTGCTGCTATGGGGTATCCTCGGCGTGATCGTTCTGCGCGGCATCATGATTGCCGGCGGCGCCGCCATTGTCGAAAACTTCCACTGGGTGCTTTATCTCTTTGCGGCCTTCCTCGTCTTCACGGGCCTCAAGATGCTGTTTTCATCCGACCATGACGAGAACGACATCGGCAATAACCGCATCCTGAAATTCCTGCGTAGCCGCCTTCCGGTAACGGAGAAGCTGCATGGCGAGAAATTCTTCGTCAAGGAGACCGATGCTGCCACAGGCAAGCTGAAGACCTTCGTGACGCCGCTGTTTCTGGCCCTCATCATGGTCGAAATCGCCGACCTTATCTTCGCGGTCGATTCGATCCCGGCGATCTTCGCGATCACCACCGATCCGTTTATCGTCTATACCTCGAACATCTTCGCGATCCTCGGCCTGCGCGCCCTCTATTTCGCACTTGCCGCCCTCATCCACCGCTTTGCCTATCTGAAATACGCGCTGGCTGCGGTTCTGGTCTTCGTCGGCTCGAAGATTTTCGTCGCGGATATGCTCGGCATCGCCAAGATCCCGCCCGCCGTCTCGCTCGGCGTCACCGTCGCCATCCTCGCAACCGGCATCATCGGTTCGCTCATTGCGACGCGCAAGGAAACAAAGGCTATCGAGTAATGATGAGCAAGGAGGAGGCGATTACGCCTCCTCTTTCTTTTTTGATGATGAAATATATAATCTGTATTATTGTTAGCTAGACCGAAATCTATTTTCTCAATATTAAAACAAACGTCCAATTCATCGCAAAAATGACTTTTGAACCCGTTGATCAGGCAATCTCAGAAAAGAAACTTTGGCGAGCGAAGGAAATCCTTCAGGGCAGGCTCAGCCATCCCGACGTCGATCTGGCACTCTTTCAAAAATACGGTGAAGTGCTGCTTGAGATGAACGATCTCATTGAAGCGGGACGGATGTTGTTCTGCTCAGGCGCACGCGACGAGCGTTTCAGGGAAGCGATCACTATATTCCTGTCGAGAAGCAACAGGCGTGAACCGCAACGCTTTCTGGCGCAATTGCCTTCTTCTATTAGACGACAACGGCATCTTGCTGAATTTATCGCTTCGCCGGAATTCGAACGTGACGGATGGACAGCGACCCAGCTCTCCCGGCTCGCCCCCTTGCAAACACATGTCAGCACCCGCCCCTATCAACGGCCGCATCGATTGACCTCGGCACTGTTTATAGCCGTTATTGTTTGCGTACTGGCTCTGAGCCTCAGTGGTCTCTACACGACGATCAGTTTTGCGGTGCGGACTTTGACTGAATAGCGATTACTCCGCCGCCAGCCTCGCATCATCCTCAGCCGCATCCGCATCGCCGGGTGCGGTCTTCGCGTCGAGATCGGGGAACGCCACGATGCGCTTGCCGGAGAAATCGGCGTGTACCACCACAAGCTCCTTCTCCTCGAAATAACCGAGAAGACGGCGCGCACGGCGGGCGGAATGGGTACCGTAAGCGCGGGCAATACGGGCGTCGGATGGGCAAGGCTCCTCATTGAGCGCCGCCTTGACCAACAGCAGGAAAACCCCCTGCAGATCGTCGGAGACCGACATCGACAATTCCAGCGCTTTCTCCCAGCCTTCGCTGGCCGCCATTGCCGCATCCACGCCGGAGCGGGCAATCGCCACCTGCCGGCGGAAATCCGCCAGCGTCATCGGCGTGCCGGGAATACGGCGCATGCGCGCGCGCACCAGAAAATCCTGGTACAGCACGGCGTCCGTGCGATAGGCCGATTGCGGATCGTCGAGAATTTCGACCAGCACTGCCGCGATCTTCTCTTCGCGCTCCTCCGGTGTCAGCTCCGGCTGACCTGCACGCGCCGACTGCTCCGGTGAAGGACCGGCGGCGGCGGGGGTGGAGCGGGAGAGTTCAGCGAGAATATCGGTTGTCGGGCGCGGCGCTGGCGGCGTGCGGCGCGTGGCGGGTCGTGTGAACTCTTCCGGGTCCGGCGTGAAGATCAGATCCTCCACATCCTGCGGTGCATCCGGCAGCGGCATGAGCTTCGGCGAGGAAGACCGCGCCGAGGTTTCCACCGCACCGATGACGATGGGCAACGGGCGGCGCGACAGCGCCGGTCCAAGCGCCACGAAATTGCCGCGCTGCAGATCGCGGAACATTTCCGCCTGCCGCCGGTCCATGCCGAGCAGATCGGCAGCGCGCGCCATATCGATATCGAGAAAGGTGCGGCCCATCAGGAAGTTCGAGGCTTCAGCCGCTACGTTCTTGGCAAGCTTGGCAAGGCGCTGCGTGGCGATAACGCCCGCAAGCCCGCGTTTACGCCCACGGCACATCAGATTGGTCATGGCGCCCAGCGACGCCTTGCGCGCATCCTCGGTCACCTCGCCGCCGACGGAGGGCGCAAACATCTGCGCCTCATCCACAACGACAAGCACGGGATACCAGAATTCGCGATCCGCATCGAACAGGCCATTGAGGAAAGCGGCAGCGGCCCGCATCTGCTGTTCGATATCAAGACCTTCAAGCGTCAGCACGCAGGAAACGCGGTGCTGGCGGATGCGGTTGGCAATGCCCGCAAGCTCGGCTTCCGTGCGCTCTCCATCCACCACCACATGGCCGAACTTGTCGGACAGCGTGACGAAATCACCCTCGGGATCGATAATGACCTGCTGCACCCATTGCGCCGATTGCTCCAGGAGCCGGCGCAGGAGGTGTGACTTGCCGGACCCGGAATTGCCCTGCACCAGCAAACGCGTTGCAAGCAATTCCTCAATATCGAGCTTGGCCTGCTGCCCGCCCGATAGGGTTCCCATGTCGATGCCGACCTGCAATGTTCCGTTCCTCGTGCTGCATGTCATCCGGCCGATTCCCGTAACGGCGGCCGAACATGCTCTTTACCAAAAAATCACCGATTGCGTCTGCCCCGTGCCGATAATGCACAGGCAATTGCGCCACATCTATGCGGCTCTGGACGAGACGCGCGAAAATGATAGCCGCCTGCCGAACACATTCAGCATCAGCCCGATGATGACCAATGCCGCACCGACCACTTCGAAGACGGTAATATGCTCCGCAAAAGCGAGATAGGCGCTGACGAAACCGACAATCGGCACCAGCAGCGAAAACGGTGCCACCGTTCCGGCCGGATAACGCAGAAGCAGGTAACTCCAGATACCCGCGCCGACGATGGTCGCACCATAGGCCATGTAGATCACCACGAGAGCCATCGTAGGCGTCGCATTGCGCAGCCCTTCCGCAATCGCATCAGGTCCCTCCACCACCAGCGAAAGCAGGACCAACGGCAGAACGGGAACAAGGCTCGTCCATGCGACAAAGGAGACCGCATTCACCTGGCCGATGCGGCGATTGACGATGTTGCCGCAGGCCCAGGCAATGGCCGAGCCGACGCCCATCAGCAGCGGTATCAACGCTGCAGCCGTCATGCGCTCCACGCCGATGACCGCCAGCCCGCCAAAGGCAACGATTGCGCCGACGATCTGTGACGGCAACGGCCGCTCGCCGAGAAACACCACGGCCAGCGCCAGCGTGAAGAAGGCCTGCGACTGCATGACGAGCGAAGCAAGCCCAGCCGGCAGGCCGAGCTTGATGGCCGGGTAAAGCAGGCCGAATTGCACGAAACCCATCGCCATGCCGTAAACGATCATATGCCGCCACGGCACATTGGGTTTGGGCAGGAAGAATACCAACGGCACGGCTGCAAACAGATAGCGCACCCCCGTCAGAAACAGAGGCGGCATGTCGGCGACGCCGATCTTGATGGCAACGAAGTTGAAGCCCCACAAAAACACGGTGATCAGGGCAAGAAGAATATGCGGCAACGCCATTTTGTTATGTCCGAATTTCAGGCGATCGACGGGCGTTTTACGCCGAAACCGCCCTCTTCCAGCCAAATGTAATGAGACCGGCGCCGATCAGGAGACCGCCGCCCGTGCGGTTGACGATGCGCTGAACCTTGGGTTTGCGGATCGTATTGCGGGCGGCACTTGCCAGAAGTCCATAAAGGGCCGCATTGCAGCTGGCAAGCACAAGGAATGTCGCTTCGAAAATCAGCACCTGCGGCCAGAAAGGCAGCGTCGGCACAAGAAACTGCGGCAGGAAGGCGACGAAGAAGACAATGCTCTTGGGGTTCAGCGCCGTGACGACATAGGCATGCAGGAAGATTTTGAGCGGCCGCTCACGGCCGGTCACGCCTGCGGCTTCACCACCTTCTCCGCCCACCGGCGAACGCCACAGCTTGATGCCGAGATAGATGAGGTAAGCCGCACCGATCCATTTCAGACCGGTAAAAAGGGCCGCCGATGTGGCAAGCAGCGCGCCGAGCCCCAGCATGGAGGCCGTCATCGCAGTGAAATCACCAAGCGCCACACCCGTCACCGTCGCGGTGCTCGCCTTACGGCCATGCCCCAGAGCATAAGAAATCACCAGCAGGATCGTCGGCCCCGGAATGGCAAGCATGATGGCGGATGCGGCCACGAAGGCCAGCCAGTTCTCCAGTGGCATGATGCAATCTCCCCCGTTCGGTCTTTGGAGCAAGCCACCAAAAGCGCCCGGTATCAAGCCAAATTTTCGGAGACTATGCCGCTTTGTCATCCGCGGACGAACAGGCTGCTGCCGCCGCTTCATCGCCTGTGCAAGATCGTAATTTGACGGCATGGCAAGCCATGCCGCGCCGCGCTGCCCCCTGCCCGCTCCAGCCGCAGGGCAAGATCAGGGGTATCGCCCGCCCGGACGTTCCCGAGAATAGTGCAACGCGCTATATGCCAGGCCTTTCCGCAGCTTCCGTTACGGAAAACTGAAGTGCGGCAATGAACTCCTCACAGACGCATCGTGGGTGAATGCCGGGTCAAGTCCGGCATGACGGAGGCGCGCATTTCGAACATCATTAGAAGTGTGAAACGGACGACGGAGCCTCCCCGGCATTTTCTCGCCGGAGAGACTGTCGCCATCAAAACCGCGGCGCCCAGTAAGGAGGCGCCCACTCCCGCCGCATTTTGCGGTCGGACGGCTCCAGGCCGATATCGTCCAGAAGACGCTCCGGCAGATCGGAAAGATCGGTGGGCGGCGGGCGCGGCACCATTGCCGCGACGAGAACCGCTTTCAGGGTTGTCCAGACGCCGAATGTGACGAACAGGCGGTCGACCGCATCCGGCAGCGCATATGCTACCAATGGTTGATTTTTCTGCATGGGGAATCCGTCCCGGCGCGGCGAAGCAGCCAGGTCCTTTATCGATGATAAAACGACATGCAGGAACGGCGGGCGCAACACGCGGTAGCGCGGACGCACAATTCAGCTGTCAGACGAAGTGAAGATGCCAAACGGCAGGGAAATCAGGCAGGAAGCCTTATCGGAGGTCGATGCCTCGGGACATGTAACCGCCGACGACCATGCCGGAAAAGCCAGACATGCCGGTAAGGCGCATATTCATATAGTCAGTCATTCCACGCCTCCTTTTTATAGCGGTTACAGACAAGATGCATCTTACACGAGATGCCGGACGCGACAAGAGGTCGCAATCTCGAATTGCAAAAGTCCGGCAGAATAGATGCAAAAATGCAACAAGCCGTTCAGCTCAGCGAGACGCTGAGGCCAAAACCCTGCATCAGCCGCCGTGTGGCGAAATCCGGCTTGCCGGAAGTGAAGACGGCGAAATCGAAACCATCTGGATGCTCCGCATCCTGCGGCAGCGGCACCAGATGGCGCGCGCGACGGGCGATCGCTTCCGCGGGATCGAGCCAGTCCACCGGCCATGGCGCCAGCCGGCGAAACACATTGGCCATGAAGGGATAATGAGTGCAGGCGAGAACAACGATATCGGTGCGCTTGCCGTCGCTATCGATGAAGCAGGGCTCGATTTCCGCCAGCACGGCTTCATCGGAGATCGGTTCGCCCCTGATCCAGCTTTCGGCCATACGCGCCAGATTTTCCGATCCCACGAGGCGAACATGGCATTGCGTGGCGAATGACTGGATGAGATCGCGCGTATAGGCGCGCTTGACGGTGCCGGGTGTTGCCAGCACGGAAACGAGACCGGAACGGGTGCGTTCGGCCGCAGGTTTGATAGCTGGAACGGTGCCGACGAAAGTCATATCAGGGAAGCGCGCCCGAAGATCGGCGCCTGCCAGTGTGAAGGCGGTGTTGCAGGCAATGATGCAGACTTCAGGGCTATAGTCTTCAAGCAGCTTTTCGAAGAGCGAAAGAATGCGCGCTTTCAGCGCCTCCTCTTCCCAGCCGCCATAGGGGAAACCGGCGTCGTCGGCCACATAGATGAAACCGCGCTCGGGCATCAGCACGCGCGCCTCGCGCAGTACCGTCAGCCCGCCAATGCCGGAATCGAACACCAGCACCGGTTTGAGAACATCGGCCAGAGCCTCAGTCGTCTTCAGCATTCTCCCCAGCCCTCTCCGACAATGGTCCCTCCGCCGTTCCGGCCCGGCCTGCCTGCTTAGGCCACTGCCGGGGAAAACGATCGAGTGACCTGATCACGCCACGGAAAACACTGATTTCCTGCTCGGAAAAGCCGCGTCTCGACAGCACCGCACGCAGATTGTCCACCATTTTCGGCTTTTTTTCGGGCGGATGAAAATATCCGCGCGCATCGAGCGCCTCCTCGATGTGTTCGAACAGGCCGAAGACCTGTTCCTTGGTCGAGGGCCGCTGCTCGATAGGCTGGAAAAGCGTCTCGTCCAGATCGTCCATGCCGGATTTCATCCACTCATAGGACATCAAAAGCACGGCCTGCGCGATATTGAGCGAGGCGAAGGCGGGGTTGACCGGAAATGTCACGATCTCATCGGCCAGCGCCACTTCTTCATTGGTAAGGCCCCAGCGCTCACGCCCGAACAGGATGCCGGTTCTTTCACCCGCCTTGAACTTCGCGCGCAGCGTGCCGGCTGCGGTGACGGGGGCACGAACCGGTTTGAAACCGTAACGCTCCCGCGCGGTCGTGGCATAGACGAAATTGAGATCCTTGATCGCCTCTTCCAGCGTCTCGAACACCTTAGTACCGTCGATGACATGATCGGCCTTGGAAGCGGCGGCGCGCGCCTTCTCGTTCGGCCAGCCGTCACGCGGCTTGACGAGGCGAAGTTCGGCAAGACCGAAATTGGCCATTGCCCGTGCCACCATGCCGATATTTTCGCCGAGCTGCGGTTCGACCAGAATGATCGCCGGGCCTTCCGCCACAAGTTCAAGCTCGCTGTTTGTGCCTGCCATCGTCGTTTTCCAGTTTCTGAAGCGCCGCATCGATTTTCAGGCCGATGCGTTTTATGGTTTTCGCGCATTTCCAGACTGAAAACCGGTCGCCGCTTTTCCTGAAAATGCTCTAAAGCGCGCTTCACTGGCACAGATCGGCGCCAAAATCAAAGCCGGGGCAGGCAGAACGCCCTGTTATTCGCCCTTGATGATCGCCGCCATCTCTGCGCGCAGCGAATCCCTGCCCTCGTCTCCAACCCGGTGAATGTCGCTGATGACAGGCTGGCCGTTTTCCTCGATGACATCGAAATGCACCTCGTCGACCGTTGCCTTCATCTCTGCCTCATCCATGCAGGCCCAGAGCTTGAACTTTGCCGTCACGTCAGTCACGCCGTCCTTCACCTCACCGGGCGTTACCGAAACATCCACCAGCGGACAGCCATCCTGCGAGTTGGTCACCACATCGTAGCCGAAGGGATCGCCGGTCTCGCCGCTTTCCGCCTCGTAAGCCGGCTTCTTGGAAGCTTCGCGGTATTGGGCAACGAAGTCCTTGCTGAACAGGCTGGTCAGCATGTCCTCGTCAAAGATGTATTTCCAGTTTTCCGCATCGCCGGACCAGTTCTTGACGGTAATGTCCATCACCTTCTGGACGGGATCGGCGGGGCCGGCCGCAAGGGCGCTGTGGGAAAAGAGGACGGCGGCAGTCAGAAGCAGAATATTCCGCATGATGTGATCCCGGAGGTAGGCCCGACGCGCGGGCGAAGCGATTCGCCTGACTGTATTCCGGCAATATGGTTTGGCAATGCGCAAAGCGTTATTGCACCGCGCCAAAAAAGCGCCCCCCATGGCTTTGCCTCAGGCGCGCGCGATGCTATAGCCGCACCGGATATTTTTCCGAATACCGGCGTCACCAGGCGCCACAGCTTCGAAGGTGAGGAATTCATGGCAAAGATCAAGGTAGCCAATCCAGTCGTCGATCTCGACGGCGACGAAATGACCCGTATCATCTGGCAGCTCATCAAGGACAAGCTGATCCTGCCATACCTCGATCTCGACATCGAATATTATGACCTCTCGGTCGAAAACCGCGATGCTACCAACGACCAGGTAACAGTCGATGCGGCACACGCCATCAAGAAGCACGGCGTCGGCATCAAGTGCGCGACGATCACACCGGACGAGCAGCGCGTCGAGGAATTCGGCCTGAAGCAGATGTGGAAGAGCCCGAACGGCACGATCCGCAACATTCTGGGCGGCGTCATCTTCCGCGAGCCGATCATCTGCAAGAACGTTCCCCGCCTCGTTCCCGGCTGGACGAAGCCGATCGTCGTCGGCCGCCACGCCTTCGGCGACCAGTACAAGGCAACCGATTTCAAGTTCCCCGGCAAGGGCAAGCTGACGATCAAGTTCGTCGGCGAAGACGGTCAGGTCATTGAAAAGGACGTCTTCGACGCTCCGAGCGCTGGCGTTGCACTCGCAATGTACAACCTTGACGAATCCATCCGCGAATTCGCCCGCGCATCCATGATGTACGGCCTGATGCGCAAGTGGCCGGTTTACCTGTCCACCAAGAACACCATCCTGAAGGCCTATGACGGCCGCTTCAAGGACATCTTCGAAGAAGTCTACCAGACCGAGTTCAAGGCGAAGTTCGATGAAATCGGCATCATCTATGAACACCGCCTGATCGACGACATGGTCGCCTCCGCTCTGAAGTGGTCCGGCGGTTACGTCTGGGCCTGCAAGAACTACGATGGCGACGTTCAGTCTGATACGGTTGCCCAGGGCTTCGGTTCGCTCGGCCTGATGACCTCCGTTCTCCTGTCGCCGGACGGCCGCACGGTTGAAGCTGAAGCGGCACACGGCACGGTCACGCGCCACTACCGCCAGCACCAGAAGGGTCAGGAAACTTCGACCAACTCGATCGCTTCGATCTTCGCCTGGACCCGTGGCCTCGCCCACCGCGCCAAGCTGGACGACAATGCAGAACTCGCAAAGTTCGCAGCAACGCTCGAAACCGTCTGCGTCGACACCGTCGAAAGCGGCTTCATGACCAAGGACCTCGCGCTCCTCATCGGTCCGGACCAGCCCTGGCTCTCCACCACCGCCTTCCTCGACAAGATCGATGAAAACCTCAAGACGGCGATGGCGGCTTAAAAGAACGGGGCGCTGCCCGTTTGAAATATCGACAAAAGGAAACCCGGCCGCAACGCCGGGTTTCTTTTTTTGTTCACAGTATCTTGCTTAGATGTTGCACTAGGCGCAGACTTCGATTCCACAGCGTGCCGCAGTCAGAAAAATAAAAATATATAGCTGAAACAGCATAAAACGACACATAACTTGTCCGGCACAGTCAAAAATTCATGTGGTTACCAGCGCGATCCTTCGGGAAAACAGATAATGCTGTGGACTATAAAAACGCACCGTGTCAGCGCGAACTGCGCGCAGGTTTTCAATGATGCTTTTGCAATTTTGCTTGGGGAGGCAAAGCAATGAGTGAATTGATCTTCTACACCAATCCCATGTCGCGCGGACGCATTGCGCGATGGATGCTCGAGGAAGTGGGCGTTCCCTACAAGACAGAGATACTGGGCTTCTCGACGTCGATGAAATCGCCGGCCTATCGGCTGATCAACCCGATGGCCAAGGTGCCCGCCATCAAACACGGCGACACCATTGTCACCGAAGCGGCAGCGATCTGCGCCTATCTGGCGGATGCCTTTCCGGGTGCCAACCTTGCGCCGACGCCCAAAGCGCGCGGACTTTATTACCGCTGGATGTTTTTTGCTGCCGGTCCGTTGGAAATGACAACCAGCATGAAGGCGATGGGGTTCGAGGTGCCGCAGGAAAAGCTGCGTATGGCTGGCTGCGGCAGCTATGCGGATGCGATCAACACGCTCGAACGTGCCGTCAGCGAAAACCGCTTCATCGCCGGCGATCACTTCACTGCGGCGGATGTCTATGTAGGTGCCCATGTCGGCTGGGGCCTGCAGTTCGGCACAATCGAAAAACGTCCGGCCTTCACGGACTATATGGCGCATCTGACCGACCGCCCCGCCTTCAAGCGGGCCACCCAGCTTGACGAAGCTGCAGCGAAGGATATGCAGGCAGCGGGTTGAGGAAACTGACAGGCATTTCGCCTGAAAGCGGAGCACGAGCGCTTACAAGGGTCACAAAACGGATTTTGGAAGCGGGCTTATTCGTTGGGCTGGGCGAGTGGTTCGCCGATCTCGATTGCATGCCCGTCCGGATCATAAAAACGGAACACTCTCTGTCCCCATGCCTGCCGCTCAACGGGATGGATCAACTCCACATGCGGCGCAATATTCCGAAATGCCGCATCGACATCCTCGTGTTCGAAATAGAGCAGCAGGTTCCGTCTGCCGTAAGGTTTGTCCGTGTCCGGCGATGTCCGCCAGACCGTCTGTTCGAGCGAACGCCCCTCATGGATTGCAAAGCCGCTTTCAAAGAGGACGAAATTTCCGAAATCGTCCAAAACCTTCAGGCCGAGCCTGTCACGATAAAACTCCCTGGAGCGGTTGATATCGCACACGAAAGGGATGGGATTTACAAAGCGCATCACGTTCCTTTCGGATTTCAACATCCAGAATCAAAAAAGCGGGGTAGAACCCCGCCTTTTTTCAATTCATCCAGATCAGGCCGCCAGGGCCGCTGCCACCGCGTCGATGGCGTCCTGTGCCTTGGCGCCATCGGGGCCGCCGGCCTGCGCCATATCCGGGCGTCCACCGCCGCCCTTGCCGCCGAGGGCCGCAGAGGCCGTGCGGACGATATCGACGGCGCTGAAACGGCCAGTCAGATCCTCGGTCACGGCAGCAACAGCACTTGCCTTGCCGTCTTCGGACACGGCGATCAGCAGCACGACGCCGGAGCCGATATTGGCCTTGGCTTCATCTGCAAGACCCTTCAGGTCCTTGGCATCGATGCCGGACAGGGATTTTGCGAGGAAATTGACGCCCGCAACCTGCTGTACGTCGTTTGCGCCGGCATCCGACGAGCCGCCGCCCATGGCGAGTTTCTTGCGGGCATCCGCAAGCTCGCGCTCCAGCTTCTTGCGCTCGTCGAGAAGTCCCTCGACACGCGACAGTACATCGCCCGGCTGAACCTTCAGCGACGAGGCCAGTGCCTTTACGCGCTCATCCTGCTCGGAGAGATAGGCAAGCGCGCCCTGACCCGTTACGGCCTCAAGACGGCGCACGCCCGCACCGACGGCACTTTCGCCGAGAATGCGGATAAGGCCGATCTGGCCGGTTGCGGCAACATGGGTGCCGCCGCAAAGCTCGACCGAGTACGGACGGTTGGCCTTCGCACCGTGAACACCGGTGCCCATGGAGACAACGCGGACTTCATCGCCGTATTTTTCGCCAAACAGTGCCATAGCACCCTCGGCGATGGCGTCGTCAACGCTCATCAGACGCGTCACGACAGGCGAGTTCTGCAAGACGATCTCGTTTGCCATTTCCTCTACGACCTTCAGCTCCTCTGCCGACATCGGCTTCGGATGCGAAACGTCAAAGCGCAGACGCTCGGGTGCGACCAGCGAACCCTTCTGTGCGACGTGCGTACCAAGCACCTCGCGCAGCGCCTCATGCAGCAGGTGGGTGGCGGAGTGGTTGGCGCGCAGACGCGAGCGGCGGTCGTGATCGACCGTCAGCTGCACGGCGTCATCGAGCTTCAATCCACCCTTGGACACCGTGCCGGAATGCACGAAAAGGCCCTCGCCCTTCTTCTGGGTTTCTGAAACGGTAAAGGTGCCGTTATCGCCAGAGATTACGCCCGTATCGCCCATCTGACCGCCGGACTCGCCATAAAATGGCGTCTGGTTGACGACGATCTGCACCGTCTCGCCCTCGGCAGCACTGTCCACCGACTTGCCGTCCTTGACGATCGCCTGAATAACGCCTTCGGCTGTTTCAGTGTCGTAACCGAGGAATTCGGTCGCGCCGAGCTTTTCCTTCAGTTCGAACCACACCGTTTCGGTCGCCTTGTCGCCGGAACCAGCCCAGTGCGAGCGTGCTTCCGCCTTCTGGCGCTGCATGGCATCGGTGAAGCCGGAAATATCGACGCCGATCTCACGGGCGCGCAGCGCATCCTGCGTCAGATCGAGCGGGAAGCCATAGGTATCGTAAAGCTTGAAAGCGGTTTCGCCGTCCAGCATATCGCCCTTGTGCAGGGTCGAGGTCGCGTCGGAAAGCAGCGACAGGCCGCGTTCCAGCGTCTTGCGGAAACGGGTTTCCTCAAGCTTCAGCGTCTCGGAGATCAGCGCCTCGGCGCGAACCAGTTCCGGATAGGCGCGGCCCATCTGCTGTATCAGCGCCGGCAGCAGCTTGTAGATCAGCGGCTCGCGCGAACCGAGAAGCTCGGCATGGCGCATGGCACGGCGCATGATGCGGCGCAGAACGTAACCACGGCCCTCATTCGACGGCAGGACGCCATCGGCGATCAGGAAAGCGGAGGAGCGCAGATGGTCGGCAATGACGCGGTGGCTGGCACGCTTCTCGCCCTCTGCCGGAACGCCGGTCGCTTCGACGGAGGCCGAAATCAGCGCCCGGAACAGATCGGTGTCGTAATTGTCGTGTTTGCCCTGCAACAACGCCGAAATGCGCTCGAGACCCATGCCGGTGTCGATAGAAGGGCGCGGCAGATCGATGCGCTCTTCCTTCGTCAGTTGCTCATATTGCATGAAGACGAGGTTCCAGATTTCGATGAAACGGTCGCCATCCTCTTCCGGCGAACCGGGCGGTCCGCCCCAGATATGATCGCCGTGGTCATAGAAGATTTCCGAGCAGGGACCGCACGGACCGGTATCGCCCATGGCCCAGAAATTATCGCTGGTCGGAATACGGATGATGCGATCGTCAGAGAAACCGGCGATCTTCTTCCAGAGATTAAAAGCCTCGTCGTCGGTGTGGTAGACCGTGACCAGCAGACGGTTGCGATCGATGCCGAATTCCTTGGTGATCAGGTTCCAGGCATGGGTAATCGCCTCTTCCTTGAAATAGTCGCCAAAGGAGAAATTGCCGAGCATTTCGAAGAACGTGTGGTGACGGGCCGTATAACCGACATTGTCGAGGTCGTTATGCTTGCCACCGGCGCGCACACATTTCTGCGCGGAAGCGGCCGTGGAATAAGGACGGCTTTCGAGACCGGTGAAGACGTTCTTGAACTGCACCATGCCGGCATTGGTGAACATCAGCGTCGGATCGTTGCGCGGCACCAGCGGGCTGGAGGGCACAATCTCGTGTCCGTTCTTCTTGAAGTAGTCGAGAAAGGTCGACCGAATTTCATTCACACCGCTCATGCCCACACACCGCTCACAGCTGGAGTCCATCACCGCCATCCCGAATGATGGCTATCTTGCAAAATCAAAGGCTTTTATCGTCCGCATCCTGCCCTGTCCAGCCATGGAGGCGCACCAAGGCGTCTAGGCAAAGAAAAAGGGCCACGCGAGGAAAATCGCACGACCCTTTTGATCCATACCGGCTCATGCCGGCAAAGCCACCGGACGCGAACGCCCGGACCTTCGAATGCATCAGCCCTCGTCGGGACCGTCGTCGCTTTCGCCAGCTTCCGGGCCGCCATTTTGCAGGAACCGATCGGCGATCAGACCGGCGTTCTGGCGCAGCGCCAGTTCGATCTCGCTTGCCATTTCCGGATTGTCGCGCAGGAAGGTCTTGGCATTTTCACGCCCCTGCCCCAAACGCTGGCTGTTATAGGAGAACCATGCACCGGATTTCTCGACGATACCGGCTTTCACGCCGAGATCGACAAGCTCGCCGGTCTTGGAAACACCTTCGCCATACATGATGTCGAATTCCACCTGCTTGAAAGGCGGTGCCATCTTGTTCTTGACGACCTTGACGCGGGTCTGGTTGCCGACAACCTCTTCACGCTCCTTGACGGCGCCGATACGGCGAATGTCGAGACGCACCGAGGCGTAGAATTTAAGCGCATTACCGCCCGTCGTCGTTTCCGGCGAACCGAACATGACGCCGATCTTCATGCGGATCTGGTTGATGAAGATCACCATGCACTTCGACTTGGAGATCGAGGCGGTCAGCTTGCGCAGCGCCTGGCTCATCAGACGTGCCTGAAGGCCCGGCAGGCTGTCGCCCATCTCGCCTTCGATTTCGGCACGCGGCGTCAGCGCCGCAACCGAGTCCACCACCAGAATGTCGACGGCACCGGAGCGCACCAGCGTATCGGTGATTTCAAGCGCCTGCTCGCCCGTATCCGGCTGCGAGATCAGAAGGTTCTGCAAATCCACACCGAGCTTGCGGGCATAGACCGGATCGAGCGCGTGTTCGGCATCCACGAAGGCGCAGATGCCGCCCTTCTTCTGGGCTTCCGCGATCGTCTGCAACGCAAGCGTCGTCTTACCGGAGCTTTCCGGGCCGTAAATCTCAACGATACGCCCCTTCGGCAAACCGCCGATACCGAGCGCTATATCCAGGCTGAGAGAACCCGTCGAAATGGTCTCTACTTCAACCACGTTTTCATTGGAACCGAGCTTCATGATCGATCCCTTGCCGAACGACCGTTCGATCTGGGAGAGCGCCGCTTCCAGTGCCTTGCTTTTATCCACCGATTTATCCTCTACGAGACGCAAAGAATTTTGTGCCATCCGATCCACCTTTAGGTTATTGAAGCCGCACAGGCAATGAAGCAGTATGGAAATAGGATGTACTCTATTTGTTCTCATATCGCAAGGCGCAGCCAGCATATTGAAAACAAATAGCGATAAGTGGTTTGTTCTGCTTTCGTTTTTCCGTGTCCGGCCTATCGCTGCGGGCCGGATGTGAAGGGGAACAAACAGAAGATTGGGACGAATCGTCCACCTTTTCCATTCGCGAAAGAGGGAAACACAAGCGTGAAGAAAATACTCGTTCTGGGCGGCGCGCATATAGACAGGCGCGGCATGATCGAGACTGAAACGGCGCCCGGCGCCAGCAATCCTGGCTCATGGATGGAAGAGGCTGGCGGCGGCGGTTTCAACGCGGCGCGCAATCTTTCCCGGCTCGGGTTTGCCGTCCGTATCATCGCACCGCGCGGCGGCGACGTGACCGGCGAAGCGGTGGCGGAGGCAGCAAGGCAGGCGGGCGTGGAAGATACGCCCTTCGTTTTCCTCGATCGCCGCACGCCAAGCTACACCGCCATTCTGGAGCGCGACGGCAATCTTGTCATCGCACTTGCGGATATGGACCTTTACAAGCTGTTTTCGCCGCGCCGACTCAAAGTTCGCGCGGTGCGTGACGCGATTACCGCGAGCGACCTTCTGCTTTGCGATGCCAATCTGCCGGAGGATACGTTGAAGGCGCTCGGTCTCATTGCCCGCGCCTGCCAAAAGCCGCTCGCGGCCATCGCCATTTCGCCCGCCAAGGCGGTGAAGCTGAAGGACATGCTCGCCGATATAGACATTCTCTTCATGAACGAGGCAGAGGCGCGCGCGCTGACGGGACAGACGGCAGACAATGTTCGCGACTGGCCGGGTATTCTCCGCAGCGCAGGCCTTGCCGGCGGCGTCATCACCCGTGGCGCAAGCGAAGTGGTAGCCTTCAACGCGACGCAAACCGCAAGCCTCCACCCACCAATCATCCGCGAGGTGAAAGACGTAACCGGCGCCGGAGACGCCATGGCGTCCGGTTATCTCGCGGCGATTACGGAGGGCAAAGCCATCACTGAGGCCCTGCGACTGGGTGCCGCGGCGGCCGCCATCACCGTGCAATCGCCTTTCGCCACCGCCCAAGACCTGTCAAAAGACAGTGTCGAGACCATGTTGGGGCTTGTCCCCAAGGCCGAAATGCTGGCATGAACCCGTTTTTTTATAGTCTGGAACAAACAGAATGACCCGCCCCATCTCCCCGCTCCTGCCCATCGTCTATTCGCAAGAGGTTGCCGCTGCCAAACAGCGCGGCGCGCCGATCGTCGCGCTGGAATCGACCATCATCACCCACGGCATGCCCTATCCCGGCAATATCGAGATGGCCGAAGGCGTCGAACAGATCATCCGCGATCAGGGAGCCGTTCCGGCAACCATCGCCGTCATTCACGGCACGCTGCATATCGGCCTCGAGAAGGAGCAGCTCGAAGCGCTTGCCCAGACCACCGACGCCATGAAGGTCTCGCGCGCCGATATTGCCTTTGCGATTGCCGAGCGCCGCACCGGTGCCACGACAGTGGCAGCCACCATGATTGCCGCTGCCCGCGCCGGCATCCGCGTTTTCGCCACCGGCGGCATCGGCGGTGTGCACAAGGGCGCGGAGGAAACCTTCGATATTTCCGCCGATCTGACCGAGCTTGCCAAAACCGGCGTGATCGTCGTCTGCGCCGGCGCCAAGGCCATTCTTGACATCCCGAAGACGCTGGAAGTTCTCGAAACCAACGGCGTGCCTGTCGTGACTTTCGGTTCGGAAGAGTTCCCGGCTTTCTGGTCGCGTTCGTCGGGCCTTCCCAGCCCGCTGTCGCTCAACAGCCCTGCAGCCATCGCCAATTTCCAGACGACCCGCGAACAGCTTGGCATCGATGGCGGTATGCTGATTGCCAATCCCGTGCCGGAAGAGGACGAAATTCCGCGCGAGGAGATGGAAATCTACATCAATCGCGCCATTTCCCACGCCGAGCGCGAGGACATCACCGGCAAGGCCGTCACGCCCTTCCTGCTCGGCGATATCTTCCGCCTGACCGACGGCCGCAGCCTCGCGACCAATATCGCGCTCGTACGCAACAATGCCCAGCTCGCAGCAGAGATTGCTGTGGCGCTTAACTAAGCGTTAGAGGCTGGATTATCCTCAAATTTGAGGATTATGGCAGGGTGAGAAGCATCCCAGTCATGCCGGATTTGATCACGCTGCCCCCCGGATCTGGTCCGGCGTTACGGATAATGTGTCGGACTGGGAACTTTGCTACCAATAAAAAAGCCCGGAAAGCTTTGCGCTTTCCGGGCTTTCATTTTTCAGTTCCTGAACCTTATCAGTTCTGGGCGACCGGTCTTACCAGCGGTGTCACGCGGCGGATGGTGACGCGGCGGTTCTGCTGTTCCGGGCCGAGTGTCTGAACCTTCAGGTAACGCTCGCCGTAGCCTTGCGTCGCCAGGTTTTCCGGCGGAATGCCGTAAACATCGGTCAGGACATTGGCGACGGAAGCGGCACGCTCGTCGGAAAGAACGAGGTTGCTTTCATCCGAACCAACGGCATCGGTGTGGCCTTCGATCAGGAAGGTTTCCGCCGGGTTCTTTGCCAGCGCCTTGTTGATCGCATCCGCTACCTTCCGCAGCGAACGGGCCTGCGCCATCGGAATGTCAGCGCTTCCAGTGGCAAATGTGATCGTATCGAGGTCGATACGGCGCACCTTGTCGCGGATACGGGCCGAATAACGCACTTCATCCAGCGAGTAGACACGCTCCACCGGCTCGACCGGCGGCTGCTCCAGGAAGCGGTAATAATCGCGGTCCGGATCGCTCGACGTGTCGATGATGTAGTCACGAACCGGAATGCGCAGACGCATCGGCGGCAGGTCGAGGCCGGGATCGCGATAGACATATTCACGGTCCGGTTCGTCCATCAGTTCCGGTGCATAGAACAGCACATATTCCCGGCCACGGTCATCGATGCGCGAACGCTGGATGACGTCACCATAGCGGTTGCGGATCGTCACCACCTGCGTGCCGTCGCGACGCTCGACGGTCTCGCGGACACGTCCGCCGGGTAGGCGCTCGTAATAGGGCTCGCCGCCATCGCGGATGAAGCGCTGATTGTCGTCGCCGCGCACAACCACGCGGTCGCCAAACTGCAGGATGATCGGCGCATCGCGATCCTGATCGCGCCGGCCGCCTTCGCGCGGCTGCCATTCCCGCGCACCTTCCGGCCGGTCATATTGCGGACGGCGGTCGACACGCTCGCCCTGCTGAGAGGTAATCGCCTCCATCTTCACGGGCGGCGGAGCCTTGCCTCCGGCAGCACCGGCGCGCTGCGCTTCGGCGTCGGAAGTCGGCACCTTCACGTCACCGGCCTGCTCACGCTCGCGGCGGCGTTGCTCGCGTGCCTGGTTGTTACCTGAGCGCTCCACTTCCTTGTCGCTGTCGAGAACGGCGGCACCCTTGTCGACGGGCAGAATGACGGTGTCGGCAGTCTTGGACGGGTCCTTGGCTATAGCCTTGGCCTTGTCCAGTTCCTGCTTCGTCGTCGGAGGCGCTTCCGTCTGCGGAATGGCGACCTGATTGGGGACGGCTTCGCCGGCAGGCGCCTGTCCTGTCGTGGCACCGCTTGGCGGCGGAGGTGTCGGAGCACCCGGCAGCGGCGCTGCAGGCTCCGTCTTGCCCTGGCCTTCTACCGGCTGCTTTTCAGAAGGCTGCTGGCCGGGCGCAGGATTGGGCTGAGCTTCCGGAGCCGGTGGCCGTGCCGGTGTCGGCGCTTCCGTTGGAACAGGAGCCTCCTTTACAGCTGGCTCAGGAGCCGCTGGCTTTTTCTCCGGAACGGCCTTTTCGGCGGGTTCCGATTTCGGTTCCGGTGCTGGAGCCTTTTCCTCTACCGGCTTTTTCTCGGCGGCGGGCTCGCGCTGTTTCGCCGGCTGCTCGGTATTTTCAGGGCGTGCGGCTGGCTGTTCGGCCGCCGGCTCCGGCTTGCGCGGACGTGCGGGGCGTTGCTCGCCCTCGCCTGCCGGCTGCTCGGCCCGAGCCGGTTTGCGCGGCCGTTCCTGCGGCTGCTGCTCCGCGGGTGCAGGTGCGGCTTCGGGCTCAGGCTGCGGGCGCTGCTTGCGGGCGGGTGGTTGTTCAGCTGGCGCCGGTTCCGGTTGGGCTTCGCGCTGCTGCTGCTGCCGTTTCGGTTCTGGCTGAGGCTCGCGTTGCGGCTCGGGCTGAGCTTCACGCTTGGGTTCAGGACGCGGTTCGGCCGGTGCGGCTTCAGCCTTCGGCTGTTCGCGCTGCGGTTCCGGAGCCTGCTCCTGCTTTTTCGGCTCTGGCTCTGGCTTCGGCTGCGCCTCTTCTGCTTGCTGGCGTTGCTTGCGCAGCAACTCTTCCGGGTTCTGCTCCTCCGCTTGCGGCTGCGCCTGCGCCAATATCACCGGGGCCTGTGCCTGGGGCATTTGCGTTTGCGTCCGTGCGGCGCCGGCATAACCGGCGGCGGCCGGCTCCACCGCGATCGCCAGCGACATGAGGGGGAAAACCACCCCCGTCAGCAATGTGTTCTTCTTCAGCATCGGTGCTTCCTCATCTGCCAATCGTTGTACGCCGCTTATGCCGCGACATTGTGAATCCGGCCGCGCGTGCAGGCGCTGGTCAACGCCTTGCATACGCTTCGGTTCCCATGATGACCAAAGCGTTCTGTACCGGAAATGAACAGATCAAGGCCATTTCGTGAAAGCTCCGCGACGAAAAAGAGGGCGCTAATATTGCAGTTGCATTTTTTGACCAACCGGACGAATAATTGCCGCGCGCTGAAGGCCACGAATGGCAACCCGTTCTGTTGCGCCTGCGCTCACGACGTCCGCACTGAAAACAACAACAGACTGCGGATGAACGACCAAAAGAGAGGATCGAAATGCCTATTTCCACCCGTCTGCTCGCAGCCGTATCGATTGCCGCCATCTCCCTGTTTTCCGGCGCGGCCCTCGCGCAGGACAAGATCGTCATCGGCACGGAAGGCGCCTACCCGCCCTTCAACAATCTGGAAGCCGACGGTACGTTGACCGGCTTCGACATCGACATCGCCAAGGCGCTGTGCGTCGAAATGAAGGCTGAATGCACCTTCGTCACCAATGACTGGGACGGCATCATCCCCGCCCTGCAGGCAAAGAAGTTCGACGCCATCATCGCGTCCATGTCGATCACGCCGGAGCGTCTCCAGAAGGTCGATTTCTCCAAGAAATATTACAACACCCCGCCGGCAATCGCCGTACCGAAGGATTCGCCGATCAAGTCCGTCGACGACCTGAAGGGCAAGTCGCTCGGCGCGCAGGGTTCCACGACCCACTCCAACTATGCCGAAAAGCACTTCCCGGGTTCCGACCTGAAAATGTACCCGACCGCCGACGAATATAAGCTCGACATCGCCAACGGCCGCATCGACGCCGTCATCGACGATATCGTCGTCCTGTCGGAGTGGCTGAAGTCGGATGCAGGCAAGTGCTGCAAGATCCTGACGCCGCTTCCGGTGGATGTCGAGATCAACGGCAATGGTGCAGGCGTAGCCGTTCGCAAGGGCGATACGGCGCTCGCCGACAAGTTCACGGCTGCCATCGCCGGTATCCGCGCAAACGGCAAGTACCAGGAAATCAACAAGAAATACTTCGATTTCGACGTTTACGGCCAGTAAGCGGCGCGTCGCCTGTTGAAATCTGGTGGCGGAAGGCTTGCCCTTCCGCCATTTTTGTTTGAAAACGTAACCATAACAATCACGGCGGCTTAAGACCGCGGGGGAAAACTGGCATGAGCGGAGCATTTTCCGCCATAGGTGCGTTCTGGACCTATGTCTCGACACTTCTCGACCCTTTCTGTGGGCCGGTCGGTCTCTTCACGCTTTTCGGAAACGGCACCCTCGTCACCTGTGGCGATGCCGGCTGGGGCGACGAAATCGCCTTCGGCGTCAAGGTCACGATCTCGCTGGCGCTCGCCACCCTGCCCGTCGGGCTTGTGATCGGTTTCCTCATTGCGCTCGCCGCGCAATCGGAGGAAAAATCGCTGCGACTGGCGGCCGGTGTCTATACCACCATCTTCCGCGGCCTGCCGGAACTCCTAACCCTGTTCATCGTCTATTACGGCATACAGATGCTGCTGCAATCGGCCGCCGGTTATGTCGGGATAACCGGCCCGGTAGAGATCAACGCCTTCGTGGCGGGCATGGTCGCGCTGTCAGTGGTGTTTTCGTCCTATTCCTCGGAAGTGTTGCTATCCGCCTTCAAGGCCATCCCAAAGGGCCAATATGAGGCTGGACATGCACTCGGCCTCTCGCGCGGCCACACCATGGTGCTTGTCATCATCCCGCAGCTGGTCAGGATCGCCCTGCCCGGCATGACCAACCTTTGGGTCATCCTGCTCAAGGATACCTCTTACGTCTCGATCATCGGCCTTGCCGATATCGTGCGCCAGACCGGCATCGCTGCCCGCGTCAGCAAGGAAGCCTTCTTCTTCTACGGCATCGCCTGCCTGCTCTACCTCATCCTCGCTCTGCTCTCCTCCATCGGCATCGGCTTCATCGATCGCTGGTCGCGCAAGTCGGAGGCAAGCCGATGAGCCATGTTCAGGAACTCATCCCGCCGCGCCCCGCGCCGGTCGCCACAGACAAGCCCCTCAACATATCGCGCGTCGTCGGCATCGGCGTCATAACGCTCTGGCTGCTGCTGGCCGCCGGGCTGATTTTTGCGATGATCGAAGGCTGGGACTGGGCGAAATTCGAACGTTACGGGCCGCGTTATATCGATGGCCTCATCACCACCGTTACGCTGGTTGGCAGTTCGATCATCCTCGGCGCACTTCTCTCGGTGCCGATCGCCTTCGCCCGCATGTCGGAAAATCGCGTCATCAGCGCGCTGGCCTATGCCTATGTCTACGTCTTTCGCAGCACCCCGCTGCTGGCGCAGCTTTTCCTGATCTATTACGGCCTCGGCAGTTTCCGTCAGGGGCTGGAAACCGTTGGCCTGTGGTGGTTCTTCCGCGAGGCCTGGTATTGCGGCCTCTTGTCGCTCACCCTCAACACCGCCGCCTATCAGGCCGAAATTCTGAGGGGCGCGATCCGAAGCGTGCCACGCGGCCAGATTGAAGGTGCCGCCTCGCTCGGCCTGTCGAAATTCATCACCTTCCGCAAGGTCATTCTGCCGCAGGCCCTCATCGTGGCTCTGCGCCCCTACGGCAACGAGATCATCCTGATGATCAAAGGTTCGGCAGTGGTCTCCATCGTCACGGTCTTCGACCTGATGGGACAGACGCGCTACGCCTTCTCCCGCACATTCGATTATCAGGCCTATCTCTGGGCGGCGATCTTCTACCTGACGATCGTCGAGACGCTCCGGCATGTCTGGGCATGGCTCGAAGCCCGCCTGACGCGCCATCTCAAGCGCTAGGGGCACGGTTGGCAGCACTCAACAGAGAAGACTGCCAACATTCTGAAAAATATAACTATTTTGTGACAACCCAGATCTTTGGCAAGGTTGGGTTAACCCTGTCGTGTTCCCATATCAGATACAGCGACAACGCTGTGATCGGCAATCATGAGAACGGGAACAGCCGACATGAACAAGGAAATGGAAATGATGCTGAGGGGCTACGGCCTCACCACCGCCCAGATTTTTTATCGCATGCCGGACCATCCGCTGGTTCTCCAGACCTATGTCTGGCAGGACTATGATCTCGCCCCGGATTTCCCCGAAATGCACGGTTTCCTCAAATTCTGGCAGGAAAAGCTAGACGGTCCGTTGCACTCGGTCCGCTATGTGCACCGGCAGGTGATCTCGGCGCAGGAATGGCGCGCACTGAAAGGAGAGTTCATTCTCCACTGAGGCCCATCGCCACATAAGCATTGCGCCCGTCCGTCTTGCGGCTTACAGCAGACTTCAACTGAAGATGCTGACGGATACCGCACGATGACGAAGAACCAGAAAATTGACGAAGAGGCGCTTGCCGAAGCCTATAACCGCGCGCTCGCGCTTGAAAAAGCCGGCGATGTTGACGCGGCGGTGAAGGCCTATGAAGAGGTTCTGGCCATCGACCCGGACGATCACGGCGGCGCAGCCGTTCGCATCGCCGCCATGGGCCGCGGCGAACCGCCTTCCAAAGCGCCCGACGCCTATGTCGAAACCCTGTTCGACCAGCACGCCGAAGCCTTCGAGGATATTCTTGTCGAACAGCTCGGTTATGCAGTGCCGATGATGGTGCGCCAGCGCCTGCAAACGCTCGATCTCGGCCCCTTCAAGCGCCTGCTCGATCTCGGCTGCGGCACCGGCCTCACCGGCGAAGCGCTGCGCGACATGGCTGATGACATCACCGGCATCGACATTTCCGAAAACATGGTCGAGATCGCCCACGAGAAGGACCTCTACGAGACGCTCTATGTCGCCGAAGCCGAGGACTTTCTCGAAGACAATGACGACGAGCCCTTCGACATCATCACCGCAACCGATGTGCTGCCCTATCTCGGCGCGCTGGAACCGCTGTTTTTCGGCGCCGCTGAAAACCTCGTCCCTGGTGGCCTGCTGATCTTCTCGTCGGAAACGCTGCCCGAGGCAACCATGGCCGGACGCCCCTATATGGTCGGCCCGCACCAGCGTTTCGCCCACGCGGAAACCTATGTTCGGGAAAGACTGGCAGCGACCGGTTTCGACATAGTCGAAGTCACCGATATTAACGTGCGCATGCAGGACGGCAACCCCACACCCGGCCATCTGGTGATTGCCAGGCTCAAGGGCTGAGGCAGAGGCAAGCGCTCCTGAAATGGAGCGCTTGCCTGAATCAATCTCTCAGCAACAACAGCCAGACGATTGAAGAGACTCAGCTTTCGTCCGGCTCAACTCGCTTTCGGACGCCAGACGATATCGGTAACCTTGAGTTTCTTCGGCACGATTTTCAGATCGTAGAACTCGTCGGCCAGCGCCTGCTGATAGCTGATGGCCTCATCCGAAACCAGCGAGACACGCCCCAGATCCGCTCCCGGACGCGTCAGCGACACCTTGGTGACATCCTGCGGGACGCCGGTTATCGCCGCCAGCAATTTTGCAGTCTCATCGATATTGGCCTGAGCCTTTGCGCCGACGCTTGCGAGTTCCTTAAGGATCAGCGGCACGAGGTCGGGATTGCCTTCCACGAAGTCGCCATTGGCAAGGAAATAGCTCCAGGGATCGACAATACCTTCGGCAGTCGTGAGAACCCGTGTCGTCGGCTCCTTTTCCGCCACGGCAAAATAAGGATCCCAGATCGACCAGGCATCGATGCTGCCGCTTCGGAAAGCGGCCGCCGCATCCGGCGGGGCAAGGTCGATGGATGTTATGTCGTTCAGCGTCAGACCGGCCTTTCGCAATGCTTTGACAGTGACGTTATGGGCGCTGGAGCCGCGCTTGAACGCCACCTTCTTGCCCTTGAGGTCGGCCAGCGTCTTCAGCGGCGAATCCTTCTGCACAAGGATTGCCGATCCGCCGGCAGCGCCCTTGTAAGTTCCCACATAGCGCAGATTGCCACCGGCAGCCTGCGCGAAAAGTGGCGGCACATCGCCCGTCGGTCCGATATCCAGCGCACCTGCGCCCAACGCTTCAAGAAGCGGCGGCCCGGAGGAGAACTCCGACCATTTGACCTCAATGCCACGATCCTTCAACAGCGCTTCAAGCGCGCCCTGGCTCTTTGCCAACGCGATCACGCCATTCTTCTGCCAGCCGATCCGTAACGTGGTGGTCGCGGCTCCAGCCCGCCGGATATGCGGCAGGAACGCCGCCCCCGTTGCACCCGCAATCAGTCCCAATGTTCCGCGTCGTGTGAGCATGTGGATATCCTTCGCTTTTGCCATCATCAGATATACAAAGCGTAGATATTCGAGTGATTTTATCAAAATCCCACTTTGCGCGGCGCGAGTGCAAAGAGAATTGAATGTGCTAATTTGCCGTCGCAGGCGGAATAAGATTGCCTGGCCGCCTCGGCACGCCAGGAGTGTGCATTCCCCGGACAACCGCCGGATGGCCGACTTGAGTGCTTGCGGAAAAGCAAACTGCGCAACGAAAAATGCCCTCCCCGGCAGCCGGAAAGGGCATTGTTCAAAAAGCCTGATCAGCCGGGATCATTCCTCGCCGGATTTGGGATTATCCAGCAACATGTAATCGAGCGGCAGTTCCGTCGTATATTTGATCTGTTCCATCGCAAAGGCAGACGACACGTCACGAATTTCGATCTTGGCGATCATCCGCTTGTAGAAGGCGTCATAAGCCGCGATGTCAGGCACGACAACGCGCAGCAGATAATCGACATCGCCGCTCATGCGGTAAAACTCGACGACTTCGGGGAACTCGGACACCACCTCGGAAAACCGCTTCAGCCATTCGATGGAATGGGAGGCAGTGCGGATGGAGACGAAAACGGTGACCTTGGTGTTGACCTTGACCGGATCCAGCAGCGCAACGCGCCGGCGGATGACACCGTCCTCTTCCATCTTCTGGATACGCCGCCAACAGGGCGTCGTGGAAAGGCCGACCTTTTTCGCCAGATCAGCGACAGCCAGCGTGGAATCCTCTTGCAGAATGCGCAAAATCTTACGGTCTAGGCGATCCAATGCGTCTACCCTCCTGAATTAATTTCCTTTCAATACACTAATTTTTAGAGAAAAACAGAAAATTGTTTCACTAAAGTCGCATTTCCACATGTTCTCGCAGAACAGGAAGCAGCTCCTCGGTAAACCACGGATTCTTCTTCAGCCAGCCGGTGTTGCGCCAGCTTGGATGCGGCAGCGGCAAAATGGCCGGTCCCGAATTTGAATGAAAATAGCTGCGCCAGTCGTACACGGTCGAGGTCATGGTTTTCCGCCGTCTTTCGCCGAGATGAAAGGCCTGGGCATATTGACCGATGGCAAGGACCAACTCTACCTGCGGCATCGCCGCCAGCACCTTCTCCCGCCACTGCAGCGCACATTCGCGTCGAGGCGGCAGGTCACTGCCCTTGTCGTCATAGCCGGGGAAACAGAACCCCATGGGCACAATAGCGAAGCGGTCCGGATCGTAGAATGTCTCACGATCAACATTCAGCCACTGGCGCAGCCTGTCGCCGGAGGCATCGTTGAAAGGCACACCCGTTTCATGCACGCGAAGCCCGGGCGCCTGCCCTGCAATCAGGATACGCGCCTTGGTCGACATCACCACGACCGGTCGGGGTTCGTGCGGCAGGCGTCCGTAGGTTGGGGTGTCGCGACAGATGCGACAGAGGGCAATCGCGCCCCTCAGCCCGTCCAACCCGTCGTCATTCATCGGCAGCGCTCGATCCGCCTCAGCCATGATTCCATCCCAGAAGATGACGGATGATGGTGAGGAAACCCGCTGCGGGCGTTTGCAAATCCGCTGCGCGATGTTCGCGCCGCCACTCCGCCGGTTTTTCGAATTCTCCGGCCCATATGCCGCGAGCTTCCTTGCGCGCCAGCGCCTGTTCGCCGGAGAACTGGAAATAACCTGAAGCGATGGCAAAACCCGACGCCACCATTTCCGAGGACACATCCCGGTCTCCCGCCGAGCAATAGACCAGCAGCCGTCCGTAACGGTCCTTGGAACTGCCGGAACAGGAAAAGGTCGTGCCTTCGATCATCTGTTGCAGAACGCGGCGCGCCTCCGCGCCGCATGGCCAGGTTTCGCTGCCGCGCCGGCACGTCTGCGAAAGCTCCGGCGCATCGATGCCGAGCAGCCGGAACCGGTCCTCGCCCTTTGAAAGCGTATCGCCATCGATCACAAAGAAACGGCCGGTATGGGTCTCGCTATTGATCTGATCGAGCTTGGCGGCAATCAGAATGCCGAGAAAAACGGTGGCAAGGAAAAGCCCGCCGTCGCGAAAAATCGAGAAAAAGCCGCGCCTGCCTCCATTTCGTCTCATGTCACAACAAACCCTTGTCAGAAATGGCAAACAAATCCTTTCACGGCAGCATCTTCTTAAGATTTTGTGCGTAGCCTGCAAAGGGTTCATGTCACCTGCGTTGTAACAATGAGTAAAAGCGTCAGCACGTCCACCGATAAGATCATCGTCGACCGTTCACGAAAGCACCGTAACAAGGCTGTTTTCGACACGGTGAAGACGACGCGTGAACGCTTGCAGCAAGGCGCTGGCGGCAGCGAAGCCTATGAACGTGAAATGCTGACGATGCACATCGCAGAAGCCCTTCAGGGCGCGATGGTCATGCCGCTTTTCATCGTATTCGCCTCTATCATCGGTTTGTATATCACGGGTGACATAGGGCTGATCATCTGGTCGCTCATTGCGCTGAGTTTCCATGCCATGTCTCTGGTGCTGGCCAAAAGAGCCGCCAAACAGGGGATCACGGCCGAAAATCTGCCGAAGTGGCGCAATCTCTTCCTTGCCATGCAGATACTCATCGGTTGCGCCTGGGCAATGTTCGCCTTGGCCGAACCGGTGCGCAACAACCCGACACTCGTTCTTTTCTTCAAGGGCGCGACGCTGCTGATCGCGCTTTCGCTTACCGCCATGGCCAATTTCATGCTGCGGCGGGCCACCTTCATGACCTTCCTGCCGGTGCTGGCGGCGCTGTGCGTCACCTCCGTCGTCTCCCGCGATCCCTTCGATGTTGGCCTCGCCCTGATGTTCGGCATGGCGATTCTTTTCTGTCATCGCATCACCAGCAGGCTTTACCAGACCAGCATCAAGCTGCTGTCGTCGCAGACTGAAAAAGATGATCTGATCGCCGAACTCGAAGTCGCCAACTCGATGTCGGATGAGGCGCGGCGGCGTGCGGAAGAGGCCAACCTGGCGAAATCGCGCTTTCTCGCCTCCATGTCGCACGAGCTGCGAACCCCGCTCAACGCCATTCTCGGCTTCTCCGAAGTCATGTCCGCAGAGGTACTCGGTCCGCTCAACAATCCGCTCTATAAGGAATATTCCGGCGACATCCACCGTTCCGGCCAGCATCTGCTCGACCTCATCAACGAAATCCTCGACCTGTCGCGTATCGAGGCCGGCCGCTACGACCTCAACGAAGAAGCGGTCTCGATGCTTGAGATCGCCGAAGATTGCATCGGCATGATCCAGCTTCGCGCCCGCGCCAAGACCATCAGGATTTCGCAGCAGTTCGAGAGCAGCCTGCCGCAGGTCTGGGCGGATGAAAAATCGATCCGCCAGGTCATCCTCAACCTGCTCTCCAACGCCGTCAAATTCACCCCGCAGGGCGGTGAAATCCTCGTGAAGGCAGGCTGGACGGCGGGTGGCGGGCAATATGTGTCGATCAAGGACAACGGCCCCGGCATTCCAGAGGAAGAGATCCCCGTGGTGCTGTCGGCCTTCGGTCAGGGATCGATCGCGATCAAGAGCGCCGAACAGGGAACCGGGCTCGGCCTGCCCATCGTTCAGGCCATCCTTGCCAAGCATGACGGCCAGTTCATCCTGAAATCGAAATTGCGCGAAGGCACCGAAGGCATCGCCATTCTGCCGGCAAAACGCGTGCTGCAAAGCCTGCCAGCCGTGGAGGAAACCCACGCCATCCAGCCACGCCGCCGGTCCTTCGCCTAAGCGTCAAATCTGCCGTTCAGAAGAACAGCGTCGTCACCAGCGAATAAAGCACGAAAAATCCGTTTGCCGTCAAAAGGCAGAAGACGGCGAAGGAACCGAGATCCTTGGCGTGCCGCCCGACGGAAGAAATTTCCGGCGAGATGCGATCCACCAACTCCTCAATCGCGGTATTGAGCGCCTCGACCGCGAACAAAAGCAGCATCAGCACCGTAAAGACGAGAAGATGCGCAAACGGCGCGCGGGCGACCAGAAGCAGGGCAAGGCCGACGCCGAAGGCGAGAACCTCGTGCCGGAACGCCGCTTCCTGCCACAGCCGTCCAAGCCCCTGCAAGGAATAGCGGGCAGCAGCAAAAAGATGCCGCCATCCCTTTTCCTTGCGAAAGGCAGGTTCCGGTTGCTTCTTCTGCGGCGTTGCGTCCATCTTCGGCCTCAATGCTCAGTGTGGGAATGGGTACCAGTATCGACACCGGCAGCTTCGAAAGTCGCCATGCCGGAATGGCAGGCGGCGGCAGCCTTGACGATGCCGGCGGCCAAAGCGGCACCCGTGCCCTCGCCAAGCCGCATGCCCAGCGCCAGAAGCGGCGTCTTGCCAAGTTTCTCGACGGCAGCCAGGTGGCCCGGTTCACCGGAGACATGGCCGATCAGGCAATGGTCGAGCGCCGAAGGATTGGCAGCCTTCAACAGCGCGGCAGCGGCAGTCGCCACATAACCGTCGATCAGCACAGGAATGCGCTGCACGCGCGCGGCAAGGATCGCGCCGGCAATCGCCGCAATCTCACGGCCACCGAGACGGCGCATGATTTCGAGCGGATCGGACAGATGGTCCTTGTGGAACTCGACGGCAGCCTTCACCGCCGCGATCTTGCGGGCCATGACCTCGCCTTCAGAGCCGGTACCGGGACCGGTCCACTCTTCCGCCGTGCCGCCATAGAGCGCCAGGTTGATCGCGGCTGCGATGGTGGTGTTGCCGATGCCCATTTCGCCAACGCAGAGAAGGTCGGTACCGCCAGCAATCGCCTCCATGCCGAAGGCCATGGTGGCGGCGCAATCGCGCTCGGAAAGGGCAGGCTCGCAGGTGATGTCGCCGGTCGGGTAGTCAAGTGCCAGATCGAAAATCTTCAGACCGAGATCGTTGGTGACGCAAATCTGGTTGATCGCCGCACCGCCTGCCGCAAAATTCTCCACCATCTGCTGCGTCACGGATGTCGGATAGGGCGTGATGGCGTGCCGGGTGACGCCATGATTACCGGCGAAAATCGCCACCAGCGGACGGGTGACGGCGGGCGAGCGGCCCGACCATGCGGCAAGCCACATGGCGATTTCTTCCAGCCGACCGAGCGAACCGGCCGGTTTCGTCAGTTGCGCATTGCGCTCCTTGGCCGCGACCAGCGCATGCGTATCCGGGCCGGGAAGCTCGCGCAGCAGCGCGCGGAAATCGTCGAAGGGCAATCCGCTCATGCTCATGGTATCTGTCTTTCTCGTCGTCGGGTTGGCGGAAACTTGTGTTTTCCGGCAAATCGGTCTTTGTTGCGCCTCTCATAATCGCGGACGCGCCGCGGAACAACCGGAAATGCAAGCACAGCAGCGGAGAGAGCATGAAGGCCGGGGATTTTATAACAGATGTCATGCATTCCGTTGCCTTTCTCAGCCGCCTGCCGGTCCCATCGCGCTTCTTCGGTGAAGGTGACGGTCCATCGATGCGCCGGACAGCACGCGCTTTTCCCGCCGCAGGCCTCCTGATCGCCCTGCCCGCTGCTGTCCTCGTGGTGGCATTAGCGAAGTTCGACGCCTCACCGCAGCTCACCGGCTGGCTTGCCATCGCCGTCACCGCGCTCATAACAGGTGCGTTGCACGAAGACGGCTTGGCGGATATGGCCGATGGCTTCGGCAGCGGCAAGGACAAGCCGAGAACGCTTGAGATCATGAAGGACAGTCGCATCGGCAGCTATGGCACGATCGCCATGGTCCTGTCCTTCGCACTGCGCGCCACGGCACTCGCAACGCTTATAGAAACCCTGCCTGCCAAGACCGCCGCCGCCTGCCTGATTGCCGCGCTGGTGGTAAGCCGCGCCCTGATGGTATGGCACTGGCAGTCACTGCCCGCCGCCAAAACCTCCGGCATCGCCGCCGGCGCCGGCCAACCCGGGGAAAGCGAGCGCAACATCGCGCTCGCAACAGGGTTGCTGCTGCTCGTGCTTTTCACGCTGCATGCCCTGCCCTTTGTGTCGATCGTAGTCGTTCTGGCGGCTGCCTGCCTCGCGACGGTGCTGTTCGGCAGGCTCTGTGTCAGCAAGATCGGCGGCCACACCGGCGACACAATCGGCGCCAGCCAGCAGATCACGGAGATCGTTACTCTCGTCGCTCTTGCCCTTGCGACGTGACAGACTGATATAGATCCCCATGGAAACACCCTGCATTCATATCTGCTCCCTCGACGCCACGAACAGCCTCTGTATCGGTTGCGGACGCACGCTGGACGAGATCGGCGGCTGGGCGACCTATAGCGACGAAAAGCGCCGCATGATCATGCAGGCGCTTCCCGAAAGACTGGCAAAAACAGGCAAGGACACCTCCAGGGAGACGCACACCGCATGAACAGGCTGACTTTCGTTCTCCTCTTGCTGGCCGTGGGTCTCGGCCTGCTTCTCGTCAATCACGACAGCGGCCGCACCTTCGGCATCGACAACGAGAAATTCGGGCAGATCGTCTATCTCCTGCCGATTGCGGGATTGCTATCCGTCGGCATTCTGGCGGGAAGCCGCGGCAGCTTCGCAAGCGTTGTCCGGCAACTCGCCATCTGGCTCGTGATTATCCTCGGCCTCGTATCCGTCTATCTCTATCGCTACGACCTGCAATCCTTCGCCGACCGGCTGCTGGGTGGCCTGATGCCCGGCCGCGCGGTGGTGGTGACGACCGCTGGCGGCGAACAGGAGATCATACTGCACAAATCGATGAGCGGCCACTTCGAGGCGAATGTCAGTATTGAAGGCAAAACGATCCACATGCTGGTCGATACCGGCGCGAGCTCCGTGGTGCTGGCCAATGCCGATGCCGCCGCCATCGGCATCGACACCACGAAACTGCGCTACACCGTGCCGGTGATGACCGCGAACGGCCGCACGGCGGCAGCGCCCGTCACCCTGTCCGAGATCGGCATCGGCCCGATCGCGCGGAGCAACATCCCCGCCCTCGTTGCACAGGATGGCCAACTGGGCCAGAGCCTGCTCGGCATGAGCTTCCTGTCGACGCTTGGTTCGATGCAGATGCAGACCGATGAGTTGAGATTGCGAGACAGGTAAAACCTGCCGGGCAGACAGTTCCTGCTCGCGATCAAAAATAACGTCTCGCTATCCGAATACGAAAACGCCCGGTGCAAACCGGGCGTATCACATTCACGGCAAACCTCTTTCCGGTCAGTTGCGCAGCCGGTAACCGGTCTTGAACATCCAGCCGACGACACCGAGGCAGAGTGCGAGGAACAGCGTGATCATCGCCAGGCTGATGACGGGATTGACGTCGGCGATCTCGTAGAAGCTCCAGCGGAAACCGCTGATGAGGTAGAGCACCGGGTTGAAATGACTGACCGTCTGCCAGAAGGGCGGCAGCATGTCGATGGAGTAGAAGCTGCCGCCAAGGAATGTCAGAGGCGGCACCACCAGCATCGGGATGAGGTTCAGCTGCTCGAAATTCGTGGCCCAGATGCCGATGATGAAGCCGAACAGGCTGAAGCTCACCGCCGTCAGCACAAAGAACAGGATCATCATGAACGGATGGGCGATGGTGATATCCACGAAGAAGGAGGCCGTTATCAGGATGATCGTGCCGATCATCAGCCCCTTGGTCGCCGCCGCCCCGACATAACCGGCAACAATTTCAGTCATCGCCACCGGAGCGGACAATATCTCGTAGACCGTGCCGGTGAATTTCGGAAAATAGATGCCGAAAGAGCCATTGCTGATGCATTGCGTCAAAAGCGTCAGCATGATCAGGCCGGGCGTTATGAACGCGCCATAGGAAACCCCGCCAACCTCCTGAATTCTTGAACCGATCGCCGTTCCGAAAACGATGAAATATAGAGAGGTGGAAATGACCGGCGACACGACACTCTGCAACAGGGTGCGGCGGGTGCGCGCCATTTCGAACAGGTAGATGGACTTGACGGCTTCGAAATTCATTTCTGGTCTCCTACCAGCGAGACGAAAATATCCTCAAGAGAGCTTTGACGTGTCGAAATATCCTTGAAATGGATGTTGGCACCGGAAAGCGCAGTCAGCAGATCGGCAATGCGCCCCTGCTCGCCGTTGTCCTCGATCTCGTAGGTGATGGTGTTGCGGTCATCCGAGAGCGAAAGGCCGAAGGATGAGAGACTGTCCGGCAACGCCTCCACCGGCTGCGAAAGTTCAAGGAAAAGCTGCTTGCGGCCGAGCTTCTTCATCAGCGCGGTCTTTTCTTCCACCAGCAACAATTGGCCGCCATTGATAACGCCCACCCGATCGGCGATCTCTTCCGCCTCCTCGATGTAATGCGTGGTCAAAATGATTGTGACGCCCTTGGAGCGCAGCTCGGAAACGACATTCCACATGTCGCGGCGCAAGGTAACATCCACACCCGCCGTCGGCTCGTCGAGGAATAGGACCTTCGGTTCGTGCGCAAGCGCCTTGGCGATCAGCACGCGTCGCTTCATGCCGCCGGAAAGCTCCCGCAGCATATTGTCCTTCTTGTCCCAGAGCGACAGCGATTTCAGGACGCGCTCGATCAGTTCCGGGTTCTTCTTCTGCCCATGCAGACCGCGCGAGAAGCTCACGGTGTTCCATACGGTCTCGAACTGATCTGTCGTCAGTTCCTGTGGCACAAGGCCGATCAGGGCACGCGTCTGGCGAAAATCCTTCACCACATCATATCCGCCAACAAGAACCGAGCCTTCACCCGGATTGACAAGCCCGCAGATGATAGAGATCAGCGTCGTCTTGCCGGCTCCGTTAGGCCCGAGAAGAGCAAGGATTTCCCCCTCTCTGATATCGAGGCTGACACCTTTGAGCGCCTGAAAGCCATTTGAGTAGGATTTGGTCAGATTCCGTATCGAAACAATGGCATTCATCGCGAATCTTTCGAAAAAACGAGTAAGATGCACGCCATATAGGCCGTACAACCCGCAATTGCCAGCCCAACGGCCTGAACACTGCATTCGGCGGGGAGGGAAAATCAGCTGTAGACGCTGTAGAAAAACTGGGCCGCGACGAAGACCAGAAACACCCCGAAGGCCCGCTCCAGCTGCTTCTTGCTGAGTGCATGCGCCAGCCGCGCGCCATAGGGCGCGACGACAAGCGTGATGGGGATCAGCAGCGCGACGGCGATCCAGTTGATGAAGCCGGTGGAAAAAGGCGGCAGACCTGCATCACCCCAGCCGGCCCAGATATAGCCGAGGAGACCCGGCAGCGAAATAAGCACTCCGACACCGGAGGATGTGGCAACCGCCTGATGGATGGTGCGTCCGTAAAGCGTCATGAAAGTATTGTTCATCACCCCGCCGCCCACACCCATCAGGCCAGACAGAAGGCCGATGCCGGTGCCGACCAGAAAGCGGACCGGGTTTTTCGGCAGGTCTGAACCGAGATGCCAGCTCGCCCGGTTGAAGATCATCCGGAAAGCGAGCGCAAGCGCAATGAAAGCGAAGATCAGCCGCAGGGCGACGCTCGAGGCATGCGCAGCCACCACAGATGCGAGGATGGTGCCGAGCGGCACGGCGACGATCCAGCCCTTCAGGAGATCGATATCAACGGCACCTTTCTGGCGATGCGTCAGGAAGGAACGAATGGAGGTCGGCACGATGATGGCAAGCGAAGTGCCAAGCGACAGATGCATGCGCACCGCCTCCGGCACATCCAGAAGCCCGAACACATGGTAGAACACCGGCACCAGCACAGCACCGCCGCCAATGCCGAACAGCCCCGCCAGAAGTCCAGCGACCACGCCCGCGGCCGCAAGCGCCGAAGCAAAGATCAGTATCTCTGAAACAGGGGGCATGAAAGCAGGCTCCCGGGGGCCGTTGTCACAAACATGTGACGCTCATAGCGTATCAGAAAAGGGCGGCAAGCCATGTTGGCCGCAGGTCAGTACGGCGCGATGTTTTTTGCCGGATATCCGCACCGGATGGACCGTTTTATGGGATTTCTTCCCATTGCATGCCCTTGCAAAGACGCCGATATCCCCCGATTTAGGCAGTCTTCTTCAACCGGCCTTAGGGCCGGTCTTTTTTTGGGCGGCTAGCACCAAACCCAACAGGCCCAAATTGTAATGTGGCCACATCCCCCACTCCGTCATTCCGGGTAGCTCCGGGACGGACGGGAAGTTACTGGTCGACGTAACGCACCACAACTAATGCCTCACGCCTATCGTCATGCACCACCGTGTCGTCTAGCCGCCCCTAGTCGCAATGCCTGTAACCGGACTTGCGGGTGCGCAGGTCGAAATGGAAATGGTTCCAGTGGTTGGGATCGCTGCCCGGCCCGAGAACCGTTGAGAAATATTTGCAGCTATCGGACCTCACTGCCTTCAGCAGCGCCTTTTCCCGGAAGGCGAAGAAGTTCTTGCTGCGAACGTCAATCTCCTTCCCGTTGTTCAGCGTTATGGTGCCGATATCGATGGCGTTGCCGCGCGCATGTTCGGACCATGGATTGCTGGAGCGCGAATTCATCTTGCGGCAGGAATAACCGCCCATGGGCGTGATGCGCCCGACGCCTGAGAGGTAACGGAAGCGGGAGGACGGCACGAGTTCGAACTTTACCCATTTGGCGAAGGCAAGCGTGACCTGGCAATTGAGCTTCACTGCCGGGCGGATGGCAACGCCGCTGGCAAGCCCGCTGAGTTCGATCGGATAGTCGATACCGCAGGTCGGACCATCTGCAATGCGCGCAACATCGCGGAAGGCGACGCCGAGACGGCGCAGCTCGGAGCGACAGGCCACTTCCGAGGATGGCATGACGCCGGGCGGCATAGCCGAGCGGTTGCTTTGCAATCCGTCGCGGGCCATCGGATCATTGGGCATCAGCATGGCGACCTCCTCCACCGGCTGGCGGCGGGAAGAAGACCCCGGCGGCGGTGGCGGTATCAACCGCGACTGACCCGCACTTTGTTGCCGGCGAGCGGGAGAAACGGCAACCGGATTGTCGGTGCCGATGCCGTCCACCACCGGCTGGGCGGAAGCGCCTTCGGCAATATCGGCGTCCTGCTCTTCCGCAAGTCCGCGAACCGGCTCCACGCCCAGCATGGAATCCATGTTCACCCCGCCCTCGCCTTCGGCGATCTGATTTGCGGCGCCCTGCTGGTTGGGCATGGCTGGGGAGGCCATGCTTTGGCCGTTCGCGGCCATCCGCGCCTGATGCTGGCCATCCAGCGTGGAATAGCCCTGGCCGCCCTGTGGCGATTGCAGCAGGGGATCCTGCGAGGCATAAGGCTCCGGCATCGGTTGCGACACGGCTGCGGGATAATTGGTGGCCTGCCCGGTCCGCTCGGCCTGATAGACCGCACCCGGCGGCGCGCTGTAGCCTTGCTGCCGCGACGACCGGATGGCGCCGACACGTGTCGTGCCGTCAACCTCGGCCGGCGGCACAAGCCCCTCCGCCGAACACGACACCATGACCGTGGAAATCATCAACAACGTCACAAGACGACGCGGAAGGGAAACATACGCCATACGAGAACCTGTACCTTCAGCGGCCGCTACCCGCGGCAATACAGGTAAATTTTAAAGAAACGGGGTAAACGAATCCTTATTGGTTGGGAGAAATAACGAACCGGGCTGTTCCGTGAAGCGGGAAATACGGGAGCCTCGACCGAAATCATACCAAAGGTGTCAGCAAAGCTCCGCAAACTAACGCCTCTCACGACGCAGACACACCACACGGGTCCGGCACGACGGAGGAAATGTTGTCTCACTTCCTCGAAACAGAAAGGGCGCAGCCAAAGCCGCGCCCTGTAAACTATCTCAAGCGGATAAAAATCAAGCCGCCCGCGAAACCTCGCGCCCTGCCCCATGCCCGAGTTCGAAACGGGACAGCAGCGCGCGGAGCTGCCGGCTTTCTTCGGCCAGCGTCTGGCTGGCCGCCGTCGTCTCTTCCACCATGGCGGCGTTCTGCTGGGTCATCTGGTCCATGTGGTTGACGGAGGTGTTGATCTCCTGCAAGCCGGTGGCCTGTTCCCGCGCCGCCGTGGCGATGGAATTGACGTGGCCGTCGACCCGGTTGACCAGCGTCACGATCTCATCCAGCGCGTCACCTGTGGAGCGAACGAGTGCGACACCGCCGCCGACCTCTTCCGCCGAACGATTGATAAGGGTCTTGATCTCCTTGGCGGCATTGGCAGAGCGTTGCGCGAGTTCGCGAACCTCCTGCGCCACCACGGCAAAACCGCGTCCCGCTTCGCCTGCCCTTGCGGCCTCGACACCGGCATTCAGCGCCAGAAGGTTGGTCTGGAACGCGATTTCGTCGATGACGGAAATGATCTGCCCGATGCGCCGCGAAGATTCCTCAATACGGCCCATCGCATCGACGGCATTGCGCACGATCTCGCCCGAGCGGCCTGCGCTCGTTTTCGTATCCTGCACCATTTGTCGGGCCTCGTTCGCCCGTTCGGAAGCGGTGCGCACCGTCGCGGTGATTTCGTCAAGAGCCGCCGCCGTCTCCTCCAGCGCCGCTGCCTGCTGCTCTGTCCGGCGCGAAAGATTGCCGGTCGCACCGCTGATATCAGATGCGCTATCGTTGACGACATGGCCGGTTCTGGCGATCGCCTCGATCGCCCCATGCAGCGCGCCGACGGCGCGGTTGAAATCCATGCGCAGCTTTTCATATTCGCCGCCGATATCGGCAAGCTCGACGGTCAGATCGCCATTGGCGAGTGCTTCCAGCGAACTGCCGAGCTCGTTCATGGCATGAGCCTGACGCTCGGATGCGGAGCGCAACGCCATCTCGTTGCCATGCCGCGCCTCCTCCAGCGCCCGCTGCTGCCCCGCCTCGCGGGCCTGCAAGGCGCTGCGCTCATTGACGCTGTCACGCAGCACCAGCAACGTCTTGGCAATGGCGCCGATTTCGTTGCGACGGTCGGCGAATTCAATTTCAGCCTCGCCGTCACCATCAGCGATCCGCTTCATACTCTGCCGGATGCGATCGATAGGCCGTGTCACGCTGCGCACGACGGCTGCAGCCACGCCGATCACCAGAAGGCCGGACAGAACACACACTGCGATGTTGAAATAGGCGTTGCTCCAGAAAACCGCCTCAAGATCGTCGACATAAACGCCAGTGCCGACAATCCATCCCCAGGGCGCGAAACCGGCGACATGGGAAAATTTCTCGACTGGGTCCGGCGCGCCGGGCTTGGGCCAATAATAATCGACAAAGCCCTGGCCGCCCGCCTTCACCGTATTGACGAATTCGACGAACAGCGCCTTGCCGTTCGGATCCTTGTTGGCAGTGAGATCGCTGCCGTTCATCTCGGGCTTGATCGGATGCATCACCATCTTGGGATGCATGTCGTTGATCCAAAAATAGCCGCTGCCGTTGCCATAGCGCATCGCCGCAATCGTGGTCTTGGCTTGTTGCTGCGCAGCCTCACGCGTCAGGGTGCCACCCTGCTCCAGCCGGTAATATTGCTCAAGAATGGCGACAGCCGTTTCGTTCATGGATGCGAGCCCCGCTTTACGCTCGCGTTCCATCTCATGAAAGGTCTCGAACAGGCTGAATGTAAGTGCCGCAGTCAATATTGCCAGAAACAATGCAACGAGCGCATAAAGGCGCATAGATATCGTGACGTTTTTCATATTCCCCCCAACGCCGCTGACGGCACTTCGACCAGCGTATGTTAGAGTTAAAAAATTTATTATAACTGAATACGCTTATTATACGTTAGTATTATTCCAGACCTCCTCCTCCCAACCCGCCAATACTCTCCACGGCCCTTAAAAGCCGGCGCAGCGACCCGAAATTCTACAGGGTGCTGCCGTTTTAAAGAGCTCGTTAACCCTGACGTCCTATTCTCTTTTGCCAAAATACAGGTACAGGGAGACGCGCAATGTCACGGCCGAATTTCCGCTTTACACACTATGACCTGAAGGAATTGCGGGCTGGGACGACCATTGAGGTGTCCCTGTCGGCCGTCAACAATGTACGGCTGATGACAGGCGCAAATTTCCAGCGTTTCACAGAATTGCTCGATTTCAAATATCTCGGCGGCGTCGCGAAAAAATCGCCGATCCGCATCAGCATTCCCGAGACCTTGCACTGGCATCTGGTGATCGATGCGGAAGGGCATAGCGGTCTGGCGGAATCCTCGGTCAAGATGCTGCCTGCGCCGTCGCAGGTCATACAACACCGGAAGGCATCCTGATTTCCCTTTGGAAACAGTTGGATGGCGCGGTTTTACGACTCACTTTGGCAAGCGCCTGATTCTTTTTGTGAAGAAAGCTTTTTAACGCGAACCGCGCTCGCGGCGCAGCTTCGCCCACCAGTCGAGACGCTTGCGGATGTCCCGCTCGAACCCCCTGTCGGGCGGATCGTAAAACGTCTTGCGACCCATTTTTTCCGGAAAATAGTCCTGTCCCGAAAAGGCATCCGGCTCGTCATGGTCGTAACGGTAACCGTCACCGTAACCCTCGCCCTTCATCAGCTTTGTGGGCGCGTTCAGAATATGTTTTGGCGGCACCAGCGAGCCGTTTTCCTTGGCCGCCCGCATCGCCGATTTGAAGGCTGTATAAACGGCATTCGATTTCGGCGCGGTGGCGAGATAGACGCAGGCCTGCGCCAGCGCCAGTTCGCCTTCCGGTGACCCCAGATAATCATAGGCGTCCTTGGCGGCATTGCAGACGGCAAGCGCCTGCGGATCGGCAAGGCCGATATCCTCCACCGCCATGCGCACCAGCCGCCTCCCGATAAAGAGCGGGTCTTCGCCGGCGTCAAACATGCGGCAGAGATAATAAAGCGCCGCATCCGGGTCCGAACCGCGCACCGATTTATGCAGCGCGGAAATCAGATTGTAGTGGCCGTCCTGTCCCTTGTCGTAAACCGGCGCGCGCCGCTGCACGATGCGCGTCAGCCCTTCGGTATCGAAAGTCTCGTCCTTGCGCGCCGCACGCCAGACCTCTTCGGCAAGCGTCAGCACGGCGCGGCCATCGCCATCGGCCATCCGGATCAGGCTGGCACGCGCCTCCTCGGTCAGCGGCAGAGGCTTGCCCTCCGCCTCTTCGGCGCGCTTCAAAAGCTCGCCCAGGCTCTCCTCGTCATGCGAACCGAACGTGAGGACACGCGCCCGCGACAAAAGAGCGGCATTCAGTTCAAAGGACGGGTTTTCGGTGGTTGCACCCACAAGAATGATGGTGCCGTCTTCCATGACCGGCAGGAAGCTGTCCTGCTGGGCACGGTTGAAACGATGGATCTCATCAACAAAAAGCAGCGTCTGCCGGCCGTTCATCCGGCGTGTGCGTGCTGCCTCGAAAACCTTCTTGAGATCGGCGACACCGGAAAAGATCGCCGAGATCTGTTCGAAAGCCAGCCCGGCCTCGCCCGAAAGCAGACGGGCGACCGTTGTCTTGCCGGTGCCGGGCGGTCCCCAGAAGATCATCGATCCGAGTGAGCCGCTATCGATCATACGGCGCAGCACGCCCTCTTCACCCGTCAGATGAGGCTGCCCGGTCACCTCCGCCAGCGTCTTCGGACGCAGGCGGTCGGCAAGAGGTCGCCGGTTGGCGACCTCGACAGGCACCTGTGGGGCAAAGAGGTCATCGCTCATCGCAGGAACTGCCGGATGCGTTGACCGTCACGCAGGATTTCCACCCGCCAGAAGCCGGGATTGTCATCCAGCGCCTTTTCAACCGCAGCCGTGGAGCCGATATCCGAGCCGTTCAGCGACAGGATGACATCCTTCGGCTGGAAACCGACCCGATAGGCCGGCGAACCGCGCTTCACATCGGTGACGACGACGCCGGTCACCTGCGAAGGCATGCGCAGTTCATCCGCAAGCTTCGGCGAGAGATTGGCGACAGTCGCGCCCGCCAGGGGATTGCGTCCCTCCAGCAGCCGTTCATCACGCGGCGCGGTTTCCGGCGCCGTGTCGAGCGCAATGGTCACCTTCTTCTCTTTGCCCTTCTCCACCAGCGTCAATTCGGCAGACTTGCCGATGCCAGCAGTCGTGAGGCGATAACCGAGTGCATCGGGATGCTCCACCTCCAAACCGTTGACCGCCGTTACGACCTGCCCCGGCTCGATGCCAGCTTTCTCCGCCGGGCCGCCCTTGACGACGCTGACGACGAGCGCACCGCGCGCGCGGTGCAGGCCAAGCGCCTCGGCGACATCGGAGGTGACGGGATCGAAGGTTGCGCCGATATAGGGCCGCTGGAAGTTCGCGTCGCCACGCTCGGCGGCGGCAACGAAAACGCGGACCAGATTGGCGGGAATGGCAAAACCGATGCCGTTCGACCCGCCGCCCTTGGAGAAGATGGCAGTATTGATGCCGATCAACTCACCCGCCATGTTCATCAGCGCGCCGCCGGAATTGCCGGGGTTGATGGAGGCGTCGGTCTGGATGAAGAAGCCGAAATCGCCCTGCGTCACCTGGTTGCGCGCCAGGCCCGAGACGATGCCGCTCGTTACCGTCTGGCCGACACCGAAGGGGTTGCCGATGGCAAGCACGAGATCGCCGACTTCAATGGCATCCGAATTGCCAAGCGAAAGCACCGGAAACTGTTCCTTCGCGTCGATCTGCAGAATGGCAAGATCGACCCGGTCGTCCTTCAGCAGCACCTTGGAGGAGAATTCACGCCCATCCGCCAGCGCCACCTTGATGTCGTCGGCGCCATCGATGACGTGATTATTGGTCACCACGAGGCCGCCGGCGGTCACGATTACACCCGATCCGAGCGAGGACTGTTTCTCCGTGCGGTTCGGCATCTGCTGGCCGAAGAACTGCTCGAAGAACGGGTCGCCGGCAAAGGGCGACGAGCGCCGCTGCACGATGCGTTCGGCATAGACATTCACCACAGCGCCTGCGGTACGCTTGACCAGCGGCGCGAAGGAAAGCTGCATTTCCGTGTGGCTTGCGGGCACGGTCTTGTTGTCCTGCGCCTGCGCTCCGACCGGAACGAGAAGCAGCGCCGCAAGAAAGCCGGTGGACAGATACTTCAGCACGCTCTGCATGTGATTCCTCATCCTCATCAGTATGATGGAGTTATAACGCGAAAGCCTATAAAGCAAAGCGCGGCAAGATGATGGCCGATCTTTTTCATGCAATGACCGGCTTGTGCAGGTGGAACCAACAGCACCCCATTTCGGTTTCACCCACACGAGCCTGTCCTCAAAATGAGACGACCCATGCACATGAAACAGACAATCCTTGCCTCCGGCATCCTCCTCGCCTGCGCTTCACTGGGTTCGCCCGCCAACGCCGCCAGCTTCGATTGCACGAAGCCGGATCTGGCCGCGGATGAAAAGGCGATCTGCGACAACCGCGCCCTCAACGACCAGGACGTGAAGATGGTCACCACCTTCGACATCCTGACACAACTGATGGCGATGGGCGCACGCGACACCTTGCGCGAAGAACAGAGCCAATGGTTGAAAAAGCGCCAGGAATGCAACGCGGATGTCGCCTGCATCACAAGTGCCTATGAGGAGCGCATGAAGCGGCTCGGGGAAGCTTTTCAGAGCATAAACAGACCGCTCTGATTTTCACGCAACGCGAATGATATTCTCCATCAGCCCATGCAATTGGTCGCGATAACCGGTTCTCGCCGAAGGCGCATCCTCGCGGGACGTCATAACCACCGAAAGCCGTTTGGCGGGGACGATATAGAGCATCTGCCCGCCGTAGCCCCAGGCATAATAAACCGTCTCGCCCGCCATCTCCTTGATGAACCAGCAATAGCCGTAACCATCGCCGTTGAAGACGGAATTGGTGCGTTGCTGCCAGGATTGATCGATCCAGCTCTGCGAAATCAAACGCTCGCCGCCTGGCGTTACCCCGCCCAGCCGATAAAGCTCGCCGAAAGCCAGCAGCGACCGCGCCGTCATCGCCATCTGGTTGCCGCCGAGATAGATGCCCTGCGGATCGCGCTCCCAGCCGCCGATTGAGAAGCCCTCCAGCGGCCGGAACCAGTCGCGCGCCAGCGACAGCGTCGAACGGCCGGATGCCTTGGTCAAAATCGCCGAAAGCAGATGCGTGGAACCGGTGGAGTAAAGCATGCCACCGCCCGGCTCTCCGGCAAAACCCGACCCCAGCGCCATTCGCACCCAGTTGCGGCTGGCGACCCAGCGGCCGTAGTTCGGGCCGGACATTCGTTCCAGACCGGATTGCATGGAAAGCAGGTTGCCGATGGTTACCCTTTCCAGACGCGCATCGGGGTTCGGCGGAAAATCGCTGCGCAGGATCGTGGCAATCGGCTGATCCGCCCCGGCCAATATCTTGCGATCGATCGCCATGCCGACCAGCGCGGAAATCACAGATTTCGAGGCCGACTTGATGTTGGTGGAACCCATAAGGCTGGCGCCGTGATAGGCATGGCCGGCCACCTCCTCGCCGTCAATACTGACGATGACAACTTTCAGGCTTGAAAGCCCATCCGCCTCGTTGAGCAATGGACTGAAGCGGGCGCCATTGCCTGCCGTTTGCCCGTGGGCAAGGCGGGCGAAAGGCAGGGATGCGATAAGGCCGAGTGCGGTTCGTCTTTTCATGGTGCTGAAGTTAGGCATCGCGGCGCGTTGGAAAAGGGCAAGTGACGGAACATCACTCCAATGTGACTGCCGGCACGGAGGGTGGACGGCCGGATGGTTTAGAATTTGCGGTGCAGAAACAGCGTGTTGCGCGAGCTTGGAGAATCAAGCTCTGAGGCAATTGAATCTGTTTGTTAACGACGCACGTAATCTGGGTCCGAACAAGAAAAAGCCGCTCAGAAGAGCGGCTCAGGCTGCCTGCCAATGTAGGACCCTGCCCGCCAGATTACTCCGGCAAAATCCGAACAGCACCCTTGTCGGCACTGGACGCAAAAGCCGCATAGGCCTTCAGCGCTGTCGTGACGTTGCGCTTGCGGAACTCCGCAGGCTTCCAGCCGAGCTGATCCTGCTCGGCGCGGCGGGCTGCCAGTTCCGCATCCGTAACTTTGAGGTTGATCGTGCGGTTGGGAATATCGATCTCAATCAAGTCGCCTTGACGCACGAGGCCGATAGCGCCGCCCTGCGCCGCTTCCGGCGAGGCATGGCCGATGGACAGGCCGGATGTGCCGCCCGAAAAACGTCCGTCGGTGATCAGCGCGCAGGCTTTGCCGAGGCCCTTGGACTTGAGGTAGCTGGTAGGATAGAGCATTTCCTGCATTCCGGGGCCGCCCTTCGGTCCTTCGTAACGAATGACGACGACATCACCTGCCTTGACCTCGTTGGAAAGAATGCCCTTCACCGCCGCGTCCTGGCTTTCGTAAACAACCGCCGGACCGCTGAATTTCAGGATGGATTCGTCGACACCCGCCGTCTTCACGATGCAGCCATCAAGAGCGATGTTGCCATAAAGCACGGCCAGACCGCCATCCTTGGAGAAAGGCTTTTCAACCGAGCGGATAACGCCGTTCTCACCGTCCGTATCCAGATCGTCCCAGCGCGACGACTGGCTGAAGGCCACCTGCGTCGGCACGCCGCCGGGGGCAGCCTTGAAGAACTGCCGCACGGTTTCGCTGTTGGTGCGGGTGATGTCCCAACGGTCGATGGCGTCGCCCAGCGTCGCCTCGTGCACCGTGTAGGTATCGCGATTGAGGAGACCGCCGCGATCCAGCTCGCCGAGAATGCGCATGATGCCGCCGGCGCGGTGAACGTCTTCCATGTGCACGTCCTGCTTGGCAGGCGCGACCTTGGAAAGGCAGGGAACCTTGCGGGAAAGACGGTCGATGTCTTCCATGCCGAAATCGACACCGCCCTCATGCGCTGCCGCCAGAATATGCAGCACCGTGTTGGTGGAACCGCCCATGGCGATATCCAGCGACATGGCGTTTTCAAACGCAGCCTTGTTGGCAATGGTGCGCGGCAGAACGGTCTCGTCGTCCTGCTCGTAATAACGGCGCGCCAGATCGACGATCAGGTGACCGGCCTCGACGAACAGGCGTTTGCGGTCCGAATGGGTGGCAAGCGTCGAGCCATTGCCGGGCAATGACAGGCCGAGCGCCTCGGTCAGACAGTTCATGGAATTGGCAGTGAACATGCCGGAACAGGAACCGCAGGTCGGGCAAGCGGAACGCTCGATGATCTTGACGTCCTCATCGGAAATCTTGTCATCGGCAGCTGCGACCATGGCGTCAACCAGATCGAGCGCGACCGTCTTGCCATGCAGAACGACCTTGCCCGCTTCCATCGGACCACCGGAAACGAATACGGCGGGAATGTTGAGGCGCATCGCCGCATTCAGCATGCCGGGGGTGATCTTGTCGCAGTTGGAGATGCAAACCATCGCGTCGGCGCAATGGGCATTGACCATGTATTCGACCGAGTCAGCGATGATTTCGCGCGACGGCAGCGAATAAAGCATGCCGTCATGTCCCATGGCGATGCCGTCATCGACAGCGATGGTGTTGAATTCCTTGGCAACGCCACCGGCCGCTTCGATTTCACGCGCAACGAGCTGGCCGAGATCCTTCAGATGCACATGGCCCGGCACAAACTGCGTGAAGGAATTGACCACCGCGATGATGGGCTTGCCGAAATCGCTGTCCTTCATGCCGGTGGCGCGCCATAGGCCGCGCGCGCCCGCCATGTTGCGGCCGTGGGTTGTCGTTCTGGAGCGATAGACTGGCATGGTGTTTTCCTCGATCTCTTGGGCAGAAGAGCGCATTCCCGCACCGCGGTCAAAATGCCCTCGCCCTATTTTGCGGTTTTTCTAGCGCAAACCGTAAGCCCTGTCACTGTCACCTTCGAGCAAAACAGTACGGTTCGGTACGGTACGCCCGGTTTGAATGTTGCAATTCGCGCGGCTTGTCATCACAAATGCGCGATTTTTGCCGCCCGGCCGCTGTTTTTGCGCAGAGTGCTGAAACATATCTGTGCAGCGGCCGTATAGCCTATCATAATCGATTTATCGCCGATGCACCCGGCTTTTGTGGAGGTTGAAATGCCCGCATATCGTCCGCCCCTCATCCCGGCACGAGAAATCACGCCGAAGAATATCTACCTCTCGAGACGTGGCTTCCTGGGCACGGCGGCGGGGCTTGCGGCAATCGGGCTTTCCGGCCGCGAGGCTGTCGCCACTCCGCTTGCTGCCAAAGCAGGCGCCTACAAGCTGGATGAGAAGCTCACCCCGCTCGATGCCGTCACCAGCTACAATAATTTCTATGAGTTCGGAGTGGGCAAATCCGACCCGAAGGAAAATTCCCGCAAGTTCAAGCCCACCCCCTGGACGGTAAAAGTGGATGGCCTTGTCTCCAAACCGCAGGAATTCGGTATCGAAGAGCTGATGAAATATCAGCTAGAGGAGCGCACCTATCGCATGCGCTGCGTCGAGGGCTGGTCGATGGTCATTCCGTGGATCGGTTTCCCTCTCGCCGCACTTCTCGACAAGGTGGAGCCACTCGGCAGCGCGAAATACGTGTCCTTCGAAACCGTGGTGCGGCCGGAGGAAATGCCGGGCCAGAGCGGCCTGTTCCAGCCTCTGTCCTGGCCCTATGTCGAGGGTCTGCGCCTAGATGAGGCCCGCCATCCTCTGACCATTCTTGCCGTCGGACTATACGGCGAAACCCTGCCGAACCAGAATGGCGCGCCCATTCGCCTCGTCGTTCCCTGGAAATACGGCTTCAAGGGCATCAAATCCATCGTCCGTATTTCGCTTGTCGAGAAACAGCCGGAAACGACGTGGAAAAACTCCAACGCCCGCGAATACGGTTTCTATTCCAACGTCAATCCGCATGTGGACCATCCGCGCTGGAGCCAGGCGACGGAACAGCGAATCGGCGAAGGCGGCTTTTTCGGCACCCAGAACCGCCCTACCCTGATGTTCAACGGCTATGACGAGGTGGCAAGTCTCTATACCGGCCTCGATCTAAAGGCGAATTACTGATCATGGCCCTCGCCTTTTCGCTTCCCTCACTGCCGAAGCGTTACCAGCCGGCAGCCATCTGGTCGCTTTATGTCATCGGCCTCTGTCCCGGCCTGTGGTATTTTTACCTCGCCGCGACGGGCGGCCTCGGCTTCAACCCAGTCAAGGATTTCGAGCACCTGCTCGGCATCTGGGCCCTGCGCTTTCTCTGCCTCGGCTTGCTGGTGACGCCGCTGCGCGATCTCTTCAACGTCAACCTCATCGCCTATCGCCGGGCGCTGGGACTGATCGCCTTCTATTACGTGCTGGCACATTTCAGCGTCTATCTGGTTCTGGATCGCGGGCTGGTCTTCAGCTCCATCGCCGCTGATATTCTCAAGCGGCCCTATATCATGTTCGGCATGGCGGGGCTCGTCATGCTGCTGCCGCTCGCGCTCACCTCCAACCGCTGGTCGATCCGCAAGCTCGGCAGCCGCTGGAACACGCTGCACAAGCTCGTCTATCTCGTGCTCATCGTCGGCGTACTGCATTTCGTGCTGGCGCGAAAATCGATCACGCTCGAGCCGGTGTTTTATATCAGTACGATGGTGGTGTTGCTCGGGTATCGGCTGGTGCGGCCATCGATCATGGCGGCGAAGAGGGCAAGGCGCGCAAGCCCCGTCCGGACGTAAAGGACGCCACCGCGATCCCGCCGATATAGCAAACGATATTCCACACCGAGAAAACGCGGCCAAGCAGCAAAGCTCCGGCCGCCGTTGCGCGAAACGCGTCCAGCGCCGGGAAATGAACGAGCCGGATCAATTCCACGACGACGACGGCGATGACGGCGATGTGAACCTTGTAACCGTACCAGCGGGAAGGAAGGATGGCCGCCAGCAGCAGATAGACCATCGCCCCCCAGAGCACGGATCCGCCATATTTTACCGCCACGAACGGCAATCCCACCTCGTAGCCGAACGCCCGCAAGCAAAGACCGCCAATGATCACCATCATGGCCGCCGCCAAAAGCCGGATGCGGGCAAAATAAGGCGGGGAAAGGCGTGACGGACCCATGCGAGTTCCTTCCGGTTTTCGTATGAAAATTTAACGGATACAAATCGAGGCGCGAACATGAGCACAGCAACAGGCCGAGCCGCAACCCGCCTCTCGGTTTTGGACAATCTTCTGTGCGATACCTATCCTTGGGGCGAACTCAAGGGCATCAGGCGCTTTGTCATCGAATTTCTCTATTTCGGCATCAAGGAAGCTCGTGCCTGCATGTTTGCGGGATTGTTCTTCATTTCCATCTTCGTGGTGCCGCATGGTGGGGTATTTGGCATTCCGCGTTATGACGTGCTGCTGATCGTCGCGCTCGGCATCCAGTTCTTCATGATCTGGAGCAGGCTGGAAACGCTTGACGAGGCCAAGGCCATCCTGCTGTTCCATATCGTCGGCTTCGCGCTTGAGGTGTTCAAGACGTCAAGCGCTATCCAGTCCTGGTCCTACCCCGACTTCGCCTATAGCAAGGTCCTCGGCGTGCCGCTCTTTTCCGGCTTCATGTACGCCGCCGTCGGCAGCTACATCATCCAGGCGTGGCGCCTGCTGGATGTGCGCATTCGCAATTATCCCACCTATTGGATGGCAACGCTGATCGGCATCGCCATCTACGCCAACTTCTTCACCCACCACTTTATCGGTGACTACCGCTGGTACATCGCCGCCTGCGCCATCGGCCTCTATTCCCGCGCAACGGTGGTCTACCGCCCCTATGATCGGGATCGAAAGATGCCGCTGCTTCTCTCCTTCGTCCTGATAGGGTTTTTCGTCTGGCTCGCGGAAAACATCTCCACATTCTTCGGTATCTGGAAATATCCCGATCAGATCGGCGCCTGGTCCGTGGTGCATATCGGCAAGTGGAGTTCGTGGTCGCTGCTGGTCATCATGACGTTTACGATTGTCGCGCAACTCAAGCACATCAAGGCCCGCATCCACGTTCCGGAGTGAAGCGAGCGCTTTCCAAGCATCGTTAAAAACGACGATTGCAGGACATCGAGCCGATAGAGAGTAATAACTTAGATATCATTAAGTAAATCCTGCCAAAAATCTATCGAGCGATATACAAGACAAGCGAAAATTACGAAATTGGCGTATTTATTTTTCACGACGCCAGCCGTCCTAATGGCTTCTATGTTGATACAGCTTACCCTCAGAACGCCGATATTGTGAAAAAGACCATTACACCCGCACCCGTATTCCTGAAATTTACAGGCTATATGATCCAAGACTTCGAAATGTTCGAAAGCTTGGATGGCGTCTTACTCTTAGGTTTGTATCACTTAACTAAAAAGGAGCGGAATGAGCTCAATACATTCCTTGCATCCCTGTTGCGCTCTGATGTTTCAGATAGCTTGATTGGAAATCTTTGGAACACATCCAATGCTGAATTTGGTGCCGAAGGTAAGGGAATTAGATGGCTTCTCAACCGGACCGTCGAGTTGATCGAAGGTGACGACGGCACTGACGGTTACTATCTGCGTCGTTCATGACTATTCTTTTGGAAAATAAAAAAGCCGGGTGATTTCTCACCCGGCTTTTTAATTCACGACGCCTGAACGGCGTCAGACCTTACGCAGCTTCGGCAGCAGCAGCTTCCGCAGCAACGCGAGCCTTGTCGGCTGCGCCCTTGGCGTCAACGTCACGCTCGACGAATTCAACAACGGCCAGAGCCGCGTTGTCGCCCTGGCGGAAGCCAGCCTTCATGATGCGCAGGTAGCCGCCGTTGCGGGTTGCGTAACGCGAAGCGATTGCGTCGAACAGCTTGCGAACAGCGTCCTGATCCTTGATCTGCGAGATCGCCTGACGACGAGCGTGCAGGTCGCCGCGCTTGCCAAGCGTCACGAGACGCTCGACGATCGGACGGATTTCCTTCGCCTTAGGAAGGGTGGTGACGATCTGCTCATGGGTGATGAGCGAAGCAGCCATGTTGGCAAACATTGCCTTGCGGTGGCTGGCGGTTCTATTGAGCTTGCGGCCTGAATTACCGTGGCGCATTGCTATTCTCCTTCTACGCAGGTGCCTTCTCTAAGGCCTGCCGTTTCCTGGCACATGCAGGTGACTTACCTGCTGTTTGACGGGGAAAGGCAGTCTTTAAGGTCTGCCTTCTTGTTTGTTAGTATTGGTCTTCGTAACGCTTTGCGAGATCTTCGATGTTCTCAGGCGGCCATGCCGGTACTTCCATACCGAGGTGCAGACCCATGGAAGCGAGAACTTCCTTGATTTCGTTCAGCGACTTGCGACCAAAGTTCGGCGTGCGAAGCATTTCGGCTTCGGTCTTCTGGATCAGGTCGCCGATATAGACGATGTTGTCGTTCTTCAGGCAGTTTGCCGAACGAACGGACAGTTCCAGCTCGTCGACCTTCTTGAGAAGCGCCGGGTTGAACGCGAGTTCGGTAACCGATTCTTCTTCTGCTTCCTTCTGCGGCTCGTCGAAGTTGACGAAGACGCCGAGCTGGTCCTGAAGAATGCGAGCGGCGAAGGCAACGGCGTCTTCGCCGGAAACCGAACCGTTGGTCTCGATCGTCATGATCAGCTTGTCATAGTCGAGAACCTGACCTTCACGGGTGTTTTCCACCTTGTAGGACACTTTCTTGACCGGAGAATACAGGCTGTCCACCGGAATGAGGCCAATCGGGGCATCTTCCGCGCGGTTGCGCTCAGCCGGTACGTAACCCTTGCCGTTGTTGACGGTGAATTCCATGCGGATTTCAGCGCCTTCGTCCAGCGTGCAGATCACGTGGTCGGGGTTCAGGATCTCGATGTCGCCAACCGTCTGGATGTCACCAGCGGTTACCGAACCCGGACCCTGCTTGCGCACGACCATGCGCTTGGAATCGTCACCATCCATCTTGATGGCGATTTCCTTGATGTTGAGCACGATATCCGTCACATCTTCCCGAACGCCGGGGATGGAGGAGAATTCGTGCAGGACACCGTCGATCTGCACGGCCGTAACAGCGGCACCACGCAGAGAAGACAACAGAACGCGACGCAGCGCGTTGCCGAGAGTAAGACCGAAACCACGCTCCAGCGGCTCGGCAACGAGCGTTGCCTTGGTGCGGCTGGACGAGGTGAACTCGACCTTGTTCGGCTTGATAAGTTCCTGCCAGTTCTTCTGAATCATCTTTAAACCTTCCGTTCGCCGCCACCATCCAATCGTGACGGACCGAGCATGAAAACACTGAGAGGAACCTAATTCCGCGGTTCATCAGTGGGTTCTTGAGCGCAAGTCCGTCGATCGAAATCGACGCGCACACGCCAGATACACGAAAATTCCGCCAGACCGAAGGAAAGGCGGAATTTCCGAACCACGGTCGCGTCAGACGCGGCGCTTCTTGCGCGGACGGCAACCGTTGTGCGGGATCGGCGTCACGTCGCGAATGGAAGTGATCATGAAACCGGCAGCCTGCAGAGCGCGAAGTGCCGATTCACGGCCGGAACCCGGACCGCAAACTTCAACTTCAAGCGACTTCATGCCGTGTTCCTGAGCCTTCTTCGCGCAATCTTCAGCAGCGATCTGGGCAGCAAACGGGGTCGACTTGCGCGAACCCTTGAAGCCCTTGGCACCAGCGGACGACCAGGCAATAGCATTGCCCTGTGCGTCGGTGATGGTGATCATCGTGTTGTTGAAGGTCGAGTTGACATGCGCGACGCCCGACGTGATATTTTTACGTTCGCGACGGCGAACGCGTGCGGCTTCCTTGGCCATTTTATACCTTTCATTGATCTCTTCACCGCCGTAACACCAGCGGCTACACCGGCGCTCGACCCGTTTCCGAGCTTCACGCCAAACTCAGAAAGGCTGGCGCAGACCGCACCAGCCTCTCCTTTCCGGAGAACCGGAAAATTACTTCTTCTTACCAGCGATAGCCTTCGCCGGACCCTTACGGGTGCGGGCGTTGGTGTGCGTGCGCTGACCGCGGACCGGAAGGCCACGACGGTGACGCAGGCCGCGGTAGCAGCCGAGGTCCATCAGACGCTTGATGTTCATCGAGGTCTCGCGACGAAGATCGCCTTCGACCTGATAGTCGCGGTCGATGGCTTCGCGGATCTGAAGAACTTCAGCATCCGTAAGCTGATGAACGCGCTTGTCAGCCGGAAGACCGACCTTGTCCATGATTTCCTGCGCGAATTTCGGACCAATCCCGTGAATATACGTCAGCGCAATAACAACGCGCTTTGCAGTCGGGATGTTGACGCCAGCGATACGTGCCACGTCTTTTCTCCTTGGTTCCAGTTGCCATCCGGCAAGTGGTGATTCCATTCGAGCGGCCGACACGACCGCCAGTTCAAAATTGATGTCCGTGACAAGTCAAAACGACCGAACCCGGATTTCCCTCCCTTAAGGGAAATCCGCGCCAGTCGCTTGGGATGTCGCGAGTTGGCGCGGTGTTTAACGGAATCAGCGCTAAAAAGCAACCGGCTCCGCCAAGATTCTTTTGCGATCCAAAGGATACGCCGTATCAGGAGCACAGGATTTGCCGGGAAAACCGCCTGCGGTTTTCACCATCCCGCTCCAACCATCAGGCCGAGGCCTTTTCCAGAACCCGTTCGATGGCCGCAGTGACGGCATCGACATCAGCCATGCCATCCAGTGTCACAAGTTCGCCCTGCTCGCTGTAATATTGCGACAGCGGCGCAGTCTTCTCGCGATACTCCGTCAACCGCTTGCGGAAGGCTTCCGGATTGTCGTCTGAACGAACCGTGCCACCGGCAGCGATGGTCTCTGCAACGCGATTTTCGATTCGGCGAATCAGCGCCTCCTCGTCCACCTTCAGTTCGATGACGGCATCGAGGGCGACATTCTTCTTGTGCATGTTCTCGGCAAGCGCCTTGGCCTGCGGAACGGTGCGCGGATAGCCATCGAGAATGAAACCCTTGGCACAGTCCGGAGCTTCGATGCGTTCGGAAACGATCTGATTGACGATATCGTCGGAAACCAGCCCGCCGGCGTCCATGACGGCCTTGGCGCGCTTGCCTATTTCCGTGCCCGCGCTAACCGCAGCGCGAAGCATGTCACCGGTGGAAAGCTGCGGGATCCCGTACTTGTCAGTCAGGCGTTTGGCCTGGGTTCCCTTGCCCGCACCCGGCGGACCTAAAAATATCAGTCTCATCGTCCCCTCTTTCCTCCACGCAACTTCGACTTCTTGATCAGTCCTTCATACTGCTGCGCGATCAGGTGTCCCTGAATTTGCGCAACCGTGTCCAGAGTTACACTGACAACGATCAAAAGCGAAGTACCACCAAGGGCTAATGGAATGCCCGTACGTGCGATAAGTGTCTCAGGAAGGATACACACGAAGACAAGATAAACAGCGCCGACAACCGTGATACGGGTCAGAACGTAATCGATGTACTCCGCGGTGCGCTCGCCCGGACGAATGCCCGGAATGAAGCCGCCGTGCTTCTTGAGGTTATCGGCCGTGTCCTTCGGATTGAAGACGATAGCCGTGTAGAAAAATGCAAAGAACGCGATGAGCAGGCCGTAGAGCGCCATGAACAGCGGCTGTCCATGCTGCAGCGACGCGATGATCGAGGTTGCCCAGCCCGGCAGATTGGTGTTTCCGGCAAAGCCGGCAGCCGTCGCAGGCAGAAGCAGCAGCGAGGATGCGAAGATCGCGGGAATAACGCCAGCCGTGTTGAGCTTCAGCGGCAGATGCGAGGTATCGCCCTGGAACATCCGGTTGCCGACCTGGCGTTTCGGATATTGTATCAGCAGACGGCGCTGGGCGCGCTCCACGAAAACGATCAGCGCGATGACGCCGATTGCCACGATAACGACCATGAGGATGAGCGTCGTCGACAGCGCACCGGTGCGGCCGAGTTCCAGCGTGCCGGCAAGCGCCTTGGGCAGACCTGCGGCAATACCGGCAAAGATGATGAGCGAAATACCGTTGCCGATGCCGCGCGAGGTAATCTGTTCGCCAAGCCACATCAGGAACATCGTGCCGCCGAGCAGCGTGATGACGGTGGAAATACGGAAGAACAGGCCAGGATCGACCACGAGGCCGTTGCCGCTCTCAAGGCCAACAGCGATGCCGTAGGCCTGCAGGGTGCCAAGCAGTACCGTGCCGTAGCGCGTGTACTGGTTGATGATCTTGCGTCCGGCTTCGCCTTCCTTCTTCAACGCTTCGAGCGAAGGCACGACCGAGGTCATGAGCTGCACGATGATCGAAGCGGAGATGTAAGGCATGATGCCGAGGGCGAAGATCGCCATACGCTCGACTGCGCCACCCGCAAACATGTTGAAAAGACCGAGAATACCGTTGGCCTGGCCACGGAAGGCCTGCGCATAGGCTTCTGGGTTCAGACCCGGAAGCGGAATGTGGGTACCAAGACGGTAGACGAGAAGTGCGGCAAGAGTAAACCAGAGACGCTTTTTCAGATCCTCCGCCTTAGCGAAGGTCGAAAAATTCAGGTTCGAAGCCAGTTGTTCCGCTGCTGAAGCCATAAATTTCTCCGAATGACCCTTGCCGGCCAGCGAAACCGGCCAATGCGGAAAGGTCTAAAAATACCGGTTCAAAAACGGGCTTCGGACGAACACGGCGTTGCGCCGCCATCATGCCTCACCCTGTTTTTTTATGTCCTATCCCCTCCCTCAAGGAAGTTCAAGAACTGTGAGGCTCTCCCTGCGGCACTTTATGCCGCATGTGGCGCGCATAACAGCTGCACCGCGAAGAGTTTGCCATGATGCCACAATAAATCGATTTAAATCGAGAGCACCATAAGCCAGGGAGCGCAAACGCCCGGAGCGACTATGCCCCGGGCGTCTGAAGTCTATATATTACTCGGAGGCTTCAGCTGCAACTGCGAGAAGCTTGATAGAGCTGCCAGCCTTCTCAATCTTTTCGAGTGCAGGCTTGGAAGCGCCGGCAACTTCAAAAGCAACCTTGCTCGTCAGTTCGCCGTCAGCGAGAATGCGAACGCCGTCCTTGGTGCGACGGATAACGCCAGCAGCCTTGAGAGCAGCAGCATCGATCGTTGCGGAAGCGTCGAGCTTCTTGGCGTCGATGGCGGTCTGAATGCGACCAAGCGATACAACAGCAAATTCGGAAGCGAAAATGTTGTTGAAACCGCGCTTAGGAAGACGACGGTAGATTGGCATCTGACCGCCTTCAAAACCGTTGATGGCGACGCCCGAACGAGCCTTCTGACCCTTCACACCGCGACCACCGGTTTTGCCCTTGCCGGAACCGATACCACGACCTACGCGGATACGGTCCTTGGTGGAGCCTTCGTTGTCTCTGATTTCATTGAGTTTCATGATAGGTTACTCCGTCTCACTTCTCGTCAACGACGCGAACGAGATGCTGGACCGCACGGATCATGCCGCGAACCGCAGGAGTATCTTCCAGGGTGCGCTGACGGTGCATCTTGTTGAGACCCAGACCGACCAGCGTCTGACGCTGGATTGCCGGGCGGCGGATAGGGCTGCCGATCTGTTCGACCGTAACAGTCTTTTTGGCTTCAGTAGTCTTCTTGGCCATGATCCAGCTCCTTATTCTTCAGAAGCGTTGCCGGAAGCGGCACGACGAGACTGAAGGGTCGCATACTTGAGACCACGCTGTGCAGCGATGTCCTTAGGATGAACCTGATGCTTCAGAGCGTCGAACGTTGCGCGAACCATGTTGTACGGGTTCGAAGAACCGGTCGACTTGGCCACAACGTCATGAACGCCCAGCGTTTCGAAAACAGCGCGCATCGGACCACCGGCGATGATACCGGTACCGGCCTTGGCCGAACGCAGCAGAACCTTGCCTGCGCCGTGACGGCCATTAACGTCGTGATGCAGCGTGCGGCCATCGCGCAGCGGAACGAAGATCAGATCGCGCTTTGCGCTCTCGGTTGCCTTACGGATGGCTTCCGGAACTTCGCGAGCCTTGCCGTGACCGAAGCCAACGCGGCCCTTCTGGTCGCCGACGACGACGAGAGCGGCGAAGCCAAAGCGACGGCCACCCTTAACAACCTTTGCAACGCGGTTGATCGCGACCAGCTTGTCGACGAATTCGCTATCGCGTTCTTCACGGTTCTGGCGGTCGTCGCGAGAACCTCTTTTTTCCTGTGCCATTGTCCTTGTCCTTTTTCTTTTACGGGTGGAACGGCAAACGAAAAGACCACCGGCCTCGATGAAGAGACCCGCATGGTCCGGTGAAATTCCGCCCGGATCGTTGTCAGGGCGGAAACTGCAGCGCCGCGTGTCGAAACCGACACGCAAAGGACGCTGCAGGATCTTGAGTGGTGCGTGACCCTTTCTCTCGATTGCGAACAATCGAAAGGGTCAAGCACTCAGAAGTTCAGACCGCCTTCGCGGGCAGCTTCTGCCACAGCCTTGATACGGCCGTGATAGATGAATGCGCCACGGTCGAATACAACATCCTTGACGCCAGCCTTGACGCCACGCTCTGCAACCAGCTTGCCTACGACAGCTGCTGCTGCAACGTCGGCGCCGGTCTTGAGCGAGCCGCGCAGATCCGCTTCGAGCGTGGAGGCAGACGCAAGCGTCTTGCCAGCAACGTCATCGATGATCTGAGCGTAGATGTTCTTCGACGAGCGATGAACCGACAGGCGCGGGCGGCCATTGGCAACCGCCTTGATCTGGCGGCGCACACGGCTCGCGCGACGTGCAAGTGCTTCTTTCCTGCTAGCCATTTCGCGTGATCCTTACTTCTTCTTGCCTTCTTTGCGGACGATACGCTCTTCAGCGTACTTCACGCCCTTGCCCTTGTAGGGCTCGGGACCACGGTATTCGCGGATTTCCGCGGCAACCTGGCCAACCTGCTGCTTGTTGATGCCGGAAACGATGATTTCCGTCGGCTTCGGAACGGCAATGGTGATGCCGACCGGAGGCTCGTAAACTACATCGTGGCTGAAACCGAGAGCCAGCTGCAGGTTCTTGCCCTGCAGGGCGGCACGGTAACCGACGCCGTTGATTTCGAGCTTGCGTTCGTAGCCGTCCTTAACACCCTTGAAGATGTTCTCGATCATCGTGCGGGACATGCCCCACTTCGAACGAGCTTCCTTGGTGTTGTTGGCCGGCGTTACGGAAACGCCATTATCTTCGAGTTTCAGCTGGATGTCGTCATTAGCGACGAAAAACAGTTCACCCTTCGGGCCCTTAGCAGTGACCTTCTGGCCGTCGACATTGGCCGTAACACCTGCTGGAACCTGAACGGGCTTTTTACCGATACGAGACATTGTTCAATCCTGTCTGTTCGTTATGGAGATCCGTGCTCGGGTCTTAGAAGACCGAGCAAAGAACCTCGCCACCAACGTTCTGTTCGCGAGCTTGGTGATCGGCCATCACGCCCTTCGGGGTCGAAAGGATGGTGATGCCGAGGCCGTTCGCGACCTGCGGAATGGACTTAACCGAGACATAAACTCGGCGGCCCGGCTTGGAAACGCGGCCGATCTCACGGATCACGGACGCGCCTTCGTAGTACTTCAGTTCGATCGTGAATTCGGCCTTGCCGTTTTCGAAATCGACCTTGGAATAACCGCGAATGTAGCCTTCAGCCTGCAGCACGTCGAGAACGCGTGCGCGGAGGCTGGAAGCAGGCGTGCTTACCGAAGACTTACGGCGAGCAGCACCATTGCGGATGCGGGTGAGCATATCACCCAAAGGATCAGTCATGGTCATGTGCCCGTCTCCTTACCAGCTCGACTTGACAATGCCCGGCACCTTGCCGGAATTGCCCAGCTCACGAAGCGCGATACGCGACATCTTGAGTTTGCGATAGAACGCGCGCGGACGGCCCGTTACTTCGCAGCGGTTGCGGATACGCGTCTTCGAGCCGTCACGCGGCAGCGAAGCGAGCTTCAGAGTGGCCTTGAACCGGTCTTCGATCGGAAGGGACTGGTTCATCACGATCGCCTTCAGTGCAGCCCGCTTGGTGGCCTGCTGGGCGACCGACTTGCGGCGGCGCTTGTTCTTTTCAACTGCGCTTGTTTTCGCCATATCGGAGTTCCTTTTCTACGCTCGTCGTTACGGTTAGTGACGGAACGGGAAGTTGAACTCTGTAAGCAGAGCCCGTGCTTCGTCGTCCGACGTCGCCGTCGTGCAAACGATGATGTCCATGCCCCACATCTGATCAACCTTATCGTAGTTGATCTCAGGGAACACAATGTGTTCCTTGATGCCCATGGCGAAGTTGCCACGGCCGTCAAAGCTCTTCGGGTTCAGACCCCGGAAGTCGCGAACGCGCGGCAGCGCGATGTTGACCAGGCGATCAAGGAATTCATACATGCGGGCGCCACGAAGGGTAACCTTCGCACCGATCGGCATGCCTTCGCGAACCTTGAAACCAGCGATCGAGTTGCGAGCGCGGGTAACAACCGGCTTCTGGCCGGCAATCGCAGCCAGGTCACCGGCAGCAATGGTTGGCTTCTTGGAGTCGGCAGTTGCCTCGCCAACACCCATGTTGATCACGATCTTTTCAAGCTTCGGGATCATCATCACGTTGGCGTAGGAGAACTTCTCCTGCATGGCGCCACGGATACGGGAAACGTACTCCGTCTTGAGACGCGGCTCGTACTTATCAGCCATCGATCACTTCTCCCGAACGCTTGGCCACGCGGACCTTCTTGCCATCTACAACAGTAAAGCCAACGCGGGTCGGCTTGCCATCCTTATCGACGATGGCAATGTTGGAGATGTGCAAGGACGCTTCCTTGTTGATGATGCCAGCTTCCTGAGCCTGGGTCTGGCGCTGGTGACGCTTCACCATGTTAACGCCACGCACAACGGCCCGATCTTCCTTCGGCAAAACCTGGATTACTTCGCCGGTACGGCCCTTGTCCTTACCGGTCAATACGACAACGTTGTCGCCTTTACGAATTTTCTGCATCGCATACGCTCCTTACAGTACTTCCGGAGCCAGCGAGATGATCTTCATGTGGTTCTTGGCGCGAAGTTCGCGCGGAACCGGTCCGAAGATACGGGTGCCGATGGGCTCTTTCTTGTTGTCGATAAGAACGGCTGCGTTGTTATCGAAACGGATGACGCTGCCGTCAGCGCGACGGATGTCCTTGGCGGTGCGAACGACAACCGCCTTCATCACATCGCCCTTCTTGACGCGGCCGCGCGGAATAGCTTCCTTGATGGAAACGACAATAATGTCGCCAACAGAAGCATATTTGCGCTTCGAGCCGCCCAGCACCTTGATGCACATGACACGACGTGCGCCGGAATTATCCGCCACGTCGAGGTTTGTTTGCATCTGAATCATGTCAGGTCGCCTTCTTGTTGTTACCGGAACGGTTGGGCAAACTCTCCCGAGTGAGCCCCCTGCCCCAGCTTATGAATGTCTCTTTTTTTGCGCGGAAATGTCGTGACAGGGTGGTTTCCCGAAGGACCTTCCGTGCGCATCAAAGCAAAAGACGCTCGATTCACGAGCGTCCTTGCGGTGCTTCATACAGTATTTCGCGCCAAGTACAAGAGACCTGGCGCGATTCTGATGAAATTAAGCCTGGGCGGAAACGACCGTCCAGCGCTTGTCCTTGGAGATCGGTGCGCATTCCTCGATGGAAACGACATCGCCGACCTTATACTGATTGTTTTCGTCGTGTGCCTTGTACTTCTTCGAACGGCGAACGGTCTTCTGGAGCAGCGGGTGAGCGAATCGGCGCTCAACCCGGACTACAACAGTCTTCTCGTTCTTGTCGGACACTACGACGCCCTGCAGAATGCGTTTCGGCATATTATTTTTCCTTAGGCCTTGGCTTCTGCCGCCTTCTGGCGGGCAATGGTTTTAACGCGGGCGATGTCCTTGCGGACTTCGTTGATGCGCGAGGACTTCTCCAGCTGGCCAGTCGCCTTCTGGAAGCGCAGGTTGAACTGCTCCTTCTTCAGATCGGCGAGCTTGTCCTTGAGCTGGTCGGCGCTGAGGCCGCGAACTTCATCGGCTTTCATGTGCCTTGCTCCTTACTCTGCGATGCGCTGTACGAAGCGCGTCTTGACCGAGAGCTTGGCAGCGCCGAGACGAAGCGCCTCGCGGGCGATCTCCTCGGACACACCGTCGATCTCGAACATCATACGACCGGGCTTGACCTTGCATGCCCAGTATTCGACCGAACCCTTGCCCTTACCCATACGAACTTCGGTCGGCTTTGCCGTTACCGGAACGTCAGGGAATACGCGGATCCACACACGACCTGCGCGCTTCATGTAACGCGTGATCGCGCGGCGGGCCGCTTCGATCTCGCGTGCGTTCACGCGGTTCGGTTCCTGCGACTTCAAGCCGAATTCACCGAATGCCAGGTCAAAGCCGCCCTTGGCGACGCCCTTGATGCGTCCCTTGAACTGCTTGCGGTACTTAGTACGCTTTGGCTGCAACATTTTCTTACTTCTCCGAGCTTATCTTTCGCCAGCGTCAATCAAGCGTTTTCGCGACGACGATCGGGACGATCGCCACGCTCACGGCTTGCAGGGCCCTGAGCATCGCCTTCGAGACCACGACGCTCAGAAGCCATCGGATCGTGCTCAAGGATTTCGCCCTTGAAGATCCAGACCTTGATGCCGCAGATGCCGAACGCGGTTTCCGCTTCAGCTGTGCCGTAGTCGATGTCCGCACGCAGCGTGTGCAGCGGAACGCGTCCTTCGCGGTACCATTCGGTACGAGCGATTTCGGCGCCACCGAGACGGCCACCGCAGGTGATCTTGATGCCTTCGGCGCCAAGACGCATTGCGGACTGAACCGAACGCTTCATCGCACGGCGGAAAGCCACGCGGCGCTCGAGCTGCTGGGCGATCGACTGAGCGACGAGAGTCGCGTCGATTTCCGGCTTGCGCACTTCAACGATGTTGAGGTGCGTTTCGGAGTTGGTCATCTCGGAAAGCTTCTTGCGAAGCTTCTCGATGTCCGCGCCCTTCTTGCCGATGATGAGACCCGGACGAGCCGAATGGATCGTAACGCGGCACTTCTTGTGCGGACGCTCGATGACCACCTTGGCGATACCGGCCTGCTTGAGTTCCTTGATCAGGTAAGCCCGGATCTTCAGGTCTTCATGCAGCAGCTTGCCGTATTCAGCGGTGTCAGCGTACCAGCGGCTATCCCAGGTACGGTTGATGCCGAGGCGGAAGCCGATCGGATTGATTTTCTGACCCATTATGCGGCCTCCCCTTTTTCCTCAACTTCACGAACAACGATCGTGAGGTGAGAGAACGGCTTTTCAATGCGGGATGCACGACCACGGCCACGAGCGTGGAAACGCTTCATGGTGATGGACTTGCCAACATAGGCCTCGGCGACGACGAGAGCGTCGACGTCGAGGTCATGGTTGTTTTCCGCATTGGCAATCGCAGATTCGAGCGTCTTCTTGACGGTCCCTGCGATGCGCTTGCGGGAGAATTCGAGCTCGGCGAGAGCGCGATCAACCTTCTTGCCACGGATAAGAGCGGCAACCAGGTTCAGTTTCTGGGGGCTGACGCGGAGCGTACGGGCAATGGCCTGAGCCTCATTGTCCTTCAGCCGGCGTTCGGTCTTAGCCTTCGCCATGATTACTTCCTCTTTGCCTTCTTGTCCGCGCCGTGACCGTAATAGGTACGGGTCGGAGAGAATTCACCGAACTTGTGTCCGACCATGTCTTCATTGACAGAGACGGGCACATGCTTGCTGCCGTTGTAGACGCCAAACGTCAATCCGACGAACTGCGGCAGGATCGTGGAGCGACGGCTCCAGATCTTGATTACTTCATTGCGTCCGCTTTCGCGCACCTTCTCAGCCTTAGTGAGAAGATAGCCGTCAACAAACGGACCTTTCCAAACTGAACGAGCCACTTGAGACTTCTCCTCTTACTTCTTGCGCTGATGGCGCGAACGCATGATGAACTTGTCGGTCGACTTGTTCGAACGGGTGCGCTTGCCCTTCGTGGGTTTACCCCACGGAGTAACCGGGTGACGACCACCCGACGTGCGACCTTCACCACCACCGTGCGGGTGGTCGACCGGGTTCATGACGACGCCGCGAACGTGCGGACGCTTGCCACGCCAACGCGAACGACCGGCCTTGCCGTCGTTAGTGTTGCCGTGATCGGAGTTCGAAACTGCGCCGATCGATGCGAGGCAGGAGCCGTGCACCAGACGCTGTTCGCCCGAGTTGAGACGCAGGATAGCCATACCGGCATCGCGGCCGACGAGCTGGACGTACGTACCGGCGGAGCGGGCAATCTGACCGCCTTTACCTGGCTTCATCTCGACGTTGTGGATGATCGAACCGACCGGAATGTACTGAAGCGGCATGGTGTTGCCGGGCTTCACGTCCACTGCCTTGTCGGAGGCGATCACCTTGTCACCGGCAGCGAGACGCTGTGGCGCGAGAATGTAAGCCTGTTCGCCGTCGGTATACGTAACCAGCGCGATGAACGCGGTGCGGTTGGGGTCGTATTCCAAACGTTCAACGGTGCCTTCAACGTCGAACTTGCGACGCTTGAAGTCCACCAGACGGTAGGTCCGCTTGTGACCACCACCCTGGAACCGGACGGTGATCCGGCCCTGGTTGTTGCGGCCACCCTTGGAGCTGAGGCCCTGGGTGAGAGCCTTTACCGGCTTGCCCTTGTAGAGCGAAGCGCGGTCCACGATAACCAGCTGACGCTGGCTTGGCGTGGTCGGATTGAAACTTTTCAATGCCATATTCTTGTTCCCTTTTGGGTCTTTGCCCGCTTGGGCCTAACCTTTAGAGTCCGGTGGACACGTCGATGGATTGACCTTCGGCGAGCGTAACGACGGCTTTCTTGACGTCTTTCAGCTTACCGGCGAACCCACGGAAACGACGGGTCTTACCCTTGCGGATAAGCGTGTTCACAGCCGTGACTTTGACGCCGAAGAGAGCTTCCACGGCGGCCTTGATTTCAGGCTTGGAAGCGCTTTTGGCGACGTTGAATACGACCTGGTTCTGTTCGGATACCAGCGTCGACTTTTCCGTGATCGAAGGAGATACGATCACATCGTAGTGGCGAAGATCCGTCATTTGAACCGCTCCTCCAGAGCCTCTACAGCAGCCTTGGAAAGCACGAGCTTACCACGACGCAGGATGTCGTAAACATTGATGCCCTGAACCGGCAGAACGTCCACATTCGGGATGTTCTGAGCTGCGAGCTTGAAGTTGCCATCAAGTTCTGCGCCACCGATAACGAGAGCGTTGGTCAGGCCAAGCGAAGCGAAGCTGCCCAGCAGAGCCTTGGTCTTTGCTTCGGACGCGACGAGCTGATCGACGATGATCAGATCTTCAGCCTTCAGCTTTGCAGACAGGGCGTGACGCAGAGCAAGCGCGCGAACCTTCTTGGGAAGGTCGTGTGCGTGGCTGCGAACGACCGGGCCGTGGGCCTTGCCGCCGCCGCGGAACTGCGGTGCGCGAGCCGAATGGTGACGAGCGCGGCCCGTACCCTTCTGCTTGTACATCTTCGCACCAGTACGGGAAACTTCCGCACGGGTCTTGGTCTTGTGCGTTCCCTGCTGCTTCTTTGCAAGCTGCCAGCGAACCATACGGGCCAGGATATCCTGACGGGGATCGAGGCCGAAAATCTCGTCCGACAGAGAAACCTTGCCGGCGTCTTTTCCCTCGAGGGTCTTGACGTTCAATTCCATGATAAGGCTCCCTTACTTCGCGGCCGACTTGACGGCGTCGCGGACGATGATCCAGGCGCCCTTGGAACCGGGAACTGCACCCTTAACGAGGATCAGGCCACGGTCTTCATCGGTCGAAACGACTTCGAGGTTCTGGGTCGTAACGCGCGTCTGGCCCATATGACCAGCCATGCGCTTGCCCTTCCACACGCGGCCCGGATCCTGGTTGTTACCAGTCGAACCGTGCGCACGGTGCGATACGGAGTTACCGTGCGAAGCGCGACCACCACCGAAGTTGTGACGCTTCATAGCACCGGCAAAACCCTTACCGATCGTGGTTCCCGTTACGTCGACCAGCTGGCCGGCCTGAAAATGAGTTGCGGTCAGTGTTGCACCGATATCGATCAGGTTCTCGGGGGAAACCCGGAACTCGACGAGCTTTGCTTTCGGTTCGACATTGGCAGCGGCAAAATGACCGCGAAGCGCCTTCGTCGTGTTTTTGACCTTGGACTGGCCGGCACCGAGCTGAACTGCGGTGTAGCCATTCTTGTCTTCCGTGCGCTGGGAAACGACTTGTACGTTATCCATCCGCAATACTGTTACTGGAATATGTTCACCAGCGTCGTTGTAGACGCGGGTCATACCCACTTTCTGTGCAATCACACCTGAACGCATTGGTTCATCCTCTTGCGAGCCTTGAAGGGAAAACCCTTTTTGGCCTTTGTTAAGGAGTGCCCTTCGACATCTCACGATGTTTCCGGTCTCCGGATTGGAAGCCGTTGGATTTCTCCACGTACCTTCCTTGTTATATGGCCCTCACTTGGATGAGGTCAGGCCAGTCTTAGAGCTTGATTTCAACGTCAACGCCGGCAGCCAGGTCAAGCTTCATCAGAGCATCGACGGTCTGCGGGGTGGGGTCAACGATATCGAGAAGACGCTTGTGCGTCCGCATTTCGAACTGTTCACGGCTCTTCTTATCAACGTGAGGAGAGCGGTTGACGGTAAACTTTTCGATGCGGGTGGGGAGCGGAACCGGGCCGCGAACGCTGGCGCCGGTGCGCTTTGCGGTCGACACGATTTCACGGGTAGAGGCATCGAGGATCCGGTGATCGAACGCCTTGAGGCGGATACGGATATTCTGGCCGTTCATTCGTCTTGTCCTTGTTCTTTGTTATTCGTTTCCGCACGCGGAAACACATGAACTTCTATTGATCGTGGCGCCGCAGATTTTCAAAAATCGAGAGGGATGCGCGTCGCACCCCAATCATTTCAGTAGTCTGTATTGCTAAAACACCGCGCTCCGCAATTGCTTGCGAATCCAGCGGGTGAGTGTGAATGCGCGTTTACGCGCTTTCACCGAATTTTTCAAGCACTAAAAATGCAACGCCGCCAGGCTTTTTTACTAAAAGCCCGGCGGCGGTGTGGGTAACACCGCCGCCGGTCTGAATTTCAACGTCGTGAAATTACTCGACGATAGAAGCGACGATGCCGGCGCCGACGGTACGGCCGCCTTCGCGGATAGCGAAGCGCAGCTTTTCTTCCATCGCGATCGGAACGATCAGCTCGACTTCAACAGTCACGTTGTCGCCAGGCATAACCATTTCCGTGCCTTCTGGAAGCGAAACGATACCGGTAACGTCAGTCGTACGGAAGTAGAACTGCGGACGGTAGTTCGTGAAGAACGGCGTATGACGGCCGCCTTCTTCCTTCGTCAGGATGTAGGCTTCTGCCATGAACTTCTTGTGCGGCTTGACCGAACCCGGCTTGCACAGGATCTGGCCACGCTCAACGCCGTCACGGGTAACGCCGCGAACCAGAGCACCGATGTTATCGCCAGCCTGGCCCTGGTCGAGCAGCTTGCGGAACATTTCAACGCCGGTAACCGTCGTCTTCGACGTCGGACGAATGCCGACGATTTCGACTTCTTCA